>NZ_BAAAUN010000001.1:2566964-3208705 GCF_039533965.1 Microbacterium luteolum
GAAGCCCCCGATGGCGGTGGCGATATGACCGTCTGCGAGATAGTGCGCGAATTCGTTGCCGACGGCGACGAACGTCACGACGAAGGCGAGATCGAAGAGCAGCTCGAGGGGTGTCGCGGCACGGTGCGGCTCGTTCGGATCACGCCCCGTCATCCGCGTCAGATGATGCGCCAGGGTGGTCCGGCCGGTCGACGGTGCCGAGGGCGTGTCTTCTGTGCTCATGCTTCGCGGCCTCCGCCGGTCTCTTCGTCGCCCGGGACGGGACGCTGCACGGTCCTCGAAGGCACTTCGCCGAATGCGTCCCGGTAGTAGGCCGAGAAGCGGCCCAGGTGGTGGAATCCCCATCGGCGAGCGATCTCGCTGACGCTGACGCTGCCGTCCGACGCCAGCAGCTGCGCGCGCACCCGCTGCAGCCGGATGCCGCGCAGGAACGCCATGGGACTCAGCCCGAGCTGGGCCCGGAAGCCGGCCTGGAGTGCTCGCTCGCTGATGTTCAGCCGCTTCGCGATGTCGGTCGTGCTCCACGACGTCGCCGGATCGGCTTCGAGGAGCTCGCATGCACGGCGGACATGACGCCGTCCCGCGCTCAGCGGGTCGGAACGCAGCGCCGCGGAGTGCGAGTGCTCGGCGGTGAGGAGGAGGTGGGTGTAAAGGTACGAATCGAGCTGATCGACGAGCATCCGGGGAGCGCTGGTACCGAGGGTGGCGCGCTGACGGTAGGTATGCTCGACAGCCGCGACGAGCGCATGGCCCGCGGGTGTGTTCGTGTCGAAGGCCAGGTCGAACCTCAGCGCCGACGAGGGCCGGCCGGTCATGAGGGCGAGGTGCTCCTCCAACCGCGCGATGGGGAAGCGCATCGCGTACTGCAGAGTCCGCGGCGCCCACCGCACCGAGAACTCCTCATCCTGGTTGAAGACCACCGCCGTGGCTTTCGGCGCAGTGATGCCGACATGCTTTCCCTGGTGTGCGATGGTCTTCCCGGCGAGGGTGAGGTTCAGGTGGACGAACGTCTCCATCGGCGGGCACAGCTTGCGCACCTCGCTGCCATAGGCGACCCGGCCGATGGTGAGCCGCGGAGAGTCCACGAAGCGCATGCGCAGGTCGAGGGAGTCGACATCCTTCGTCTCCAGCTTGTGCGGGATGAAGATGGACTCGATGAGCTCCTCGGCTTCATCGCGCGTGCGCGCCGACAGGAGCGGCGGACCGGGTGGGGATGCCTCCCCTTCGGGCCCGTCTGCGTGACCCGTCGGTGAGCCGCTGACGAGGAACGTGCCACGAGCAGGCTCCACGCTGCTCCTTCTCAGCTCGCGGAGAACTGCGACACGAGGACCGCGACGATCGGCACGGCGCCCAAGACGATCCCGACGATCGCCAGGAGCTTCGACCGCGAGAGGATCGCCGCGACGATTCCGAGAAGCACGGCGATCGCACCGACGACAGGCGCCGCATAGAAGAAGAGGACAGCGAGAACCGACCCGGTCGACAGTCCCTGCCCGTCGGAACCGCCCGCGATGAGCCAGAAGGCGATGATCATCACGGTGGCGAGAGCACCCGTGACAACGGAGCTGATCGCGAGGCCGCGACGGGGGCTGCTCGGCGAGTTTGTCGTCATGCTGAGGAGTCTAGCCAGGGCCAGGACGCACTTTCACTCACCGATATATCGCTATCCGCTGAGCGCAGACGTTGATCCGTTCTCCGAACATTCTCGTCGGACTCGGGCCGTGCCCGTGCCCCCTCTTCGGCACGTGTGGTCGGGTGGTCGGAGAGCCGACCGCCTACCCATAGGAGAACATCGTGAGCACCGCCGTCCCCCGCCCTCTCGGAGTCACCCTCGTGGCCGTCCTCCTGTTCATCTCGGGCGCTGTCGGCATCCTCGGCGGCATCCTCGGGCTGATCGGCGCGGGGAACATGTCATCGGCCACCATCGAGGGGACGGTCCTCGACAGCAGCGGAATCGCGGTGCTCGCCGGATTCCTCCTCGCCATCGCCGTCCTCAACCTGATCTTCGCCTTCGGCATCCTGCGCGGCAGCCGCACGGCGCGCATGATCGTCACGATCCTGCAGGTGCTCGCGATCATCAGCGCGGTCGTCGGGCTCGTCACCTCCGGCGCCGAGGTCTGGCACGCGATCTACAACGTCCTGATGCCGATCCTCATCATCTCCCTGCTGTGGACCGGCGTGGGGACCCGAGAGTTCTTCGCCACGCGCAACCGATGAGGCTTGCCGTCGTCACACGGATCTATCGCCCGGAGCCTGCGGCAGCCTCCATCTTCCTCGGTGCGGTGGTGGATTCCGCGCTGTGCAGGGGCATACTCGTCGACGTGTACACGGCGACCCCGCCTCTGGGAACGCCATCGCAGACGCGGGGTGAGCGGGTGCGAAGCTGGCCCGTCCTGCGCGACTCGACGGGATACGTGCGCGGGTACGCGGGCTACGTGAGCTACGACGTTCCCCTGTTCTTCCGGCTGCTCTTCGGTCCTCGTCCGGATGCCGTCCTCGTCGAGCCGCCGCCGACGTCCGGGGCTGTCGTACGAGCGGTATGCGCATTGCGCCGCATCCCCTATGTCTACGACGCGGCGGACATCTGGTCCGATGCCGTTCAGCTCGAGCCGGTGCCTGGGGTCGTGATCCGCGTGCTGCGCGCGGTCGAGAAGCTCGCACTTCGCGGCGCCGCGCACATCGTGACGGTCTCGCAGGGGGTCGTCGGCAGAATCCGCGCGCTCGGTTCCCATGCGCCCGTCACGGTGACCGGCTTCGGGGCCGACGCCACTCAGTTCACCTACCTCGAGATGCCGACCGAGAAGCTCTTCGTGTATGCGGGCAGCTACTCGCCGTATCACGGGGCCGACATCCTGGTCGACGGCTTCGCACGCTTCTCGAAGCAGTACCCCGGCTACGTGCTGAGGTTCATCGGCAACGGCGCCTCGCGTGACACCGTGGACGAGAGGGCACGCGAGCTCGGTGTGAGTTCGCAGATCGAATTTCTCGAGCCCGTGACGCCGGCCGCCCTTCTGCCTCACCTGAATGCGGCGGTTGCGAGTCTCGCCACCATCAAACCGGACACGGTCTACGAGTACTCGTACGCGTCCAAGGCCTTCTCCTCCTTCATGACGGGCTGTCCGGTCATCTTCGCGGGGTCCGGCCCGACCATCGACCTCATCGATGAGGCACGTGCCGCAGGGGTTCGCGCCGGCGCTGCAAGCGCCTATGACGCAGAGGCCATCGCCGCTCAACTGGTCGAGTCGGTCGAGTCGCTGCCGTCCGCGGACGAGCGTCGAGACCTCGCCCTGTGGGCGTCGCAGAATCACTCGCTGCAGGCCGTCGCGGATCGCGTCGTCGACGTCATCTCGGCCACCCCTGCCCGGGTCGGAACGTGAGCGGCGCACACGACTTCTCTCTGCGGTCGTATGCGGAGACGCTGGATGCGTACGTCGCCGCGGGATATGCGGTCTCGAGCTTCGAGAACTATCTCGACGCTGCCCGCGAGCGACACCTCATCCTCCGCCACGACATCGACAACAGCATCGAGCTGGCGGTCCAAGTGGCGCGGATCGATTCTCGACACGGATGCACGTCGAGCTTCTTCATCCGTGTGCATGCGCACGGATACAACCCCCTGAGCCTTCCTTCGCTGCTGGCGATACGTGAGATCGAGGAACTCGGGCATGAAGTGCAGCTCCACCTCGAAGGCGGACTGCGAGAGTGGCTCGGATCGAGCAACCTCGACTGGGCCCACCGGCAGCGAACGATCTTCGAAGCCGCGGTCGGGCGCCCGATCAGTGGGCTGAGCCTTCATGAGCCGGCGCGGATGGGGGGTGCCTCGTTCGCGGACGAACTGGTGCGCGAGTGGGGCCTCCGCTACCACGCCTATGAGGAGCGGTTCATGAACCCCTCCATGAAGTACCTCAGCGATTCGAGCGGACGATGGCGTGAGGGTCACTTCGGGTCGTGGGTCGGCAGGGAGCCTCTCATGCATGTGCTCACGCACCCCTTCTGGTGGTACGAGAGAGTTCCCGCCGAGAACTACTAGACCGGCACACGAGCGAACGGCAGGACCATGAGGCGAGATCACGACAGAGCCAGCGAGCAGCCCCGCGACCCCAAAACGCACTCGCGCCGCGATTTCTTCAAAGCGGGCGGGATCGCAGCCATCGCCGGAGGCCTGGGAGCCGCGGGCGGCGCGGCTGCCGGCGCAGCCGTCGGCTATCGCGACGGATTCGCCGCGGGCGCCGATGACTTCGTGGGGCTCCAGCCCCGGTCTGCGCCGGGCTTCGACCACATGGTCGTGGTGATGGGTGAGAACCGAGCATTCGACAACCTGCTCGGCTGGCTGTATACGCCGGAGACTCTCCCGACCGGCGCCCAGTTCGACGGGCTGGCGTTCGGCGACTACTCGAACTCGGCTCCGGACGGGACCGTCATCCCCGCTCATGTCTACAACGGCGACACCGACAAGGTGATGGGGTACCCCAACCCCGACCCCGGGGAGGAGTTCCCGCACGTCAACACACAGCTGTTCGACCATGTCGAGCCACAGGGCAACGAACACCTGTGGGTCGAAGAGATGACCCATCCCTTCAATCGGCCGGGTTCCACCGAAACTCCGACGAACTCGGGTTTCGTGCACGACTACTTCATCAACTACCGGCGACTGAAGAAAGGCGTCGAGCCGCAAACCGACGACCTTCGACACATCATGGGCGGCTTCTCTCCCGAGATGCTGCCGGTGCTCTCGACGCTCGCCCGCGAGTTCGCCGTGTTCGATCATTGGTTCTGCGCTGTGCCGTCGCAGACGTTCTGCAACCGGTCCTTCTTCCACGCATCCACGTCGCACGGCTTCGTGACCAACAAACACGGCGGCGGCTACGGCAAGTGGATCGACGCTCCGGAGGCGCCCACGATCTTCAACCGGCTCGAGGACGCGGGGCTGAGTTGGCGGATCTACTTCGATGAGCTCCAGCTCGTCTCCTTCACCGGGGTGCTGCACGCTCCCGTCCTGGAGAAGTACTGGAAGAGCGACCACTTCGCGACGATGGACCAGTTCTACAAGGATGTGGCGAACGGCGATCTCCCGGCGTACGCCTTCATCGAGCCACGGATGGCGTACAACCACAACGACTTCCACCCGCCGTTCGGGGCCCTTCGGGAGAGTGAGGTCGACGGGGTGCAGGTGGTCGACAGCGCTGTCTCCGATGTACGCGCCGGCGAGGCCCTGATCCATGACATCTACACGTCGATCAAGAACTCCGCGTCGGCGACGGGGTCCAACGCCGTGAACACCATGCTCTTGATCACGTTCGATGAGCACGGCGGCACCTACGACCACGTCCCCCCGCCCGCGGGCGAACCTCCCCACGCGGACGCCGAAGCGGGTGAGATGGACTTCTCCTTCGATCGCCTCGGATGCCGCGTGCCCGCGATCGCCGTGTCCGCCTACACGCGTCGCGGCACGGTCATCAACGATGAGATGCACCACGGTTCGGTCATCAAGACGCTCAGCGAGCTGCATGGACTCGAGCCGTTGACCCGTCGCGACGCCGGCGCCAACGACCTCTTGTCGATCGTGAACCTCGACGCTCCGCGCCATCCGGACGATTGGCCGACGACGGTGCCGCAGTGGACCCCCGCCAACCCGCAGGAAGCCCCGCCGCACCCCGGACACGCTCACAAGGACAAGCCGCTGAGCCCGCCTGCCCGCGGCCTGATCGGGCTCCTGCAGGCGCGGTTCGGACATCACGATGCGCCCGAGCCTCAGACCTACGCCGACGCGTACGAGCAGCTGCACAAGCACGGCTCGGATCTCATGGGCGCCTGAGGCCGGGATCCGTCCTCAGGTGTCCGGCTCGTCCCCACGTCCGGTATGGTCAGAGCCATGCTGATGGTGATCGTCGCGAGCCTCGTCGCGATCGTCATCTGGGCGGTGCTGGCGGCCAGGCTCGAGCGATGGCATGTGTCCGGACCTGTGGCGATGGCGTGCGCCGGGATCGTCACCGGCCTCGTGGTCGGACCCGACATCGGGACCGACCTGAACACCGACATCGCCGAGAAGACGGCTGAGCTCATCCTCGCCGTGCTGCTCTTCGTCGACGCGACCGAAGTGCGCGGCGGATTCCTCGCCGGTGAGCGCGGCCTCGTCGGACGCCTGTTGGGGATCGCGCTGCCGCTGACCATCCTCCTGGCATTCGGTCTGGGCGGTCTGCTCCTCGGGGGTTCGTCGTGGGCGGTCCTGCTGGCCGTGGCCTGCGTGGTGATGCCGATCGACTTCGCTCCGGCGGCAGGTCTGCTGCGAGACGGGCGGTGGCCGCGGCGAGTGCGGCACACCGTGGCCGTCGAGAGCGGCTACAACGACGGCATCTTCTCCCCGGTGTTCGCCTTCGCGCTGCTCTACCTCTCGCAGTCCCACACCGAGGACCTCGGAACCGCGGTCGGCGCCGCACTGCAGGCAGCCGGAATCGCCCTCCTGGTCGGCGTGGTCGTCGGGGCTGCGTCCGGAGCCCTGGTCTGGGTGTCTGTACGACGAGGCTGGACCCGCACCAGCGGCGTCCGCATCGTCATGGTGCTGGTCCCGCTGATCGTCTACGCCATCGCGACTCCCCTGGGTGGCAACGGCTTCGTCGCGGCCTTCCTCGCCGGCATCGCGTACAAGCTCTGCCGCAACGCTCGGGCTGACGGGCAGACCGACATCCCCGCTGCGGAGCTGAGCGCGGTCGAAGACCTGGCCACGACCACCTCGATGATCATGTGGTTCGTCTTCGGAGCCGTCGGAGTCCTGGTGCTGGAGATCGGATTCCAGTGGACGTGGATCCTCTACGCGCTGCTCGCCCTCACCGTGGTGCGCCTCGTGCCCGTGCTGGCATCCATGCTCGGCAGCCACCTCCCGTGGCGGGAGCGCATCGGCCTCGGGGTGCTCGGCCCTCGAGGCACCTCGTCGATCGTGTTCGGCCTGCTCGCCTACAACGCGATGAACGACGACGACGGCGACATCGCGGTCTACGTCATGGTGGTCGTCGTGCTCGCAAGCCTGCTCCTGCACGGTGTGGCGATGGCCGTGCGCGCGAGGAGCGCTCATGCGTCGGGCTCCGAGCCGCACCCGACGGCGGCTCACTAGCGGCCCCGGTTCGCTGCCCGCCGAACCCGATATTCTCGGTCTTCGCCTCCGCCGCGACAGGACAGCTTCCTGCCAGTATGAGGAGCGTGAACTCTCCCAGCACTCCCCCGTCCGATCAGGGCGAGGGTCTCACCACCCCGGTCTCGACGCACTACGGGATGGCGGACTTCGCCCGCGTCCGCAAGTTCGATGCCCACGTGCACCTCAACGTCGACGACCCGGCCCTCGTCCAGCTGGCGCTCGAAGACGGCTTCGAGCTGATGACGATCAACGTCGACGCCCCCGACTTCACCCCCATCGCCGGTCAGCGCGCGATCGCGATCGCGATGGCCGACGCCTACCCGGGCGAGGTGCACTGGTCGACGTCGTTCTCGATGAGCGGCTTCGGACAGCCGGGCTGGACCGAGCGCGTCACCGAGGATCTGGCCACGGCGGATGCCGAGGGCGCGCGCGCGGTGAAGTTCTGGAAGGACATCGGCATGGGTGCCGAAGACCCCGAGGGCCACCTGGTCATGCTGGATCACCCGGAGCTGATGGCGGTCGCCGAACAGGCGCGCGCGCTCGGCTTGGCGCTGATCGGCCATCAGGGCGAGCCGCACAACTGCTGGCTGCCTCTGGAGGAGATGACGACCGAGAACGATCGCCGGTACTTCAGCCGTCGGCCGCAGTACCACATGTACCTGCACCCCGAACTGCCCGGACACGACGACCTGATCGCCATGCGCGATCGGTTCCTCACCGCGCTGCCGGGACTGCGCTTCGTCGGCGCGCACCTGGGCAGCCTGGAGCACGACGTCGACAAGCTGGGCGCGTTCCTCGACCGCTTCCCGGACGCCACGGTCGACATGTCGTCGCGGATGAGCCAGCTGCAGTTCCAGTCGCTGCAGGACCGTGAGCGCGTGCGGGACTTCTTCATCCGGTACCAGGATCGGGTGCTGTACGGCACCGACCTGTCCTTCCACCCGAGCGCCGACCCGGTGAAGTTCTGCCGAGCCGCGCACGGCATCTGGACGTCGGATTGGCGCTACCTGGCGACCGACGAGAGCCAGCGGGTCAACGCGCTGGACGCCGACGTGCCGGGCCTGGCGCTGCCGCGCGACGTCATCGACAAGATCTACTACGGCAACGCCGTCCGGGTGTTCGAGCTCGCGGACTCGGCCGACGACGACAGCGCCGCATCCGTCGGAGAGTCCGTTCCTCGACGGTGACGCGGGCCGGTCGTCGGCTCGTCAGTCCTTGCTTCCGCGCACGAGCTCGAGCCCGGCCCCGGCGAACTGCCGCAGCGTCGCATCGGGCAGGAAGGCCCGCGTGAGTGCGCCGCCGATGCGGGTGAGGTCGCTCTCGTCGCGGAACAGCAGGTACATGGTCTCGTAGCGCGGGTGGAACTTCTGCTTGAACCGGTGCAGTGATCCGAAGCCGTAAACCGGCTCCAGCGCCTCGGCGAGCTTGTCGCTCAGGGCGGCGATCACGCCGGCGTCCGGCGGATAGTCGTGCGCGAGCGGGGCGCCCGAGAGCGACATGATCTCGGCGCCCTCCTCCGAGAACTGCCGGGCGGAGGATCCGATGAGGTACTCCATCACCGGGGCGAAGCCGCCGTCCCGTCGTCGCATGAGGTCGAGGGTCCAGCCGCGCACCACTCCCTCGTCGCCGTACACGGGGAGCCAGGACAGGAATCCGTCCACGTCGCCGTTCGGTGCGAGAGCCAGTGCCAGCCGCACCTCCGGATCCTCCGCCTCGTCGAGGGTGCCGAGGGTGAAACGCATCTCCGGGAGATCCTTGTCGCCCACCCACGCCTCCGAGATCGCACGCAGCTGCTGCTGCACGCCCCACGGCTCGGCCTTGAGCTGCGTCATCTTGAACGTCATCTCCTCGCGGCCCGCGCGGTTGAGCGATGAGCGCACCGAGTTCCAGCGCTTGCCGGTGAACTCGAGGCCGGCGAGGTCGACGATGGTGTCATCGGCCACGACGATACTCCGCCACGTCGACGGCACCGCGGCGAGCGTCGCCGCATCGGCGCTGAAGAAGCACGGCACGAGGCCCGCGTGCTCGGCGGCGCTGATGAAGCCGGCGACGGCATCCGCTCGTTGCGCTGCAGGCCCGATCGGATCGGCGAGGGCGAGGGCGACGCCGTTGCGGCGCTGGTAGGCGACCACTCCGCCGGGCACCCGCGCGTAGCTGTTGCCGTCCCAGGTCGTCATCCACGACAGGGTTCCGCCGCCATGCGCGCGCAGCTCCTTCTTCACGTCGTCGACGGTCGGGGCGGGCTGAGCGCCCAGGGTCGAGCGGCGCTTCGCGCGGAACGCGCGTCGCACCCACACCAGGTAGACGAGCGTGATGAGCCAGAGGAATCCGCTCGCGAGGGCGAGCTCGGTCTCTCCGTCCCAGCGCAGGTCGAGCTGCGCCTGGCTGAACACGGTGATCAGGGTGAGCACGAGAGCCGCGACCAGCACGTTGAAGATGCCCAGCAGCAGCGCGAGCACCCAGGCGAACCGTCGTCCGCGGCGCAGGCCGTTCACGATCACGAGGATCACGACGACGTCGATCGCCAGGTCGATGAACCCTCCGGAGGCCGGCTCCGTCTGTCCGAACGGGCCGTCGGTCGGAACGAAGGTCGTGATGATCTCGACGGCGCCGAGCACCAGCAGCGCGACCACGGCGATCAGCCGCTGCTCGCGCACGGTCGTGTGCCGCACGCGCATCGACCGGTCGACGACCAGGATCAGCAGCACGGCGAGCAGATGCTCGAGGTCGGCGACCTTGCCCCAGAAAAGCATCGCGACGAACACGAAGCCGAGCAGGATCAACCACCCGCGCACCCGCCATGGCGGCCGGAACAGGCCGACGGCAGCGGCGATGCAGGCCATGGTGCCGCCGGATGCTCCGACGTCGAGCGCCTGCGCCTGCGTGGTCGCCCATGCCCAGGGGAACTGCGAGAGCGCGAACAGCAGCAGCGCGGTGGCGAAGATCGCGAACAGCTGGCCGATCCAGTAATAGGCGAGGGCCACGCGGGAGCCGCGGCGGAATTCCACGTACGCCATGCCCCAGAAGCCGGTGATGGTGAAGATGTAGACCCAGGGCTGGTTCACGAAGAACGTGCCGGTCAGCGGCGTCCACCACTTGCCCTCGGCGAGGTTCGGCAACCCGTAGGCCACGTTCCGGAACAGGTCGGTGTCCTCGAAGGACGTCCACAGGCCTCGCCAGACGACCCCCACGACGAGGATCAGCAGCACCATCGTCAGGGTCGCGGGTATCCGCCGCACGACGGAGAGGGCAGGGTGGGGCTTGCGCGCGGGGGCCTCGCTCATGCGCTCAGCGTATCGGTAGCCGGCGCGCGTCCCGCAGGGTCAGAACCCGATGACCTCGCGGTAACGCGGCTTGTGGCCGGTGCGGATGCCGGTGACGCTGGGCTTGTTCTCGTAGACGCCCGCACCCCAGTTGCCCTCGACGAGGACGGGACCGTCGGGAGACACGACGATGTCCCATCCGACGTACTGCACCTGCGGCACGACGCGGGCGACCTCGTCGATGAAGGCCCGGACCTCGTCCATGTACGGCAGCTGGAAGTCGGCGATGCGGAAGCCGCTGTCGGGGTGGTTCTCGTGCACGTGACCGTGCGAGTCGTAGCCGGCGCTGACGGCGTGGCCGTTCTCGTCGAGCATCGTGTAGAAGCCGCCGAACGTCATCTGGTCGCTCACCGCGCCACGACCGAACTTCTGGGCCATCGCGAGGATGTGCGCCTTCTCGCCGTCGAAGAACGCGGTGACCCGCGTGGTGTTGACGGTGCCGGGGCAGACGGCCGCGAGGTCGTCGTGCTGTCGGATGACCTCTTCGATCAGCAGCTCGCCGCGGGCGAGCAGGCCGCGGTGGAAGTCATCCCAGTCCGTGACGTCGGCCGCGTGGTACCGGTGCACGCCCGTCCCCGCCTGGCCGACCGGCTCCTTGGTGACGATCGTGCCGAGGCGCTGGGTGAGCTCGCGCACGGCATCCGCGTTGCCCTCTTCCACGACCAGCCATTCACGGTGCAGGTGCTGCGCGAAATGCCGGTCGAACTCGACCTTGTCCTGGAAGATCCAGCGGAAGTCCGGGTGGTCGTACCGGTGCGACAGCAGGTTGGAGACCGGGTGGGTCATGAATGTCTCGCGCTCCGCCTTGGTCAGCATGGCGAAGTCGTAGTCGATGTAGTCCTGGAACCCGACGTTGTGCCGTGCGGCCGACCACAGCATGTCGACGACGATGCCCGGAACCGCCTTGTGGTGCTGCTTCGAGGCCTCCTTGGCCCGCTCCATCACCGATCCGATGTCGATGCGACGCGCGCGTCCCAGCAGATAGTGGATGCGGGTCCCGAGGGAAAGACGTGACATGAGGCTCCGAGGGTAGGGGTCCCGACCAGTCTACGGGGGGCACGATGAGCGACCCTGGGACCACACGGGCGCTGGAGTCGGGGCGGCTGCGGCTCAGAAGCCCTCCGGCTCCCGCGGCGTGTAGGCGCTCTCCAGCTGGGCCAGCTCGGTGGATTCCAGGCGGATGCCGGCCGAGGCGACGGCATCCTCGATGTGCTCCGCGCGGGTGGCGCCGACGATCGGCGCGGTGACGGCCGACTGCTGCGCGACCCAGGCGAGGGCGATCTGCGCGCGCGAGACACGGCGCTCCGCGGCGACACGACCGACGGCATCCACGATCGCCCGGTTCGACTCCTCTTCCCTGCGGTACAGGGTCGCGCCGAACTCGTCGGTCGCGGTGCGGGCGGTCGTCTCGTCCCAGTCGCGGGTGACGCGTCCGCGCGCGAGTGGCGACCACGGCAGCACTCCGACGCCGGAGTCGAGGCAGTACGGGTGCATCTCGCGCTCCTCCTCGCGCTGGAGCAGGTTGTACTGGTCCTGCATCGAGACGAAGGGCGTCCACCCGTTCAGGCGGGCGACGTGCTGCGCCTTCGCGAACTGCCAGGTCCACATCGAGGAGGCGCCGATGTACCGCGCCTTTCCGGAGCGCACGACGTCGTGGAGCGCCTCCATGGTCTCCTCGATCGGCGTCTCCGGGTCCCAGCGGTGGATCTGGTAGAGATCGATGAAGTCGGTGCCGAGGCGGCGGAGGCTCGCGTCGATGCCCGACAGGATGTGCGCGCGGCTGAGCCCGGCCTGGTTCGCGCCAGGCCCCATGCGGCCGTGCACCTTCGTGGCGATCACGACCTGGTCGCGCTGCGCGAAGTCGGCGAGCGCGCGGCCGACGAACTCCTCGCTCGTGCCGTCGGAGTACACGTCGGCCGTGTCGAACGTGGTGATCCCTGCTTCGAGCGCCTGACGGATGAGCGGACGACTGGTCTCCTCGTCGAGCGACCAGCGGTGGGTGCCGCGGTCGGGCGCGCCGAAGCTCATGCAGCCCAGCACCACCGGGGAGATGCGGAGGCCGGTGTTCCCCAGCCGTACGTGGTCGGTCGTCTCCAGCATCCGTCTTCTCCCTCGCTTCGCGCGCTCGGTGGCACGTATCGTCCCAGCCTTGCACGTTCCTCAGAGGATGGTCGTGAGCACCCCGCCGTCCGCACGCAGGGCGGCGCCGTTGGTCGCCGAGGAGAGAGGACTCGCGAGGTACGCGACCAGATGGGCGATCTCCTCCGGTCGGATGAACCGCTGCAGCAGCGACGTGTCGCGCACGAGCGACCCCTTGAGCTGCTCCACGTCGACGGACTGCGCGGCGGCGATGCTCTCGACCGCCGCTGCGACTCCATCGGAGTACGTCGGTCCGCCGAGCACCGTGTTCACCGTGACGTTCGTGCCGCGTGTGAGCTTCGCGAGGCCGTTCGCCACGGCGAGCGCGGCCGCTTTCGTGGCGCCGTAGTGGATCATCTCCGCCGGCACGTCGACGGCCGATTCCGTGCCGATGAAGATGATGCGCCCCTCGTTCCTGGCCAGCATCCCCGGCAGCAACCGGCGCGACAGGCGCACGGCAGCCATCATGTTGAGCTGGAAGTACCGGGACCACTCCGCGTCGTCGATCTGCGCGAACGGCGCGACGTCGAAGACGCCGGCGTTGTTCACCAGGATGTCGACCTCCCCGAGGGCTTCCAGGAGCGCGTCCACCTGGGCAGGATCGGCGAGGTCCGCCGCGATCCCCGAGATGTCGGCGCCAGGCGCTTCGGCGCGGAGCCGGTCCACCGCCTCGGCGACGCGGGCCTGCGAGCGGCCGTTGATGACGACACTGGCGCCTTCGATGGCGCAGGCGAGAGCCGCCGCGCGACCGATCCCCTGCGTGGAGCCGCTGATGAAGACCCTTTTGCCGGCGATGTGGAGATCCATAGGTGCGTCCGTTCCTGTCAACATTTACTTGTCTAGGAAAGTAAGCCTAGCCCATTTACTTTCCTGAGCAAGTCATGTCCTAGGGTGGATCCATGGCACTCACGGGATCAGCAGACGCGCTCGGGCCGGACGAACTCGAGACCTGGTCCGCACTCGCGACCCTGCTCGAGTGGCTGCCGACCGCACTCGACGCGCAGCTGCAGCGCGATTCGGGCATCAGTCATTTCGAGTACGGCATCCTCTTCGCCCTCGCCGAGGCCGATGAGCGCACGCTGCGGATGAGCGAACTCGCGAGCTACGCGAACAGCACGCTCTCGCGCCTGTCTCGAGCCGTCGCGCGTCTCGAGGCGAAGAGCTGGGTCCGTCGCGCTCCCGACCCGACCGACGGACGCATCACGCTCGCGACGCTGACCGATGAGGGAGCGGATGCCGCGCGCGCCGCCGCGCCTGGGCACGTCGCACTCGTGCGTCGGCTCGTCTTCGATGCGCTCACGCCGACACAGGCGACGCAGCTGCGCACCGCGAGCCGTCGCATCACCGGTGCGATCCGTGAGCAGGACGGGTGGATGCCGCGCGTGTGACGCGTCGCGCCCCCGCGCCGACCAGCCCCCTTCTGTGCGAGCCACCCCGTTATGGACGGGCACAAAGGGGCCGCTCGCACACAGAGGGGCCCCTCGCACACAAAAGGGGCCGCTCGGCAGGAAGCGGACTACTCGATCTGACCGATCGGCTCGCGCTTCTCCGCCTGGAACTGATCCTCGGCGCGGCCCCGGGCCCAGTACGCCGAGATCGACAGGGATTCGCGCGGCACCTCGCGCTGCTTCAGCACGGCGCGGACCTCCTTGATGGTCGCGCGCTCTCCGTGGGCGAAGACGTGCGGGTGGCCATCGGCCCAGGCCAGGGCGCCGAGGGCTGCGAGCAGCTCGTCGTCGGACTGCGTCCACGTCACCGTCAGTCCGGCCGGTGCCTCCGGCAGGATGCGGTCGGCGGCGTCGGTCACCGAGAGCAGCACGTGACCCCGAGTCGCGGCATCCATGCTCTCGATCGCCGACGAGATGGCGGGCAGCGCGGTGTGGTCGCCGACCAGCAAGTGCCATGGGGCGGCGGGATCGGGGCGGTAGCCGCCGCCGGCGCCGCTGACGACGAGCGTGTCGCCGGGCTGCGCCGCGCGCGCCCAGGGTCCGGCCACACCCTCGTCGCCGTGCACGACGAAGTCGATCACCAGGCGCCGCTCAGCGGGATCGGCCGAGCGGACCGTGTACGTCCGCCGCGTCGGGAGCTTCTCCGGGCTCTCCTCCCGCAGCTGCGCAAGGTCGTACGGCGGCCTCAGCCCGTGAGCCGGATCCGCGAACAGGATCTTGACGTACTTGTCGGTCGAGTCGTTGTCGCGGAACGCGTCGTACCCGTCGCCGCCGGCCGTGATCCGGATCAGGTCGGGGCTCACCTGCTCGACCTGCTGAACGGTGAGGACGGCCTGTTCGGGAGCTCTGCGCGGCTGCTCTTGTGTCATCGGGACTCCGGATTCGTGGCGAATGGTCGGTTCCAGTCTGCCCGGCTCCGACGGGGGCGGGGCCGCCCGGGCTCTCCGGCAGGACTCAGAGGTTCGGAATCGACGTCACTGCCGCCGTCCAGAGCGCGGTGCTCTCGGCGGAGCCGGTGATCACGATGTCATCGGTCGCCCAGACGTCGAGCGTGTTCCGCGACCCCGGATCGTCCGCATCGGCCTGGCATGCTTGCGTGACTGCAGCCGCCCCGGCGATCTCGACCACGACATCGCCCTCGCCGACGCACCGGATGTACAGAGCCACCCGTCCGGTCGGATTGTCGAACGGCCCGGCCTGGGCGGAGCCGCTGCTCGCGGGGAGCTCACCGAGGAGAGTCTCGTCGCGGGGGATCGAGGCCGTCAGCACCTCCGGCGTCGGCGGGGCGGATGCTGCGGCAGACGGCTCAGAACTCGGCCCCGCGGGAGGTGCGGACCTCGCGTCCTGGGGCAGCGGCGCGCATGCGACGAGTGCGCTCGCGACAAGGAGCACCGCAACTGTGCCTGCGTGACCCGCCTTCATCCGGCCTCTCCCCCGCGCGACCTTCGCAGCCGCACCAGGGAGAGCGTACGGTCACGCGCTCCGTTCTGTCTGTCGGGTCTTCGGGGGACAACGGGCGAGTCGGGCGTCCACCTCGGCTGACAGCCATCGGCGCACGGGGAATCACAGCGCTGGCCCCGCGTGGATCGTGGTCGGCGCGGGGCCAGGGCCTGCCGAGGCCCGTATCTGTTCAGCGAGTCGCGGCGTCGTCAATCTGTCGGCGCGCTTCGTCCAGGGTCTCGAGGATGGAGATGGTCTCATCGAGGGTGTGCACGGGTGACTCCGTTCGCCCCTCGCGCACGAACCGAGCCAGTGCCGTCGCTTCCCAGGACAGCCCGGCCATGGATGACACTCCGGTCGTGTCGTTCCACACAAGCGCCTCACCGTCGTTCGCCGTGAGACGCAGGGTGGTCGGCATGTAGAAGGAGCCGGCCATCTCGAGCCTCGCCTCCGTGCCGGCAATGACCGCCGTCGATGGGGTGCGCACGACGAGCGTGGTGGTGAGGGTGGACTGGACGGACGGCCCGTGTCCGAGCACGAGCGTCGAATACGCGTCGACACCGGTGTCGAGGAGGCCGCCGATCGCTGTGATCGACGACGGCGCGCCCAGCACCATCGAATCCAATTGGACGGGGTAGATGCCGAGGTCGAGCAGCGCTCCTCCGCCGAGTTCACGGCGGTGGAGGCGGTGGTTCGGGTAGTCGGGAATGGCTTGGCCGTGATCAGCGACGACCGAACGGATGTCTCCGAGAACTCCGTCGCGGACGAGCGCACGCACCACCGAGGTCTGCGGCAGGTAGCGACTCCACAGCGCCTCCATCATCAGAACGCCGGCGCTTCGAGCCGCCGAAACCAGCACTCGAGCCTCGTCGGAGGTCGTCGCCAGCGGCTTCTCGATGAGGGTGTGCTTGCCTGCGGCGACGGCCAAGAGCCCGAGCGCGAGGTGCTCGCTCTGCGGCGCAGCAATGTAGACCACGTCGACCTCGGGGTCGGCGACGAGCTGCTCGTAGGAGTCGTACGCCTTCGCGATACCGTGCTGCGCCGAGAACGCTCGAGATCGTTCAGCAGACCGTGACGCGACGGCGACGAATCGCTGATCGGTGTGCGCGTGCACTGCTGACACGAAGAGGTCTGCGATCCATCCTGGCGCCAGCAGCCCCCAACGCAACGCCGGAGCATCGGCGCCGGGAGTGAAGAGTTCGGGCTCGGGGAACGTGGTGGGGAACGTCAATCGGTGCTCCTTGATTCTGGGCATGGCAACACATCTGGGATGGAACAGGTCGAGCTGAGTTGAATGAGTGGTCAGCGCCGGGAGACATCGCGATGATCGAAATTTGCGCTCCACATCCGCTGACCCCCGCGCCCATGTTTACGTGAACATGGCTAACCTAGCAGGCTCCTGACGCAATCGCCAGAGGAGGGATTGCTGCAGAGAAAGGTGACCGCTGACGAGGCTTGCCCGCATGGTTGGCCTGGGAGGGTGTTTCTGGGCCCCAGACGTGGCGTGATCAGCGCTCCCGCAGCTCCATGAGGGCCTGCACGACCAGGTCGTGATCCTCAGCCGAGGGCAGACCCGAGACCGTGGCGACGGCGACGACTCCGACGCCGGTCACTCGCACGGGAACCGCTCCCCCGGCGACGGCGTACTCGGCGGGATCCAGCCATCCCGGTTCGAACATGTCACGTCCGCCGGCAACGACACGTGCCTCGAGCAGGGCCGTGCTCGTCTCGAACCGGAACGCCGTCGCCGCCTTGCGTCGCACCCACTCGTCGTTGTCGGCGGTCGCGCCCGGCATCGAGGCGTGGAACAGGATGCCGGATGCCGTGCGCACATCGATCGCCACCGGATGCGCCGCGGCGAGCGCGCGCTCGGCGATCGAGCTGCCGAGTCGCCAGGCATCACGCCGGTCGAACCGGGGAAGGTCGAGGGCGAGATGCTCGGCTTCGAGCCGTGCCAGCCATGCGTCGTCGATCATGGTCCGTGTTTCCTTCCGTCGATTCCGCGTCACACCAGTCCGGCCTCGAACGCGAGGATCACGGCCTGTACTCGATCACGCAGGTCCAGCTTCGCGAGGACGCGCCCCACATGGGTCTTCACCGTGGACTCCGAGACGAAGAGCTTCTCGCCGATCTCCGTGTTGTTGAGACCCTTCGCGATGGCGAGGAAGACGTCTCTCTCACGCTCGGTGAGCACGCTCAGCCGCGATTCGTCGGATGCCGTCTGGCGCGGCAACCGCGAGGCGAAGAGGTCGAGCATCGAGCGCGTGACCCGAGGAGAGACCAGCGCGTCGCCGGCAGCGATGGCGCGGATCGCGTCCATCAGCTGCGCAGGCGGCGTGTTCTTCAGGAGGAAGCCGCTCGCTCCGGCGCGAAGACTCCCGAATGCGTACTCGTCCAGGTCGAACGTCGTGAGGACCAGCACGCGGCTCGCCGGCGTCTCCCTGACGATGCGGCGCGTCGCCTCGATGCCGTCCATCTCCGGCATCCGGATGTCCATCAGGATCACGTCGGGGGTGAGCTGACCCGCCAGGTGAACCGCCTCGGTTCCCGACACGGCCTCGCCGACGACGTGGATGTCGTCCTCGGCGTCGAGCACCATCCTCATCCCGCGACGGATCAGTTCGTGGTCATCGACGATGAGGGTGCGAATCGGCGCATCAGCCACCATGACCCCTCCCCTCGTTCGGGATCTCGACTCTCACGCGCCATCCTCCGTCGCCTGCCGGTCCGGCATCCACTGTCCCACCGTAGAGGCGAACCCGTTCGCGGATGCCGACCAGACCGCTGCCCGAGCCGACGGATTCCGCGGGTGGCCCGGCGCGCCCGTCGTCCGTGACCTCGAGCGTGAGCGGTTCCTCGGTGAAGTCGAGGGCGACGAGCACATGACGCGGCTCTCGTGCGTAGCGCAGCGCGTTGGTGAGGGACTCCTGGACGATCCGGTAGATCGCGTTCTGGAGTCCCGCCTGCTCCGGAGGAGTGCCCTGTGTCCGCATGGCCACCGGGAGCCCGGCCGCGCGGAATGACTCGAGCAGTCCCGGCAGCTCGCCGAGTCCGGGGTTGGGGCGGAGAGGGCTCTGCGCCTCGCCATCCGCTGTCTCGTCACCGAGCGCACCCATGAGCTGACGCATCTCCACGAGCGACTGCCGTCCGACGTCGCCGATCTCGCGGATGGCTTCGCGCGAACGCTGCGGGTCCTTCTCGGCGAGGGCTCCCGCGCCGTCCGCGAGGGAGACCATGACCGAGACGCTGTGGGCCACGACGTCATGCATCTCGCGGGTGATCCTGGCGCGTTCCGCGAGGGTCGCCAGCCGCGCCTGCTGGTCGCGTTCGCGGGCGAGCTGGTTGGCGCGTTCGACGATCGCGCCGATGTACCGGCGTCGATCGCCGACGGTCACGCCGAGGAGCGCGGCGACGAGCATCCCCACGATGAACAGCACGCTCGCCGGGAGGAAGAAGAGGCTGACGATCGCGGTCACCCCGAAGGCGATCCACCCGCTGCGGTTCGAGCGGTAGACGAAGAGGGCGTAGAGGGCCAGGCCGACGCCGAAGGGCTCCGCCGGGGCGTCCAGAAGATGGGACACGAGGGCGACGATCCCGATGATGCCGAAGACCACCCAGGGCTGATGGCGTCGGAAGAGCAGTGCGACCGCGCTGACGACCGCTCCCACAAGAGGGACGAGGATCGGTGCGATCGGCGACCAGTCGCCCGACGACAACGGTGTGATGACGGCCCAGAGCGCCCCCACCGCGAGATAGCCTGCGGCGAGCAGCGAGTCGACGAGCCACGGGTGACTCCCCCAATACCGGCGCATGGCCCCCGCCGGCCGCGGCAGATCCACCGCGAGGGCTTTCGCCTCGGAGACGGCGACGGGCTCTGACATGTGACGACTCTACGCACCCGGCTCAGCCGCGAACGGTGACGAGCGACCCTGTCGGCGCAGTGCGTGTAGGCGCCATGGGTCGAGCAGCCACGCGCTCCGGAGCCCTGACGCCATCGCGGCTGCGTGCAGTCGCAGCCCGGTGCGCGTGCGCCGTGGCGAGTCCGAGGATCGCGAGCCATCCCATCCCCACTGTCGTGGCGACCAGTTCGAGGATGCTGCCGATGTCGGTGCGGAACTGCAGCAGCGACAGGATGCCGCCTGCCGCGGCGATCACGGCCGTCGAGATGCCGGCGATCATCGAGAGCGCCCGCAGTGTCGCACGGCCCTTCACGAACGACGTCTGCAGCATCGCGACGGCAGCGAAGGCGAAGGCCAGGACGGCGACGGATGTGTGGATCAGGTCCTGCCAGGTGAAGGTCGGGCCGACCGGCAGCGGGCATCCAGTCGTGCACGGCACCTGCGAGGCGATGAGGAACAGCGACGATGCGATCGCGACCGAGAGCGCGGGAGTCCACAGCGCGAGGAGTCGAGCGGTCGAGCGCATGCCTCGTGCCGCCCAGGCGACGCTGAAGCCTCCGGCGACGAGGAGGAGCAGCGCCACCTCGAACCAGCGCGCCGTGGGCTCGCCGTCGGCACCCAGACCGCTGACGTACAGCACCCGGTCGACGCTCAGTCGCGCGACCCAGATGATCGTGAGAGCGACCGCGACGAGGATGCTGCCGACGACGCCGGCGAGGGCGCGAACGAGGGAGGAAGTGGGGGCGGAGGACGTCGGCGTTGTGGGCATGTTCCGACGGTATGAGCGGGCACGGAGGTGCCGCGTCGGCCCGAAGTGCCGGGTTCGTTCGGGCGTCGTACTCGGGTACTACGCCGGGGTGGAGCCGGTCACAGCACGTCCTCGATGATCGCGAACGTGCGGTCGGGGTCTTCGATCTGCATGTCGTGATGGATGCCGGCGAGACGGCGGATGTCCCATCCCTCACGTTCGAGGGCTGCGGCCATCGAACCGGGGAGCACGGCCGGCGACTCGTCCGAGAGCACGATGGTCGACGGGACGGCAGGTGCGGCGATCGCGATGGGGTGGAACGCCACCTCGCGGAAGATGCCGACCGCCATCTTCGCGTCGAACTGCTGCTGGGCGCGCTTCATCAGCTCGCGGATGCTGGGGTCCAGGGCGGCTCGCTGCGGCGCACTGCGTCGTGCCTGCAACAGGCCCATGACGCCGAGCGAGAGCGGCGGCACGGCCCAGAATGCCCGGCCCTTGAACCCGGTCGTGGGGAGCGAGAGTTCGAACCCCGGGTCGAGGTAGATCGCGCGCTCGGGCTGCAGACGCGCGACGGCGCGCACGAGCACCGCTCCCCCGAGCGAGTGGCCCACGACGCTGTCGAGTCCGGTCGGGAGGGCTTCGACGACGTCACCCGCGAGGTCGTCGAGCGTGTACGAGGGGGCCCGGTCGCTCTCGCCGTGCCCGCGGAGGTCGAGCGTGGTCACCGTGTAGCCGCCCGTGGCCAGCATCCGGTCGATGAGCGGCTTCCAGGTCGCGCCGGAGCCGCCGAGCCCGTGGATCAGTCCGACGTGGCGGTCACCGGATCCGGAGGTGGTGGAGTGGAGGCGCATGGGAGTCATTCTCCCCTGTCGACTCAGGCCACGTGGGGCGGAGAGTCCTCTCCCAACTCTCGTCGATATCGCCGCGCTGCGATTCTCGCCGAGATGCGGGAGAGTCCCGACAGGATGCAGGCGACCCCTGCGATCAGAAACACGCCGGCGGCGAACTCCCAGAACTGGCCCAGAACGAGTCCTCCCGTCACGATGATCTCGCCGTCGCTGACCGATTGGGGATTGCCCAGAACGAGGTAGCCCCCGGCGAGAAGGACCACTCCCGGAATCAGGCGTCGGAGAGGGTGGGGAGGAACAGGTGCGTCCGCGCTCATGGCCTGGTTGTGCATCCGCCCCCGGACGAGGAGGAACAGGACCCACCACGCGAAGGGGATGCCGATCAGCAGCGACATCACGACCGCCGTCACCGACGGGAAGATCCAGAAGAGGGAGATGAGGAGGATGCCCCAGAAGAGCGCCAGGAACATCGGGCCACTGGTGGAGGAGGTGCCGTCCTTTTTCGCCAGCTTCCGGTAACGCTCGAGATAGGTGGCCTCGGGATCGCTGACCCCTGTGATCGCCTGGAGGGTGGCGGTGGCATCGTCTCGGTGATTGTCGAATCGCGCGTCGAGCTGGACCGATGCCTGCTCCGCCGCCACGATCACCGCCAATGCCTGCAGTTGCGCATCGGCCTTGAAGCCCACCACGGAGATGCCCAGCGGCGCACTGAGACGGATGACCGGATCGGATTCCGCGTTGCCGACCCACCGGGCCACGCCGATGGACGCGGAGGTTGCGGCGAGGAGCGATGGCAATCCGGCGTCGACCGACTCCGCTCCGAAACGGATGGTCACGAGCACGATCGTGAGTCCGAGGGAAACGACGATGATCACAGTGACAAGGAGGAGGACTGTTCCGGAACGTTGATAGGCCGAAGGCAGATCGAGCGGGTCTCCGGCCAACACCCCTTGCCCCCACGTGGCCACGAGGATCCAGGCCCCGACGACGATCGCCGCCAGGATCAGCCAACGCAGGCCGGCCCAGGTCAGGAGGGATCCTGCCATGCCCATGCGGCGCGCGCTCCCCTGATCGAATCGTGTCCGGATCGGCGAGGATGGGAGCACCTCGTCGTCCTTTCCCGGGGGCGGAGTCGGGGCAGCAGGCGGCCACGCCCATCCAGGAGGCGCGTCGGCTGCGCTGGGCGACAGCCGCTCCCCGCGCTCGCGCCCGTACTCGGTGCTCTCGATGACGAAACCGAGGGTGTTCGGTTCATCGAGCTCTGGGAGGCCGAAGAAGGAGCGTAGCGAGGGGTCTCGGTAGATGAACGCGGGATAGTTGGCCCAGGTGCCACCATCGACCAGCCGGTGGATCTGGTTCGTCCTTCCTGGGCGGCGGACCAGGACCCGCCGACCCGGCATGGCGACGGGGATGGCGGATGACGCGATCACCGCTTCGGCGATGCTGAAGTCGGGCGTCAGACGCCAGTTGAAGATGATGGGCTCGTTCCGCGCCAGGTCCATGGCGACGACATTGAGCTCGATGCCCGGCCCCAGGTCGTTCAACTGCCTGAAGGTGATCGATCCGACCGGTGCCGACGTGAGACGCTCGCGGAGCCTCCCTTCGATCCAATCCCGCAGCGCGGCCGTCGTGAAGAGGCTCCGCTCCCGTCCCCCCAGCCACGCGAAGACGTTCAGCTTGACGGTCGGCAGCGCCTCGGGGGCGAGTCGGAGGATCTCGTCCGGCCCGAACCCGGCAGCGATCAGGGTCGCGGTGATCGCGCCCGCCGACGCTCCAGCGACGGAGGAGAACCAGATTCCGCGCGCTCGCACCTCGTGAAGAGCACCGGCGTACACGATGCCCTTCGCTCCCCCGCCTTTGAAGACCCCGTTGAAGAGCCTTGTCACTGATGGATACTCCACAGGCGCCCCAGCACCATTGACGGTCATGGCTAATGGTCGACCCGCCGGACCCGCACGTCAAGCAACCTCGCACCGGGGAACGACAGAAGGCCGAGCCCCCGGGGCACCGCTTCGGCTCGCGGCTTCGGGATCAGACACATCTGACGCCGACGACAGGTGAGGGACGCCGCGCCGCCAGAGGACTGCCTCAGAATCCCCGGAGAGCTCAGCACTCGACGACCTATCGTGGTGACATGAGCGACAACGTGGAGGCCCCGAAGCGCCTCAATCCGAAGAAGAACACGCTGCGCGAGCTGTATCTTCTCTCCGGAAACCAGTGCGCATACGGCGGGTGCGCGGAGCCGATCCTGACCGCAGAGGGAACTCTCCACGGCGACGTCGCCCATATCCGCGGAGCGCTTCCCCAGTCGGCCCGCTTCGACCCCACGATGACGAACGAACGGCGACGGGCAGCTGACAACCTCCTGTTGCTCTGCAAGCTCCACCACGCTGACATCGACAACCGCGACCTTGCGGAGAAGTACCCCGTCGAGTTCGTCGAAGCGATGAAAGCGACCCACGAAGCCAAGTTCCAGAAGGCCATCACCGCGCTCATCGGCGACTCAACTCTCGAGACCACGCCCACCTACCCATCGACCCTGGGAGCCTTCGGGTATGGCCCCGAAGATGAGGAATTTGCCGACCTGCACCCCATGGTGTGTGCGTTCGCTGACCGTCTCGCAGCGATACCTCCGAGCACCAGGCAGATTCTCGCGCTTGCCATCATCCACGGCGAGGTGCGGGGCTATTCCGGACCGGACAAGGACGTCGTCATCGATCCCGCGCGGCTCCGCGAGGTCGCGGACATCCCGCCAGAGGACGTGAACGAGTTCATCCACCTTCTCGAGGGCTACGGGGTCATCACCTCCGACTCAACGGACGGCTACGGCCGGACCCTGCTCACGTTGGCGGGGTCCACGCCCACGGGCTATGGATGGGACCTCTACGTGGAGCTGAAGGACATTGCGGCTGGCCACCGTTCCGTCATCGAACGGGCGGTGAACGATCTGGACTTCACGGTTTTCGACATTCCGTCGAGTTGATCCGTGTGGCAGGTTCGGGGCGACGTGCCACGGACAGCCGCGCGGTCCGGCTGTTGAGTCTACCGAACGCCGTCCGGTGATCACCTATGCGTGCTGCGGCGATACACGTCATGTACGAGGCACCCGCGCGAGCAGGTCACGCCAGTACGATCCCCTCATGTACTCCCTCCGCGTGCCCGTCACCCTCGGAGGGGCCCGACCCGACACCGACGGCGACACGCTGATGCTCGTCGAGTCAGATGAAGAGCGCGTCTGGATCCAAGCGTCCGGCCCACTGAAGGACGCGACCCGAGCTACGTTTCGAGGCTCTGGCTACGCCACGGACACTGCCGCAGAAGCACGGGGCACGGAGTTGTGCTCCACGCTCCGCCTCGCCGCGCTCCGCGCGGGCCTGTCCGTCGACTTCATGGAACGACAATCCTTCAGCGCTCTGAGCGAGCATGCGTTGGCGGCCGTGAACGACACCGTCCCCCAGAACGTCCGCGTCATCAACGAGCATGCCGGTGTCCGGGTCCACCTGTCTGAAGAAGAACTAGTCACCTTCACAATGAGCGCCGAAGCGCACGTGCTCAGCCCGCCGACGAACATCATGAACTGCTTCGCCGATGCACTCCACGAAGCCGTCCCGTCGGATCGTGCGCATCTGGCATTCGATCTGTTCAGTCAGGCAAGCCGTGCACAGGGAGCAGATACGCTCCTGCTCACACTGGTGTCAGCCATTGAAGCGCTGGTGGTACCCGCCAAGGTCTCGAAGAGTGAGCAAGAGTTCGTCGCGCTCCTCGCTCAGCAGGTGGAGAAGTCGGACGTCGTTCAAGATTCTGACCGACGAGCAGCGCTTGCGAACCGGGTCCGGGGACTACAGAACGAAACGATCCGAGCGGGCGCTAAGCGGTTGGTCCGTCGACTGGAACCTCGCGAGTACGGAGGAATGAAGGCGACCAATTTCTTCGACCGCGTGTACGAGTTGCGGAGCCGGCTTTCGCATGGCGATGCTCCATCGTGGCGCGACGTCGGGGACGTGGGCAGCGAGCTCGGGCGATTCACCCGCGACCTCATCGACCTCGAGTTCACGTCGCCCGACTCAGCCGACAGCATCTGAGAATCGAGATCTACTGCCCCATCTCGCCAGAGACCGCCCCAGCGGGCAAGGGCTGGCACCAAGAGGACCTTGTAGTGCGTCCTCACCGGCCACGTAGGACTGACCTTGCGAGCCGGATATACGAAAGCGCCGATCAGAAGTTGCTCTGACCGGCGCTTCAATTTACGAACAGATTTCCCTGAATAAACGAACAGGGCCAACTGTGCGCGAGGGGGACTCGAGTCCCTCCGGCGCACTCCACCCGCCGCCACGTTCCCGGCATCGTCGAACGCAGGAGCATCGGGCGACGCGCGGAGCCTCCGCGCTGGTGGGCCCCGGTTATCGAGGGGCCTCTCGCGTGCCCGGATACGAAAAGAGAGCCGGACCCAATGGGTCCGGCTCTCTTTTTCGTCCTGTGCGCGAGGGGGGACTCGAACCCCCACATCCTTGCGAATACTGGCACCTGAAGCCAGCGCGTCTACCATTCCGCCACTCGCGCGAGTGGTCTCGTTCCGAAGAACTCAACTTCCCGAGGATATCACGCGATTTCGGCCTCCTCACACACCCGGAAAGCGTCATCGGCGGCGTTCCCCCAGGTCACCTGGCTACGATGTCCCTACCGGTCGGCATGCCAGAGGAGCCCAGTGGGACTACTTGACAGCTTTGAGAAGGGTCTCGAACGCGCAGTCAACAGCGCGTTCGCGAAGACCTTCCGCAGCGGCATCCAGCCCGTGGAGATCGCTTCGGCGGTTCGTCGTGAAGCAGACACGAAAGCCGCGGTCGTCAGCCGCGACCGCATCATCGCGCCCAACAGCTTCGTGGTGCGTCTGAGCACCGACGACGCCGAGCGGATGCGCGGGCTCGGGAACGCCCTGACCGAAGAGCTCCACGCACTCCTGACCAAGCACGCCAAGTCCCAGGGCTACAGCTTCTCGGGCCCGCTCTCGATCAGCCTCGAGGCCGACGAGAAGGTCGCCACCGGAACGGTCCGGGTCGACTCCGGCACGGTCGAGGGCCGCGTCAGCTGGCAGGCGGTCGTCGACGTCGACGGTCGTCGACACTCGATCTCGCGCGCCCGCACCGTGATCGGACGCGGGTCGGATGCCGACATCACGATCGCGGATGCCGGTTCGAGCCGCAAGCACGTCGAGATCCTGTGGGACGGCGAGCGCGCCATGATGCGCGACCTGGGCTCCACGAACGGCACCAAGGTCAACGGCCAGAAGCTCCGCGAAGCCGCGCTCCCCTCCGACACCACGATCACCATCGGCCGCACCGACCTCGTGTTCAAGATCGTCCCCGTGTCGATGCCGTCGCGCCCGACCGACGACGCCACCCGCGCGTTCGGAGGCTTCGGATGACCCTTCGACAAGCTCAGGGACCCACCCGCGCTCAGGCACCCACCCGAACTCAGGCACCCACCCGGGCTCAGGACCCCACCCGGGCTCAGGACCCCACGGCGGTGAGCCCGCGATGAGTGAACTGATCCTCCTCCTGCTGCGCGTCGGGTTCCTCATTGTCATGTGGTTCTTCGTGTTCGGCGTCGTGTACTCGTTGCGCGCCGACCTGTTCGGCGTGAAGGTGCGCAAGCTCCCCGCCGAGGCGACCGCCGGCGCGGCATCCGCTCCGGCCGCCCCTGCGAAGCCCGCGGCCGCGTCTCGTCCGGCATCCGCGAAGGCCTCGACGGGCCCCGCCACGATCGCGACGGCGAAGCGCCTCGTGATCACCTCCGGACCGAAGACGGGCCTCGAGCTCCCCCTCGGCGCCGACTCGATGACGATCGGCCGTTCGAGCGAGTCGGCGCTCGTGATCCGCGACGACTACACCTCGAGCCATCACGCCCGCCTCATGCTCCGCGGCGACGCCTGGGCGATCCAGGACCTCGACTCCACGAACGGGACCTTCGTCGCCGGACAGCGCGTGACCGGCGGACCCGTCAACCTCTCGCTCGGCACCCCGATCAAGGTGGGCGCCACGACCTTCGAGCTGCGAGCCTGACCCCGGCATGGTCTTCGAAGGCTCGAGCGTCGCGATCTCCCACACCGGGAAGGTCCGCTCCAACAACCAGGACTCCGGGTATTCCGGAGCGAACCTGTTCGTCGTCGCCGACGGCATGGGCGGCCACGCCGGCGGCGACGTCGCCTCGAGCATCGCGATCCACCGCCTCGAGCCCCTCGACCAGCCCTACGCCTCCACGGAAGACGCGCAGGCTTCCCTCCAGGCGGCGGCGACCACCGCAGCGGGCGACCTCATCCGCGCCGCGAAGGACCGACCGGAGCTCGCCGGCCTCGGCACCACGCTCAGCGCGATCATCATGGTCGACGAGTACGCGGTCATCGGCCACATCGGCGACTCGCGCATCTACCTGTACCGCGACGACGCGCTGACCCAGATCACCGCCGACCACACCTTCGTGCAGCGCCTCGTCGACTCGGGCCGCATCACCCCCGAAGAGGCGCGCTACCACCCGCGCCGCTCGGTGCTCATGCGCGTGCTCAGCGACATGGACTCGGACCCCGAGCTCGACATGTTCGTCATGCACACGCAGCCCGGCGACCGCTGGCTGCTCTGCTCCGACGGCCTCTCCGGCGTGGTCGACGAGCCGCACATCCTCAAGGCGATGCAGCTCGGCCTCGCCCCCGGCCGCACGGCAGACAACCTGCTCAAGCAGGCCCTCGACGGCGGCGCCCCCGACAACGTCACGATCGTGCTCGTCGACGTCGGCGGACAGCATCCGATCCACACCGGAACGGCGACCGTCGTCGGATCGGCGTCGAACCCGTCCGGCGTGTACGTGCCGCCCGTGCGCCCGACCCGCGGCAACTGGCTGCACCCGGTGCGTCAGGCCGCCAACGAGCCCAGCCACTTCGAGCCGGCCCCCGAGTACCTCGAGGAGCTCATCGAGGAGGATCGTCGTCGCGCCAAGCGCCGGCGGCTCGGCTGGATCGCCGGGGTGCTCGTGGTCCTCGTCATGCTCGGCGTCGCCGCGTTCGCGGCCTACAGCTGGACGCAGACGCGCTACTTCATCGGCGCCGACGACGACAGCGTCGTGATCTTCCAGGGCGTGCAGCAGAACATCGGCCCGATCACGCTGTCGACCCCTCTCGAAGACACCGACATCCTCCTGGCGAACCTGCCGCCGTATCAGCGCGCGTCCGTCGAGCGCACGATCACGGCCCGTTCCCTCGCCGATGCGATGGCGATCGTCGACCGTCTGCGCGCCGGCGCCGACGCGAACGCGATCGAGCAGACCCCCCTCCCGACCCCGCTGCCCACGCCCGTCCCGACGCCGGAAGAGACCCCGGCCGGCGGAGGTGAGGGATGAGCACCGACGTCACCGCCGACACCAGCGTCATCAAGGCCCTCAAGCGGCTTCGGATGCCGCAGACGCAGCGCAATCGCGAGTTCTGGCTGCTGCTGTTCGCGTGCGCGATCAGCGGAGCGGCGCTGACCCTCGTCCAGCTCGGCGCCCTCGGCGTGATCGACCCCGTCGTGCTCGCCATCGGCGGCGGGCTCGCGGTCCTCGCCTTCGCCCTGCACTTCGTGCTGCGGTTCGTGGCCGCCGACGCCGACCCGTTCGTGGTTCCGATCGCGACGCTGCTCAGCGGCGTCGGCATCGCCATGATCTACCGCATCGACATCGCGAAAGCGAACACGGGCTGGGACGCCTACTCGACCAAGCAGCTCGCCTGGACGGCGATCTCGCTCGCCGGCGCGATCGCCGTGGTCATCCTGCTGCGCAACTACCGCATCCTCTTCCGCTACACCTACATCTTCGGCCTCACCGGCATCGTGCTGCTCCTGCTCCCCTTCGTGCCGGGCCTGCGCATCGACGACGCGAACGCGGCCGTGTGGGTCTCGCTCGGCGGCGTCTTCGCGTTCCAGCCCGGCGAGCTCGCCAAGATCGCCCTCGCGATCTTCTTCGCCGGCTACCTGGTGCGCACCCGCGAGAGCCTCACGTCGGTCGGCAAGCGCGTGCTCGGCATCACCTGGCCGCGCATGCGCGAGCTCGGACCGGTGCTCGTCGTCTGGGTCATCTCGCTCGGCATCATCATCTTCCAGCGCGACCTCGGCACCGGAACCCTCATCTTCGGCATGTTCGTCGCGATGCTGTACGTCGCGACCGGCAAGACCAGCTGGGTGCTCATCGGCCTGGCCCTGGTGGTCGCCGGAGTCGCCCTCGCCACGCAGATCCTCAGCTACGTGCAGGGACGCTTCATCAACTGGCTGTTCCTGTTCGATGCGGACCAGGTCGACCCCGACGGTCCGGGCTACCAGCCCATGCAGGGCCTGTTCGGACTCGCCCGCGGCGGCCTCATCGGCACGGGCTGGGGTCAGGGCCGACCCGAGATCACGCCCCTCGCGCACAGCGACTACATCATCACGAGCCTCGGCGAGGAACTCGGCCTGATCGGCCTGTTCGCGATCCTCTGCCTCTACATGGTCTTCGTCAGCCGCGGCATGCGCATCGGACTCGCGGGTCAGGACGACTTCGGCAAGCTCCTCGCGACGGGCCTGTCGTTCACGATCGCGCTGCAGGTGTTCATCATGGTCGGCGGCGTGACCCGCATCATCCCGCTGACCGGTCTCACGACGCCGTTCCTCGCGGCCGGCGGCTCGTCGCTCGTGGCCAACTGGCTCATCGTCGCGCTCCTGCTGCGCATCTCCGACGGCGTGCGCCGCCAGCCGCGGGTGGTGATCGGCTGACATGACCAAGGAACTCCGCCGCCTCAGCATCGTGATGCTGTTCATGTTCATCGCCCTGTTCGCGGCGAGCAGCTGGATCCAGGTCGTCGAGGCCGACAGCCTTGCCCAGAACAGCCACAACAAGCGCACGCGCCTGGACAGCTACGAGATCCAGCGCGGCTCGATCATCGTCGACGGCGTCGCGATCGCGACCTCGGTCCCGAGCGACGACCAGTACCAGTTCCAGCGGGTCTACTCCGACGCGCCGATGTGGGAGCCGGTGACCGGATGGTTCAACCCGGCGCTCGGCTCCGCGACCGGCATCGAGGAGGCGATGAACGCCGACCTCTCCGGAACGGGATCGAACGCGTTCCTCGCCGAGGTCGAGCGCATCCTCTCCGGTCAGCCGCAGCGCGGCTTCAGCGTCGAGCTGTCTCTGAACACCGCCGCGCAGCAGGCCGCCTACGACGCGCTCCAGGGGTACCAGGGCGCGGTCGTCGCGATCGAACCGGCGACCGGCCGCATCCTGGCCATGGTCTCGACTCCGGGCTTCGACACGAACCTGCTGGCCTCCCATGATGCGGATGCCGCCAACGCGACCTACGACCAGCTCGAGTCCGACCCCACCAAGCCGCTCTCCAACCGCGCGATCCGGGGCGACCTGAACCCTCCGGGCTCGACGTTCAAGCTCATCACCGCCGCCGCGGCATACGCGAGCGGCGAGTGGACCCCGGACTCGACCCTGCCGAACCCCGCCCGTTACACGCTCCCCGGCTCATCCAACACGGTGTCCAACGCCTGGGGCGGAACCTGCGGGTCCGGCGACACGGTCACGATCGCCGAGGCCATCCGCCTGAGCTGCAACATCCCGATGGCCGAGCTCGCCGTCGAGCTGGGCGACGAGCGGATCCGCGAGATGGCCGAGAAGTTCGGCTTCAACAAGAGCTTCTCGACACCGCTCGAGTCCACGCCGTCGAGCTACCCTCGGGCCCTCGACGACGCGCAGACCGCGCTCTCCGGATTCGGGCAGGGGCAGGTCACCTCGACGCCGCTGCAGATCGCCATGCTGGCCGCCGGTATCGCCAACGACGGGGTCGTCATGAACCCGCAGATGGTCGACGCCGTGATCGGCAACGACCTCTCGGTCATCCGCTCCTTCGAGAACAGCGAGTTCGGGCGGGCGATGGAAGCGACGACAGCCGACCAGATCACCGCATCCATGGTCGCGAGCGTCTCAACGGGCGCCGCGCAGGGTGCAAGAATAGACGGGATCGACGTGGCGGGTAAGACCGGGACGGCAGAGAACGGAAACAGGCCGCATACGTTGTGGTTCACCGGTTTCGCACCGGCGGACGACCCCGCGGTCGCAGTAGCGGTCGTCGTCGAAGACGGCGGCGGACAAGGGCAGTCCGGAAGCGGCGACACCATCGCCGCTCCGATTGCGAAGAAGGTCATAGAGGCGGTGCTGGGCAGATGAGACCGACGCAGGGTGTGTCGTTCGGTGGTCGCTACGAGCTGCAGTCGCGAATCGCGATCGGCGGCATGGGCGAGGTGTGGGAGGCGACGGATCACGTCATCGGACGTACCGTCGCGATCAAGATCCTCAAGGACGAGTACATGGGGGACCCCGGGTTCCTCGAGCGATTCCGCGCCGAGGCGCGGCATGCTGCTCTCGTCAACCACGAGGGCATCGCCAGCGTCTTCGACTACGGCGAGGAGAACGGCAGCGCCTACCTCGTCATGGAGCTCGTGCCCGGTGAGGCTCTGTCGACCGTGCTCGAGCGCGACGGCGCGCTGAGCGCCGACAAGACGCTCGACATCGTCGCGCAGACGGCATCCGCTCTGCAGGCGGCGCACGCCGCCGGCCTCGTGCACCGCGACATCAAGCCGGGCAACCTGCTGATCACGCCCGACGGCCGCGTCAAGATCACCGACTTCGGCATCGCGCGCATCGCCGACCAGGTGCCACTCACCGCGACCGGTCAGGTAATGGGAACCGTGCAGTACCTGTCGCCCGAGCAGGCGTCGGGTCACCCGGCTTCGCCCGCCACCGACACCTACTCGCTCGGCATCGTCGCGTACGAGTGCCTGGCCGGAAAGCGCCCGTTCACGGGCGAGTCGCAGGTCGCGATCGCGATGGCGCAGATCAACGAGCAGCCTCCGCCGCTGCCGCCGACCGTGCCGATCCCGGTGCAGAACCTCGTCATGGCGATGATCGCCAAGAAGCCGTCGGATCGCCCGTCGTCCTCGGCGACGGTCGCCCGTGCCGCGCAGGCTCTGCGTCGCGGTGACCTGAACTCCGCCGCCATCGCCGTCCCGGCGATCGCCACCGGAGGGATCGCCGGCAACGACGACGCGACCCGGATGCTGTCCGCGACGGGTGACGAAGGCGCCACCCGCATCCTCCCGACCACCGCCCAGCTCCCCACCGAGGAAGCAGCGGACGAGAAGGAGAAGAAGAAGCGCAGCCCGTGGACCTGGCCGCTGATCGCCCTGATCGCGCTGCTCGTGATCGTGCTCGGCGGCACCATCTGGGCGCTGTCGCAGCAGGGCGACACCAACGCCGACCCCTCGGGTTCACCGACGACCTCGGCGCCGCCGAGCAAGACGCCGACGCCCACCCCGCCACCGACGCCCAAGGAGACGCGTGTCGATGTGACGGCGCTGAACCTGGCGGAAATGGACTGCGCCGGCGCGACGACCACTCTCACGGGCGCCGGTTTCGTGAGCGACATCACGTGCGTCGACGGCGATCCCGCCCCGACCGACGAGCAGGTCGGCAGGGTCTACAACGTCGCGCCTTCGGGCAACGTGCTCACGACCACGCCGATCGTGCTCACGGTCTACGCCGGTCGCACCGCGCTCCCGACGCCGACGGACACTCCCACGATCACGGGCGACCCGGTCGCCGGTGGCACCGTGACGATCGCCTGGGGCACCGGTTTCACCTGCCCGAGCGGATCCACGCTCTCCGGCTACGTCGTCTCGGTGCAGAACGGCACGTTCGTGTCGGGCGGCCCCAACTTCCAGCCGACGCAGCGCAACACGCAGATCAAGGTGGCGGATGTCGCGGGCCAGCAGCTCATCGTGACCTACCAGGGCATGTGCTCCGGCGGCGACCAGCGCACCTCCGATGCGTCGCCCCCGCTGTCGGTCACGATCACGGCCCCGGGCGGGGACGGCGAGGGTGACGGCGACGGCGGAACCGCCGGGTAGCCTAGATCCAGCTCAGTCAACGTCGTTCCAAGGGGGGTAATCCGTGTCCACAGAGCCACGCGTTCTCGCGGGCAGGTACCGCGTCGACGAGCTCATCGGGCATGGCGGCATGGCGAAGGTCTACCGCGGATACGACCTGACGCTCGGTCGTGCCGTCGCGGTCAAGATCCTCGACCCCGACCTCGCCCGTGACACGGCCTTCCGCAACCGGTTCCGTCTCGAGGCGCAGGCGGCCTCGCGCATGGCGCACCCGTCGATCGTGCGCGTCTTCGACGCCGGAGACCCCTCCTCGAACGATCCGTCCTCCGACGACCCGCCGTACATCGTGATGGAGCTCATCAGCGGCACGCTGCTGAAGGACATCATCGCCCAGGGTCCCGTGCCCGTCGACGATGCGGTCCGCTACGTCGACGGCATCCTCGAGGCACTCGACTACTCGCACCGCGCCGGCGTGGTGCACCGCGACATCAAGCCCGGCAACGTCATGGTCACCGAAAAGGGCCAGGTCAAGGTGATGGACTTCGGCATCGCCCGTGCCGTCTCCGACTCGTCGTCCACGGTGGCCGAGACCACGCAGATCATCGGGACGGCCGCCTACTTCTCGCCGGAGCAGGCCAAGGGCGAGCCCGTCGATGCGCGCGCCGACCTGTACTCGACCGGCGTCGTCCTGTACGAGCTGCTCACCGGACGTCAGCCGTTCCGCGGCGAGTCGCCCGTGGCCGTCGCGTACCAGCACGTCAGCGAGACTCCGGTCCCGCCGACCGAGGTCAACGAAGACGCGCCGGGCGCCCTGGATCCGATCGTTCTGCGCGCCCTCGCCAAGGATCCGTACCAACGGTTCCCGGATGCCGCGCATTTCCGCTCGGCACTGGACTCCGCGCTCACCGGCGCCGCTCCCACCCGCAAGCAGGTCGGGGCGCTGACCAGCGAGCTCTACGGTCCCAGCCCGCGCCAGGCGCAGGAGACCGCGCGGTCGCTGCGTCAGCTCAGCACCGACACGACGATGGCCCGCACGCAGTCCGGCCCTCCGGTCGCGTGGATCTGGGCGGGAGTCGCGCTGCTCGCCGTGCTGCTGGCATCCGTTCTGTTCTGGGTCGTCACGATCAGCATGCGTCCGTCCGAGGTGCCGAGCTCCTCGAGGGTCGTCCCTGATCTCGTGAACGTCTCGTCCGAGCGCGCGCAGGACGACCTCGCGAAACTCGACCTCACTTCGACCATCGTGATCGAGTCGAGTTCCGAGATCGCCGAGGGCAATGTCATCCGCACGGATCCGGAAGCCGGTGTCGCCGTCGAGGAGCGCACGGCTGTCACGCTCTACGTGTCGTCGGGCGAGGACGTCGTCGTCGTCCCGCAGCTGGAGGGCATGGCTCTCACCGATGCGAAGAAGGCTCTGCTCGACGCGGGTCTCCAACTCGGTACGGTCGTGCAACGCAACGACAAGGCGACGAAGGCCGACACCGTGATGACAGCCAGCCAGGCGGCCGACGCCGAGGTTCCGCCGGGAACGGTCGTCGACCTGGTCGTCGCGAGCGGCAAGGTCACGTTGACAGACCTCACCGGCTGGACGGTGGATGCCGCCTCGACGAACCTCACCGATCTCGGTCTCACCCCCACGCCCGTGGAGGCGGCGGACTGCCCCGCCACGAAACCGGCGACCGTCCACTCCATGTCGGTCGCACCGGGCGACGTGCCGATCGGTTCACCGGTCGAGCTCCGGTTCTGCACCGGACCGTAGGGCGTCGCACGACCCGGGTCCCAGCCTGTCTGGGTCCCGGCGCCTGTCTGGGTCCCTGAGCTTGTCGAAGGGGCCTTCGGCGAACGTCAGCGCGTCAGCGGATGCAGGTGCTCGGAGAGCGCCACGGCATCCGTGTCTCCGCACATCTCGAGCCAGTTCGCGAGGAGCCGATAGCCGCCCTCGGTGAGCACGCTCTCGGGGTGGAACTGCACGCCGTGGATCGGGAGCTCGCGGTGCGCGAGGCCCATCACGGTGCCGGTCTCCGTCCACGCGGTCACGACGACATCGGCGGGAAGAGCGGATGCCGCGAGCGCGAGCGAATGGTACCGACCGGCGTCGAAGGGCGACGGGATGCCGGCGAAGAGCGGGGATCCGTCGTGCGTCACGGCCGAGGTCATGCCGTGCATGAGCTCCGGCGCCTCGGTCACCGGCGTGCCGAAGACCTCGCCGATGGCCTGATGCCCGAGACACACGCCGAGGAGCGGCATCCGCACCCTCGTCGCGACCCTGACCGCGTCCATGGACGCTCCGGCGTCGGCGGGGGTTCCGGGCCCGGGGGAGAGGAGCACCGCGTCATATCCGGGGAGGAGCTGCTCGATCCCGTCGGCATCCGTCGCATCCGACTCGATCATCGTGGTGTCGGCACCCAGCTCGTGAAGGTACCCGACCAGGGTGTGCACGAAGCTGTCGTGGTTGTCGACCACGAGGACACGCGTCATTCGACGTCGACCTCGCCCGGGGTGATGAGCGGGCTCACCCACGGGAACACGTACCAGAACAGTCCGTAGAGCACGGCGGCGATGACGACGAGCAGGATGATCACCCGGACCCACCAGGGACCGGGGAGCAGGCGCCAGAGTGCGGAGTACATCAGTCTTCTCCCTCGGAGGCGGCCACGATCAGATCGACGGTGCGGCCGGAGGCGGCGGCGGGTCGGTGAGGGCGGTCGGCGGGCCTTCAGCCCGCGGCTGGAAGCTCTCGAACACTCCGTAGGCGATGATGCGCTCCTCGAGCGAGTAGAGGGGAGAGCAGGCGGTCAGTGTGATGTACTGCTCGCCCGTCTGCGCACCGGGCAGCTGCGGAACGTCGGCCAGCACGTCGGTCTGCGACGGCGTGACGTACTCGAGGTTCCGGAACCGGTACGTGTACCAGCCGTCGGCGGTCTCGACGACGATCGCGTCGTTCAGCTGGAGCTTGTCGAGCTGGTTGAACGGCTTGCCCCAGGTCGTGCGGTGACCGGCCATCGAGAAGTTCCCGGCCTCGCCGGGCATCTTGGAATCCTTGTAGACGCCGATCCCCAGCTGGTCGAGCGTGCCGGCTCTGCTGGTGCCGCCCCAGATCCCGAAGTTGTAGTCAGCGCCGAAGCGCGGGATGTGCATCTGCGCGAACCACTGCCCGTCGGCCGGGGCGGCGGGGATCGGAGCCTGGTACACCGTGGCCCCGTCGTCGGTCTCGATCAGCGGAGGCGGCTCGGGGACCTCGCCCTGCGCGAGCTGCTGCGACATCGCGGCGCCCTCGTCGTTCTTCTGCGCGCTGATGATGATGTCGCCGATCCACATCTGCCACGCCACGAACAGGAGCACGACGACGCCGGCGGTGAGGAGCAGCTCGCCGAGGACGCTCGCGAAGGTCGCGCGGGAGCGCGGGCGCTCGCGTCGCGGGCGTCGCCCCCCAGGCACGACGGATGCAGTCATGGCGCGATCTTATCGCCCGCAGCTGGCCGATGGACGAAGGTCTGGGGCCGGATAGGCGTCATGGGTAGAATGTGGGCATGGCACGTGAGCGTAAGACCGAAGACCCCGCCGTCGAGCGCGCCGAAGGCGAGGCCGCTCCCAACGCCGTGTGGTTCAAGCCGGTGATGATCGGCTTCATGCTGCTCGGTCTCGCGTGGATCCTCGTGTTCTACATCTCCGGCATGCAGTTCCCGATTCCGGGGCTCGACAACTGGAATCTAGCCATCGGCCTCGGCATCGCTCTCATCGGGTTCCTGATGACCACCCGCTGGCGCTGACCCGCCTCAGTTTCTTCCGAAGGGCCCCTCGCATCGCGAGGGGCCCTTCGTCTTACCCAACCGCACCCTGTCTCAGGGTCGTGTCTGGCGTTCCCGTCCGACCGAAGGTCGCAGGGACGTTCCCGGAGTGAGCATCGGGAGGGGCCCGCGAAGCGGGAGGGAACCCGCTCTGCGAACGAAGGGAACGTCCCTGCGACCGTCCCCCAAGAAGTTATCCACAGCCTTGTCCACAGCCTGGGGAGAATTACACCGATGTCATTCACAGGGTCGAAACCCTGTCGACAGCGGTGGATCAGGCCAGAAGGATCAGCGGCGGCACGAACGCGACGACCACGATCAGCAGCACCGTGACGGCGGCGAGCAGCACGATCTGCCAGATGCGCTGTTCCCGGCGCTTGGTGCGGGTGTAGATGAACGCGATCAGCGCACCGATGATCAGTCCGCCGAGGTGCGCCTGCCAGGCGATGTTCTGCGAGAACACGAATCCGTAGACCAGGTTGATGCCGAGGATCACCAGGAGACCGGTGACGTTGGCGCCGATGTGCCGTCCGATGATCAGCAGCGCCGCCATGAGTCCGAAGATCGCGCCGGACGCACCGACGGTCGAGGTCCCGGGGGCGATGACCGCGACGGCGACGGATCCGCCCAGACCGCTGATCAGGTACAGCGCGAGGAAACGGGCGCGGCCGAGCATGGGCTCGAGGCTCTGCCCCAGCATCCACAGGGCGAGCATGTTCAACGCCAGGTGGATGAACCCGCCGTGCACGAACATCGCGGTGAGCAACCGCCAGGGCTCGAACGGCAGGGCGAAGAGGTTCGGATAGAGATACGGCGCGGCGAAGAGCAGGGTGCTGGTGATCTCCCTCCCGATGCCGGGGATGAGCTGCACCAGCCCGATGAACGAGGTCACCGCGAGCAGGATGTAGGTGACGATCGGCCTGCCGCTGCGGGCGAGCGTCATCGTCGCGCTGGAATTTCTCCCGCCCCAGCGTCGCTGCGCGCGCTTCTGGGCGGGGGTGCGGTTCTTCTGCTGCTCCTTCATGCACTCCGGGCAGATCACACCGACCGGCGCCTGCGTCTGGCACTCGGGGCAGATCGTGCGGAGGCAGCGCTGGCAGAGCACGAAGCTCCGCCGATCCGGATGCCGGTAGCAGAAGTTGTCGCGGTTGTCCGCGAACTCAGGCGTCGTCATCCGGATCGGCCGCAGCTGTCGTCAGGCCGCGACGATGTCGATCGACTGCAGAACGACCGGCTCGATCGGGCGGTCGCCCGCGGCGGTCGGGACGGCCGCGATCGCGTCGACGACGGCCTTGGAGGCGTCATCCGCGACGGCGCCGAAGATCGTGTGCTTGCCCTGCAGCCACGGGGTCGGGTCGGTGGTGATGAAGAACTGCGAGCCGTTGGTGCCCTCGGGCTTGCCGGTGATGGCGTTGCGGCGGAGGCCGGCGTTCGCCATCGCGAGGATGTAGGGCTCGTTGAAGTCGAGCTCCATGTTGATCTCGTCGTCGAAGTTGTATCCGGGACCGCCGACGCCCTGTCCGAGCGGGTCGCCGCCCTGGATCATGAAGTTCGGGATGATGCGGTGGAAGACGACGTCCTTGTAGAGAGCGCCCTCGCCCGGCTTGCCGGTGGCGGGGTGCGTCCACTCCTGGGAGCCGTCGGCCAGGCCGACGAAGTTCTTGACCGTCTTCGGAGCGTGATCGCCGAAGAGGTTGATGACGATGTCACCGTGGTTGGTGTGCAGAGTTGCGACGTGGGAAGCGTGAGCCATGTGCCCATTCTCGCAGAGCTTCCGGTGAGTTCGCCCGTTCATGGCGCGCCCGCAGCGGGGCACGTACGCTACCGCTCGGCTCGTCCGTTGGCAAGGGGACGCAATTTCCCGACTCCCACCCAGCCTCGTCTGGCAAGATGGGGAACCCGCACTGCAATGGACAGGAGAACATCGTGAGCCTCAGCCGCAAGCGGAAGAAGGAACTGCGTCGTCTGCAGAAGGAAGCCACCCAGCTCTGGGAGTCGCAGCAGGTCGTCGTCGGCCACGCCGCAGACGTCGCCCGTGAGGCGAGCCGTCAGCTCGGCAGCCTCGGCCGCGAGCAGGTGCTCCCCGTCGTGCAGGACACGTACAACCGTCGCTTCGCCCCCGTCGTCGACCAGGGCGTGAAGATCGGCCGTCACGTCGTCGACGACAAGGTCGTCCCGATCGTGGGCGGTGTCGTCGGCAGCGCCCTCACCGCATGGGACTACGCGAACGCCAAGCGTCACGGCGTCGCAGCCCCGGCACCGCGTGGAGCGTTCGGCAAGAAGCAGAAGTCGGGCCCCGGCCTCGGATCGGTCGTCGCGATCATCCTCGGTGCCGCAGCCGCCGTGGGCGTGCTCTACGCCGCGTGGCAGGCGCTGCGTGCCGACGACGAGCTCTGGGTCGCGGACGACCCGCTCTCCGCGCCGGACGCGTGACCTCGTCTGATCTCCCCTCCGCCGCCTCGGGCGACGGAGGGGATCGGCATGCCCGGGTGCGGGATGCCGCCGCCGCACGCGGTCTGGCGATCGACATCCGTGAGCGCCCGGCGGCGAACAGCCTGTTCGAAGCCGCCGAGCTGCTCGGCATCGATCCGTCGGGAATCGTCAAGACCCTCGTGGTGAAGCGCTCGGACGACACCTACCTGTTCGCGTTGGTGCCCGGTGGTCGCTCGATCTCGTGGCCGAAGCTCCGCGCGCTGGTCGGCGTCAACAAGCTGCGCCTTCCCGAACCCGAGCTGGCGCTCGCGGCGACGGGGTACGAACGCGGAACGATCGTCCCGATCGGCAGCACCACCGACTGGCCCGTCTACGCGGACGAGAGCATCGTCGGGCAGCGCATCGCCATGGGCGCGGGCGCGCACGGCTACAGCCTCTTCGTCGAGGCCGACGACCTCATCGCGGCCTACGGCGCGACGGTCGCCGACATCTCGGTGCCGGAAGAGCGCTGAGCGCCCGGTAGTGGGTCGCTGAGCCTGTCGAAGCGTCGTGATGGGGCCCTTCGACAAGCTCAGGGACCCAGGCTTCGTGGGACTAGTGAGTCCTCAGAGGATGCCGGCCATCCGCAGCGCGATGTCGACGAGCTTGACGCGCTGCAGCTCGGCGACGGCCTTGAGGGGGAACCACTCGGCCATGTCCGTGGACCCGTCGGCTTCGAAGGTGAGCTTTCCTCCGGTGACCTCGGCACGGTAGAGGATGCGCAGGGTGTGCAGGGGCACAGCCGCCTTGTGCACGCGCCGGCCGGCGGGGATCACCCGGGAGTGGATGCCGAGGAGCTCGCCGACCTTGACCGAATAGCCCGTCTCCTCGCGAAGCTCACGCCGCACGGCATCCTCCGGCGCTTCGCCGGGCTCGAGTCCTCCGCCGGGCATGGTCCAGGCCACACGGCGACCCTCGGTCCAGCGCGCGAGCAGCAGCCGGCCGTCGTCATCGGTGACGACCGCGTATGCCGCGACACGCAGGTCCATGGGACTCACCCTATCCGTCCGCTGCGGCACGCCTGACCGCCTGGCGGAGCCGCCGCCCAGGGAGCATCATGGGCGCATGGCATTCGACGTGTCCGACGGCCCGCGCATCGAGCACCGGGACGAGATCCCGACGGTGGGCATCCGCCTCGTCACTCCCTTCCGCGGAATGCTGGGCGTGCGCGATCGCCTGCTCGATGAGCTGTTCTCCTGGCTCGAGGACCACGACCTGCAGGTCGATGGCCCGTTCTTCCTCCGACTCCACCAGGTCGACATGGCGGCCGACATGGACATCGAGGTCGGCGTGATGGGGGTCGCCGTGCACGGTGACGACCGGGTACGACCCGGGACGGCACCCGCCGGCGACTACGCCCTGCTCGCGTATCGCGGCAGCTCGCTCCAGGCCAACCGGATGCTGCTCGGATGGGTGGACGCATCGGAGCGGCGCTTCGACGCCGACCCGTCGACGGGCGTATGGGCCGGCCGGTTCGAGATCCTCCGCACCGACCCGCGCGTCGAGCGCCGCAAGACCGCGTGGACGACGGAGCTGGCCTTCCTCCTCGCGGGGGAGTGAACGCGAGAGAGATCGATCACGAATCAAGAAGCGCCGGGGCGCGACGCGTCCGTAGCCTGAGACATATCACCGGAGCACGACGAGAGGAGCCGATCATGGCTGAGGACACCAAGAACTTCACCGCCGAGGAACGCGAGGCCATGCAGGCCGCGGCGAAAGAGGCCAAGGCGAAGCGCTCGCGGGCGAAGAAGACGCCCGAAGAGCAGCGCGCCGAAGGAGAGGCCGACCTCAAAGAGGCCATCGCCAAGCTGTCGGATGCCTCGGACAAGAAGCTTGCGACGGGACTGCACGAGCTGGTCACCGAGGTCGCGCCCGACCTCGTGCCCCGCACCTATTACGGCATGCCCGCGTGGGGCAAGGACGGCAAGGTCCTCTGCTTCTTCCAGCCGGCGAGCAAGTTCAAGGTGCGCTACGGCACGTTCGGCTTCGAACCGATCTCGAACCTCGATGACGGCACGATGTGGCCGACCGCGTACGCCGTGCTCGAGCTGACAACTGCCAACAAGAAGCTCCTCACGGAGCGGATTCGTCTCGCGATCAGCTGACGAACGGCAGTCCGGCTGGAAGGGCGGAGACAGCCGCGACCCCGCGCAGTAGCGTGGACGCCGTGAGCACACCCGCCTTCCCCGCCTCCGTGTACGCCGCCCGCCTCGAGCGGGCATCCGCCCTCGCCGCCGAGGCCGGACTCGACGCGATCATCGTCGGGCCCGGCCCCGATCTGCAGTACCTGGTCGGAGTGGAGGGCGACACGATCGAGCGCCTCACCGCGCTGGTGATCGGAGCGGCATCCGCGCCCACCGTCGTCGTCCCGCGGATGGAGCTCGCGAAGGTGCGCTCGACCGCCGTCGGAGAGCTCCACCTCGCGGTCGCCGACTGGGTCGACGGCGAGAACCCCTACGAGCTGGTCTCGTCCGCTGTCGGCGAGGCCTCGCGCGTCGGCGTCTCGGATGCCCTTCCGGCACTGCATGTCATCCCGCTCGGCACCCGGCTGGGTCTGACCCTGGAGCTCGCGACCCCGGTGCTGCGCGAGAGCCGCATGATCAAGGACGCCACCGAGATCGGGGAGCTCCGACGGGCAGGTGAGGCGATCGACCGCGTGCACCGTCGCGTGCCGGAGTGGCTGCGCGCCGGACGCACCGAGCGGGAGGTCGCCGCCGACATCGCCGAGGCCATCGTCGCGGAAGGGCATCGCACCGTCGAGTTCGTGATCGTCGGCTCGGGCCCGAACGGTGCCGACCCGCACCACGAGGTGTCGGACCGGGTGATCGAGGACGGCGATGTGGTGGTGGTCGACATCGGCGGCGCCGTGCCGAGCGGCTACAACTCCGACAGCACCCGCACCTACGTCGTCGGCACGCCCGACGCCGCCGCCGCCGAGCGCATCGCGGTCCTCGTGCGCGCACAGCAGGCGGCCGTCGATGCAGCGCGCCCCGGCGCGACGGCATCCGCGGTGGACGCTGCCGCGCGGGACGTGCTGGCGGATGCCGGACTCGGCGAGGCGTTCCTGCACCGCACGGGTCACGGCATCGGGGTCTCCGTGCACGAGGAGCCGTACATCGCGCCCGGCAACGACCTCGTGCTGCGCGAGGGCATGGCGTTCAGCATCGAGCCGGGCATCTACTTCGCCGGCGAGTGGGGTGCACGCATCGAGGACATCGTGGTCGTGACGGCGGATGGCTGCGAACGGCTGAACGTCGCTCCGCACGAGCTCACTCCCGTCGCCGGCGCCTGAGCCGGCGCCGACCGCGGCATCCGGGTCAGACGAGGGCGGCCGCCTCGCGGACCTCCTGCTCGCGCAGCGCCCGCTCGACCTTCTCGACATCGCGCACGGCGCCACGGTCGGCCGACGTCGCCATCGCGGCGTAGGCGCGGAGCGCGAGAGAGACCGGACGCGCACGGTCGACCGGACGGTAGCCGGTGCCGTCGATCAGACGTGCGCGCCGATCGTCCAGCTCGGCCTCGCTCACCCGCAGGGTCATGGCGCGCGAGGGGATGTCGATGTCGATGATGTCGCCGTCTTCGACGAGGGCGATCACTCCGCCGGCCGCTGCCTCGGGGGAGACGTGGCCGATCGACAGGCCGGACGTGCCGCCGGAGAAGCGGCCGTCGGTGATGAGCGCGCACACCTTGCCGAGGCCGCGCCCCTTGAGGAACGACGTCGGATGCAGCATCTCCTGCATGCCGGGTCCGCCCTTCGGTCCCTCGTATCGGATCACGACCACGTCACCGGGCTGCACCTTCTTGCCGAGGATCTTCGCGACGGCCTCCTCCTGCGACTCGCAGACGACGGCGGGACCCGAGAACACGAGGATCGACGGATCGACGCCCGCGGTCTTCACGACCGCGCCGTCGACCGCGAGGTTGCCGCGCAGCACCGCGAGACCGCCGTCGACCGAGTAGGCGTGCTCGACGTCGCGGATGCAGCCGGTCGCGGCATCCTCGTCGAGCGCCGCCCAGTGTTCCGACTGCGAGAACGCACTCGACGATCGCACGCCGCCGGGCGCCGCGTACCAGAGGTCGTGCGCGGCATCCGTCGCCTTCCCTCCGCGGATGTCCCAGTCGTCGAGCCAGGCGGCGAACGAGGGGGAGTGGATCGTGCTGACGTTCTCGTCGAGCAGGCCGCCGCGGCGCAGTTCGCCGAGCACGGCGGGGATGCCGCCGGCGCGGTGCACGTCCTCCATGTAGTACATGCGTCCGTAGGCCGGGTTCGGCGCGATCTTGGCGAGGCACGGCACCCGTCGTGAGACCGCGTCGATCTCGTCGAGCCCGAAGGCGATGCCGGCCTCGTGGGCCGCGGCGAGCAAGTGCAGGATCGTGTTGGTCGACCCGCCCATGGCGATGTCGAGCGCCATGGCGTTCTCGAACGCGGCGAAGCTCGCGACCTCGCGGGGAAGGACCGACGCGTCGTCCTCGTCGTAGAAGCGGCGGGTGATCTCGACCGCGACCTCGCCGGCTCGCTCGTACAGGGCCCGGCGCGCGGTGTGCGTGGCCAGCACCGAGCCGTTGCCCGGGAGCGCGAGGCCGAGCGCCTCGACGAGGCAGTTCATCGAGTTCGCGGTGAACATGCCGGAGCACGAGCCGCAGGTCGGGCAGGCGTTCTCCTCGATGCGCTTCATGTCGGCATCCGACACCGTGTCGTTCGCGGCCTCGGAGATCGCGTCGACCAGGTCGAGCGTGCGCACGGAGCCGTCGACGAGCGTCGCCCGACCGGCCTCCATCGGACCGCCCGAGACGAACACCGTCGGGATGTTCAGCCGCAGGGCGGCCATGAGCATCCCGGGGGTGATCTTGTCGCAGTTCGAGATGCAGACGAGCGCGTCCGCCTGATGCGCGTTGACCATGTACTCGACCGAGTCGGCGATCAGGTCGCGCGACGGCAGCGAGTACAGCATCCCGCCGTGGCCCATCGCGATGCCGTCGTCGACCGCGATGGTGTTGAACTCGCGGGGGATGCCGCCCGCCGCCGAGATCGCGTCGGAGACGATGCGCCCGACCGGCTGCAGGTGCGTGTGACCGGGGACGAACTCGGTGAAGCTGTTCGCGACGGCGATCATGGGCTTGCCGAAGTCGGCGGCGTTCACACCGGCGGCGCGGAAGAGCGCGCGGGCGCCGGCGGCGTTGCGTCCGTGCGTGACGGTGCGGGAGCGAAGAGGGGTGGGCATGATTCCACTCTGGGTCCCGCGGGCAGCGGTGGGAAGACGGCGCTGACACTAGTAGTGGGAGCACTAGGTTTGTTGGATGGCGACGGATGAGCAGCAGCGCAAGGAGCTCGGGGCCTTCCTGCGCGCCCGTCGCGAGCAGCTCGACCGCGGCGCGTACGGTCTCCCGCCCGCCGGCCGCGGCCGCACCGTCGGCCTGCGCCGCGAGGAGATCTCGTACCTCTCCGGCGTCAGCGTCACCTGGTACACCTGGCTCGAGCAGGGACGCGACATCAATCCGTCGCGGCAGGTGCTGGATGCCGTGGCCACTGCGCTGCACCTCAGCGTGGCCGAGCACGACTACGCGCTGCGCCTGGCCGGCTTCTCTCCGACCCGGCCCGGCTCGGGCGAGGCGGTCGAGACGGCACCCGCGCACGTGCAGCGCTTCCTCGACGCGCTCGAGGAGCATCCGGCCTATGCACTGGCACCCGATTGGGGAGTGACCGGGTGGAACAGCGCGTACGAGGCCCTGTATCCGAACGTGGCGACGACCCCGCCGGAGAAGCGCAACCTCCTCTGGCTGATCTTCACCGACCCCGCGGTGCGCGAGCTGCTCGACGACTGGGACGACACCAGCCGCCGCTTCCTCGCCGAGTTCCGGGCCGAAGCAGGACCGCGCCTCGGCGACCCCCGCTACCGCGACCTCGTCGGGCGGCTCATGGAGGCGAGCCCGGAGTTCCGGGAACGCTGGGAGAGTCACGACGTGCGCGGGTTCGAATCCCGGGAGCGGGTGTTCCAGCATCCGACGCTCGGGCGTCTCGTCTTCGAGCATCACCAGCTGCGCCCGTCGGATCAGACCGAGATCCAGCTCGTCGTCTACACCCCGTCGGATGCCGCGGCCCGGGCGAGGTTCTTCCGCCGCCGCGAGTGACGACGCCCTCCGAACACCACGGAGCCGCACCCACCGCGCCGCTCACGAGGAGCGAGACGGCGGATACGGCTCCGCGGCGGGAGTCGTCGGCAGGGGTTATGCGCGACGACGACGGACCAGCAGGAGCCCACCCGCGGCGATGAGCGCGAGGGCGATGCTCGCGATGCCGGTCCACAGCACCGCATCCGCTCCGGTCGCGGCGAGGCCGTCGCCACCGCCGGACTGTCCAGGACCTGTGCCAGGCCCTGGGGTGCCCGGGCCTGGGGTGCCCGGGACGGATGCGGCGGTGACCGTGAGGGTCACCTCCGCGCTGAGGTCGCCCTGCGCGAGGGTGACGGGGTAGGCGCCGGGAGCGACGCCCGGCACGCGGAGGATGTACGAGACCTCTCCGTCGGCATTCGCGGTGACGGTGCCGACCTGGCTCCCGTCGAACGCCACGGCGACGTCCTGATCCGGTGTGAACCCGGTGCCGGTGAGCAGGACACCCGTCACGGCGAGCGCGTCTGTCGCGATGCTCGAGACGCCCAGCACCAGTTCCGGGTCGCTGGGGATCGGATCCTCGGTGACGGTCAGCGTCGCCTCGCCGAGGATGTCGCCCGGTGCCAGAGCCGCCATGATGCCTCCCCGCGGCGCGAAGCCGGGGCCCTGCACGAGCTGCACGGTGTGCACACCCGCGGCGACGTCGGCGACCGTGAACGATGCCGTGCCCGCCCCGGCCGACGAGGCCGTGAACATCGCGACCTGCGTGCCGTCGAACAGCACCCGCACCGGGACGTCGGCCGGAAGACCCTCGGCCGACAGCGAGATGCCGTCGGTCTCGAGCGCGCCGGTCGCGATCTCGGACGGGGTGAGCGTCACCTCGGCGGGATCGACCGGATCGGCGGTGACCACCACCGTGTCGGATGCCTCCCACGCTCCGCTCCGCAGCAGGATCGTGGACGTACCGGCGGCGATGCCCGCGCGAGCGACGGTGGTCGTCACTGCTCCGGATGCCGAGCTGGTGACCGTCGTGACGACGGCGCCGTCGAACAGGATCTCGACCGGAGCGTTCTCCGGGAATCCGGTTCCGGCGACCTGCACACCGGTGGCGGCCAGCGCGGACTGCGTGATCGATTCGGGCGTCACCACGACCTGCGGGTCGTAGACGACGGGATCGGCTTCCACGGTCAGCGCTGCCGACGCCGACCACGGCCCGCTGGTCAGGGCGATGGTGTGCGCGCCGGGCGCGACGGCCGACCGCGTCAGCGGGTAGGTGAGGGAGCCGTCGGCGCCGCTCGTGACCGTCGTCACGACCGCGCCGTCGAAGGCGATCTCGACGGGGGCGGATGCCGGGAAGCCGGCGCCTTCGACGACCACGCCGGCTCCCGCGAGCCGTGACACCGTCGCCGTGGACGGGTCGACGGATGCGGTCGGGTCGTACGTCGGATCGGCGATGATCGTGAGAGTCGTCTCCGCGGTGCGCGCACCGCTCGTGAACCGGGCCGAATGGGTGCCCACCGTGGCGTTCTGCCAGTAGAGGATCACCTCGACGCCCCCGTCCGCACCGGCGGTGCGTGTCGCCGCCTGCTGGCCGTCGATGAAGAGCGCGACGGTGCTGTCGGGCACGAACCCGCTGCCCGTGAAACGGACGACGCCGTTCGGGTCGGTGATCTGCGACAGCGTCGCCGGGTTCGGTGAGACGGCGATCCGCGGAGCGACTCCGTCGATCGCGGCCTCGTAGGTGAACTGCGTGCCCGTGCAGATCAGGCCCGCCCCGACGAGGTCCGCGGCGTTCGACCCCGAGTTCGTGACCGAGCCGTCGGCGTGGAAGGTGCCGCCGAGCCAGTACTCGGCCTGCGTGTCGGCGTCGATCTGATGCGTCCAGTGCGCCTGGAAGGAGCCGTCCGCGGCGATCGCCGTGTCGGGGATCTCGTTGAACGGCACCTGGAACGGGAAGGGCGGATTCACGCCGCAGAACGCCGTCGCCGAGGTGGTGACGTCGGTGACCTTCCCGTCCGTGACCGTGAGGGAGATGTCGTATCCGTGACTGTTCTCACCGACGTACACGCCGTCAGTGGTGGCTGCCTGGGCAGGGGCCGCGACGGCGACGGCGCTGAAGCCGACGGCGAGCGCGATGCCGGTCAGAGCCCCGAGGAGTCGCGTGAGGCGTGGTCGTAGCTGCGATGTCATCAAGTGATTCCTGTACCTGGGTGTGCGGACGCATTCAGGCACAGGCTATGAAGAGCTCACCGAGCGGCACATCCGTAGAAACACCGGGTTCCTCGATTGAATCGAGATAACGCCCCGATCACGCGTGGTTCCGGCTACTCTCGTCCTGTCTGGGGTGAGGGGGACGCATGTTCATCGGGCGAGACGCCGAGCTCGCGCTGCTGCGCGCCCACCTGGATGCCGAATCGACGGCGGTCCCGCCGGTGGTGGTGGTCGAGGGCTCGATCGGCATCGGCAAGACCGCCCTGGTGAACGAGTTCCTGCGCGCCGGTCTCCGCGCCCGCGTCCTCTTCGCACGGCCGGACGAGGTGGCGACGAACATCCCGCTCGCCGGCATCCGTCCGATCGTCGAGGAGCTCCTCGATGACGACCTCCCCGTTCTGCTCGAGGAGAGCGCGCCGCGCGTGCTGCGACGCCGCATCCGCGAAGCCTTGACGTCCGAACCCAGCATCGTCGTGATCGATGATGCGCACTGGCTCGACGGGGAAGCCCTCGACGTGGTCGAGAGCCTGATCGCCGCGCCGGGCGTTTCGGCACTCGCCGTGCTGCTCTGCTTCCGCAGTGGAACCATCCCCGATTCGCTGCTGCGCGCGGTCGAGCGCGGCGGCGCCTCCCTGCAGCGGATCCGGCTCCGCCCTCTCGACTCCGCGGACGCGGCGACGATCCTCGGCGGGCACGGTGTCGCCGACGACGCGCTCATCGACCTCGCCGGAGGGAATCCCCTGTTCCTCCGCCTCCTGGCCGAGTCCCAGGTCGCCGGAGCGGACCTCGTGGATGCCGACGCCACGACGCCTCTGGAGATCGGCGACGCGCTGCGCGGCGAGCTGAGCGCGCTCGACCCGCCATCGCTCGCGCTTCTGTACGCTCTGGCTCTCACGCCCGCGATCGCTCCCGCGACCGTGAGCGAGGTCGCGGGAACGGATGCCGCGTCCCTCGCCGTCGCCACCGAGCACCTCGCCCGGCGCGGCCTCATCGACGCGGACGAGCTGCGGATCGTGCATCCGTTCATCCGCGCCGCCGCCTACCGGCACATGCGGCCTGCTCGCCGTCGCCGTGCCCACCGCATCGCGGCGCAGCACTCCGCCGACATCCTCGAGCGGGCGTCGCACCTGCAGCACGTCGGATCGCACCTCACCGCCGAGGAGGTCGAGACGATCATCCGGGCCGCCGAGATCGTCTCCGCCACCTCTCCGCAGAGCAGCATCGCCCTGCTCACGCGCACCCGCCGGATCCCGCATCGCGAGAGGGATCTGCTGCTCGCCCGCGCCCTCCTGCTCGACGGCCGGCCGGTCGATGCGGAGGAGCTGCTGCGCGACGTGCATGCGGTCGGAACACCGCGTGGTGAGGGGCTCGCTCTGCTGCTGCAGTCGCTGCGCATCCAGAGCCGGCCCGATGAGGCGTTCGAACTCGTCCGCGAAGCGGGAGCTGCGCGGCTCGAACCGGAGGTGATCGTGGAGCTCGCGACCCTCGCGGTTATGCACGACGGCGATGCCGAGCTCGACTCGCGCACCTGGCTGGACGACGACGACGCCCGCCCGGGTCACGCGATGGCCCTCGCCGGCCTGCGCGCGCTCTCGCATCTGCGGGTCGGGGATCTGGAGCGCGGACGCGCCGCCTATCTCGTCGCCAAGGCGGGGTTCGAGTCGCTCACCGCATCGGAGCTGCTGCCGGTGATCGACGTCGTCACCGCGATGGGGTGGTGCGCGCACTTCCTCGCCGACTTCGACGACGGCGTGCGACTGGTGGAGCGCGCCATCCGCCTTGCCGAGTCGCGCGGACGCTTCCATGTGCTGCCGCACCTCTACATGATCCTCTCGTTCCTCTACATCCCCCTCGATCGGTGCGAGGAGGCCGAAGAGCTCAGCGCGCTCGCGATCACCGCGGCGGAGAAGTACAACTGGCCCGACGCGGTCCCGCTCGCGCTCACGGCGAGCATCGTCGCCGCTCCCGGCAGGGTCGACGCCGAGGAGTTCGTCGCGCGGTACCGACGCCTCGTCGACGCGGGTCTCCCGCAGATCGGATGGTGGCGACGCATCGTCCGCCTCTTCGTCGCTCGCGCGTCGATCGCGCTCGGGTTGCCCGCCGAGCTCGCCGATCTCGCGATCGACCGCAACGACATCTTCGCCTCGCAGAAGCACATCGGCCTCGGTGAGATGGCTCTGGCCGCGGGTGACCTGCCGCAGGCTCTGCAGCATGCCGAAGCGGCGATCGCCTGGGGCGAGCAGGCGGAGCACACGTCACAGGCCGGGCACGGCACGATGTTCCGCGCCCGGGTGGAACTCGCTCAAGGCCGTGTCGACGACGCGCTCGACGACGCCCGTCGAGCGATCGGACTGTTCGAGCAGTCGGGGTCGGTGCTCTACCGTCGCTTCGCGGAGGCCACGGTGGCACAGCTGGAGGCGACTGCCGCGGAGGCAGGACCGCTCGACGTGCTCACCCCTCGCGAGCTCGATGTGGCGGAGCTCGTGGCCGAGGGGCACACCAACCGGGCGATCGCCGAGCGCCTCTACCTCAGCCCGCGCACCGTCGAGAGCCATGTCGCGCGGATCCTGCAGAAGACAGGCCTCCGCTCCCGGGCCGGCATCGCCAGACACCTGGACACCGCGATGCGGCAGCCGCGGCGGTCGTAGGACGGGGAGCCCGCCATCCGTCAAGCCTCTGTGCGGGCGTGGTGTCGGAGCGCAGACTGCTCGACATGGCGGAGCACACACCCGACGGACATCACATCATCGTCGACGGCGGTCGCTGGCGCACGACCGATCCGTCCATCCCCGACACCTTCCGCCAAGAGCTCGTCGACGAGCTGATGGCGGCCCGCCGCGCGGTGAAGGCCGACGAGCCGGACGCACGACGGCGGGTGCACGATGCGAAGACAGCCCTCGGCGAGCGCGGCGAACCCTGGTGGGAAGAACCGACGGATGCCGCGTTCGCGGGGCGTGCCGCGGCCGCCATGCGCGCCCTCGTCCGCAAGCGCAGCGCATCGTCGATCTGTCCGAGCGACGTGGCGCGCGCGATCGGCGGCGCATCCTGGCGCGCACGCATGGACGATGTCCGACGGGTGGCCGCCGAGCTCGCCGGCCGCGACGAGATCGTCGTGACGCAGAAGGGCGAGGCTGTGCGGATCGAGGAGGCCCGCGGTCCGGTGCGGATCATCCGCGGCCCTGCGCTCTGAAGCGAGTTGTTAACAGAGTTGTTAACACCTGTGGATGGAAGAAGTGTGGAGCCTAGGAGATTCGAACTCCTGACATCCTGCTTGCAAAGCAGGCGCTCTACCAACTGAGCTAAGGCCCCGTGAGGGTGTTTCTTGAATTGAAAGGGTGGGGCTACCAGGACTTGAACCTGGGACCTCTTCATTATCAGTGAAGCGCTCTAACCGCCTGAGCTATAGCCCCGTCAACCTCCAAGACTTTACCGGAGAAAGACGGAAAATCCGAATCGAGCGCGGGGCCGCCCTGGGGAGGCCCCTCGATCGAGCTAGATCAGTTCCCGGGGCGGATGGTCACGCTCCCGGCCGACAGGGTGACATCGATCATCCGGCGGTCGCTGCCGGACTGGTCCACCTTCACGTCGAGGGAACCGGCGCTGACGTCCTGGGTGATGGCGTAGCCGACATCGGGCACCGTCAGATCCAGCGACCCTGCGCTCACGTCGACGGTCGTCTGCGAGGGCGGGGTGCCGGTGAGCTCGACATCGAGCGATCCTGCCGAGACGCCGAGAACGGCCTGCTGCACACCGTCGAGCGTGACGTCCGCTCGGCCGGCGCTCATGTCGACGTCGATGCCCGTGGCCTCGCCCTCGACATCGATCGAGCCCGCGTTCACGTCGATTCCCAGGTCTCCGAATGCTCCCTTGACGTCGAGGCTGCCGGAGTTCACCGTGAAGTCGCCGTCCAGCTGCTCACCGCGGAGCGCCTCCGGAAGGGTCAGCACGGCGATCTCCTCGTCGCCGAACCAAGTGCCGAACCACCATCCCCACCGGGACTCCGGACTGCGCACGACGAGCTCATCACCCTCTCGCTCGAAGGTCCACGCCGGCCCACGCCCGTTCGTGATCGACAGCTCGGCCTCGTCGACGTCGCCGAACTCGATCCGAGTGCTGCTCGCGTTGACGTCGAGGTCGACGGAGTCGATCCCCTCCACGTCGACGGTCTGCACGGAATCCGGTCGACTCGCGTTGCTCAGGTCGCCCGTCGCGGCGAACGCCGCCGTACCGCCTGCGCCGAGGAGGGCGAATCCGCCGACGACGGCAGTGACCGTCAGGATCGCCGTGCTTCCGGGCGACCGACCTGACTCGGGTGTCGCCGACGGTACCTCGATCGGCGCCGGGGCCTGGGGCGCGGAGGCCTCCGGGGGAGTGAGCGGGGTGTGCCCGCCCGTGAGGTCGTTCTCTTCGTTCGTCATCGTGCCACTCCTGTCGGGCCGGCCGGAGGCACGGGGCCGCCGGTGTTCTCGATGTGGGCGAGGGCGGCGAGCACGCGACGGTTTCCCGATTCGCCCTGCTCGAAGCCCAGCTTCTGGAAGATGGAGGTGATGTGCTTCTCCACACTCGCCTCCGAGAGGAAGAGGAGCCCGGCGATCGCCTGGTTCGACTTGCCCTCTGCGATCAGTGCCAGCACGGTGCGCTCGCGCTCGGTGAGCCGCAGCATCCGGTCGTCGCGGTTCCTCCGCGTGAGCAGCTGCGCCACGACCTCGGGGTCGAGCACGGTCGCGCCCTCGGAGATGCGCTGCACCGACGCGAGGAACTCGGCCACGTCGGCGACCCGGTCCTTGAGCAGGTAGCCGAGCGGGCCGCCCTGCGCCGCGATCAGGTCGGACGCGTAGCGCTCCTCGACGTACTGCGAGAGCACGAGGATCGCGAGCGACGGATGCGTGGACCGCAGGCCGAGCGCCGCGCGGATGCCCTCATCGGTGAATGTCGGGGGCAGCCGCACATCGAGGATGCAGAGCTCCGGGTCGGTCGACTCCACCGCGTCGGCGAGGCCGACGGTGTCGGGGAGTGCTGAGACCACCTCGTGGCCGGCGTCTTCGAGGAGACGGACCAGACCCTCGCGCAGCAGGACGGAGTCCTCGCAGATCAGGATGCGCATGGCACGTTCACCTCCAGCGACGTCGGTCCGCCGAGCGGGCTGTCGAGACGGAAGGTCCCGCCGGCCGCGAGGACGCGATTCGCGATGCCGTCGAGCCCGCCGCCGGGCTGCACCTGCGCGCCGCCCATGCCGTTGTCCTCGACGCGGGCCCAGAGGGTGTTCCCCTCACGGAGCCGCACGATCACCCGCGCCTCACTGGCGCGAGAGTGCTTGGCCGCGTTGGTGAGCGACTCGGCGATCGCGAAGTACACGGCGGCCTCGGCCTCTCGGCTGCACCGGCCGTCCATGCGCACGTCGAGGTGCACGGGGATGTGCGACCGGCCGGCGAGGGCCGAGAGGGCCGCATCCAGTCCGCGGTCGTCCAGGACCGAGGCGTGGATGCCGCGGGCCAGCTGACGCAGCTCGGTGATGGCGGCCTTGGTGGAGGTGTGCGCCTCGGCGATCAGCTCCTTCGCGGCATCCGGATCGTTGTCGATCTTCTGCTGCGCGAGACCGAGCGTCATGCCGACCGACACCAGCCGAGGCTGGACGCCGTCGTGCAGATCGCGTTCGATGCGGGTGCGCTCGACATCCGCCGCTCGCACCGCGCCTTCGCGCTGTGCGGTCGTGGTGCGGACACGCTCGGTGAGCTCGGCCTCGCGGCTGCGGATCACGATCGCGAGCGACAGCGTGCGGTGCAGGAGTGCGAGACAGAAGATCCCGAAGGCGGACGCCGCGATGCCGAGGATCCCGACCAGCGGTGCCCACTCGACGGCGATTCCGGTGCCGCCGAATGGGCCCATGACGGACTCGGCGTCGGTGAGCGGCGCGAACGAGATGAAGATCGACCAGATGAGGGCCCAGAAGAGCCGGAGCACGACGAAGCCGAGGATGGCCGCGATCGCGAAGTTCGCGACGGCGCGCCACATCCGTCCGTCGATGGCCTGGCGTCCGAGCGACCGGAGCCAGCCGCCGAAGCCGGGGCGATCGCGCTGTCGCAGTCGGAGCGGTGCGATCGGGGTGCGGTACAGCGCGCCGACCCGGGCGACCTCGAACCAGCCGACGCCGAACAGAGCGTAGACCAGACCGACGAGCAGGATGATGCCGATGCCGAACGCGAAGAGAAGACCCAGACCGGTTCCGAGGAGCCCGCCGAGCGTGGTGAAGATGATGCCGCCGAGGACCCCGACGCCTGCGAGGTGCAGGACGGTGAGGAAGATGCGCAGCGGTGGCTTCACGGCCGCGGCCTGCGGCGGAGGCGCAGTGTGTGTCGTCATGGTTCCAAGGTACGGGCGCGGTCATCCGGCCGACACCGAGGCATCCGGACTCCCGTCTTCGGGTTTTCCGTAGCCGCCGGTCGGGCTGTCCGCCGGGAGTGGAGTCTGATTCACTGAGGCCATGACCGTTCATCAGGATGAACCGCACGCGGCGGGGATCGGCCAGCGACTGAATTGGCTCCGCGCCGGGGTGCTCGGGGCGAACGACGGCATCGTCTCGGTCGCGGCGCTGGTCGTGGGTGTGGCCGGCGCGACGACCGACAATGCCGCCCTGCTCACCGCCGGACTCGCCGGGCTCGTCGGCGGCGCGGTCTCCATGGCTCTCGGCGAGTACGTCTCGGTGAGCAGCCAGCGCGACAGCGAACGCGCACTCATCGCGAAGGAGCGCGAGGAGCTGCGCACGATGCCCGTCGAAGAGCTCGCCGAGCTCACGGCCCTCTACCGTGATCGCGGGCTCAGCGATGAGACGGCGCAGAAGGTCGCGGAGGAGCTCACCGCGCACGATGCGCTCTCGGCGCACCTCGAGGTCGAGCTGGGGATCGATCAGGACGACCTCGTGAACCCCTGGCATGCAGCCCTGTCGTCAGCCGTCGCCTTCACTCTGGGCGCGCTGCTGCCGCTGCTCGCCATCCTGCTGCCCCCGCCGGAGTGGCGCGTTCCGGTGACGTTCGCCGCCGTGCTGCTCGCCCTCGCAGCGACGGGCGCGGTCGGAGCCGTCATCGGCGGTTCCGCGCCGGTCCGGGCATCCGTCCGCCTGGTCGTCGGCGGCGCCCTCGCCCTGGTCGCGACCTGGCTGATCGGCACGCTGCTCGGCACGACCGGCATCGTCTAGGAACGCGAAAGGGGCGGATGCCGTGGCATCCGCCCCTTTCGACTCGGGATCCCTGAGCCTGTCGAAGCGCCCTGAGCCCGTCGAAGCGTCAGTTCGACATGAAGCCTACGAGCAGTCCGCCCGTCACCTTCACGGCGAGGTTGTAGATTCCGGCGATCACGGCGCCGAGCACGGTGAAGACGATCAGGTTGAGAATCGCGACGACGGCGGCGAACGCCATCACCTGCGGGAGGCCCACGATCTCGGACAGCGGGACCGCCCCGTCGGTGAAGCTGCGCACGAACTCATCGGCCGTCGCCATGATGCCCGTCGCCTGCAGCACCAGGAAGATGAGGAAGAACGACACCATCGTGACGACCGCGAGAGCGACCGCTCCGAGGAACGAGAGCTTCACGGCCGACCAGAAGTCGACGTAGACCAGACGCAGGCGGACCTGCTTGCCGCCGGTCTTGCGTGTGGACTTCTTCGCCAGCTTGTCGGCTACTGTGCTCATTCGTCCGTGCTTTCCTCAGGTGTCGGTGTCGTCTCGGGGGCCGCGGTCTCGGAGTCCGCCTCCGCCTCGTCATCTGCGAGGCCTCGCTCGCCGTTTCGGGCGATGGCGAGGATGCGGTCGGCTTCCGTCGTCCGTGCGAACACCACTCCCATGGTGTCTCGGCCCTTGGCGGGCACCTCGGCCACGGCAGAGCGTACCACCTTGCCGCTGGACAGAACCACCAAGACCTCGTCATCCTCGGAGACGATCAGACCACCGGCGAGCGTGCCCCGATCGTCGTTCAGCTTGGCGACCTTGATGCCTGTTCCACCGCGTCCCTGGACGCGATACTCCTCGACGGCGGTGCGCTTGGCGTATCCGCCGTCGGTGACCACGAACACGAACTTGCCCGGTGCCGCGAACGATGCCGAGAGCAGGCTGTCCTCGTCGAGCTTGAACTTCATGCCCCGCACACCGGCGGTCGCGCGACCCATCGGACGCAGCGCCTCGTCGGTCGCCTCGAACCGCACCGACATGCCGCGGCGGCTGATGAGGAGGATGTCGTCGGACGCGTCGACCAGCAGCGCGCTGACCAGCTCGTCCTCGTCGTTCAGGCGTATGGCGATGACGCCGCCCTGGCGGTTGGTGTCGTACGCGTCGAGACGCGTCTTCTTCACCAGACCCTCGCGGGTCGCCAGCACCAGGTACTCGGCGACCTTGTAGTCGCGGATGTCGAGCACCTGCGCGATGCTCTCGTCCGGCTGCAGCGCGAGAAGGTTCGCGACGTGCGTGCCCTTCGCGTCGCGTCCGGCCTCGGGCACCTCGTAGGTCTTCGCGCGGTAGACGCGGCCCTTGTCGGTGAAGAAGAGGAGCCAGTGGTGCGTCGTCGTCACGAAGAAGTGCTCGACGATGTCGTCGGCACGCAGCTGTGCGCCCTTGATGCCCTTCCCGCCACGGTGCTGCGAACGGTAGTTGTCGCTGCGCGTGCGCTTGATGTAGCCCTCGCGCGTGACGGTGACGACCATCTCCTCCTCGGCGATGAGGTCTTCCATCGAGACGTCGCCGTCGAAGCCGTGCAGGATGTGCGTGCGGCGCTCGTCGCCGAAGCGGTCGACGATGGCCGTGAGCTCTTCACGGATGATGGTGCGCTGACGACCTTCGTCGGCGAGGATCGCCTTGTAGTCCGCGATCAGCGCTTCGAGCTCCTCGGCCTGCTCGATGATCTTCTGACGCTCGAGGGCGGCGAGACGACGCAGCTGCATCTGCAGGATCGCGTCGGCCTGGATCTCGTCGATGTCGAGGAGCTTCTGCAGTCCCTCGTTCGCCTCCTGCGTCGTCTGCGATCGGCGGATGAGCGCGATGACCTCGTCGAGCGCGTCGAGCGCCTTCAGATACGCGCGCAGGATGTGCATGCGCTTCTCCGCCTCGGTGAGGCGGTATTGCGTGCGACGGACGATCACCTCGATCTGGTGCGTGATCCAGTACGACACGAAGCCGTCGATCGCGAGCGTGCGCGGCACGCCGTCGACGATCGCGAGCATGTTGGCGCCGAAGTTCTCCTGCAGCTGCGTGTGCTTGTACAGGTTGTTCAGCACGACCTTGGCGACCGCGTCGCGCTTGAGCACGACGACAAGACGCTGACCGGTGCGGTCCGACGACTCGTCGCGGATGTCGGCGATGCCGGTGATCTTGCCGTCACGGGCCAGGTCGCCGATCTTCACCGCGACGTTGTCGGGGTTGACCTGGTACGGCAGCTCGGTGATCACGAGGCACGTGCGGCCCTGGATCTCCTCGACGTTGACGACAGCGCGCATTGTGATCGATCCGCGACCCGTGCGGTACGCCTCGTGGATGCCCTTGGTGCCCAGGATCTGCGCGCCGGTCGGGAAGTCCGGGCCCGGGATGCGCTGGATCAGACCGTCGAGCAGCTCCTCGCGGCTGATCCCCGCATTGTCGAGCGCCCAGAGCGCGGCATCCGCCACCTCGCGCAGGTTGTGCGGGGGGATGTTGGTCGCCATGCCGACCGCGATGCCGACCGAACCGTTGACGAGCAGGTTCGGGAACCGGGCCGGGAGGACCGTCGGCTCCTGCGTCTGACCGTCGTAGTTGTCCTGGAAGTCGACCGTGTCCTCTTCGATGTCGCGCACCATCTCGAGCGCGAGCGGAGCCATCTTGGTCTCGGTGTATCGGGGAGCCGCGGCACCCATGTTGCCGGGGGAGCCGAAGTTTCCCTGGCCGAGAGCGAGCGGATACCGCAGAGCCCAGGGCTGCACCAGACGCACGAGCGCGTCGTAGATCGCCGTGTCACCGTGCGGGTGGTACTGCCCCATGACCTCGCCGACCACGCGGGCGCACTTCGAGAACGACTTGTCGGGGCGGAACCCGCCGTCGTACATGCCGTAGATCACACGGCGGTGCACGGGCTTGAGGCCGTCGCGCACATCCGGGAGGGCGCGGCCGACGATGACGGCCATGGCGTAGTCGAGATAGCTGCGCTGCATCTCGGACTGCAGGTCGACCTGGTCGATCTTGCCGTGATCGTGTTCGGGGACGGGGCGTTCTTCGTCAGTCATGTGTGTTCGATTCCGGTCGTTCAGTTCTGGGTCGCTGCCCTTCGACAGGCTCAGGGACCCAATTCGGTTTCGTCTGGGTGCCCTTCGACAAGCTCAGGGACCCAGGGGTTCGCTAGATGTCGAGGAAGCGGACGTCCTTGGCGTTGCGCTGGATGAAGCTGCGTCGGGATTCGACGTCCTCACCCATCAGCACGCTGAAGATCTCATCGGCGGCCGCGGCATCCTCGATGGTCACCTGGCGGAGGGTCCGCGTGGTGTGATCCATCGTGGTCTCCCACAGCTCCTTGGCGTTCATCTCACCGAGACCCTTGTAACGCTGGATGCCGGCGTCCTTCGGGATGCGCTTGCCGTTCTCGAGGCCGTGCTTGAGCAGAGCGTCGCGTTCGGCATCGCTGAACACGTACTCGTGCGCGGAGTTCGACCACTTCAGGCGGTACAGCGGCGGCATGGCCAGGTAGACGAAGCCCGCCTCGATGAGACCGCGCATGTAGCGGAACAGCAGCGTGAGCAGCAGCGTCGTGATGTGCTGACCGTCGACGTCGGCATCCGCCATCAGGACGATCTTGTGATACCGGGCCTTCTCGATGTCGAAGTCCTCGCCGATGCCCGTGCCGAAGGCCTGGATCATCGCCTGGACCTCGCGGTTGCCGAGCGCCTTGTCGAGGCGCGCCCGCTCCACGTTGAGGATCTTGCCTCGGAGCGCCAGGATCGCCTGGGTGTGCGGGTCGCGGCCCTGCACCGCGGAACCGCCGGCCGAGTCACCCTCCACGAGGAAGATCTCGCTGATCGACGGGTCCTTGCTCGTGCAGTCCTTGAGCTTGTCCGGCATCGCCGCCGACTCGAACACGCTCTTGCGACGAGCGGTTTCGCGCGCCTTGCGCGCTGCGAGACGCGCGGTCGCGGCGTCGATGGCCTTGCGGATCACGTTCTTCGCCTGCGTCGGGTTGCGGTCGAGCCAGTCGCCGAGCTGATCGCCCACGACCTTCTGGACGAAGGCCTTCGCCTCGGTGTTGCCGAGCTTGGTCTTCGTCTGGCCCTCGAACTGCGGTTCGCCGAGCTTGATGGAGATGACCGCGGTCAGCCCCTCGCGCACGTCATCGCCGGAGAGGTTGTCGTCCTTCTCCTTGAGCAGGTTGTTCGCCCGGGCGTACTTGTTGACCAGCGTGGTCAGTGCCGCACGGAAACCCTCCTCGTGCGTGCCGCCCTCGTGGGTGTTGATCGTGTTCGCGTACGTGAAGACGTTCTCGGTGTACGAGGTCGTCCACTGCATCGCGACCTCGAGCGAGATCTTGCGCTCGGCGTCTTCCGACTCGAAGGCGATGATCTCGTCGTTCACGACCTCGGCGTGACGCACCTTGTTCAGGTACTCGACGTAGTCGACGAGACCGCGCTCGTAGAGGAAGACGTCGCCTCGCTGCTGCTCAACACTCGTCCCGCCCTCTTCGATGACCTCGGTGTGGCCGGCGCGCTCGTCGTGCAGCTCGATGCGCAGCCCCTTGTTCAGGAACGCCATCTGCTGGAAACGCGTGCGCAGGGTCTCGTAGTCGAACTCGACGCCCTCGGTGAAGATCGCGGGGTCGGGCCAGAACGTGATGTCGGTTCCGGTCTCGTCGGTCTCGGCGCCGCGCTCCAGCGCCTGCTGCGGGTGACCGCCGTCGGCGAAGCTGTGGTGCCAGGTGTACCCCTGGCGCTTGATGTCGATCTCGAACCGCGTCGAGAGCGCGTTCACGACCGAGGAGCCGACGCCGTGCAGACCGCCGGAGACCGCGTATCCGCCGCCGCCGAACTTTCCGCCGGCGTGCAGGATCGTCAGGACGACCTCGACGGTCGACTTGTTCGGGTCGGAGGAGTGCGGGTCGACCGGGATGCCGCGGCCGTTGTCGACCACACGGACCCCGCCGTCCTCCAGGAGGGAGACGATGATCGCGTCGCAGTAGCCCGCGAGCGCCTCATCGACGGAGTTGTCGACGATCTCGTAGACGAGGTGGTGCAGACCACGTGGACCCGTGGAGCCGATGTACATGCCGGGGCGCTTGCGGACGGCCTCGAGTCCTTCGAGGATCTGGATCTCGTCGGCGCCGTATTCGCCGGGCTGCTTCGAGGTGGGTGAGATCGGCGAGTGTCCGTTCACGGAGCCGTTCTCGGGGGTTCCTCCGTTGGTCGATTCCGTCTCGTCTGCGGGGGATTCAGGCGTCATCAGAGGGCATTCTCCACATCGATATCACGAACTCCCATTCTAGCGGGATTTCGTCACGATATGCGGCTCAGAGGCCGCGTGTGGCCCTCTGAGCGTTTCAGACCCCTCGCATGGTGCCCTACCCGTAGGTATCGCGCGGGCCCCGTCCTGGAACGGCTCTGGGACCCCATTTCCACGAGGGAACGTCCGGCCCGATGAAGCGGAGGTTCTCGACACCGGCATCCGGATAGCGTCGACCGATCTCGGTGAGGATGGTCGCGCGCATGAACTGGAGGTTCTTCGCCCACGCCGTCGAATCGCACTTGACGGTCAGCAGACCGCGCTCCAGGGAGACCGGTTCGGAGTGCTTCGCGGTGTCGGCGCCGGCGAGGTCGGCCCACTGCCGCACCAGGTCCTCGCGGGCCAGGGTCGTCTGCCAGCCGGAGTCCCGGCTCAGCCGGTCGAGCACGGCGCCGAGGGATCCCGGGTCGCGACCCGGGGTGAAGGGCGCGTTGTCGTCGTCGACGATCCGGCGCTTGCGCTTCCATGAGGTGGAGCTCGGCTTCAGGCCTCGCAGTCGAAGGTACGTGGCGACCGTCTCCGGCACATCGGCGGCTGCCGGCGTGGACGCGGCGTCAGTCATCTTCGCCCGCCTCCTCTGCGCTGGGTCCCTCAGCCTGTCGAAGGGATCGCTCATCGCTGATCGTTCCGGCGCTGATCCGCACCACGTGGGCGTGCAGCACCTCGGGGATATCCTCCTCCACCGCCGCCGTGACCACCACCTGCTCGTACGCCGCGGTCAGGGAAGCGAGGCGCTGACGGCGGTCGGCATCGAGCTCGGCGAACACGTCGTCGAGGATGAGCACCGGGTCGCCGGCCGGGGATTCGCTCCTCAGCAGCTCGGCCGAGGCGAGGCGCAGCGCGAGCGCGACGGACCACGATTCACCGTGCGAGGCATAGCCCTTCACGGGAAGATCGCGCACCCGCAGCACCAGGTCGTCGCGGTGCGGCCCGGTGAGGGTGAGCCCTCGATCGAGCTCGTTGGAACGCTTCGCCGCGAGAGAGGCACGGAACATGTCGGCGATCAGGCGCGTCTCGCCGACCTTGTCGTACGGCGCGGTGTCATCGGCGTCCGTCGGGTCGGCGCCGTCTTCTTCGGGGTCGCCGCCGCGCACCGACAGTGCCCACTCGAGCTGCGGACGGTGATCCTCGCCGGCGATGGCCGCGTAGGCATCGGCCACCGGCTGCTGCAGATCCGCGGCGAGACGCTGACGGGCGGTGATGATCTCTGAGCCGAGAGCGACGAGCTTGTCGTCCCACACATCGAGAGTGCTGAGACCCTCCCCGCGGATGCCGCGCGCACGCGCCGACTTCAACAGGGCGTTGCGCTGCTTGAGCACGCGGTCGTAGTCCGCCAGGACCGACGCCATCCGCGGAGTGCGCTGGATGAGGAGCTGATCGGCGAAACGTCGACGTGCCGACGGATCCCCGCGCACGATCTGCAGGTCTTCGGGAGCGAACAGGACCACATGCGCATACCGCGGAAGCTCGTTCGCCTTCGAGGGAGAGCCGTTGATGCGCGCCTTGTTCGACCCCTGCCGATTCAGCTGCACCTCGACGAGGACCTTGCGCTCACCATGGGACAGACGAGCCCGGATGATCGCGTACTCCTGACCGTCACGCACCATCGGCGCATCCGACGACACCCGATGCGAACCCAGCGTCGCGAGGAAGACCACGGCCTCCGCCAGATTCGTCTTCCCCTGGCCGTTCCGGCCCACGAGAACGTTCGGGCCGCTGTGAAGGGCGAGTTCAGCGGTCGCGTAATTGCGGAAATCGACCAGACTCAGGTGCTCCACAATCACGGGATCAGCCTATCTTCGGGGTCGGACAGTCTCTTGTTCTTGGGTCTTGTGGGTCGGGAGTCGGGTCGTTCCCTTCGTTCGCAGAGCGGGTTCCCTCCCGCTTCGCGGGCCCCTCCCGATGCTCACTCCCGGGAACGACCCGACTCCCTTGCGTTGTACGCATCGACGAACGGGTGGGTACGGGGGTGGCAGCGGCTCGCTTCGCTCTCCGACTGCGTGCGAATTCCGCGTAGCCCGGTCGTTGATCGAGCGAGCGGAGCGAGACGAAACGTGGAGCGGAACTGCATCCTCGCGCGACCTGGGTCCCGAGCCTCGCTGGGTCCCTGAGCTTGTCGAAGGGGCCGGAACGGTTGGCGGAGTAGGTCAGCGAAGGAGGAGGTTGGGCTGCAGCAGGTACTTGAACGAGTCGAGACCGGCCTGATCCACCGACGTCTGGCTCGTGATGAGAACCGGGCTGAGCTTGTTGGCGTTGTCGCTCGACGTGAAGGTCACGCGGACGAACTCGCTCTTCACCGCACCGAGTGCCTCGATCAGGTACTGCGGGTTCAGGCCGAGGGTGACCTCGTCGCCGCCCGAGAGGATCGCGTCGACCGACTCGGATGCCCGAGCGTGCTCGCTGCCCGACGCATCCATCGTGACGCTGTCGCTCGAGAACGTGAACCGCAGCGGGGCAGCGCGGTCGAGCACCAGCGACACACGGCGGACGGCCTCGACGAGGTCGGCGGTGTTGACGACGGCGTAGTGGTCGGTCTGCTCGGGGAAGAGACGGCGGACCGGCGGGAAGTTGCCCTTGATCAGCAGCGACGTCACGGTCTTGTTGCCCGCCGTGAAGGCGATGATCTCGCGCTCACCGGCACCGGAGAAGGCGATCTGGATCGTGCCGGCGTGGCCGAAGGTCTTTCCGACCTCCACCAGGGTGCGCGCCGGGACGAGGGCAGTGGCCTCGACCTCTTCGCCGTCCCACGGCACGTCGCGGATCGAGACCCGGTAGCGGTCGGTCGCGACGAGGCTGAGGTTGTGACCGGAGACGGCGAGCTGCACACCCGTCAGCACCGGGGTGACGTCGTCGCGCGACGCAGCGAAGCCGACCTGCGCGATCGCGGTGCCGAAGTCGTCGGCGGGAACCACGCCGGAGGACCCGGAGACCTCGGGGATCGACGGATATTCCTCGACGGGCATGGCGGCGAGGGTGAATCGGGCGGAGCCGCACGTGACGGTGATCCCGCCGTCGTCCTCGACGGCGATCTCGATCGGAGCGTTCGGGAGGCGGCTGGCGATGTCGGAGAGCAGACGGCCGTGGACCAGGATCGTGCCCGGTGTCTCGACGGTGGCCTCGATGGTCGTGCGAGCGGATGCCTCGTAGTCGAACGCGGAGAGCGTGAGGCCCGAACCGTCTGCTTCGATCAGCACTCCGGCGAGGATCGGCTGCGGGTTCCGCTGGGGGAGGAGCTTGACGACGAACGACACTGCCTCGCTGAAGACATCGCGGTTGACCTGAAACCTCACGGGTGCTCCCTTGTCGTCGTTCTGTGACATGTCGTCGTCAGTCCTGCCGGTGCAGGGCTTCCCATGCTAGCCCCACAGTCCCGCGTATCCCTACGCTCGGAGGTTTTGTGATCCGCTCAGCGTTCTCCCCATCGTCTGGTGATCGGATCGCCGCTTCTAAGTGTTAACTCCTTAACGGTGTTAACCGCTGTGGATTCTGTGGATAACTCGGTGGAAAGCAGACGCGAGTAAGGAACTACACGGCTGTGACTTGTGGAAACCCTGAGGAATCCGCGGGTTCGGAGCATCCGACCCCTCTCCGACGTTCACGTAGTTATCCACAGGTTTGACGCCTGAGCCCACATTCGTCCCGATGGTTCGCTCGATCATCCACAAGTTATCCACATGTGCATAGAGGCATTTATCGGATGCTGCACAGGCGTGTCGAGACGACGAAAAGGGGGATACGGCACCGGAATCGGTGTCGTATCCCCCTCTACGGGCCTGCGTGCGGTCAGCGTCGGCCGAGCTGGGTCGTGATCTCGGTGACCTGGTTGTAGATCGAACGACGCTCCTTCATGAGCTCGCTGATCTTCTTGTACGCGTACATCACCGTCGTGTGATCCCGATTGCCGAAGAGCTGTCCGATCTTCGGCAGGGAGAGGCTGGTCCGCTCGCGGCAGAGGTACATCGCGATCTGGCGGGCGGTGGCGATCTGCTGCGAACGGCTCGAGCCGTAGAGATCGTCGACCGTCAGCTTGAAGTACTGAGCGGTCGCCGTGATGATGTCTGTCGGCGAGATGATGTTGTCCTCGGCCGTGTCGATGATGTCGCGCAGCACGGTCTGCGCGAGGGAGATGTCGAGCGACGACCGGTTGAGGCTCGCGAATGCGGAGACGCGGATGAGAGCGCCCTCGAGCTCGCGGATGTTCGAGGAGACGACGGTCGCGATGTATTCGAGGACCTCGTCGGGGATGTGGAGCGCCTCGCTCTGCGCCTTCTTCCGGAGGATCGCGATGCGGGTCTCGAGGTCGGGAGCCTGGACGTCGGTGATCAGACCCCACTCGAAGCGGCTGCGCATCCTGTCCTCGAAGCCGGTCAGGTGCTTCGGTGCGACATCGCTGGTGATGACCACCTGCTTGTTGTGGTCGTGGAGGGTGTTGAAGGTGTGGAAGAACGCCTCCTGCGTCTCGGCACGACCCTGCAGGAACTGGATGTCGTCGATGAGGAGGATGTCGACGTCGCGGTAGCGCGCCTGGAATGCCGCGCCGCGGTTGTTCGCGATCGAGTTGATGAAGTCGTTGGTGAACTCCTCGCTCGAGACGTAGCGCACCTTGACGCCGGCGTAGAGCGATTGGGCGTAGTCGCCGATCGCGTGCAGAAGGTGCGTCTTGCCGAGACCGGAGTCGCCGTAGATGAAGAGCGGGTTGTACGCCTTCGCCGGTGCCTCCGCGACAGCGACCGCTGCCGCATGGGCGAAGCGGTTGGACTGGCCGATGACGAAGTTGTCGAAGGTGTACTTCGGGTTCAGTCGCGATTCGTGCCGCAGCTGCGTGGGCTGCTCCATCGGGGACTCGACGCGCACGGGCTCGTGGCGACCGAAGTCCGCGACGGCGATCGGCGCGGTGGGCTGCTCGGCGAGCTCGTGGTTCACGACGACGCGATAAGAGGTGACCTCTTCACCGATGTGGGAGAGGGCCTCCATGATCGGCAGCCGCAGACGCTTGTTGATCTGTGCGGCGGTGAGATCGTTCGGGACCTCGAGATAGAGCGTCGCAGCCATCACACCTGCCGGAACCGCCAGGCTCAGGAAGCCCTGAAGCTGCGGGGTGACCCGGTCGTCGTCGACGAGGAGCTCCTGCACCGTGGTCCAGATCGGAACGTCGGGCTGGGCTGGTGAGGACATGACGCTCCGGACGGGGGATCGATGAGGGCTCCGACGTGCCGTGCCCCTGTGGATAACTTCGGTTGCCACGGTAGTCATCGCGGCTGGGAACGGCAACCTGCCCCGGGAATTCCGCGCGCGTGTCCTGCACTCCGGGCGCGCCTCGGTTGTGGATAATGGCTGTGCGGTTCGTGCAGGGTGCCGGCCTCCCCAGCGCGCAGATTTGCTCTGCGCGCCGGCAGGACGTACCCTTACTTGGTTGACTTATGCCATTTTTTTGGCAGTTCCCCATGTCTCCGGTCGCAGTGAACCCGGTGGCAGTATTCCCGGAGTGATTCCATGACTAAGCGCACTTTCCAGCCCAACAACCGTCGTCGCGCCAAGAAGCACGGCTTCCGCGCTCGCATGCGCACGCGCGCCGGCCGCGGCATCCTCGCTGCCCGCCGCGCGAAGGGCCGCACCGAGCTCTCCGCGTAGTCTGCTGTGCTCGCCCGCCCGTATCGGCTGACCCGCGGGAGCGACTATCGACTGGTCGTTCGTCGCGGATCGCGTTGTGGCGGGTCGAGCGTCATCACGTCGATGATGTCGACGGGTGAGAGCAGGGCTGCACGGTTCGGATTCATCATCAGCAAGCAGGTGGGCACCGCTGTGGTCCGCAATACCGTGCGTCGGCGTCTGAAAGCCGTCTGTGCGGATGCGCTCCCGCGCGTACCCGAGGGCACGGATGTCGTCATCCGTGCCCTTCCTGCATCCGCGACGGCGTCGTTCGCCGAACTCAGCGCGGATGTGAACCGCTGTCTCGGTCGGCTCGCGCCGGCATCGACGGCGGGTGCGTCATGACGGCGCTGCCGGCATCGTCGATCGGCTCGGCTCGGATGCAGTCACAGGACCTGCTGCGCAGCATCCCGCTGATTCCTCGCAATCTGGTGCTCGGGTTCCTCACCGCGTACCGCAAGACGATCTCCCCTCTGTATGGAGATGTCTGTGCCTACTACCCCTCCTGCTCCGCTTACGCTGTAGGTGCGGTGCAGCAGCACGGCGCCGTGCGGGGGACGTTGTCCTCTGCGTGGCGCATCCTCCGCTGCAATCCCTGGACTCGCGGCGGCGTCGATGACGTCCGTCCGCATGAACACTTCCGCTACGACCTGACTGCTCACGGTTTCGTCGTCCCTGCCCGAAAGGACTGAACGGTGGGTCTTGACCTTCTGCTCGCCAGCACCACCCCCAGCGATGCGCCCGCGGCGGGTGGCTTCGACCTGATCGGCACGATCCTGTGGCCGCTCAAGTGGGTCGTCGAGATGATCCTCGTCGCCTGGCACTGGCTTCTCACCGCGGTCGGTCTGCCCGCGGCATCCGGTCTGACCTGGGTGCTCTCGATCGTCGGGCTCGTCATCGTCGTCCGCGCTGCTCTGATCCCGCTCTTCGTGAAGCAGATCAAGAGCCAGCGAAAGATGATGGAAATTGCTCCTGAACTGCGGAAAGTCCAGGAGAAGTACCGCGGTAAGAAGGATCAGCTCTCTCGCGAGGCGATGAGCCGCGAGACCATGGGCCTGTATAAGAAGCACGGCACGACGCCGATGTCGAGCTGTCTTCCGCTGCTGGTGCAGATGCCGATCTTCTTCTCGCTCTTCAGCGTGCTGAGCGACGTCAAGAAGCATGCCGAGAACGAGCTCGGTGGTGTGGGGTTGCTCACCCCACAGCTCACCAAGGAGTTCTACGACGCCAAGCTGTTCGACGTCGCCTCGCTGCACGGAACGCTCGGCGATGCCGTCGACGCGGGCAACACCACGGCGATCATCATTCTGGTCACGCTCGTCGTCCTGATGATCGGTTCGCAGTTCTTCACCCAGCTGCAGATCATCTCGAAGAACCTGTCGCCCGAGGCCAAGACCGGCCAGGCGTACCAGATGCAGAAGATCATGCTCTACGTGCTGCCGCTCGGCTTCATCTTCTCGGGTATCTTCTTCCCGCTCGGTGTGGTCGTCTACTGGTTCATCTCGAACATCTGGACCATGGGCCAGCAGTTCCTCGTGATCCGCGAGATGCCGACTCCTGGGTCCGAAGCGGCGAAGGCTCGTGAAGAGCGTCTGGCGAAGAAGGGCAAGGCGATCGACTCGTCCGGCAAGGTCGTCCCGATGGCTGCCTACGAGGCGGAGCAGAAGCGTCTGCTCGACGAGGTGGAGAAGGCCAAGGCCGAGGCACCCAAGCGTCAGCAGCCGGTCGGCAAGAAGCGTGCGAAGAAGAAGGGGAGCGGTTCATGAGCGAGGTCGTGACCGAGACCACCGAACCGACGGTGGCACAGTTGGAGAACGAGGGCGACGTCGCCGCGGACTACCTCGAGGAGCTGCTCGACATCGCCGACATCGATGGCGATCTGAACCTGGATGTCCGCCAGGGCCGTGCGTATGTCTCGGTCGAAGCGGAGGGCGAAGGACTCGCGCTGCTCTCGGCGCCGGACACTGTGCAGGCACTTCAGGAGCTCACGCGTCTCGCGGTGCAGAACCGCACGGGCTCGTTCTCGCGTCTGATCCTCGACATCGGCGGATCACGCGACACGCGTCGCCGTCAGCTCGAGACGCTGGTGGACGCGGCGGCCGCGAAGCTCGACGAGGGATCCTCGCAGGCGTCGCTGCCTTCGATGTCGAGCTACGAGCGCAAGCTGGTGCACGACATCGCTGCGGACCGTGGCCTCGTCTCCGAGTCTTACGGCGAGGGCGCCGACCGGCACACGGTGCTTCGTCGCCGTTGATGTTTCACGTGAAACATCGAGTGGCGAGGAACCTGGTCGCGTGACGACGAACACGGATAGTGGTGAGCTCGAAGCCGAACCCGAGATCGCCGCTGAGCTCTTCGGTGATCGTATCGATGCGGCTCGATCCTTCACCGAGGCGCTGGCCCGGGAGGGGGAGGAGCGCGGCCTCATCGGTCCGCTCGAGCTTCCACGCCTGTGGACCCGGCACATTCTCAACAGCGTGGTCGCTGCGCCACTCTTCCACGGGTCCGTCGCGGACATCGGTTCCGGTGCCGGCCTGCCGGGTCTGGTACTGGCGATCGCACGGCCTGACGTGCAGTGGACGCTGATCGAGCCCATGGAGCGACGGATCACCTGGCTCAACGAGCAGGTCTCCACTCTCGGGCTCGACAATGTCGATGTCGTGCGTGCCCGGGCGGAGGACGTGCGCCCCGCCGAGGGCTTCGACGTCGTCACGGCGCGAGCGGTTAGTGCACTCCGCACGCTCATCCCTCTGACGGCACCCCTCGTGCGGGACGGGGGAGAGCTCACGCTCCTCAAGGGTATGAACGTCGGCAATGAGATCGACGCTGCTCAGAAGCAGATCAAGAAGTTCCGGCTGTCCGACGTACGCGTCGAGGTGCTGGGCGAGGGCGTGCTCCTCGAGACCACGCGAGTCGTGCGGGCCGTCGTTCGCTGATTCGGGGGGATGTTTCACGTGAAACATCGCTCAGCTGTCTTTCGATAGTTCCTCGTGGGCGTGAGCGGGATCACTCCCTTCGTTCGCAGAGCGGGCACCCTCCCCGCAAGCGGGGACCCCTCCCGATGCTCACGCCGGGAGTGATCCCGCACTCGCGGACCAGCGTGCATGCAGTGCTTGAGTGCGAGGTCGGTCTTGATGGCTGGGGCTGGCGTCGCCACGGGTTCTGTTGTCCTATTAGAAGCATGCGTGTGGAACGAGTGGTGCCGATCCTGACCGTGACGGATGTCGCAAGTGCCGTGGAGACGCATCGGCGCGTGCTGGGGATGTCGGTGGTCATGGACCATGGATGGATCGTGACCCTCGCGGATGAGGCCGGGCGACAGCTGAGCGTCATGACTCGTGACGCGTCCGCTGCGGTGAACCCGGATGTCTCGGTCTTCGTGGATGACGTAGGGGAGGCACTGCGCCAGGCCATCGCCGCCGGTGCGGAGATCGTGCATCCGCTGACGGACGAACCCTGGGGAGTCACCCGCTTCTTCTACAGGGACGCCGGTGGGAGCGTCATCAACGTCGGCACGCACGCGGAGCCCTCTGCTCCGCAGTAGGGTGCCCTCGCGGTTTCGCCGCGCCTGCATCTGTGTGACGGAGGCGCACACGAGGAGACCAGCCGCCCGTGCTCGATGTTTCACGTGAAACATCGAATTGCGAGCAGGTCAGGGGTCTCGCGTACCAAGCCGCGCCCGCCATGGACTCGAGGATCGGCGGTACAGGGGACTCTCGACGTGCCGGAAAAACGTCCCTCCCTGAACGCTGGGTGCGCTCGTGCATGGATGCGGTTCTGATGCGCGCCCGTACGGGAACCATGTGACTGTGGAGGGTACGTCTGGCACCCGCTCCATATCTAGCGTTTCACGTGAAACATCTCCAGTACTCACCTTTCCTGACGCGCAGGAGAGTGGGTACGGATGTCTGCAGTCCTGCGCGAGGGAATGAACCGCGTGATCGCGGGACCGAGCGCTCGATGGGTGTGTGAAAGAGGAGGGGCTTCCGAACCGGGGAATTCTGATGGGGGACCGGCGAGCATTCCGCGACCTTCCGCTCGCGGATGGGCAAGATCTGCACGGGGGTACCTCGACTACGTGACTCACTGACGTGAGGCGACTGAGGAGTCCCGCGCGAGGACCGGGCGACGATGAGCCGCGAGCACTCCGTTTCACGTGAAACATGTCCCGGAGTCGCTCCGGCGTGCGCTCGCGTGATTCCTCGGGTGGAGGTGGCCTACCCCTCCAAGCCTCAGGAGTCGCTTCACAGGAGGATGATCAGCGACCGTAGGATGTGGAGGTCGCGAGAGGTGACCGTCGAGAGACGACTGGGCTCGCCGGTGATATCCACCAAGGCGACGCTCTTCAAGTGCAGCCTTCATGGAACCGTGATGGTGGTGGGCCGCTGGGACGGGTAGGCCATGCGAGCACGCTCATGGTCACGTCAAGCACAACCTCCGTCATGGGTTGCGAGCCGCAGCTCGAGGAGCGCGTGACAGTGCAGGTGGGGGAGGGCCACGGCTGACAGCACGACGCCGAGGCTTCGCGAACACCCCGTTTCACGTGAAACATGTGTCGGTTTCCGCCTGCTGCGCTTCGAATCGAGGCGTGAATGCGCCGATCGCCGACACGGACATCCGCGGTTCCCCGCGTGGGACAGACGTCGGCGCCACGAATGTCGGGGGACCGACCCCTGCACCCCGAGGGCACCGCGGGAAAGCGCTCAGGGCGTCACCCGACGAGCCTCGGAGACCGCCGGTAAGTCCAAGGTCGTCTCCTGCGATTAGAGTGGTACGCGGCCCCGAAAGGAGTGGATGTTTCACGTGAAACAATCCGAGAAGGCATCATCGAACGAATCGTTCGGGATGGACACGCCGCTCGCGCGGGAACTCGCCGACCTCTCCGCTCGGCGCCGTGCGCTTGAAGCCGCGAAGGTCGAGTTCACCGGGGAGACCCGCGTTCTGACGGTGTCGAACCAGAAGGGCGGAGTGGGCAAGACGACCACGGCCGTCAACGTCGCATCCGCGCTCGCCGGCCTGGGTGCCAAGGTGCTGGTCATCGACCTCGATCCGCAGGGCAATGCGTCCACGGCTCTCGGAGTCCCGCACAGCGCGGAGGTTCCCAGCATCTATGACGTGCTCATCGAGGAGTTCCCGCTCGCGGACATCGTGCAGCAGAGCCCGGAGGATCCCAACCTCTTCTGTGCTCCGAGCACGATCCACCTCGCCGGCGCGGAGATCGAGCTCGTCGCCCAGGTCGCGAGGGAGCATCGTCTGCGTCGTGCCCTCGAGGACTACCTCGTCGACAGCCCGATGGACTTCGTCATCATCGACTGCCCTCCGTCGCTGGGGCTGCTGACGATCAACGCCTTCACGGCGGCATCCGAGGTTTTCATCCCGATCCAGTGCGAGTACTACGCGCTGGAGGGTCTGAGTCAGCTGCTCGGCAGCATCCAGATGATCCAGAAGCACCTGAATCCCTCGCTGCACCTCTCGACCATCCTCCTGACGATGTTCGATGGGCGAACCCGCCTGGCCCAGCAGGTGGCGGATGAGGTGCGCACCCACTTCCCGACGCAGGTGCTGGAGACCGTCATTCCGCGCTCGGTGCGGGTGTCGGAGGCGCCGAGCTTCGGCCAGACGGTGATCGCCTACGATGGGCAGTCCGCCGGAGCGATCGCGTATCGCGAGGCCGCTGTCGAGATCGCGTCGCGCACAGCGACGCAGAGCAAGGAGAAATGATGGCGAAGCGCACTGGACTGGGCCGGGGCATCGGCGCCCTGATTCCGACGGCCGATCAGGCGGAGCGTCCTGTCGACGTGTTCTTCCCGGGCGCGAACCTCCGTCCGAGCGATGACCAGGTCAGCACGGTCGCGCGTGAGCAGGAGGAGCTCGCAGCCGTTCCCGGCATCCATCTCGTGCAGGTCGATCCGAACAAGATCGTGCCGAACCCTCGGCAGCCGCGCACGCACTTCAACCCCGAGGACCTCGCGGAGCTGGTGCACAGCGTTCGCGAGTTCGGTGTGCTGCAGCCCGTCGTCGTGCGGAAGAACTCCGACGGCGAGTACGAGCTCATCATGGGGGAGCGGCGAACCCGCGCTGCTCGTGAGGCGGGGCTCGACACGATCCCCGTGATCGTCCGCGAGACCGCGGACGAGGACCTTCTCCGCGACGCGCTCCTCGAGAACCTGCACCGCTCCGAGCTCAACCCTCTGGAAGAGGCATCCGCCTACCAGCAGCTCCTCGAGGACTTCGGCATCACGCAGGAGGAGCTCGCGACGCGCATCGGGCGGTCGCGGCCGCAGATCAGCAACACGATCCGCCTCCTCAAGCTCCCGGTCCCGGTGCAGCAGCGGGTCGCGGCCGGCGTGCTCACCGCCGGTCACGCCCGCGCGATCCTCAGCCTGGAGACCCCCGAGGCGATGCAGCGGCTGGCTGACAAGGTCGTGAACGAGGATCTCTCCGTGCGTGCCACGGAAGAGGTCGCGAAGTCGCAGCCGGCCGACGCGGGGAAGACCCCGAAGCCGACTCCCGGGGCGCGACGCGCCTACCTCGACGAGGTCGCCGGCAAGCTCGGGGACCGCCTGAACACGCGCGTGAAGATCGCACTGGGTGCCCGTAAAGGCCAGGTCACGATCGATTTCGCGTCGATCCAGGATCTGAACCGGATTCTCGAGGAGCTCGGCGAAAAGGGATACGGCCGCAGCTGACCCACCCCCAGCGGCAGATGCAGGCCTAGACTCGCGTCAGATGATGTCGAGGAGGGGCACAATGTCGCGCACACAACCCGGATCAGCCGTTCGAGGCCGCGTCATCGCGGTCAGCATCGCCGCCGCTCTCGGCGGCTTCCTGTTCGGTTTCGACACCGCCGTGATCAACGGTGCGGTCGACGCTCTGGCCGGCAGTCAGTCGGGCTTCGACCTCAACGTCGGGCTCAAGGGATTCGCCGTGTCGTCGGCGCTGATCGGCTGTGCTGTCGGAGCCTGGTTCGCCGGCCCGCTCGCCAACCGTTTCGGGCGCATCCCGGTGATGGTCGTGGCTGCGGTCCTCTTCCTGCTCTCATCCCTCGGCTCCGGCTTCGCGTTCGGAGTCATCGATCTCATCTTCTGGCGCGTCATCGGCGGCCTCGGCGTCGGCGCGGCATCCGTCATCGCTCCGGCCTACATCGCCGAGGTCTCCCCGGCGCACATCCGCGGACGCCTGGGATCGCTCCAGCAGTTGGCCATCGTCACCGGTATCTTCATCGCGCTGCTCTCCGACGCCATGCTCGCCAACGTCGCCGGGGGAGCGGCAGAGCCGCTCTGGGGACTGGATGCCTGGCGCTGGATGTTCATCGCCGGCGCCGTCCCCTCGATCGTCTACGGCGTCATGTCGATGAGGCTTCCCGAGTCTCCGCGCTACCTCGTCGCGAAGGGCGAGATCGAGAAGGCGTCCGAGGTGCTGACGACGGTCACGGGAGCCGTTGACGTCAAGGCGAAGATCGCCGAGATCACCGGCACCCTCAACACCGAGCGCTCCGAGTCGTTGAGGGATCTGCGCGGCAACCGCCTCGGGCTGAAGCCGATCGTGTGGGTCGGCATCCTGCTGTCGGTGTTCCAGCAGTTCGTGGGCATCAACGTGATCTTCTACTACTCCACGACTTTGTGGCAGTCGGTCGGGTTCGGGGAGTCGGAAGCCCTGTTGATCACGGTCATCACCTCGGTGACGAACATCGTGGTCACGATCATCGCGATCCTGCTCGTCGACCGCGTCGGTCGGCGCATCATGCTCCTGGTGGGCTCGGTCGGCATGACCCTGACGCTCGGGCTGATGGCACTCGCGTTCTCGTTCGGCACGTTGGATGCCCAGGGGGCGGTCACGCTGCCCGATCCGTGGTCGACGGTCGCACTGATCTGCGCGAACGGCTTCGTGGTGTTCTTCGGCGCCACCTGGGGCCCGCTGGTGTGGGTGCTGCTGGGGGAGATGTTCCCCAACTCGATCCGTGCCGGCGCCCTCGCCGTCGCCGCGGCAGCGCAGTGGGTCGCGAACTTCTTCATCTCGACGACGTTCCCGGCGTTCTCGGCGATCGGTCTCCCGTTCGCCTACGGGTTTTACGCGTTCTTCGCCCTGCTGTCGTTCTTCTTCGTGTACTTCAAGGTCGCGGAGACCAAGGGCAAAGAGCTCGAGGACATGCGCGAAGACACGAAGGTCGAGCGCCGGCGACGCCCGAGTCGGACGTAGGCTGGAAGCATGTCCGAGTCCGTCCAGCGCCGCGCCAGCCTCGAAGTGCTGCGTGCGGAGGCGGCGGACGAGCTCGCGGTTCTCATCCAGGAACGGCTCCTCGGCGGCGAGGACCCGTGGGACTTCATGGAGGAGCTCCCGAGCGTCGACGAGCTCGTCGTCTACCTTCTGCGGGCCGACAACATCACCGCGAACGACGGGGTGCGCCCCAATGCGGCGCGCCACTACCGCGTGCTCCGGCAGATCGCCCTGGAGTACCCGGAACTGACCCCGGCGGTCTGGGGGCTTCTCGACGAGAAGCAGCGTCACCGCCGGTGGGACCCGACGGTCGCCGACGCCTCGTAGCGTCGACTCGTGGGTCGGGAGTCGTGACGCTCCCTTCGTTCGCAGAGCGGGCGCCCTCCCCGCTGCGCGGGTCCCCTCCCGATGCTCACTCCGGGAGCGCCCCGACTCCCTCACGTTGCGGAAATGCAAGGCAGCGGGACTCTTTCTCATTGGGGTACGGCAGCGTCTCGCTGCGCTCGACGACTGCGCCCCGGGACCGGTCGTCGATGGTGTTCGAGGTGGACGGCATCCGCACTCGCATCGCGCACTTCTTCACCGCGAGCGATTGGGACACCGTGAACCAGCGCATCCTGCGCGATTGGCTGCGGACTCACCCGGCGGATGCCGTTCCGTCCGTCCCCGTCTCCGACAAGAACTGACCCGTCCCCGGCATCCGCTCTGCAACGAATTCGGACAACCCCACGTACTTCGGATGTATCGTCCCAAAGCATCCGAAATTCGTGAAACCCCCCGAAATCGTGCCCCCGTATTCACACCCTCTGTGCCCCACAATCACACCCTCTGTGGCCCGCGCCCGCATCACTGCGCCCGTCCGCGCAGCGCAGGGCGTAGGGATGTTCCCCGAACGAGCATCGGGAGGGGCCCGCGCAGCGGGAGGGAACCCGCTCTGCGAGAGAGGGGAACATCCCGGAGCCCGGGACCCCGACGTACTAACGTTTCGTCTCGCTTCGCTCGCTCAACGACCGGGGGCGTGTCGCTCAACGACCGACGACCGACGACCCGGCACAGAAAAGGCCGCCACCTCCGAAGAGGTGACGGCCCTGCTGGGTCTCAGAGGATCAGCCGATGAATGCGGCGAGGTCCTTCTCGAGGGCGAACTTGGGCTTGGCGCCGATGATGGTCGTCTTGACCTCACCGCCGTCGAACACCTTCATCGCCGGGATCGACGTGATCTGGTACTTCATCGCGAGCTCGGGGTTCTCGTCGACGTTGAGCTTGAGGATGGTGATCTTGTCGGGGTTGTCGGCCTGGATCTCGTCCAGCACCGGGGCGACCATGCGACAGGGACCGCACCACTCGGCCCAGAAGTCCACCAGCACGGGACCGTCGGCCTGCAGAACGTCCTGTTCCCAGGTCGCCTGGCTCGTAGCCTTTGCACTCATCAGAGTTCTCCTTGATTCGAGGTTCGCCTGCTACAACAGCAAACGAGGTGAAAGTGTTCCCGCGTGCCTAGGCGGTGAGGATCTCGGCGGCCTCCGCGGCCGGGAACTCGACGGAGGCGTCGTCAATATCGGCGAGGAAGTGCTCCGCGTCGAGGGCGGCGATCGTGCCCGTGCCGGCAGCCGTGATGGCCTGGCGGTAGGTCGGGTCGATGACGTCGCCGGCGGCGAAGACACCGGGGACCGAGGTGACCGAGGACCGGCCGTCGACCCAGATCGTGCCCTCGGCGGTCAGCTTCAGCTTGTCGTGCACGAGGTGCGTGCGCGGGTCGTTGCCGATCGCGATGAACAGACCGTCGAGCGGCAGGTCGCTCAGCGTGCCGTCGACGGTGTTGCGCAGCTGCACGCCGGTGACGGAGTCGCCACCGAGGACCTCGGTGACCTCGCTGTTCCACACGAACTCGATCTTCTCGTTCGCGAAGGCGCGCTCCTGCATGATCTTCGAGGCACGCAGGGTGTCCTTGCGGTGGATCACGTAGACCTTGTCGGCGAAGCGCGTGAGGAACGTCGCCTCTTCCATCGCCGAGTCGCCGCCTCCGACGACCGCGATGGTCTTCTGGCGGAAGAAGAACCCGTCGCACGTGGCGCACCAGGAGACGCCGTATCCGGAGAGGCGCTCCTCGCCCGCGATGTCGAGCTTGCGGTAGGCGGAACCGGTGGCGTAGATCAGCGTCTGCGTCTCGTGCACCGCACCGCTGCCGAGGGTGACCGTCTTGACCGGCCCGTCGAGCTGCAGCTCTGTGACGTCGTCGTAGAGCACCTCGGTGCCGAACTTCTCGGCCTGCTCCTGGAACTTGGCCATGAGCTCGGGTCCCTGGATGCCCTCGGGGAAGCCAGGGTAGTTCTCGACCTCGGTGGTGTTCATCAGCTCGCCGCCGACCTCGACGGAGCTCGCGATGAGCAGCGGCTTGAGGTTCGCGCGTGCAGCGTAGATGGCGGCCGTGAATCCGGCGGGGCCGGAACCGATGATGATGACCTGACGCATGTGCTCTCCGTCTGAGAAATTGCGGTGGCGCCGAAAGACGTCCCGAATGGTTCAACCCATGGTAACCGCGCGGCATTCCCCGCGCGGGGCGCCCGGCCGGGCTCAGCGACCTGGCAGGAAACGGCGCACGAGCGAACCGGCGACCTTGAGCTCCGGCGCGCGCAGCAGGGCGAGGATCCCGAGGTAGACGACGACCACGACGAGGCCGATCACGGCGGTGCCGAGGGCGCCGGGGATCTTGTCCGAGACGGTCCAGCCGGCACTCGCGCCGAACAGGACGAAGACGCCCCAGCCGGCGAGCCCCGCGGGGATCGCGGCCACGGCGAAGCGGCCGAGAGTGACGAGCCAGGAGCGCACTCCGAGGCTGCCGATCTTGCGGTGCAGCAACCACGTGGCGACGATCGTCTGCACGGTGCTGGAGATCGACTGGCCGAGGGCGACGGCCGCGGCGAGACCCGTGATCGGGATCACATCGGCCTGGAGCAGCCCCCAGGCGATCAGCGCCGTGCCGACGATGAGGCAGCACTGGAAGATCGTGAACCAGAACGGCGTGCGGGTGTCGTCGTAGGCGTAGAACGTCCGCTGGACGATGAAGAGGATCGTCAGGGGGATCAGGCTCACGAGGTAGCAGATCAGCACCAGCGCGGCCGCTTCGGCGTCGGCGGGCGAGCTCGTGAAGACCCGGGACGCGGGGATCGCGGCGGCGGCGACGGCCGCGACGGCCGCGACGATGAAGAACAGCAGGGTGCGGATGCTGCGCGAGATGTCTTCTCGCACCTCGACGTGTCGACCAGCCGCGGCATGCTCGCTGATCTGGGTGAAGTACGGCGTCCCGATCGACAGCACGATCACCGAGTACGGGAGCATGAAGATGAGCCAGGCGTTGGCGGTGACCGTCGCGGAGGCGCCCGTTCCCGAGGCCGCACTCACGATGTTCCCCTGCAGCACTCCCGCGGCGAGGCTTGCGAAGGCCATCAGGAACGTCCAGCCGGCGAGTTTCCCGACCGTCCCGAGGCCCACGCCTCGCCAGCGGAAGTCGGGCTTGAGCGCGAGACCGGTGCGCCGCCAGAACACCAGCAGCACGACCGCCTGCAGCGCGATGCCCAGGGTCGCCGTGGCGCCGAGGGTGGTGATCATCGTCGGCGTCCACTCCGCGGCCTTGGTCGGCACGGGAGCGAAGAGCGCTCCGAGGAGCAGGAAGCCGACGATCGAGACGATGTTGTTCACGACCGGAGCCCAGGTGAAGGGTCCGAAGATCCGTCGGGCGTTGAGCGCCTCCCCGAGCAGCGCGTAGAGCCCGTAGAAGAGGATCTGCGGGAGGCACCAGTACGCGAGGGCGGTCGCGAGCGCCTGGGCGGCGGGGGGCGCTTGGCCGGCCACCAGCACGACCAGCCAGGGCGCGGCGATGGTCGCGATCAACGTGGTGACGACCAGGACGACGGTGCCGAGAGTGAAGAGCTTGGAGATGAAGGCGTTGCCGCCGTCGGCATCCGCCGTCGCCTTCACGATCTGCGGCACGATCACCGCCGTCAGCACACCGACGGAGATCAGGGCGAAGACGCTGTTCGGGAGGGTGTTGGCGAACGTGAACGCGTCCGCGGCCTCCGAACCGACGGCGCCCAGCACTCCGACCAGCACGATGCTCCGGAGGAGTCCGGTGAGGCGCGACACCAGGGTGCCGGCGCCGATGACGGCGCTCGCGCGCCCGAGGCTACTCTCCACGCCCGTCCTTCGGCTCTGCTGCTTCCAGTGCTGCGGCATCCGCTGCGGCCTCCTCGGCTGCCTCCCGGCGCTTGCGGCGCACGGTGCGGATCACGCCGAGGCCGATCAGCAGCACGGCGAGTCCGCCGAAGATGCCGAGGCCGATGCCTTCCCACTCCGCGCGCACCGCGACGCGGACGGTCTGGACGCCCTGGATCTGCACACCCGTGGGGCTGATGAGGCCCAGCCGCAGGTCGACCTCGCCGCTGCCGACTCGTGCCGACACGGGAACCTTGACGGTCGCGGTGTTGTTCGCCTGCACGACCGTCTCGATGAGCGGCTTCACCTCGAGGCGAGGGTCGCTCGGCGAGGCGGTCAGCTGCACCGTCACCGGCCAGGGCAGATCGTTGCGCACCCGGATCGGCAGGTCGGCGTTGGCGGAGAGCAGCTGGATGGTGCTCGACGGCGGGATGCTGACCGCGCCGAGGGTCGCGGTGGTCTGCGCCCGGTGCGCGGCGACGACCGCGGCGAAATCCTCCGCCGGAGTTCCCACCGCGAGCGTGCGCAGGATCCTGATGCGCTCCGGGCCGAGCAGCACCTGCGGGTCGGTGAGGATCGTCGAGAAGGCGACGAGGGTCTGCTCGTCTGCGAGGAGGCTCGCGACGTCTGCCGCTCCCGGGGTGCCCGTCTCGACGGAGATCGTCGCGGCGGCCGGCGGGGTGTCGCGCAGCGTGCCGAGGTCGAAGCCGATCGAGTCGGCCGCAGAGATCACCTCGCGCAGTGCGTCCGGAGTGCGGGTCTCATCACGGTCCAGCCCGATGAGCAGCGGCGCTCCGGGGGCTCGACTCTCCGCCAGGAAGAGGCGTGCGGCCGCTTCGGCGAGCAGGCGCTGACGGGCGGCGGGGTCGGCTTCGGCCGCGGCATCCGAGAGCGCGGCGGAGGCGACGGCGTCGGTGACGAGGAGGTCCTGGCCCTCGGCGGTCGCGTGCGCTGCGCTCTGCCCGCTCACCGTGGAGGAGGAGACGATCGTGGTCGTCCCCTCGCCGAGGTACGTCTGGAAGGCGGCGAGATCTTGCGGCGTCACGTCTGCGCGCGGCCACAGGATGCGGGGCAACGCGCCCTCGACGACCGTGAGCTGCTCGTCATCGGGGAGGACCGGGGCCTCGGTCGGCGCGGGCGTGGGGGCGGTGGTCCCGTCGCCGGCGGCGGTCGGGGGCGTGGTGACGCGCGCGACCGGGAAGTTCGCGGGATCCAGGAAGGGCGAGAGCGTCGTCGGCTGCAGCAGCTCGGGGAGTTGCGCCTGCGCCTGGACGGCGGCATCCGCATCGCCGAACTGCAGGGCGAAGCGTGGGTTCGGGAGGTCATCGAGGCGGGCGAGCCAGTCCGTCGCCTGTTCCGGTGCTGCGGTGCCGAGAGCGCGGATCGCGGCCGGGATCGACGGGTCGATCGCGAGCACGGCCGTTGTGCCGGCGACGCCGTCGAGTTGCGCCGTCAGCGAGCCCTCGGGGGCGGTGAGAGCCGCGAGCTCGTCCGCTGTGAGGAGCGCCCCGCCGGCGGGCGTGGCCGTGATCGGCACGAGCACGCCGATCAGAGACGTCTGCGCCGCCGTCACGACCAGGATGCTGGTCGCCGAGGCGTCCCTGGCGACCGTGTCATCCGCCGCCGGTCCGCCGGTGGTCGCGCCGGTCAGCTCGGCTCGCAGCGGGTAGATGCCGGGAACGAGATCGCCGACGGCGCTCTCGGTAAGGAACACCGTGGCGGTCGCGGATTCGCCCGCATCGATCGATCCCGTGCTGTCGGTCCCGAGCGGCGTGAAGTCGCCGGATGCCTCTTCCTGGTCGAGCCAGTTCGTGACGGCCTCGTCGTCGGCCAGCGGGGTGCTTCCGATCTCGACCTGGACGCGACCGGCGCTCAGTTCCTCGTCGGTCCTGTTCCGCACGGTGAGGGTCGCCGAGGTCGAAGAACCGGGTGCGATCGTTCCGCGGAGTCCTGCGGAGACGTGGAGCTCGACGCTCTGCTCGCCATCGGCCGGCGGCGTCTCCGCGGCGGATGCGGCACTCGGAACCACGAATCCGCCGACGGACAGTGCGATCGCGAAGACGACGGTCCTGCGCGCGAGCTGCTGCAGGCGCGCACGGAAGCCGGTTTCGGGGGTGTTGACGGACATGAAGGTCTTCCTCGAACGCCCCGGGACGGGGGCTGCTCGTGAGTACTGACCTTGTGATTCTAGGAGGCCCGAGGAAGGAGAACCCTGAAGACGCGTAGAGTGACGGCCGTGTCCGACACCCCCGCACCCGTTCCCGAGCCGCTCGGCAGCGCCGATCTCGCCGCCGATCTCGATGCCGCCGACCTCCGCTCCGAGCCGCTGCGACGCCTGTGGGGCGAGGAGGCCGACGACGCCCTCGCTCGGGGCATGCGCGAACCGATCCTCCGTGCGATCGCCGGTGACAGCGGTGTCCTGGCCACCCTCGGGCGCCTGCTCATGCTCGGGATGCCGCAGCCGAGGGTCGCGGTCGACGACGCCCTGCCCCGCTTGGGCGTCGAGGGGCTGATCGCCCTCGGGCTCGCGACGGCGGACGCCGACACCGTGACGCCCGCCGCCCTGCTGCGCCCGCAGTCGTTTGTCGACGCCGACGGTGTCGGGGAGTGGTGGATCGCCAGCGATCTCGACGAGGTCGCGCTCGACGGCGCTCTGCCCGCCGACCACGTGCTCGGCGTCGGCGGGGCGTCGCGCACCCTCGCCGAGACGATCGTGCCGATCGAAGTGGACCGGGCCCTCGATCTCGGCACCGGGTGCGGCATCCAGGCGCTGCTGGTCGCCCGCCGGGCGCGGACCGTGGTCGCGACGGACATCTCCGCACGGGCACTGGCCTTCGCCGAGCTCAACGCCCGGCTCAACGGCGTGACCAACATCGAGTTCCGCCTCGGGAGCATGTTCGATCCGGTCGAGGGGGAGGCGTTCGACCTGATCGTCTCGAACCCGCCGTTCGTCATCACCCCGCGCGTCGATGGAGTCCCCGCCTACGAGTACCGCGACGGCGGTCTCGTCGGCGATGCGCTGGTCGAGCAGTTCGTGCGGACTGCCCCGGCGTTCCTCACCGTCGGCGGCATCGCCCAGCTGCTCGGCAACTGGGAGTCGCGCGCGGGTGTCGCAGGACTCGCGCGTCTCGACGCCTGGGTGCCGGCCGACCTCGACCTCTGGGTGATCGAGCGCGAGCAGCTGTCTCCTCTCGGCTACGCCGAGCTGTGGATCCGCGACGGAGGCACGACGCCGCGCGACCCCGAGTTCACGCCGCTGCTCACGGCCTGGCTCGATGACTTCGCCGCGCGCGAGGTCATCTCCGTCGGCTTCGGCTACGTGCTGATCCGGCGCCCGTCGGCGGGCTCGGGCATTGAGCAGGCGGATGCCGCACCGATCCGGCGCATGGAGAAGCTGTCGCAGCCGGTGTCGAACGTCGGCACGGCGCTCGCCATCGGGCTGGCCGCCCACGACGTGCTGACCGAGGGCGTGCCGGCGACGCTCGTCACGGCATCCGATGTGACGGAGGCGCGGCACCTGCTGCCCGGCAACGACGATCCGAGCGTCATCGAGCTGCGACAGGGCAGCGGATTCGCCCGCACCGTGAACGTCGATCCTGCGCTCGCCGCGTTCGTCGGCGCGTGTGACGGGGAGCTGACCGTCGGGCAGATCGTCGCGGCGCTGGCTGACCTGTTCGAGGTGCCGCTGGGCGACCTCTGGTCCGAGCTCGAGCCCCGCATCCGCGCCCTCGTGTTCGACGGTCTGCTGGTGCCGGGGGAATAGGCGCAGCATCCATGCGTTGGAATAGATCATGAAGGCATTCGGATTCCTCTCCTTCGGGCACTACGCAGATGTGCCCGGCTCGGCGACCCGCACGGCGGGCGACATGCTGAAGCAGACGATCGAGATCGCCGAGGGTGCGGACGAGATCGGCGTCAACGGCGCCTCGGTGCGCGTGCACCACTGGGCGCGGCAGGCGGCGTCGCCGATGCCGCTGCTGTCGGCCATGGCGGCACGCACGAAGCGCATCGAGGTCGGCACCGGCGTGATCGACATGCGCTACGAGAACCCGCTGCAGTTCGCCGAGGAGGCGGCCGCGCTCGACCTGATCGCCGACGGCCGGATCGCTCTCGGCGTGAGCCGTGGTTCACCCGAGACCGCGCTGCGCGGCTACGAGGCCTTCGGCTACGTCGATCAGGAGGACCCGGAGCGCGGCAGCGTGCTGGCGCGCGAGAAGTTCGACATCTTCCTCCGTGCGATCGAGGGGGAGCGGATCGCCGCCGGTGACCCCCGCATGGTCGGAGAGGGACGCTACCTCGCGATCGAGCCGCAGTCCCCGACGCTCCGCGATCACATCTGGTGGGGCTCCGGTTCCCGGGGCACGGCCGAAGAGACCGGCCGCAAGGGCCTGAACATGATGAGCTCCACGCTGGTCACCGAGGCCACCGGTCAGCCGTTCCACGAGCTGCAGCGCGAGCAGATCGAGCTCTTCCGCGCCGCCTACAAGGAGGCGGACCACACGGGTCGGCCCCGCGTCTCGGTCAGCCGCAGCGTCTTCCCGCTGATCTCCGACATGGACCGGGCGTACTTCGGTCTGCGCAGCGAGGAGAACGGCGACCAGATCGGCATCATCGACGGGTTCCGCTCCACGTTCGGCAAGACCTACGCCGCGGAGCCCGATGTGCTCATCGAGCAGCTGAAGCGCGACGAGGCCGTGATGAGCGCCGACACCCTGCTGCTGACCATTCCGAACCAGCTCGGACCGGCGTACAACCTGCACGTGCTCGAGTCGTTCGCGACCCATGTCGCTCCGGCGCTCGGGTGGAAGCCGAACACCGAAGGCCCCGTCCAGGGCGACCCGGTCTGATCGCGCAGAGGGCGGATGCCGCGGCATCCGCCCTTCACGTCATTCCGGTATATCGGTACGCTGGCCGCATGCGTGTGCGTCAGCGGGGGATTCTTGCCGGAGCGATCGTCATGGTCGCCGTGCTCGTGGGCGCCATCCCGGCGGCCGCGGCGACGACCAGTTCCTGGGCCACCTGGCAGCCGCTGGCCGGCGGTGCCGGGGCTTACACGACCACGGTCCAGATCGCGCCGCAGCCCGCTCTCACCGCGACCATGACGAGCGACTCCCGCGGCGGCGGACCGGCCGTGATCTCCGGAGCATCCACCTGGCTGTCGGAGGGCACCCCGATCGGAGCCAAGTACGGGTCGAGCCGTGACCAGGCGTACCTGAACCTGCGGCCGAAGGCCGACAATGCGGCGAGCCCCTCGACCACGACGTATTCGTTCGCGACGCCGACGCCGTCGTCGGGATGGGCGTTCGCACTCGGCGACATCGACGCGGATGCCGTGCGCATCCAGGCCATCGGTCCCGACGGGCAGGCGCTCGACGCCGCGGAACTCGGCTTCCAGGGCGGCTTCAACTACTGCGCGCCCGGCGTCGTCGGAAAGCCGTCATGCACGGGCGCGGCGGATGACATCCCGAGCTGGGACCCCGCGACGCTCACCCTGACCGGGAACGCGGCAGCTGCCGACACCAGCGGCTCGGCCGCCTGGTTCGAACCGGCCGCTCCGATCACCTCGCTCACCTTCTTCTTCACCCGCCGATCCGGCTTCCCCGTCTACCAGACCTGGTTCGCCTCGCAGGCGCGGGACATCACCGGATCAGTCGTCGACATCGTCGACGGGCCCCTGACCGGCGTCGGCCTCACGCTGATCGACGGCACCGGTGCGGTGGTCGGCACGACGACGACCGCGGCCGACGGCACCTACGCGTTCCCGGGCTTCATCGCGACTGACGGCTACATCGTCCGCGTCGCGCCCCCGGCAGGGAAGATCTCGACCGGCCCCGCCACTCTCACCGCGGATCTCACGACCTCCGACGCGGTCGCGGACTTCACGGTTCGCGACATCGTTCCCGTCGCGGTCTCCGGGCAGGTGACGGATGCCGGTGGCGGCCCGATCGCGGGCGTCACCGTGACGATCGACGGGCAGACCACCACGACGGATGCCGACGGGCGCTACCTGTTCGATTCGATCCCGGTCGGCACGCACACGGCGGCCATCACCACGCCCGACGGGTACACCCTCGTCACGTCACCGCCGGCCTTCACGATCCCTCCCGGCAGCGAGGACCCGATCGAGAACGTCGACTTCCAGGTTGCGGAGAACCCGAGTCTCAGCGGCCTGGTCTCGTCCAACGGCACCGGCGTCGCCGGGGTGACGGTCACCGCGACCGGTCCGGGTGGCGCCGTTCTCACGACCGTGACCGACGGAAGCGGCGGATACGCCTTCCCGCGCCTTCCCGCGGGTGACTACGAGATCACCATCACGACGCCGGGCGGGTACGTGGCCGTGACCCCGGTCACGCGGAACGAGCAGATCGCGGGAGCCGACGTCGAGAACGTGGACTTCGAGCTCGCCCGCCTCGGCGCCGTCGACGGAACGGTGCGCACCGACGGCGGGGCACCCGTGCCCGGAGCGGTCATCCAGGTCACCGGTCCGGGCGTGCCCGCGCAGCTGATCACGGATGCCGACGGATCGTTCGGCCTCGGCGATCTCCCGCCAGGCACCTACACGTTCACCGTCGTGCCCCCCGCCGGAACCACGGTCGTCGGCTCGGCGACCAGGACCGTCGTGATCACTGCCGCCGGCGAGGCCGTGGTGGAGCAGGACTTCACCCTCGGCGCCATCGTGGTCACACCTCCGTCGCCTGACCCTGATCCGCCCGTCGGCGGCGGAGGCAACGGCGGCGGAAAGCCGCTTCCGGCCACGGGGCTCGGCCCGGAGACGTTCGCCTGGGCCGCGGGCGGTGCCGCCGTGCTCCTCATCGGAGCCGTGCTGTTCGTCGTCTCGCGTCGCCGGGCGACCAAGGACTGAGCGGCCTCAGCTGCCCTTCGGAGGTCCGAAGAGCTCTTCGCCGTGCTCGTGGAGCAGTCGGTAGGCGTCGGCGAACGTCTGGGGCTCGGGCTCGCCCGGCTTGCCGTAGCGCGCGATGAGCAGACCGAGCAGGCCGCGGGCCGGCGGCGTGAGAGGCCTGGTCTGATCGGCGTCGTTCGGCTGCGGCGGAGCCTCCTCGGGGTTGGGTGGCGTGTACGCCGGGGTGGTGACGGGCCAGTCGGCCGGATGCCGCGGCTTGTCGAGGTTCACGACGTTCGTCAGCGTGTTGGCCGACTGGTCGCGGTCGTTCAGCGGCTTCAGCCCGTGCAGGCGGGAGAGCGTCGCGGTCACCGAGCCGTGGTGCATCTCGTCGTGGATGATCGTGCCGCGCTTCGTGTACGCCGAGACGGCGATCGCCGGTACCCGGCATCCGAGGCGGTCGAACGTGAAACCCATCTCGCCGGCTTTCGTGTCGGCTGTCGGCTTCGTCGCAGCGGGCGGGGGCACGTGGTCGTAGCATCCGCCGTGCTCGTCGAACGTGATGAGCAGCAGCGTGTTCACGGCGTTCGAGCCCTGCGGGGACGCGCTGGTGCGCACCGCCTCGTAGATGTCGTGGATGAGACGGTCGCCCGCACGGACATCGGACACCGCGCTGTCGAAGATCTCCTCGCCGTCGGCGCTGCTCTCGCGCACGGCGCCGAACGGCGGGTGGAAGTCGTTGTGGTCGTAGACCATCCGAGGCTCGATGAAGGCGTAGGCGGGGAGCTTCCCTTCCTTCGCCTCGGCGTAGAAGTCCTCCATCGTGCCGAAGTGCTCGGTACGCCAGTACTTCTCGAGCACGGCCGCATGCAGCATGCCCGTGAACGAGACGAGCTGCAGCTTGTCGAGGTAGATCTTCCAGCTCAGCTTCTTGTCTTCGAGCCGGTTGAAGACCGTCGGCGCCGCCGCGGCGTCGAGCCACTTCCGGTACCCGCCCTCGCCCTGGTTCGTGACGAAGCCGTGCGAGGTCGATGCGTGGAAGAACGACCGGTTGCAGAACGTCTGCGACGGCACACCCGCGTACCAGTGGTCGAACACGGCGAACTCGGCGGCGAGCGTCGACAGCACGGGCAGCATCTCCGGGGAGAACGAGCCCATGATGTGCGCGGCCTCTTCCGGTTTCGGGTCGACCCCACGACGGAGGCGCCGGAAGTTGATGATGTAGTCCTCGAGGAACCCCGACATCGTCGCCTTCTCGCCCTTCGTCGGGGCATTGAACGGCGCCGTCATCTCGTCGACGAAGAGATCGGCGTTCGTCTTCGGATCGATCGTGCCGAAGATCTGGGTGTTGACGTGCGGATACTCCTCGCCCGGATCCGGGTCGGGAAGGCTCATGATCCGGTCGGTGTCGCCCTGGTGGACGTGCGCTGCGACGACGGTCCCATCGGGGGCGGTGTTGCTGTGGTCGCCGAAGGCCAGCCCCTCGAACGTCTCGCCTTCGGGCAGGTTCTCCTTCGAGTACAGGTAGCCGAGCAGGTTGTCGAACGAGCGGTTCTCGCCCATCACCACGACGAGGTGATCGAATCCCGGCTCGCTCCGAGGAGTCAGGGCGGCGAACGGATCCGGATCGGAGGCGAAGCCGTCGCGATGGCTCGCGGCGATCGTCGCTCCGATGGCGGCGCCGCCGGCTCCGCCGACCACTGCTCCGGCCAACGCGGCCCCGCCCAGCTTGAGGAACCCTCGGCGGGAGGGGTCGGGTCCGGGTCGCGCGGGGTCTTCGGTCACGAGGCTGATCCTACGGCGGGCCGAGTCGCCCCGACAGAGGCCGAAGGCGCCGCCGGAGCCGAAGCCCCGACGACGCCTTTCGCTGGATGCCGTGGACTACTCGGCGTGCTTCCGGCGGCGTCGCAGCGCGAAGAGGCCGAGACCCAGCGCGAGGAGCACCACCGCGGCGACCACGTACGGGGTGCTGTCGGCACCGGTCGTGGCGAGGCCGCCCGCAGCGGGGCCACCGGCGCCCGGGGTCACCGCTCCGCCGCCCGACGTCGCCGCCGTGACGGTGAGCGAGGCGGTGACCTCGGTGCCGTCGGCGCGGATCACCGCGAGGGTGTGCACGCCGGCCGGGGTGGCCGCCGGGATCGTCACGCTGCGCGAGAACGCGCCGTCCGCGCCCACGGTGACCGTACCGAGGTCGACCGGGTCGGAGCGCAGCTCGAGCCGCAGCTCGGCATCCGCTGCGAATCCGGTACCCGAGACCGTGACCGTGCCACCGGCCTTGACGGATGCCGCCCCGAGCTCGACCTCTGCCGGAACCTCCGGCTCGGTGGTCGGGGGCGTGACCCCGGCCTCGGTGACCCACTTCTCACCGGCATCCGACTTCGTCACCGTGAAGGTGTCGTAGACGGCGCCGACGGGAAGGTCGGTCGTGGCGTTCGGCTGCTTCTCCGCGAGGTACGAGCGGTAGACGAGCTGATCGTGCGAGACGTCGATCACCTGGTACGTGGTGACGCCCTGGCCGCGCAGCACCTGGGTGGCGCCGTTGTTGGTCCAGACGTTCTTCTCCGGGGTCTCGAGCTCGTAGTGCTTCGCGCCCGAGTTCGAGACGACGTAGACCGGTCCGGTCGTGAGGCCAGGGGTCTCGGTCGCGTCGGTGTTCACGTAGCCGCGCGCATAGGTGTGGTCGTGACCCATGAGCACGAGGTCGATGTCGTTGCGCTGGAAGACCGGTACCCAGTCGGCACGGAGCTTCGGCTCGTCGCGACCCTCGGATGCGGAGAAGACCGGCTGGTGGAACGTGACGACGTTCCACTTCGACGGGCTGTTCTGCAGGAGCAGGTCGAGCCAGGCGCCCTGGAAGCGGATCCACAGCTCCTCGCCCTGGTTGATCGGGCAGTCGTCTCCCGTGCAGGACGGCAGAGCCGGCGGCGTGAGGAACGTCGCGTCGCGGGTCGCGTTGAGGGTGATGAAGCGCACGTCCTGGTAGTCCGTGTAGTACGCGGTCTCGGCAGCGAACGCGCTCCAGTGGTCGAACAGCGAGCGGTACTGCGCCGCGACCTCGGTGTCGCCCTTGGCGAGGTCGGCCAGTTCGCCGATCGACTCCATCGACGGGTTGTTGTGCGGGTACTCGAACGCGGCCTTCCAGGCGGTGAGCAGCTTGTCGCCCGAGTACTCGTGGTTGCCCGGCGCCGCCATCACGTTGGTGTGCGTGGCCGAGTCCTCCATGCCCTTGAACCAGTTCAGCCACTCGTCCTCGTTGCTGGACTTGTTGATCAGGTCACCGGCGTGCACGGAGCCGATCGATCGGGGCGCGTTCGCCTCGGCCTGCTTGACGACGCTCGGCCAGGTCGTGTCGAGGCCGATCTGCGCGTCGCCGTAGTAGACGAACTGGAAGTCCGTCGCGTTCGGGTCGGCCGTCGTGAAGGTGAACCAGTCGCTCCAGCTGCCCGGGAGCCCGACGCGGTAGCGGTACTCGGTCGCGGGGCTGAGGTCGGTGACCGTGGCGGAGAAGTGGTGGTTCGGGTTGCCGTTCACCACGCCAGCGTCATAGGCGTCGACCGTGCGGGTGTCGCCGCCGGCGGCCGGTGCGATCTCGACCTGGCCGATCGTGTGCGAGGCATCGCCGGCGAGCCACGAGAAGGACTGCGAGATCTCGGGCTGCTCGGTCGGGGTCAGGATGACGCGTGTCGGCGGGGCGACGACCGGGGTGCCCGGGTCGGACGCCTCGACCAGCGTGAGCGACGACATGTCGAAGTAGATGTCGGAGCTGGTCTCGCGGTCCTGGAAGAGCGCGACGGCGACCGTGTTCGTGCCGTCCTGCAGGACGTCGCCCTCGGCGGTGATGGTGCTGGTCAGCGGGTCGCCGTTCGAGTCGCCGGCGTACTCGACGTTCGTGGTGTCGGTGATGCGGCCGTCGACGAAGCGGGCGACCTCTGTGCCGTTGATCCACACGACGATCGCGTCGTCGTAGGTGACGGAGCTCGAGAGCGACGCCACCTGCTCAGCGACGCCCGCCTCGAGCTCGAACGTGCCGCGGAAGAAGTAGGTGGGAACCGTCGGAGCCTGCGCTCCGTCGAGGTAGTGGTTCAGGAGTGTCTTCGGTGTGACAGGACCGACCGCGGCGAGCTTGCCGTTCTTCGCGCCGAACGATCCGGGCGCCGTCTTCCAAGCACTGTCGTCGAACGCGGGCAGCGTCCAGTCGCGCAGCGCCGCGGGGGCGGGGGACGGGTCGGAGCCGTCGTCGAGGTAGTGCCAGGCGGTGTCGCCGGTGATCAGCGATCCGGTCGGCACCTCGGGTGCGGCATTCGGTGCGGCGAACGCCGCGGGGGCGACGACGGCGCCGCCGAGCAGGGCGAGGAGCGCGACGGACGTCAGTCCGCGACGCCGCCACCGCACCGCAGGGGTGGGGGAGGTCATGTCAGTCCTTTGTGGGGTGGGGGTTCGTGCTCAGCCGCACGGGGCCCCCTCAGCCCATCGAAGACGGATGACTCCCGGCTGACGTCGAGGCGTCGGGAAGATGAACAGAGCGGATGCCGCGGCGGCGGTACTCTTCACGGGAACGCTCGCTCTGGGGAAAGGGACACGTCCATGGAGGCTCTCCGCGCCATCACTGCGACCGCCGCCGGCCTGGCGCTGGTGCTCGGGACACTCGTCGGCTGCGCGCCGACGCCGACGCCGGGCTCCGTCGATGTCCGAGAGGGGGAGACCGCGACACTCACCGTCGAAGGCGTGACCGTCGACATCCCCGGCGACTCCATCAGCGGCACCGGCACTCTCGTCGTCGAGCCCGTCGACCAGGAGGGGCACGAGGGCTGGAACATCGAGCTCACCGAGGGGGCGACTCTCACCGGGCCCGCGACGTTGACCTTCGCCGGGACCGTGCAGGAAGGGGAGCCCGCGCCCATCGTGATGTCCTCCCCGGAGGCGGGTGCCGACCTCACCCCGGTGGATTCGGTCGTGATGACCGAGGCGGGTGCCCAGGTCGTGACGACCCACTTCTCGAACTGGATGGTGACGTGGTGGAAGGACCTGATCGACCCTGTCAAGAAGATCTGGAACGCGACGTTCAGCGGGGGATCCGACGACGCGAAGCTCGGCTGCGTGGACAGCGCGGCCGCGGAGGCGGCGGGCTACAAGACGACGGGACCGGGCGGAGACGACCAGCGCGCGACCTGGTGTGCGGGCATGGCCGGCGGCCGTCCGGAGCTGCAGGTGAAGAACGAGCGCGGATATCCCATGCTCGTCGAGGCGAGCGTCGGTCTCGCACAGCAGGACGCCGATGAGTCGTTCGAGATGCTCGTCGCCCAGCTGTTCACCGTTCTCGGCGAGGGACCGTCGAAGAGCGGGGCGTCCATCTATCCATTGCTCTCCAAGGACATGGCGCGCTACCTCGTGGCGAACGCGAGTCCGCAGAGCCTCATCGTCTCATCGAACCCCTCCGCGTACGTGGCGCAGATCCTCCGCTTCGCCATCGACACGGCGCTGCAGTTCCCGGGGCTCCTCGGGAAGAGCGTCGCGAAGGACCGGATCCTGGACGCCATCCAGGCCGGCGACTGTATCCGTGGGTTCGGGCAGCTGGCCGGCGCCGATCCGCAGAGCACGGACGCCGTCATGGGTTATCTCGAAACCGGGATCGGTGCGGCGTTCGACTGCGTCGGCGACGTCATGAAGCAGGTCTTCGCGTCCGACGCGCTCCTCATCACCGTCGCGACGGGCATCGCCTGGATCGGCAAGGGCGCCAATCTCATCGGCGGCGCCGGGCAAGCCGTCGGCGACATGCTCAGCAACGTCGGGAACCCCTACAAGGTCACCATCACCGGCACAGATCGCTGGCTCATCTCCTCGGACGGTGTCGGCCCGTTGACCCTCGGAACGCGCTACGACGAGCTCGAACCGCTCATCCCCGCCGGCAACCGAGGCTGCATCCCGTACGCCGAGGAGCCCTGGTCCGCCCATCTCGCGGGAGCGGACGCGACCGACACCATCTACATCGCCAACACCCAATACCCTCTCCCGGACGAGGAATCCACCGTCGCCCCGCTGACCGAGCAGGGCGTCACCATCGGCACACCCGAGTCGGTGCTCGTGGAGCTCGGCTACCAGAAGCAGCAGTCGGCATGGGCGCTGGACCACTTCGACTACGTCTGGCAGGAGAACGGCGTCTCGTTCGTCGCAGGCACGGGCCCCGACGGCCGTGTGGGCATCATCGGGGTGGGCACGGACTATCTCCCGATCGAGCTCTGCGCATAGCGGATGCCGCGGCATCCGCTATGCTCTATCCCGCCTGGACGAACTGCGCCTTGCTCGGACGCATCAGCCACGCGGCGGCCGCGAGCGTGAGCACCCAGCCGATCACCTCGATGAGCAGGTGATCCGTCGCGTTCGGGACGGACTGCAGCAGGTACACCCGGATGCTGTTGATGGCGCCGTGTGTCAGAACCGCCGGCCAGACGCTCCCCGAGCGCCAGCGGAGGGCGAGCAGCAGCGGCGCCCAGGGCAGCATGCCCGCGAAGTAGATGACGATGTCCCAGACGGGGCGGTCGCCGATGACGGCGAGCACGGGCAGGTGCCAGACGATCCAGACCAGGCCGCTGACGAGCGCCAGGGGCCAGAAGCCCCACGATGCCGCGCGCGTCACCAGCCACCCGCGCCAGCCGAACTCCTCGCCGATGGCGAAGATCGACTGCATGAGCAGCACGGGGATGACCCAGATGGTCGCGGCGGCGATCTGTTCGAGCGGATTGAGCTGCCAGATCCCCGTCGACAGGGCGATCGCGGTCTGGGTCGCGGCGATCGCGGCGATGATGCCGATCCCGATCCCGATCCACCGGGGTGTGCCGCGCCAGCCCGTGGCGAAGGTCTGTCGGAAGGTCCCCGGCCGCCGGGCGATCCACATGATGATCGCGGCGAGCAACGGGGTCAGCTGCAGGAGCGGAGTGATCAGGTTGTTGACGTCTTCGGGGACCAGCCGGAACACCATCGGCACGGACAGCGCGAAGCACAGCAGGATGGCGATCGCGAAGAACCAGGTGACATCGGCGGTGATCGATCGGGACGTTCGCGGGCGTGGGGAAGACGCAGTCATGCTGACCTCGGTTCGTGTGGGGAACGGCCGCGGGCACCCCGCGCGTCTAGGACTCTAGGGAGAGGCGCCGGTGTGCCGGAACGCGGGAAACCAGCGGTTCGTTTCGGGGGATCCATAAATCCGCGCGAGCTCCCGCGCCGCCCCCGGCCGGTCGGCGTGCTCGCTACCCTGGGCTCATGACCTACGCCGGTGACTCCTCGATCGATGCCCGCGTCCGCGAGGTCGTCGCGGACTACGGGCGCCGCCAGACCCGTCTCTTCCTGACCTTCGCGGTCGTCGAGGGCGCGGTGCTCGCCGTCCTCGTCGCTGTCATCTACGGGTTCGGGCTGATCGACCCCGAGATCGGCATCTGGTACATCGTGGCGGTGGCGGTGATCGGCGGGTTCCTGCTCAGCATGTTCCTGGTGCGGTTGATGCAGGCCCGCACCCGGGCCATCGCGCAGGCCAAGGGCGAGAACCCGCTCTTCTGACCTGCCCCGGTACGCTGGAACCCATGCTCAACATGGCCGACGGCCTCCTCCGTCTCGGCGCGCTCGCCGAGGATCCGGTCGTCCGCACCCTCGCCACGGCCTTCGCCGATGCCGGCTTCGACCTCGCGGTCGTCGGCGGTCCCGTGCGCGATGCGCTGCTCGGCCGCGAGACGCACGACCTCGACTTCACGACGAACGCGTCGCCCGACGAGATCCTCAAGATCGTCAAGCCGATCGCGACGGCGCACTGGGACATCGGCCGCGCATTCGGCACGATCGGCGCACGCGTGCAGGGCGAGCAGGTCGAGATCACGACCTACCGCGCCGACAGCTACGACGGCGTGACCCGCAAGCCCACCGTCGAGTTCGGCGACTCGATCGAGGGCGACCTCGTGCGCCGCGACTTCACGGTCAACGCGATGGCCCTGCAGGTCCCGTCCGTCAAGCTCGTCGATCCGACCGGCGGGGTCGAAGACCTCGTCGCCGGCGTCCTGCGCACACCCGCCGATCCGCACGTCTCGTTCGGCGACGACCCGCTGCGGATGCTGCGCGCCGCGCGCTTCAGCGCCCAGCTCGGCTTCCGCGTCGACGACGACACGTTCGACGCGATCGCGCAGCTGCGGAAGACGATCGAGATCGTCAGCCCGGAGCGCATCCAGTCCGAGCTCGTGCGCCTCATGCAGACCGACGACCCGGTGCGCGGCATCCGCGTGCTGGTCGAGACCGACCTGATCGACGAGTTCCTTCCCGAGGTCAGTGCTCTCCGTCTCGAAGTCGACGAGCACCATCACCACAAGGACGTCTACGAGCATTCGCTCACCGTGCTCGCGCAGGCCATCGAACTCGAGCACTCCCGGCATCCCGGCGCCGCCCCCGACGTGCCCCTGCGCATCGCCGCCCTGCTGCACGACATCGGCAAGCCGCGCACCCGCAAGCTCGAAGACGGCGGCGTGGTGACGTTCCACCACCACGACATCGTCGGCTCGCGCATGGCGCGCAAGCGCCTGCAGGCACTGCGCTTCGACACCGAGACGACGGATGCCGTCGCCACCCTCATCGAGCTCCACCTGCGGTTCTTCGGCTACGCCGAGGGAGCGTGGACGGATGCCGCGGTGCGCCGCTACGTGCGCGACGCGGGCGAGCGGCTCGAGCGGCTGCACATCCTCACCCGCGCCGACGTCACCACCCGCAACAAGCGCAAGGCCGGACGCCTCGCCAGCGCCTACGACGACATCGAGTCGCGGATCGCGGCGCTCCGCGAGCAGGAGGAGCTCGACTCCATCCGCCCCGAACTCGACGGCAACCGCATCCAGAAGGTCCTGGGCATCAAGCCCGGCCGCGAGGTCGGCGAGGCGTACCGCTTCCTGCTCGACCTTCGTCTCGACGAGGGCGTGCTCGGGCCCGAGGTCGCGGAGCAGCGGCTGCGCGAGTGGTGGGCGGCGCGGCCCTGACGCGAGCGGCGCTCAGCGCAGCTCCGGCACGACGATCTCGACGAGGTCGCTGACGAGCTCGAAGTCCTTGGGGTTCAGAGTGGCGATGCGGGCGCCGAGCGCGGCGGCGTGCCCGGCGAGCATGATGTCCTTGCTCCGCGCGTGGCGTGGCCTCTGGAGCGCGACGCGTGCCGCGAGCCGCGCATAGCTCTCGGCGGCAAAAGTGTCGAAAGGCAGCCACTCCGTTTCCAAGGTGTCTCGAAGCCATGCCAATCGTGCCGTGCGCTCACGGCGAAGCGCCTCGGTCGACGCTGCCTCGATACCGAACACCAGCTCCGAATAGGTCACTGCGCTGAAGGTGAGCGCTTCGTCGGGAAGGCGGACTCTGTCCACATCGATGAGCACCGACGTGTCAAGAAGCAGCATGCTGGTCCCAGGGATCGCGGAAGTCTTCGGAATCGTCGTCTGCTCGAGTGTCCGCGACCCAGGCTTCGGCGTCGACGGGTGGTGGCGGGCTCTGAGCGATTCGCGCCATCAACTCGCTCGTCGGCATGGACCAGCGCGGTCGGATTCGTGCGGCGATGCGCGCCTCCACCCCGCTCACGAACTCTTCTCCTTCCGCCATGCGCGTGAGCAGGTCGCGCGCCTCGGCCTCCATCGAGCGAGAGTTGCGTCGTGCGCGCTCTTTGAGTGCGGCCACCACCTCGTCGCTCAGGTTCCGGATCGTCACCGTCGCCATGCTGCACCTCCTTGACAGCACAATGCTAGCAATCAACCTCAGGCGGAGACAGGGCTTCAGCCCAGCCGGCGGAATCGTATTCCGGCATACTCGAACGCGCTCAGCGGCAGGTGGCGGTCATCCTTCGCGGCGGCGGATGAGCTCCGACACGACGACACCGGTCCGGAACGCGGTCGTGTCCACGGGCTCGAACCGCTCGGGTCGGTAGGGGCGGTCGCTGAACAGCGGGATGCCGGCTCCGAAGAGCAGCGGCTGCCGCTTGAGGACCAGCCGGTCGATCTCGTCGGCCAGCGTCGCGGCGAGCTCCCCGCCGCCGCAGAGCCAGATCGCTGCGCCGTCCTCGTTCTTGAGCCGTTGGACGACGGCCCGCGGATCCTCGGCCGTCACCTCGAGGTTCTCGGCCTCTGCCGTGCGGGTGCGGCTGAACACGATCTGCCGGAGGTGGCGGTACGGACTCGGAGTTCCGCCGATCGCATAGGTGTTCCAGCCCATCAGCACGGTGTCGAACTCCGTGCGCTCCTGGCGGATGCCGAGCGCGGCGGCCGCGTCGGTCGGGATCGTGTCGGCGAAGCGATCGTTGATCGCGTCCATGTGGTCGCCCTCGACCAGGAACGCATCGAACTCGCCGTTCGGGCCGGCGATGAAACCGTCGAGGCTGACGGCGACGTAGTACACGAGTTCTCGCATGATCTCTCCATTCACAACAGGTGTCGCAGTTGAAACTACAACGGATGTAGTGATTGCGCAACGGGAGCTGAGCCGTGCGCACATCCCCGGGAGGTACGTTGGAGACTCCGCGCGCGGTCGTCGCGCGGGGAGCTCGACGGAGGGGAACCCGGACATGCGCACATTGGTGATCGGCGCGACAGGCAGCATCGGCGGCGTGGTCGCGACCACTCTCGAGAGCCGTGGGCATGAGGTCATCCGGGCATCGCGGAACTCCGAACCCTCGGTCGATGTCACCGACCCGGCATCCGTCCGTGAGCTCTTCGCCGGACTCGACGACCTCGACGCCGTGGTGGTCGCTGTCGGTTCCGTCGGCTTCAAGCCGCTCACCGAACTCACTCGAGACGACTATCTCGCCGCGTTCACGAAGAAGACCCTCGCACAGATCGAGGTGCTGTCCCAGGCCCTTCCGCACGTGCGCGACGGCGGGTCGATCACGCTGACGAGCGGCGTGCTGGCTCGCGAGCCCCTCGCCACCGGTGCAGCCGCCGCGATGGCGAACGGGGCCCTCGAGTCGTTCGTGCTCACGGCGGCCGCCGAGGCGCCGCGCGGCATCCGCATCAACGCCGTCTCGCCCGACGTGCTCGCGAACTCGCCCGGCTACCACTCGGCCTTCCCCGGGCACCGCCCCGTGACGGACGACGAGGTGGGTACCGCCTATGTGCGCGCCGTCGAGGGCGTCATCAACGGCCGGATCCTCGCCGTCTGATCGCAGATGCCGAGGGCTGGGCTCCCGGCATCCGCGACTCCCGGCCGCTGAGGCCGCACGTCGTGGAGGGATGCCGCTCCGAGGCAGGGGACGACGACCAGGTCGCCTTCCCGCAGATCTCCCGGAAGCATCGCGACCGGATGCGGCCACGACGCATCCCCGACGTCGCCGGGGATGAGCTCGATGCGCACGCTCCTGCTGCCCCAGGCGCGTCCGATGAGCCGGCATTCGCTCCACTGCGCAGTGACGCCGTCGAACGTGCAGTCGGTCAGCGCGATGCGCTTGTCCTCCTGGGTGTCGACGCGCAACGTGATCCGGAAGACCAGGACCGTGACGTCGGTCCCGCCGGTGAGGGCGCGCTCGCGCGGTCGTCCCGGACGAGGAAGGTCTCCGGTGAGCACGGCCGGGGTGCCGCTGATCTCGGCCAGCCTGATCAGCGAGACACCGGCGACGATGACATCGGAGACGGTCGGCTGCGTGTGGACGGGCCACGAGTCGACGGCGAGAGGGGAGGGGATGCTCAATCGCATCGTGGGCAGGATCTCCGTGAGGGTCATGTCTCTGTCCTATGCCCGCGCCGGAGCACGCGGAACGTCTCCGCACGGAACCCATGCGGCCTTCCTGCGAACCCTCACGTGGCCTGCCCGGGTAGGCTCGGTTGCGTGATCACTCCGCCGCAGACCCCGCCGTGGGGCTGACCGTGGAGATCATCGACGCCGTCGGCCTGGTGGGCGAGATCATCGCCTGGGTCGGTCTCATCGTCGGCCTTCCGCTGCTCGGGATCGGCCTGCTGACCCGGAGCGTGCAGGGGCCGTTCACCCGCACCTCGGTCGCAGTCCTCGACGACCTCGAAGACCGGCCGATGGCGCTGTGGTCGGCGGGCGGCCGCACCTGCTCGCGATCGCTGACGGCGTCGGAGGCGCGTCACCTCGCCGAGCTGCCAGAACCGGTCGGCTACGTCTCGGAACGCGATCCCGAGCGGATGCGCGTCGAGGCGCGATCGCCCGTCGAGCGCGCGTGTCTGACGATCTCTTTCGTCATGCTCGGCGCCGCCGTCGTCGGCTTCGTCGCATCGTTCCTCCCCGTCTTCTGGGGATAGTCAGACAGCTAGGCCGGGGCGACCACCGCGGCCGAGTCGCGCGGCAGCACCAGGATGCCGGCATCCGGCACCGCCGCGGCGGTCGACAGCAGCACCGTGGCATGCGCCCCGATCTCGAACTCCGCAGGCGCCGCCGACAGGTTCACGAGCACCGACAGCGCACCGCGGTCGATCCGGTAGACGCGGTGCTGCGGGGTGCCGTCGGTCTCTCGCACGCTCACGCGCGTCGACGTCGAGTCGGGATCGGTCAGCTCCGGGCGGTCCCGCCGCAGCGCCGCGAGTTCGCGGTACAGAGCCAGGAGTCGCGCGTGCGGCGCGTCGTCGAGCTCCGCCCAGTCGAGGTGCGAGCGCTCGAACGTCGCCGGATCCTGCGGGTCGGGCACCGCGTCGGTGTCCCAGTCCATCCGCGCGAATTCGGCCTTGCGTCCCTCCGAGACGGCGCGCCCGAGCTCGGGCTCCGGGTGCGAGGTGAAGAACTGCCAGGGCGTCGAGGCACCCCACTCCTCGCCCATGAAGAGCATGGGCGTGCCCGGTGCCGTCAGCGTGAGCACCGCGGCCACGGCGAGCCGGTCTGGCGACAGCGAGGCCGAGAGACGGTCCCCGGCCGCGCGATTGCCGATCTGGTCGTGGTCCTGTGCGAACGTGACCAGGCGCCAGGTGGGCACCTCGGGCGGGATCGGCGAACCGTGCGGGCGACCGCGGAACGACGAGAAGGTGCCGTCGTGGAAGAACCCGCCCTGAGAGACCTTGGCGACGGCATCCTCCGCTGCGAAGTCGGCGTAGTAGCCCGTGGTCTCGCCGGTGAGCGCGACGTGCACGGCGTGATGCCAGTCGTCGGACCACTGGGCCGTGAGGCCGTAGCCGCCCGCCTCGCGGGGCAGGATGAGCGTCGGGTCGTTCAGGTCCGACTCCGCGATGAGGCTGAGCGGGCGTTCGAGCTGCACCGAGAGGGCGTCGACGCGCTGCGCGAGCTCGCGCAGGATATGCACCGGCTGCTCGTCGTGCAGCGCGTGCACGGCATCCAGCCGGAGACCGTCGACGTGGAAGTCCCGCAGCCACATCAGGGCGTTCTCGAGGATGAAGTCGCGCACTGCCCGCTCGTCGAGATCGACCGAGTCGCCCCAACCCGTGTTGCTGCCCTCGCGCAGGTAGGGGCCGAACTCGGGCAGGTAGTTGCCGCTCGGACCCAGATGGTTGTAGACCACGTCCTGGATCACCGCGAGGCCGCGGGAGTGCGCCGCATCGACGAACCGCTGATACGCCGGCGGACCGCCGTAGCCCTCGTGCACGGCGTACCAGAGCACGCCGTCGTAGCCCCAGTTCCACGGGCCGTTGAAGGCGTTGACCGGCAGCAGCTCCACGTGCGTGACGCCGAGGGCGACCAGGTGGTCGAGCCGGCCGATCGCGGCGTCGAGCGTACCCTCGGGCGTGAACGTGCCGAGGTGCAGCTCGTAGATCAGCCCGCCCGCGAGCTGCCGCCCGGTCCACGAATCGTCGCTCCAGGCGAATGCGCTCGCGTCGAACGCCGCCGATGGGCCGTGCACGCCCTCGGGCTGTCTGCGGGAACGCGGATCGGGACGCAGTTCCTCGCGGTCATCGATCAGGAAGCCATAGCGCTCGCCGTCGGCGAGAGGGAGATCGGCATGCCACCAGCCGTCCGGTCCGGCCTCCAGCTCCCGCTCGCCGATCGTCGCGCCGCCGGAGTCGTGCCGCCGCACCCGCATCCGTCGCGCGCGCGGAGCCCAGACCTCGATCACCGTGCGTCCTCGATCAACGCCACGGGGTACGTCGTCAGCAGTTCCGCGAGGCGTACCGGCCCCGCGGCGATCCGTCGTCCGGTGAGCACGTCCGTTCCAGGGACGTCGGCGCGCATCAGGACGGTGTCGCCCCAACCGCCGCGTCGGGCCAGCCCCACCGGGAGGCGTGTCGCCACCGCGGTCACCCCTCCGCGATGGACGGCGATGCCGTGTCGTGCCGCCTCGCCCTCGACCACCGCGGAGCGATGGACACGGAAGAGCTCGGGGTTGTCGCGGCGCAGACGCAGCGCGCGCGACGTGACGAGCAGCTTCGCCCGGCCGGAGTCGTCGACCGGCGGAACGATGCCGCGCGCCGCGTCGGCATCCAGCTCGGTCAGCAGGCGGGCCCGCTCGGCGAAGTCGACCGGCCGACGGTTGTCCGGATCGACGAGCGACAGATCCCACAGCTCGCTGCCCTGGTAGACGTCGGGGACTCCGGGGCCGGTGAGCTGCAGCAGCTTGGCCGAGAGCGAGTTCGAGCGTCCGGCATCCGCGATCTCGGCGACGAAGCGGTCGAGGATCGGGCGCGCGTCACCCTCGATCGACCGGGCGATCGCGGCCAGGCCCTCCTCGAACGCGGCATCCGGATGCTGCCACGCGGTCGACTCGGATGCTTCGCGGGCGGCCTTCGTCGCGTACGCCAGCAACCGCTCCGACGACAGCGGCCACGCGCCGACGGCGGCCTGCCAGATCAGGGCGTCGAGCGGGCCGTGGCCTGTGCCGGCGACCGCGCGGAGCTCGTCGAGCACCTCGGCCCAGCGCTCGGGGATCTCGGACAGCACCGTGAGCCGGGCCCTTACATCCTCGGATCGCTTGGTGTCGTGCGTCGAGAGCGTCGTCATGGAATGCGGCCATGCCGCCAGGCGCGCCGCCTGCGCCTCGTGAAAGTCGTCGACGGACAGCGCGGCGATCGACGGATCAGCGCCGACCTCGGTCAGCGTCCCCAGACGCGTGAACCGGTAGAAGGCCGTGTCCTCCACGCCCTTCGCCATGACCGCGCCGCTCGTCTGCTGGAAGCGCTGCGCGACCTCGAGCGCCGGATCTGCGAGCAGCGGCTCCAGCTCGTCGAACGCCTCGGCAAGGTCCGGACGCCGCCGCCGGGCGTCGGCGAAGGCATGCTGCAGGTGCGCGATGCCCTCGGGCAGGTACGAGCGGTAGACCGGGAAGCACGCGAGCAGCTCGGCGAGGGCATCCTCCGCGCGCACGACCCCGTGCGGAAGGGTGCGCACGAGTCGATGGACCTCCGACGCGAGCAGCTCGTCGGCGATCATGCGCTTGGTGGTGTGGATGAGCTCCGGCCACGGCTGCGCTTCGGGCAGCCCGGTCTCCGCGCGCAGGCGTGCGTCGAGCCGATCCAGCGCCTCGACGCCCGCGGGATCGACCAGGACACGGTCGAGCTCCGCGAGCGCGTCGTACCCCGTGGTCCCATCGGTGCGCCACCAGGACGGCAGCGGCTCGCCGGGCTCGAGGATCTTCTCCACCAGCGTGTACGCCCCGCCCGTGGCATCCGCCAGCTGCTCGAGGTAGCCACCGGGGTCGACCAGCCCGTCCGGGTGATCCACGCGGATGCCGTCGGCGAGCCCGTCGCGCACCCACCGCGCGATCTCGCGGTGCGACTCCGCGAAGACGTCGGGGAGTTCGACGCGGATGCCGGCGAGCTCGACGACCGCGAAGAAGCGGCGGTAGTTGAGCGCGGTGTTCTGGTCCTGCCAGAACCGCAGCTCGTAGTGCTGGGCGGCGAGGAGTGCGCGGAGGTCGTCGGCGTGCTCGCCCGACCCCGGCGCCAGCGGCAGCACGTGGTCGAAGTACGCGAGGGTGCCGTCGGGGGCGTCCTCGGCGGGGGAGGTGTCGATCACGAGCTCGCCGTTCGCGATGACCTCGTCGGGCTCCGAGCCGAGGATCGGCAGGAGCAGCCTGCCGCCGCCAGCCGGCCAGTCGATGTCGAAGGCGACCGCGTGGCGCGATGCGCGCCCGAGCCGCAGCACATCCCACCACCAGGGGTTCAGCCGCGGCACCGCGACGCCGACGTGGTTCGGGACGATGTCGACCAGGATGCCGAGCCCCGCCGCGCGTGCGGCGGCCGCGAACCGTTCGAGCCCTTCGGCCCCGCCGCGATCCGGGTCGACGCGGGAGTGATCGACCACGTCGTATCCGTGGTTCGATCCCGGCACCGCGGCCAGCAGCGGAGACAGGTAGGCCCAGTCCGCCCCGAGATCCGCGAGGTACGCCGTGACGGCGGCCGCATCATCGAGCGGGAACCGATCGCTGATCTGCAGCCGATACGTCGAGAGGGGCCGTCGGGTCATGAGGTCGCCTGCTCCGCTCTCGGCGCGGGTGCCACGCCGTCTGCCTGATCGTTCTGCATCCGCAGGGACGCATCCACCGAGTCGTCGGTCGAGGGCTCGGGCCCGTCGACCTCCTGCAGCACGAGAAGAGCCTTCGCCTCGATCGTCAGCTGCGTGCCGGCGGGGTGATCCGATCCGTCGGCCATCTCGCCCGCGGTGTCGACCGCCACATGCCAGTGCTCGCCGTGGCGCTCATCCGGGAGCACGATGTCGACGGGCTCGTCGCCGCTGTTGAAGTACACGATGAAGTTGACGTCGGTGACGGCCCGGCCGCGGAGATCCTTCTCGCGGATGCCCTGGCCGTTGAGGAACATGCCCACCAGGAGTCCGAAGCCGGAATCCCAGTCCGCCGGCGCCATCGGGCTGCCGTCGGGGCGGAGCCAGACGACGTCGGCGATGCGCTCGTCGTCGAGTTCCACTGGGCGGCCGTTGAAGAACCGGCTGCGCCGGAACGTCGGATGCCGGCGGCGGAGCCGGGCGACGGCCGCCGTGAACTCGACGAGAGGCAGATCGGCGGAGTCCCAGTCGATCCAGGTCGTCTCGTTGTCCTGGGCGTAGCCGTTGTTGTTGCCGCGCTGGGTGCGTCCGAGCTCGTCGCCGTGCGAGATCATCGGCACGCCCTGGGACAGCAGCAGTGTCGCGAGGAAGTTGCGCTGCTGACGGGCGCGCCGACGGTTCACGGCCTCGTCGTCGGTCGGTCCCTCGACGCCCATGTTGTCGGAGCGGTTGTGGCTCTCGCCGTCGTTGTTGTCCTCGCCGTTCGCCTCGTTGTGCTTCTCGCTGTACGAGACGAGGTCGCGCAGCGTGAAGCCGTCGTGCGCGGTGACGAAGTTGATCGACGCCACCGGACGCCGGCCCGAGTGCTCGTAGAGGTCGGCCGATCCGGTCAGACGCGACGCGAACTCGCCGAGGGCCTGCGGCTCGCCCCGCCAGAAGTCGCGGACCGTGTCGCGGTACTTGCCGTTCCACTCGGTCCACTGCGGCGGGAAGTTGCCGACCTGGTAGCCGCCCGGGCCGACATCCCACGGCTCCGCGATGAGCTTCACCTGCGAGACCACCGGATCCTGCTGCACGAGCTCGAAGAACGTCGACAGGCGGTCGACGTCGTAGAACTCGCGCGCCAGCGTCGAGGCCAGGTCGAAGCGGAAGCCGTCGACGTGCATCTCGGTCACCCAGTAGCGGAGCGAGTCCATCAGGAGCTGCAGCGCGTGCGGGCTGCCGGCGTTCAGGCTGTTCCCGGTGCCGGTGTAGTCCGTGTAGTAGCGCTTGTCCTTCTCGAGGCGGTAGTAGGCCTCGTTGTCGATGCCGCGCATCGAGAGGGTGGGTCCCAGGTGGTTGCCCTCGGCCGTGTGGTTGTAGACGACGTCGAGGATGACCTCGATCCCGGCGGCATGCAGGGCGCGGACCATGGCGCGGAACTCCTGCACCTGCTGGCCGTGCTCGCCGCTGGACGAGTACCCGCTGTGCGGTGCGAAGAAGCCGAGCGTGTTGTAGCCCCAGTAGTTCGACAGCCCCTTGTCCTCGAGCACGGAATCGTCGACGAACTGGTGCACCGGCATCAGCTCGAGCGCGGTCACGCCGAGGCGGGTGAGGTGCTCGATGACCGCGGGGTGCGCGATGCCGGCGTAGGTGCCGCGCAGCTCCTCCGGGACGTCGGGGTGACGCACGGTGAGTCCCTTGACGTGCGCCTCGTAGATGACGGTCTGCGCATAGGGCGTCTTCGGCAGGCGGTCACCGGCCCATTCGAAGAACGGGTTGATGACGACGCCCTTCACCATGGATGCCGCGGAGTCGTCGTCGTTTCGGGAATCGGGCTCGCCGAAGTCGTAGCCGAAGGGGGCCTGTCCCCATTCGATACGGCCGGAGACGGCCTTGGCATACGGGTCGAGGAGGAGCTTGTTCGGGTTGAAGCGCTTGCCCTCTTCGGGGGCGAAGGGACCGTGCACGCGGTAGCCGTAGAGCTGCCCCGGCTGCACCGAGGGGAGGTAGCCGTGCCACACGAAGGCGTCCACCTCGGTGAGCATCACGCGCTCCTCGCCGCCGTCGTCATCGAAGAGGCAGAGCTCCACCTTCTCCGCGCCCTCGCTGAACAGCGCGAAGTTCGTTCCCTGCCCGTCGAAGGTCGCTCCGAGGGGGTATGCCGATCCAGGCCAGATCTCGTGACTCATGGGGCGAGCTTAGGCCGCCGCGACGTGGCGGCCCGCTCTGCGACGATCTGCACCGCGCGGTCGAAGTCGAGAACCTGCGCGATCTCCTCGGCCAGGGCATACGGGTGCCCCAGGTAGCAGACGAAGACGGGGGAGACGACCTCGACATAGCCGATGGGGCCGTCCTGACTGACGACGTAGCGGTCGAAGTCGAAGAGCTCGGCTCTCGGCTTCGCCGGATGCTGCGGCTCGGACGACACGTCCGGCTCCTGCGCGGTGCGCACTTCGGAGCCAGAGGGGGCGGGGGTTCTGACGGACATGAGACCTCCTGACTCGGGGATGATCCTCACGGTAGAAGGGGTCGGCGAATCCGGGAACGGCATTGCCAGGGCGGCGGGAAACCGCTACGGACTGACCGATATACCGGTTTCGCCCACGGCATCCGGCTCCTACACTGAGGAAAACGCACCATCTTCGACGATCGGAGAACGCTGTGTCTGCACCGTGGCAGGTTTCGCGCGAAGCCCTTCCGCACGCATCGCGGCTGCTCATCGAGCGTGCCCACGAGGAGATGCTGGCGGGCAACCTCGACGATCGGCGCCTGCAGGAGGTGCGTCCCCTCGTGCGGGACTCGTGGGAGAGGTCGTGGCGGGGGAGAGTGGGGCCGGAAGGCGCGCCGCCCCTCGACCTCCACACGGAGGAGCTCGAGGACTACCGGCTCGCGCACCCGCTCGCCTCGGCGATGGACATGATCCGCGCCCTGCTGCTGCCCGACACCGAAGAGGACTCCGGGGTCATCATCGCCGTCGGGGACAAGGCGGGTCGGCTGCTCTGGATCGAAGGCGACCGTCAGCTGCGCTCGCTCACCGACGACATGGGCTTCGTGGCCGGCGCGAACTGGTCGGAGGATGCCGTCGGCACGAGCGCCCCCGGAACCGCGCTCGCGCTCGGGCAGTCGGTGCAGATCCGCGGCGCCGAGCACTACAACCGCCTCGTGCACCCGTGGTCGTGCACGGCCGCTCCGGTGCGCGACCCCGAGACGCAGCGCGTGCTCGGTGTGATCGACATCACGGGCGGTCCTGAGGTCGTGTCCCCGCAGGCGCGGCTGCTCGTCGACGCCACCGCGCGGGCCGTCGAATCGGAGCTGATGGTCACGCGCCTCCGGGAGCGCAGCGAGGCACCGCGCCAGCGTCCGGCGCCGGCGAAGGCCCGACCGCTGAAGACCGCCCGGGCGACGCTCCACGTGCTCGGCAGGGACCGCGCACGGCTGGAGACCGAGTCCGAGCACGACGAGTCGATGATCGAGCTCAGCGCGCGGCACGCGGCCATCCTGCTCATGCTCGCCGTGCACCGGCAGGGGCTCTCCGCCGAGCGGCTGTGCGAGCTCGTCTACGGGCCTGGCGTCTCTCCCGACACCCTGCGACCCGAGATGGTTCGCCTGCGCAAGGTGCTCGAGCGGACGGCACCGGACCTCGTGCCGGAGTCGCGGCCGTACCGCCTGCCGGTGGCGCTCGAGACGGATGCGCATGACGTGCTCTCGCTGCTCGACCGCGGCGCGCACCGGGTGGCCCTCACCGCGTATCGCGGGCCCGTGCTGCCCGAGTCGACGTCGCCGGGCGTGGAGGAGTTCCGCGAATCCGTGCGCGGCGCGCTCCGCGAGGTCATGCTGTCCGAGGCCAGCCTCGACGTGCTGCTGGCCTACGCCGAGATCCCCGAGGGACAAGGTGACGCCGAGGCGCTGCGGCTCGCGCTCGAGATGCTTCCCGCGCGCTCGCCGAAGCGCGCTGCGCTGGTCGCCCGGATCGAGCGCCTCGACCGCAGCTAGCGTCGGCGACCGGGATCACTCCTGATCGAGCACGTCGCGGAGCTTGACGGCGAAGGCCTCGGGCTGACCGGCGTAGCCGAACTCGCCACCCAGGAAGCCGCCGTGGTGGCTCGGGAACACCGTCGCCTCCTGGCCGAGCTGCTCCGCCAGGGCGAGCGCCGTCCGGCCGGTGTAGACGTTCTTCGACTCCTCACCCACCGCGATGACGATCCGCGTCGGCGACGACTTCAGCGCCTCGAGATCCGGCTCGTACAGGCACACGGCCCAGGATCGCTCCGACAGCAGCGGATCCTCCCTGGTGCCGTCGTCCTCGGTCGGCATCCCGAACGCCGCCGGATCCGGTACCGGCTGGGCGAAGTACTCGTCCGTGACCTCGCCCTCCCAGGCGGTCATCGCGATGAACGCCGCCATCCCGGCGCCCCAGCCCTTGTCCTGATACACCTGCGTGTACGCCGCGCGTGCTCGCTGGACGGCTTCGGCGTCGGGCAGCACGCTGTCGATCGGCGGCTCGTGGGCGACCAGGGTGACCACGTCGTGCGGATACGCGGTGACCAGCGCGAGGGCCGTCACCGCCCCACCGCTGCTCGCGAACAGGTCGACGGGGCCGGCGCCGAGCGCCTCGATGAGCGCGTGGAGGTCCTCCGCCTGGGTCTCGGGCTCGTTCGTCACCCCGCCGTCCTTGCGGACGCTCCGGCCGAGACCACGAGGGTCGTAGGTGATGACCGTCCGGTCGTCGAACAGCCGCACCTGGTCGCGGAAGCCGCTCGCGTCCATCGGCTGGCCGATCATCAGCAGCGGGGGATGGGTATCGGCCCTCGGCAGGGGCCCGTGCACGTCGTAGACCAGGTCGACATCCGGGAGCTCGAGCGTGTGCTGCGTCATTGAGGGCCTCCTCCATCGCGGGCGATCTCCCAGGATGCTATGACGCCGGGGCCGTGCGCGCCAGCACCATCGGTCCGGGGGCGATGCAACCCCCTGCAACGTTGCGCACTCGGGTGCAACCTCGCGCGACCTACCGTCGTGACAACAGCCGCCGCACCGAAGCGCGGCCCGTCGAAGGAGTCACGATGACCATCGTCGAAGAAGACGTGTCCACCGCCTACGCGGCCCCGGGACGACCGGGCGCCCTCGCGAACTACCGTGCCCGCTACGGCCACTACATCGGCGGCGAGTTCGTCGATCCCGTCAAGGGGCAGTACTTCGAGAACGTCAGTCCGGTCAACGGCAAGCCGTTCACCGAGGTCGGCCGCGGCACGAGCGAGGACATCGACCGGGCGGTCGACGTCGCGTGGAAGGCGTTCGCGGGCTGGGGCAAGACGAGCCCGGCCGAGCGCTCGGTGATCCTGAACCGGATCGCCGACCGCATCGAGCAGCACCTCGAGGAGATCGCCGTCGCCGAGACCTGGGAGAACGGCAAGCCGGTGCGCGAGACCCTCGCCGCCGACATCCCTCTCGCGGTCGACCACTTCCGCTACTTCGCCGGCGTCCTGCGCGCGCAGGAGGGCGGCATCAGCCAGCTCGACGAGAACACCGTGGCGTATCACTTCCACGAGCCGCTCGGCGTGGTCGGCCAGATCATCCCCTGGAACTTCCCGATCCTCATGGCCGTGTGGAAGCTCGCACCCGCGCTCGCCGCAGGCAACTGCGTCGTGATCAAGCCGGCCGAGCAGACCCCGGCATCCCTCCTCTTCCTGTTCGACATCATCGGCGACCTGCTTCCGGCCGGCGTCGTGAACATCGTCAACGGGTTCGGGATCGAGGCCGGCGCTCCGCTCGCGCAGCACAAGCGCATCCGCAAGGTCGCCTTCACCGGTGAGACCACGACCGGTCGCCTGATCATGCAGTACGCGTCGCAGAACCTCATCCCGGTGACGCTCGAGCTCGGAGGCAAGAGCCCGAACGTGTTCTTCGAGGACGTCGCGCGCTCGACCGCCGACCCCTACTACGACAAGGCGCTCGAGGGTTTCACGATGTTCGCGCTGAACCAGGGCGAGGTCTGCACCTGCCCGTCGCGGGCGCTCATCCAACGCTCGATCTACGACGGCTTCCTCGCCGACGGTCTGGAGCGGGTGAAGAAGGTCGTCCAGGGCAACCCGCTCGACCCGGCGACGATGATCGGCGCGCAGGCGTCGAACGACCAGCTGGAGAAGATCCTCAGCTACATCGACATCGGAAAGCAGGGCGGCGCCCGGCTGCTCACGGGCGGCGGACGGGTCGACCTCGGCGGCGACCTCAGCGAGGGCTACTACGTCGAGCCGACCGTGTTCGAGGGCACGAACGACATGCGCATCTTCCAGGAGGAGATCTTCGGGCCGGTGCTGTCGGTCACCTCGTTCGACGACTTCGACGACGCGATCTCGATCGCCAACGACACGCTGTACGGCCTCGGTGCCGGTGTGTGGAGCCGCAGCGGCGACACGGCTTACCGTGCCGGTCGCGCGATCGAAGCGGGTCGGGTCTGGACGAACACCTACCACCAGTACCCCGCGCACGCCGCGTTCGGCGGATACAAGCAGTCGGGTGTGGGTCGCGAGAACCACAAGATGATGCTCGACCACTACCAGCAGACGAAGAACCTCCTCGTCTCGTACGCGGAAGGCCCGATGGGCTTCTTCTGAGCTCGATCCGATGGGGTGCTGAGCCTGTCGAAGCGTCGCCGATCGTTCGGCCCTTCGACAGGCTCAGGGACCCAGAGGTGGGTGCGACGAGCAAGACGTGAAAGGCACGGAGATGGTGAAGATCGGCACGTACCAGCGGGTGGACGTGACGGATGCCGCGGCATCCCTCGTTCGAGACCTCACCGTGCAGCACGGCCCGCTGATGTTCCACCAGTCCGGCGGATGCTGCGACGGCTCATCGCCCATGTGCTATCCCGTCGGCATGTTCCTCACGGGACCGGGCGACGTCCTCCTCGGTGCCCTCGACGTGGGGCTCGAGGCACCGGTCGAGGTCTTCATGTCGGAGTCGCAGTTCGAGTACTGGAAGTACACGCACCTGACCATCGACGTCGTCCCCGGACGGGGAGCCGGCTTCAGCGTCGAGGGGCCGACGGGCATGCGCTTCCTCATCCGATCGCGGATGCTGAACGACGCGGAGCTGGAGTACTTCGGCCTTCGCAGCGACACGTGAGTTCGATCTCCTGTGAGCAGGAGCGCCGCGCGTGATCCGCAGACCGCATGCGGACGCATGGACGCAACCCGTTGCAACCTCGGCCGGTATACCATTCACGTATGCGCCGAGCAGCGTCAGTCCCCAGCTGACCGCGGGCGCGGACGGCGTCAGCCGTCATGCGGAGGGAGAGTCGATCTTCTTTCGATCCCGAGGGGGGATGGGGTGGGAGTTCGGTCCCCAGCCGACACCCACCCCCACACTCCCCCTCAGCCTCTGACTCTCAATTCAGCCGGCTCCAGAACCAGAAGAGCGCGAAGCCGATGAGGAACACGATCGGCAGCCACCTGGTGCTGCGCTTCAGCCGGCGGCCCTGCGGTGCCACCCCCGGCGGCGGCGTGAGCAGGCCGACCGGTGGAGCGAACGGCAGCTGCGCGTTCATCGCGGGGGCGGGGACGGATGCCGTCGCGACGGCATCCGCGTTCTCGGCGAGCAGGCGCTCGTCTCGCCACCGCGCCCACTGGTCGAACTTCGTCAGCAGCGCACCGACCGCACCGAACAGCCACGCCCAGGTCGCGGGGTCGAGCGTCGACACCTTGCGCTGCGTGTAGAGGAACAGCCAGTCGTCGACGATCTCGACGTCGAGCTGGGCGGCGTTGTCGATGAACCGCGCCATGATGTCGGGCGTGAACAGATAGAGAGCGTCGCGCTCGTATCCCGCGGGGCAGTACAGCGTGAAGTACCGGTCGAAGTCGCCCTCGAGCGAGAGGCGCTGCTCCTTCTCGAACGACGCAGGCAGGTTCGATCCGAAGCTGTTGTTGCCGTTCGCGTCGAGCACGATGTTCGGGAGCGGCACGTCGAGCTTCACCGCCACGTACCCCCAGCGGTAGGTCGTCGAGTTCTTCCCCGACTGCACCGTGTACTGGTAGTTGCCGAACTCGACGAACCGCGGGCGGGTGCCGCGGATGAGGTCGGTCGACTGGCGGGAGCGGCCGAGGCTGAAGATCATGCCGGGCAGTGGCGGGTCGGCGATCCTCGCCTCGTACGACATGCCGTTCGCCTGGGCGAAGCGGCTCAGCCGGTAGCGCGTGGCCTGGGCGTTCCGCACGCCGAGCCAGATCATCAGGACGACCGCGACCAGGACCAGGCCGATGAGCACCAGGGGGATCACCGCGATCCCGGGCGAGCCGCTCGCCGACGCCAGGCTGAGGAACACCGTCACGATGATCGGCAGCACCACGATGCCGGCGACCGACGCGGCCACGATGCCGATGATCGTCGATGTCGAGGCGCTGGTCGACTGCCGTGCTCGCAGCTCGGAGGTGAACGCCCGGACGGCCGCGGAGTCGACCGGGTCGGTGAGCGGCCGGGCGTCGAACGTGATCGGGGGCTGCGGCGCGGTCATCGGTTCACCTGGTCGGCGTCCCAGGTCAGGTCGGTGCCCTCCGGGATCTGCATCGCCTCGAGACGGTCGTCGGCGCAGATCTCGTGGATCAGGGCGTCTGGACCCGCCACGATCGTGGAGTCGAAGTCGATCTCGGACACCATCACCCACGAGCGATCCTCCGGCCAGAGGAGGCTGGGGCTCAGGGCCGCAGGCGGGAAGCCGTGCTCCTCGGCCGGCCGGTCCCGCCAGGGCACCTGCAGCACCCATCCGGGGTCGGCGAAGGTGCGCGGCGGTGCGGAGAACAGCACGTGGCCACGGTCGGGGAGCGCGAGACGCGGTCCCTCGGAGATCTCGCGCGACAGGATGCCGTCCTGCCAGGTGGGCTTGCGGAAGACGTTGTTGAACGGATCGTGCGTGCTGCGGTTCAGCATCGCCTGGTGGTTCGGATCGTCGGTGAAGGTGAGGAACGCCCGCGACGGCGCCTCGCCGAAGAAGCCCAGCAGGCCGCCGTAGCCCTCCCAGACCGCCGCGAATCCGGCATCCGGGGTGCTCGTGTGCGCGAGGAGGTGCGTCGCGATCGCCGAGAGCATCCCGGCGCCGAGCTCGCCCTCGACCGGCGCGCTGAACTCGCGCCCGTCGGGGGAGATGCGGGTACGCCAGTCCTCGTCGTCGGGGGTGCGGACGATCCGTCGCCATTGCGCGAAGGGATGCATCGTCGTGCCGAAAGCCGCGGCGGTCTCGGCCCACGTCGCGGGCTCGTCGACGAACTGCTCGCGGAGGCGCTGCTGCTCCGCCTCGGGCATGCTCTCCCACTCGGCGGGCGTCGGCACGGGGCGATCCGGCAGCGATCGCACGATCGCCGGGTGGAAGACCCGCGCATACGCGGGGAAGCCGTGCGGGACGACTCCGTGCATCGTCGCGTGGGCGTCGTCGAGGCGCTCGCGAAGCCACGCTCCGGCGCTCGTGTCTGCGATCCACTCCATGCGACCACGCTACCGGCGTTACGGTAAGAGGCGTGCTGCTGACAGTCCACGGTCTCGGGGGAGATCCCGCATGGTGAATCAGGTTCAGGTCGCTCCAAGCGAGCGGGTCTTCCGCCGGCATCCGATGCGCATCCTCCTCGGCGCGGTCCTGCTCGCGGCGGCGCTGTCGACCGCGGCGCTCTTCCTCCTTCCGCGGTTCCTGCCGCGGACGATGAACATCTCGACCAGGGGGACGGTCGTTCTCGTCGTGGCGATCGCCCTGACCGTGGCGGTCTTCGTCGGGGCGTTCTGGTTCCGGAACATCCGCGTCGTCGTGCGTCCCGACACCGTCGAGATCGGACGAGCGGGAAGCCGTGAGACGTTCCCGCGGGCTTCGACCGTCTTCCGGTCGAAGGTCACCGAGCACCGCACGAACGGCCTGCCCAGCGGCACCACGCGCGCGCTCGTCGTGTTCAGCGGCGACCGCGAGATCACGATCGAGCTGCCCGGGTTCACGAGAGCGACGTTCAGCGAGCTCATGGCCGAGCTCAACCCGATCGCGCCGCCTCCCGTTGCAGACCCGGTCGAGGCCGCGCGAGCGCGGGCCCATCTCCCCACGACGTTCACGATCGACGCTGCCGGGGAGCGCCGACTGGCTGCGCGGCTCACGATCGGCGCGGTCGTGTTCTTCGCCGTCGCGCTCGGCTTCGGGCTCCTCGCCGCCGTGCCCGGCTTCCTCGAAGGCGAGTTCTCGGCGCTCGTGCTGATCGTGCCGATGGCTGCCGTCGCAGCGATCGGCTTCGCGATCGGCGCGGGGCAGCGCCGTCGCGTCGTGCGCGCGATCCCGGCGCACGTGACGGTGAGTCCGCACGGCATCCGTCTCGACGACGTCGATCAGCCGTACGCGCAGCTCGCCCGCATCTGGATGACGCCGCCCGCGTATCCCGTCCGACGGATCCGCTTCGAACGTGCGGGCGCCGCGCGCACCACGCACCTGCTCGCATCGTCGCGCGTCGCGATCACGCCCGACTACGCCGACCTCCTCGTCGCGGTGCGGGCGCAGACCGCGCACCTCCCCGGCCTCCTCTCGCTGGACCTCGAATGATGGCGAAGGCAGAACGGGGACTCGCGCCCGCGTATCCGATTCGCACCGAGCGGCTGCTGCTGCGACCGATCGCGCCCCGCGATGCCCCGGCCATGCACGTGTACAAGTCGGATCCGGATGCCGTGCGCTACGTGCCGTACGCACCACTGTCGCTCGCCGAGGTCGAAGAGCGCATCGAAACCACCTGGTCGCGCACACGTTTCGACGAACCGGGTGGCGGTATCTGCCTGGCCGTCGAGGACCGGGAGACCGGGGCCCTGCTCGGCGACGTCGTGCTGTTCTGGCACAGCGAGAGGGATCGCGCGGGAGAGGTCGGCTACATCTTCGACCCGGCGTTCGCCGGACGCGGATACGCCACCGAAGCGGTCGGCGCGCTGCTCGAGCTGGGGTTCGACGGACTGGGGCTGCACCGTATCGCGGCGCGGATCGACGACCGGAACACGTCATCGGCCCGCGTCGTCGAGCGCCTCGGGTTCCGACGCGAGGCCCGGCTCGTCGAGAGCGAGTGGTTCAAGGACGAATGGACCACGATGCTGGTGTACGCGCTGCTCGAGGACGAGTGGCGGGGGAGGACCGGCGCGGCCTCGGCCTGACGGCATCCCCCATAATCGAGGGGTGACTGCCACTGCGACGCTCCCTTCCCTCGACGGCCGCCGATTCCGGATGGTGTCGTCGACGACCTCGACCGTCGACCCCGATGCGCCGAGCGTGTTCGAGTACTTCGAACGCGACGGAGCGATCTGGGGCGGGTACGAGGGCGACACGGTCACGTTCGGCAAGTTCGTCGGCACCCGCACGGGCGACACGATCTGGGTGTCGTTCGTGCACGTCCTCGTCGCGGACGGCAGCGTCGTGACGGGCGACGGCGAGAGCGAGCTGGAACTCACCGACGACGGACGCATCCGCCTGGTCGAGCACTACGAGATGCACGGGCTCCCGCAGCTCAGCGTGGTCGAGGAGATCCCCGCCTGACACGTTTCGTCTCGCTGGCGCTCGCTCAACGACCGGTCGTTGAGTGAGGGAGCGTCAGCGAGCGAGACGAAGCGCCTCAGCGCGGCGGGAGGGTGTCGCGGCCGGGTGAGGCCGGGGTCCATCGCGTCATGCCGAGCGGCGCGCTGACCCCGCTGCGCTCCGGCAGGTCGGCGGGCAGCAGATACGGGCGCCGGATCACCTCGTCGAGCACGACGACGCTGACGACCGTCCGCACCTCGGGCAGCTGCGCGATCACCCCGGTGGAGAACTCGTGCACACCGCTGACGTCGACGGCCCGGATCAGCAGCATCGCGTCGTGCTCGCCTGTCGTGATGGCGCACCACTCCACGTCGGGCATCTCGAGCACGCGGTCGCGGAACGATGCCCAGGCCTGCGGGAGCACCGTGACGAACACGAGGGCGCCGATCGAGAGCCCGGCCTTGGCCTGATCGACTCTGGCGCTGAAGCCCGTGATGACCCCGTCGTGCACGAGCGACTCGACCCGTGTGTAGGCATTCGCCCTCGAGATGCCCACCTTGTCGGCGAGTGCGGCGATCGAGACGCGACCGTTATCACGGAGCACATCGAGGATTCTGTACGCGGTCTCGTCCAATGGGGCGGCACTTCGTCCAGAATGCTTCGACTGTTCCGCATCCTTGCTGGACATATTGCTCCTCACGCACGACGTTCTGGACAGAGCGTGTCAATGTGACGCACCCTTGCTGGACACATCGTCGCATATGATGCGAATCTGATCACCGGTCGTCCACATCTGGGTCGGCCACACCCGAATGTACTCCTCGCCTCTGGAGGCTCTCATGTCGTCACGTCGCAGCACGTCAGTCATCGCGATCGGAGCCGTCGCGCTCCTCGCGCTCGCCGGTTGCTCCGGAGGCAACTCCGCCAACAACGGCGACCAGTCCTCGGGCTCGGATTCGCTCGTCATCGACACCGCTTTCTCGATCGAGACGGCCGACCCGGGTCACACCTACGACCCGACCGGCAACATGATCGCGAAGGCCCTGTACGAGACCCTCGTCGACTTCGAGGGCTCCGACGTCTCGACCCCCGTTCCCGGTCTCGCCTCGTGGGAGCAGAACGAGGCCGCGACCGAGTTCACCTTCACGCTCGAAGGCGACCGCGTCTTCTCCGACGGTTCGCCGATCGAGGCGAAGGACGTCGTCTTCACGCTGCAGCGCATCCAGGGCATGACCGAGGCCAAGCCGAACTTCCTGCTCGGCGGCCTGACCATCACCGAGGTCGACGACAAGACGATCTCGTTCGTCTCCGAGACCCCGCTCCTGCAGCTGCCGGCGATCCTCGCGAACCCGGCGCTCGGCATCGTCAACTCCGACGTCGTGATCGAGAACGGCGGTACGACCGACGGCGCCGACACGGCGCAGGGCTTCCTCGACGGCGAGTCCGCCGGATCCGGTCCGTTCGTGCTCGACACCCTCGACCTCAGCTCGCAGGTCGTGCTGACGAAGAACGACGAGTACAACGGCGACGAGGAGTCCGCATACAAGCGCGTCGTCGTCCGCAACGTCTCGGAGAGCGCCACGCAGCTCGCCAACCTCAAGGGCGGCGACTCGATGGTCGCGATGGACCTGAACGGCGACCAGGTCGCCGGTCTCGGCGACGACCTCACGGTCGAGTCCGTTCCGTCGGGCCAGACGATCTTCCTGCTGCTCAACCAGTCGGATGCCGTCGCCGGCGAGCTCGCGAACGTGAAGATCGCCGAGGCGATCCGGTACTCGCTCGACTACGACGCCCTGCTCGAGCTGGCGGGTGCCGGCGCGGTCCAGGCGACCGGCGTCATCCCGCCCGGGTTCGAGGGCGCCCTCGACTCCGGTGTGAAGCCGGATCCGGAGAAGGCCAAGGCGGCACTCGCCGAGGCCGGCTACACGGGTCAGACCCTGAAGCTGCAGTTCCCGAACGACTACCCGGTCGGCGGCGTGGAGTTCACCCCGCTCGCTGAGCGCATCCAGGCGCAGCTCGAAGAGGCCGGCATCACGGTCGAACTCGCTCCCGCACCGTTCGCCACCGAGCTCGACGCCTACGTCAACGGCACCGAGGGCTTCGGTCTCTGGTTCTGGGGTCCGGACTACGCGGACTCCGCGAACTTCCTCCCCTTCGCCCCGGGCCTGAAGGTCGGCCTGCGCGCCGGCTGGTCCGCCGACGCCAACCCGGAGATCGCCGGGATCGCCGCTGGTGCAGCCAGCGCGACGGATGAGGCCGTGCGTGCCGACGCCTTCACCTCGTTCGCCGAGGCCATGCAGGCCGAGGGCCCGTTCGTGCCGCTGATCGTCCCTGGCCGCAACATCGCGACCGCGGGCGACGTGGCCGGCGCCGTGTACAACTCCGTCTGGGAGATGGACATCGCCGAGATCACCCCGGCCGGCTGAGCGGAATCCCCATGACGACGGTGGCGGTGCAGAGGCAGGCGCAGCGGCGCAGATCGCCTCTGGTCGGGTACCTGCTGCGGCGGGCCGGAACCTCCCTGCTCCTGTTGGTGGGCGTGACGATCGTCACGTTCGCGCTCACCAACCTGGTGCCGGGAGATCCGGTCTCGGCGGCCCTCGGTGAGGGCGCGTCGCAGAACCCCGCGACCCGTGAGGCGTTCATCCGCGCGAACGGCCTCGACCAGCCCCTGTTCGTGCAGTACTTCATCTATATGGGGAACCTGTTCCGCGGGGACCTCGGCACGTCGCTGGTGACCGGTCGCCCGGTCACCAGCGACCTCGCCACCGCGGTGCCCGCGACGATCGAGATCGCGATCGGCGCGATCATCCTCAGCCTCGCGGTCAGCATCGTGCTCGGCACCCTCGCCGCCTACCGCCGCGGCCTCGTCACCGATCAGGTCATCCGCGTCGTGACGCTGATCGGCCTGAGCGTTCCGACCTTCTGGCTGGCGCTCGTCAGCTTCTACGTGTTCTTCCTGGAGCTGCGCATCGCGCCGGGGTCCGGGCGCATCTCGCCTTCGATCACCCCGCCGCCGCGGATCACGGGCCTCTACACGGTCGACTACCTGCTGAACGGCGACGGCGTCGGCTTCTTCGACGCGCTCGCGCACCTGGCCCTGCCGGTGCTGGTGCTGTCGCTCGTGACGATCGGCCTGCTGACCCGCTTCATCCGCACCTCGGTGCTCGAGGTGCTGGGCAGCGACTACGTGCGCGCGGCGCGGGCCAAGGGGCTTCCGGCCATGCGGGTCATCCTGGACTACGTGCTCCGCGGCGCCTCGCTGCCGATCCTCACGATCGTCGGCGTCGCGTTCGGCTCGCTGCTCTCCGGCACCGTGCTCGTCGAGTCGGTGTTCGCCTGGCCGGGCCTCGGCACCTACGCCTACAACTCGGCCGCCAACCTCGACCTTCCCGGCATCATGGGCGTCGGTCTCGTGGTCGGCGTCATCTACCTCCTCATCAACTTCGTCGTCGACCTGCTCTACGGCGTCCTCGACCCGAGAGTGAGGATCGCATGAGCCGCATCGCCGCAGCCACCCCGGCCGGACGCTTCCGCTTCCGCTGGCCGCGCGCCTGGCGCACGCCGCTCGGCATCATCGGCACGGTCATCGCGGGCGCCTGGATCATCGTCGCGTTCACGGCGCAGTGGTGGGTGCCCTTCGGTCCCAACGCCCAGGTGCTCCCACGACTGCAGCCGCCGGGCGTCGACACCCTCCTCGGCACCGACGGCAACGGCCGCGACATCTTCTCCCGCCTGATGACGGGTGCGACGGTGAGCCTGCCGCTCGCCCTCATGCTCGTGATCGCAGCCATGATCATCGGCACCGTGATCGGCGCGCTCGCCGGATACTTCGGCGGATGGCTCGACGAGACCCTCATGCGCATCACCGACCTGTTCATGGCGTTCCCGACCGTCATCCTCGCGATGGTGGTCGCGGCATCGCTCGGCCCGTCGCTGTTCAACGCGGTGATCGCAGCGATCGTCGTGTCATGGCCGCAGTACTCGCGCGTCACGCGCAGCATCGTGCTGAGCCTGCGCGGTCAGAACTACGTGATCGCCGGACGCCTTCTCGGCCATTCGCCCGTGCGCACCCTGTTCGTCGACATCCTGCCGAACATCGCCGGCCCCGTCCTGGTGCTCGCGACGCTCGACATCGGCGCGGCGATCCTCCTCCTCTCCGGACTCTCCTTCCTCGGTCTCGGCGCCCAGCCGCCGACCGCCGAGTGGGGTTCGATGATCTCCGGGGCGATGCAGAACTTCGACGCCTGGTGGCTCGGCGTCTTCCCGGGTCTCGCGATCCTCACGGTCGTGCTGGCGTTCAACTTCCTCGGAGACGCCATGCGCGACGTGCTCGACCCGACGGCCGAGGTCGTGCACGAGAAGCAGGGCGAGCACAAGGCCTCTGCGGGGGTGACCGCGTGAACGCCCGCACCGCCGAGCCCCGCACCGTCGAGGCGCGGAACGCGACGCTCAGCATCCGCGATCTCACGATCGACATCGGTCGTCCGCTCGTGCGCGGCGTCTCGCTCGAACTGCTTCCCGGTCGCATCCACGGTCTCGCCGGAGAATCGGGATCGGGCAAGACGCTGACCTCGCTCGCCGTGCTCGGGCTCCTGCCGCGACAGGCCCGCACCGGCGGATCGATCTCGCTGGCGGGAGAGGAGCTCATCGGCCTCGGCCGCCGCGCCCTCAACCGGGTGCGCGGAAAGCGGATCGCGATGATCTTCCAGGACCCCTCGGCGTCGTTGCACCCGCAGCTGCCGGTCGGTCGCCAGCTCACGGATCACATGCGCGTGCACCTCGGCCTCAAGGGGGCGGCAGCCCGTGCACGGGCGATCGAGCTGCTCCAGACCGTGCAGGTGCCGAATCCTGCGGAGGCGCTCAAGCGGTACCCGCACCAGTTCTCCGGCGGCCAGCGCCAGCGCATCGCGATCGCCTGCGCCCTGGCGTGCGACCCCGAGGTGCTGCTGGCGGACGAGCCGACCACCGCGCTCGACGTCACCGTGCAGGCCGGCATCCTGCAGCTGCTGCGCGACCTCGCGATCGAGCGGAATCTCGCGGTGCTGCTGGTCACCCACGACCTCGGGGTGATGAGCGCGATCGCCGACGAAGTCGCCGTGATGAAGGACGGACTGATCGTCGAGCGGGCCGACCGCGAGACGCTGTTCCGCGATCCGCAGCACGAGTACACGCGCACGCTGCTCGCGGCTCTTCCCGGCTCGAAGATCGCGGATGCTGCGCCGGCGGATGCCGCGGACGAGGGGGATGCAGATGAGTGAGATCGCCGTCCTCGACGCGCAGGACGTGGTCGTGCGCTACCCGGGCAACCCGCCCGTGATCGCCGTGAACGGAGTGTCGTTGAGCGTCGCCCCCGGGGAGACCGTGGCGCTCGTCGGCGAATCCGGTAGCGGCAAGTCGAGCCTCGCCCGTGCCGTCGTCGGCATCGAGAAGACCGCGGCCGGCACGGTGCTCTTCCGCGACGCACCCGTGTCGCCGCTCGGCATCCGTCGTCGCTCGAAGGCGCTGACCGGCATCCAGATGGTGTTCCAGGACCCCTCGACCTCGCTGAACCCGCGGCGTCGCGTCGGCGACCAGATCGCCGACGGCATCGCGACCGCTCGCGCGCGCGGCGCCGAGGGATCGACCGTGGCCGAGTGGCTCGAGCGCGTCGGACTTCCCGCGCAGGTGGCATCCCGGTTCCCGCATCAGTTCTCCGGCGGGCAGAAGCAGCGCATCGCGATCGCCCGTGCTCTCGCCGCGCGCCCCTCGCTGCTCGTCGCCGACGAGCCGATCTCCGCGCTCGACGCCTCGACGCAGACGAGTGTCGCTGGCCTCATGCGCGACCTGGTGGCAGAGGCGGGTGCGGGGATGCTGTTCATCTCGCACGACCTCGCCGTGGTGCGGCGCATCGCGGACCGTACCTTCGTGATGTTCGCCGGCCGGGTGCTGGAGTCGGGGCCGACCGATCAGGTGTGGTCGGCGCCGCAGCATCCGTACACCCGCGCGCTGCTGGCCGCGATCCCGGAGCCCGACGGCGCCGGACGCATCCCGGCAGCACCCTCGGTCGAGGATCGCGCGGTCTGGGCCGAGGTCCCGCCCGTCCTGAACTGACGCCGCGCCGCGCGTCGGTCTGATTCTGCGCGGGGCGGCACGCCACATCAGGCGATCACGTCAAATCAGGCCGACATCTCGAGAATCGGCCTGATTCCGCGCGTCTGCCTGATTCCGCGCGCCGACGGCGGCGTGCCGCCCTCGCCTCGACGTCGGCCTAGGCTGACGGCGCGTGAACCCGATCGCGCGGGCCGAGGAATATCTAACGTGACTACTGATAGCGAGATCGTCCGGCGATCGAGACACGAGGCGGCCGCGTTCGGCGAGCTGTTCGAGAGGCACGCCCGCGCGGTGGCGGGCTTCGCCTCTCGACGGGTCGGAGCGGATGTCGCGGAAGACGTGCTGAGCGAGACGTTCCTCGTGGCGTTCCGCCGGCGCGCGAGCTTCGATCTCCGCGTCGATTCCGCACGCCCGTGGCTGCTCGGCATCGCGACCCGGGTCATCCACCGCCACCGCGCGAGCGAGGCCAAGCAGCTGCGAAGCCTGCTCGCGCAGCAACCGGAGCGAGCGCTCCCGGACGACTCCGACGGCCTGTCGGATCGTCTCGACGCGAGTGCGTCTCTCCGGGAGCTGGCTCCTCGGGTCGCGGCACTGGCGAAGAAGGACCGCGACACGCTCTTCCTCTTCGCATGGGGGGATCTGAGCTATGAGGAGACGGCGCAGGCTCTCGGTGTTCCGGTGGGAACCGTGAAGTCACGCCTCAACCGCGTTCGCCGGCTGCTCGCGCCGGCGAACGCTGGTCACAAGACATCAACCAACGCATTGCAGTCATCGGAGGTCGAATATGGACATCTTGGATAGCGTTCGCGAACTCGGAGTGGAAGACCCCTCCGCCGGCATCATCGGTGCGCGGAACTCGCTTCATCGGGCGATGGCCGGCGAGGGGCGACGGCGACGTCGCCGCGGTCTCGGAATCGCATTCGGCACAGCAGGTGGTGTCGTCGGCGTCTCCGCGGTGGCCGCGGTCGTGGCGGGCACGTTCACCGTCGGCGCTGTCGTCGCGCCGCCGGCCTCGGCTGCCGAGACGATCGTCCTGAGTGCCGCCGCACAGCTCCAGGCGTCCGAGATACCGGCCGGCAAGTACCTGAAGACGACCGAGACGTTCGAGCAGGTCATGGGGTTCCACGGGCCGACGGAGGCAGAACCCTTCTCCTATGTGCTGCAGGACGCGACCGGCGTTCTGACGACGAGGTGGATCACGTCGACGTTTCTCTCATCCGACGCCGAGGCCCCGCCGATCCTGGAGATGAGCGACTACCAGCCGGTCGAGGCGAACGGCGACGTGCAGGCCGTCGAGGACGCGTGGAACTCCTACTACGGCTCGACCTACGGGCACTGGGATGACGTCATCGAAGCTCCGCGCCCGCCGGTGGTGTTCCAGATGGATGGTGTCGCGCACGCGCGTCTGTGGAGCAAGGATCTCGAGGAGACGCGGCCGATCGACGATCCGGACGACTCTCGAATCGACGACTGGGGCGCGTTCGCGACCGAGCCGCAGGAGTTCCTCGACGACGTCCTGGCCGAGTTCCCCGCCGGGACGACGAAGGAGCAGGCCATCGCCGTGGTCTTCGAGAGCCTGGTCACCGGCGACATCGCCACCGCTTCCGCTGCGTACCGCGCGGTGCTCCTCGGCGTGATCGCCCTCGCGGACGGCCTGCACATCGAGTCGGTCGAGGGAACCGTCACCACTGTTCGCCTCGATGACGACCGGGCGATGCGTCGGCTCGTCTTCGACACGGAGACCGATCAGCTGCTGGAGGTCTCTCAGCATCTGACCGAGGCGTACGACGCCGGCCAGGACGTGCCGGTCGGCACCAGCCCGCTCGTCGAGGACGGCGCACCGACGACCATCCGACGCTTCACGCACGAGATCGTCGACGCGCCGCCGGCGATCAACAGCGAAGGCTGACTGCTGCGCCGTGTCCGGTCCGCGCGACGGGCCGGGCACGGGTGCGCTGCCCCATCGCGTGCCCGGAGACGACGGCGGGCCGAGGCATCAGCCCCGGCCCGCCGTGTTCTTCAGCTCTGGATCAGAGCGGTGCGACGATGTCCTGCTTGACGTCCCACTCGGTGACCTCGAAGACCGACTCCAGGGGCTGACCGTTCATGTCGGCTGTGCTGGTCATCGCGAGAGGAACGTAGTCCGCGGTGACCTCGTAGACGGTCTCCATGGAGATCCCCTCCTGCTCGATGGTTCCGCTGAGCAGGAAGACCTTCTGGCCGAGACGCGTGCCGGTGCCGGTGACGGTGTAGTCACCCGTCAGCGCCGTGGCCATCGCGGTGGGGTCCATGGCCGTAGCCGATGCGGCGCCGGTGCTGAGGCCGGCGATGATCGGGTCGGTGGAGTTCGGGTCGGCGACCTGCCACTCGCTCGTCGCCGTCTTGACCCAGCTCTCGTCGCCGATCTTGATGACCGATCCCATGGGGGTCGTGAGCTCGACGGCTTCGTCAGCCGGGCTGTGCCGCGTGGTCGTCGTCATGTCCATGATCGACATCGACGCGGCGTAGCCGGCCGTGTCCTCAGCAGCGACGCTGACGCATCCACCGAGCGTGGCGCCGTCGATCGTCGCGCCTTCCTTCAGCTCGGGGCAGTCGGAGGCCGGGGCTTCGGCTTCCTGCGATGCGCCGGCGCTGGGCTTCGCGTCGGCGGGCTTGTCGGAGCCTCCGGCCGCGCAGCCGGTGAGCAGGACCGAGGCGGCGAGAATCACGCCGACCCCGAATTTGTTGACGCGCATGGCGTCCCCCCTTCGGTCGTATGCCCCGATGACGGTCATCGAGGCACGGCTTCCAGCATGCCAAATTTTTCGAGCCGTCTCGCACACCGAGGTCGGGCACAGCTCCCCATGGCGGTCATGTGGATGCAAGAGGGTGAGTCGGGTCGATAAGCTTAGCCAACCCTTACTTCGACGAACAGGTTCGCCATGTCCTTCCCACGCTCGAAGGCCCTCACCGCCTTCCTCGCCCTGGCCGTCGCCGCGGCGGCCCTCACCGCCTGCGCGCCCGCCACCGAGAACGGCGAGGGCGCAGCGCCCGCCGCCGACGACGGTGCATTCCCCGTCACGGTCGAGCACGCCTACGGCGAGACCGAGATCTCCGAGCAGCCGCAGCGGGTCGTCACGGTCGGCTATACGGAGCGGGACACGCTCTGGGCCCTGGGCATCGAGCCCGTCGGTGTCACCGAGTGGTACGGCGGCTACGACTTCGCGTCGTGGCCGTGGGCGGACGAAGCCCGCGGCGACTCCGAGCCCGAGGTGCTCGGCACGAGCGACGGCCTCGACTTCGAGGCGATCGCCCTGCTCGACCCCGACCTGATCATCGGCACCAACGCGGGCATGACGGAAGAGGACTTCGACCGTCTGTCCGACATCGCGCCGACCATCGCCCACTCGGGCGACTACTCGATGTACTTCGAGCCGTGGGACGTGCAGACGCTGCAGATCGGCAAGGCCGTCGGCCGCACGGAAGACGCCCAGAAGCTCGTCGACGACATCGACGCGCAGTTCGCCGAAGCCGCCGAAGCGCACCCCGAGTTCGCGGGCGCATCCGTCGTGTTCCTGCAGAACGCGATCTACGACGGCGCGGCGATCGCCTATCAGGACGGGCTCAGCACCGACTTCCTCACCGACCTCGGCTTCTCGATCCCCTCGGAGATCGACGCGTACGCGCCGGAGGACGAGTCCGGCGGCCAGGCGTACATCCCGGTGGAGAACCTCGACGTGCTGAACGCGGCCGACGTCCTCATCTGGGGCACCGAGTCCGACGACGACATCACCGCCCTCGAGGGCGAGCCCTTCGTCGCGGCCATCGAGGCGATGAAGCGCGGTTCCGTGGTCTACACCGACGGCGTGACGGCCGGTGCGATCTACTTCACCTCGCCGCTGAGCCTCCCGTACGTGATCGACGCCCTCGTCCCTGCGCTCGCAGACGCCATCGCGGGGAACGGTCCCGCGCGCACCGCGGAGTGACCTCCCTCGCACGCACACGACGCGATCCGTCCCGGTCATCCGCCGGGCGGGTCGCGCTCGTCGTCGTGCTCGCCGCCGTCGCGCTCGTCGTGGCGGCAGGCATCGGCCTCACCGTCGGCACGAAGCTCGTCGGCATCGACAGCGTGATCGACGCGATCGTGCGCTTCGACGGCAGCGACCTGCAGCTCGTGGTGCGCGAGTCGCGTATCCCGCGCACGGTCTTCGGCCTCCTCGTCGGCCTCTCTCTCGGGGCCGCGGGCGCCGTGATGCAGGGCCTCACCCGCAACGCGCTCGCCGATCCCGGCATCCTCGGAGTCAACGCCGGCGCCTCGGTGGCGGTGGCCGTCGCGGTCGCGGCCCTCGGGATCCACGACTTCCCGGCCCTCATGGCCGCAGCGCTCACCGGAGCGCTCGTCGCCACGATCGGGGTCGTGCTGCTGGGATCCGCAGGCGGCGGCAGCCCGGTGACGCTCGTGCTGGCGGGTGTCGCCCTCGCGGCCGTGCTCGGCGGCCTGACCACGGCGCTCGTGCTCCTCAACCCGCACGCCTTCCTGCAGATGCGCAGCTGGGAATCGGGCGCACTCGCGGGGCGCGACCTGTCGATCCTCACGGTCGCCGGTCCGACGATCGCCGTGGGCCTGGTGCTCGCCTTCGCGATCACGCGGAGCCTCGACGTGCTCGCCCTCGGCGACGATACGGCCGCGGCACTCGGGGTGCGGATCGGACCGCTGCGCACCGGCGCGGTGGCATCCGTGACACTGCTGGCCGGAACCGCGACCGCCGTGGCCGGCCCCGTCGCCTTCCTCGGACTCGCCGCACCCCACATCGCCCGTGGGATCGTCGGCTCCTCGCAGAAGGCGATCGTGCCGCTCGCGGCCGTGATCGGCGCGATCGTCGTGGTGCTCGGCGACGTCGTCGGCAGGGTCGTCATCGCGCCGCAGGAGGTGCCGGTGGGTATCGTCATGGCCTTCGTCGCCGCGCCGTTCCTGATCTGGATCGGCCGCCGCCGGAATCCGGTGCAGCTGTGAACGCCGCGCCGCGGTCCGGCATCCGTCGCCTGCGTCGCCCGCTCGATCGCCGAGCGCGCTGGGCGATGGGGATCCTCGTGGTCGCCGTACTGGCCGCGTTCCTCGCGAGCCTGTCGATCGGGGACCGCCTGATCTCGCCGATCCGCGTCGTCGAGGCGCTGTTCGAGACTCAGGGCGGTGTGCGCATGGTCGTCGTCGACTGGCGACTGCCGCGCGCCCTCGCCGCCCTCTTCTTCGGCGCCGCCCTCGCCCTGTCGGGCACGGTTTTCCAGACGATCACCCGCAACCCGCTGGGCAGTCCCGACGTGATCGGGCTCACCACCGGCGCCTACACCGGTGCCCTGATCGTCATGACGACCGGCGGCTCGTCCGGCGTCGCCGTGTCGATCGCCGCGATCCTCGGCGGCTTCGCGACGGCGGCACTGGTCGCCGCCCTCGTCGCCGGCAGAGGCGCCCTCGGCTACCGCATCGTCATCGTCGGCATCGGGGTGAGCGCGGTGCTCGCCGCCGTGAACGCGTGGATGCTGCTGCGCGCCAGGCTCGAGGTCGCCGTCTCGGCGTCCATCTGGGGTGCGGGATCGCTCAACGGCGTCGGATGGCAGCAGGCGCTCCTCCCGATCGTGATCGTCTCGGTGCTGATCGTGCTCCTCGCCCTGTCGCGACGCGGCCTCTGGCTGATCGAGCTGGGCGACGACATCGGCACGAGTCTCGGCGGACGGATCAACCTGACGAAGGCGGGACTGGTCGCCATCGCCGTCGGACTCTGCGCCGTCGTCACGGCCGCGATCGGACCCATCGCCTTCGTCGCGCTCGCCGCACCGCACCTGGCGAAGCTCATCGTGAAGAACGGTCCGCTCCATCTCGTGGCCACGGCGCTCACGGGAGCCGTGCTGCTGTCGGCGGCCGACATCATCGGGCAGAACGCCATCCCCGGACATGCGCTCCCGGTCGGCGTCGTCACGCTCGTGCTCGGCGGCGTGTATCTGATCTTCCTGGTGGTGCGCACGGCCCGACAGCGCTTCTGAGGTCGCTCGGTTCTCCCACCCGGGGCACGCGTTCGCGGCCTGCGCGGAACTCCGCTAGACTGACGAGGTTGTCTGCCTTCTGGCGGACACGTTCACACACCCTCCTGCTTCCGCGAGATACGCGGAAGCCGTTCTAGTCCGAAGGAGGTGGGTAAGTGACGCACCAGTACGAACTCATGGTCATTCTGACCCCCGAGATCGACGAGCGCCAGGTCGCACCTACGCTCGACAAGTTCCTGAAGGTCATCACCAACGATGGTGGCTCGATCGACAAGGTCGACATCTGGGGTAAGCGCCGTCTGGCTTACGAGATCCAGAAGAAGAACGAGGGCATCTACGCCGTCGTCAACTTCACCGCTACCAGCGAGGCCACGCAGGAGCTCGACCGTCAGCTGAAGCTGAACGAGCAGATCATGCGCACCAAGGTCCTCCGTTCGGAAGAGGCTCAGGCGATGGTCGCATTCGAGGCCAAGCGCACCGAAGAGAAGGCTGCCCGCAAGGCCGCCAAGGCTGCGAAGGCCTAAGCGCCATGGCCGGCGAAACCGTCATCACCGTGGTGGGAAACCTCACGGCCGACCCCGAGCTGCGCTACACGCAGAACGGGCTGCCGGTGGCGAACTTCACCATCGCGTCGACGCCTCGGAACTTCGACCGTGCCGCGAACGAGTGGAAGGACGGCGATGCGCTGTTCCTCCGCGCGTCCGTGTGGCGCGAGTTCGCCGAGCACGTGGCGGGTTCGCTGACGAAGGGCATGCGCGTCATCGCGCAGGGCCGTCTGCGTCAGCGCTCCTACCAGGACCGCGAGGGCAACCAGCGCACCGCGATCGAGCTGGAGGTCGACGAGATCGGCCCCTCGCTCCGGTACGCGACCGCGCAGGTCACCCGTGCGGCGTCGACCGGCGGTGCCGGCGGTGCCGGTGGTCCCGGCGGCGGTCAGTCCCGTCCCGCGCAGCAGCAGGTGTCGGAGGAGCCGTGGTCCACGCCCGGCTCGTCGACCAGCGCGGATGCCTGGAGCACTCCGGGCAGCTTCGGCGACGACACCCCCTTCTAAACTCAACTCCCGCGGTCTGAGCCCGGGACCCTTGGGTCCCTGAGCTTGTCGAAGGGCCGCTCATCATTAAGGAAAACCAATGGCTGGAAAGTCGAGCGGCGACCGCCGCAAGCCGCGGAAGGGTGGCAAGCCCACCGCTCCCGCGAAGTCCATCCGGGTCGGTGTCATCGATTACAAGGATGTCGCCACCCTCCGCAAGTTCGTCTCGGAGCGCGGCAAGATCCGCGCCCGTCGTATCACCGGTGTCTCGGTGCAGGAGCAGCGTCTGATCGCCACGGCGATCAAGAACGCGCGCGAAATGGCGCTCCTGCCCTACGCTGGCGCCGGCCGGTAAGGGGTATCGAGATGGCAAAGCTGATTCTCACGAACGAGGTCGCCGGGCTGGGTAGCGCGGGAGACGTCGTCGAGGTCAAGAACGGGTACGCCCGTAACTTCCTCATCCCGCAGGGCTTCGCTACGGCGTGGACCCGCGGTGGCGAAAAGCAGGTCGCTTCGATCCAGGCCGCGCGTCAGGCACGCGCGATCCACGATCGTGACGACGCTGTTGCACTGAAGAACGCTCTCGAGGGCACCAAGGTCCGTCTCGCCGTCAAGGCGGGCGCGTCCGGTCGCCTCTTCGGTTCGGTCAAGACCGAGCACGTCGCCGACGCTGTCGCGGCTGCCGGTATCGGTGCGATCGACAAGCGCAAGGTGCACATCACCTCGCCGATCAAGTCGACGGGTGACCACGAGGCCACCGTTCGTCTGCACGACGACGTGACCGCGGTCATCACGCTGCAGGTCGTCGCCGCCAAGTAATTCCCCTCGGTGGGTCCCTGAGCTTGTCGAAGGGAGCCTGTCGATGTGCGCCCCCTGTCCTCCGGGACAGGGGGCGTTCGGCGTCTCCGGGCCCGGAGGAGCGGACGCCGGTCACGCCTCGGCTGCGCGCGCGAAGCGCTCGGACAGTCGTCGGGCTTCGGTGGCGAGGGCGGGAGTCTCGGAGACCGAGAAGTCCAGGTCGAGCATGCTGAGGTATCGCAGCAGCGCGGCCGGATCATCGGACCCGCTCTCGAGCACGCAGGACTCCTCATCCCGCGGAGTCACTATGCCCGCCGCTCTCGGCAGCCGTTCGGAGACCACGTCCGCCGGCGCGTGGATCACGACCGTGGCCCGGAACTCCCAGGGCGCGGAGGCCACGCCGCGATCGACGTGGTCGGCGGCGCCTTCCGCCGGCAGGTCGCGAGGGGCGAAGCGTCGCCCCATCGGGATGCGCGGGATGATGCGGTCGACCCGGAACGTGCGCCAGTCGTCGCGTTCGAGGTCGAAGGCGAGCAGGTACCAGCGTCCGGCGCGCAGAGCCAGCCGGTAAGGCTCGACGATACGCCGTGACTCCGTGTCGGAGTGCGTGCGGTAGTCGAACCGCAGCTGCACGGCGTCACGGCAGGCGGATGCCAGCGTGAGGAGCACGTCGGGGTCGACCGCAGGCCCGTGCGAAGGCACGGGTACGACCGTCGACTGCAGCGTCGTGATCCGGTGCCGGAGGTGCGACGGCAGCACCTGGTACATCTTGGCCAGGGCGCGCAACGAGGCCTCTTCGAGGTCGGCGATCGACCCATCGGCTGCTGCGTTGCTGAGCCCGAGGGCCACGGCGATGGCCTCATCGTCTTCCAGGAGAAGGGGAGGGAGGGCTGCGCCGGCGCCGAGCTGATATCCGCCGGCCACTCCCGGGGTGCTCTGGATCGGGTAGCCGAGCGCGCGCAGCCTCTCGACATCTGCGCGGATCGTCCGGGTCGAGACCTCGAGCCGCGCCGCCAGGGTGCGCCCCGGCCAGAACGGGCGGACCTGCAGGAGGGACAGGATCTGGAGCAGTCGTTCGGACGTCTTCAACATGTCTTCAGTGTCTTCCTGATTGCGGAAGCAAACGTTCCGCAATGGATTCTACTGTCAGAGCATGACGAACAACAGCGACAGCATCCGCCCCTTCCGCATCGACATCTCCGACGAGGAGCTCGACGATCTGCGCCGTCGGATCTCGCAGGCCCGCTGGCCACGGGACCTCGACGGTATGGGCTGGGATCGCGGCGTCCCGACCAGCTATCTGCGCCCGCTCGCCGAGTACTGGCGTGATCGCTTCGATTGGCGCGAACAGGAGGCGCGTCTCAACGAGCTCCCGCAGTACGTCACCGATGTGGATGGTCAGCAGATCCACTTCGTGCACGTCCGCTCGGAGGTGCCCGGGGCTCGTCCGCTGCTCCTCCTGCACGGGTGGCCGAGCTCCTTCGTCGAGTTCCTCGACGTCATCGGACCGCTCACCGATCCGGTCGCCCACGGCGGAAGGGCGGAGGATGCCGTGCACATCGTCATCCCGTCGCTCCCCGGATACGGGTTCTCGCCGCTGACAGGTGCCGGATGGGGCGACCTCTTCCGGATCGCCGGCGCGATGGCCGAGGTGATGACTCGACTCGGCTACGACCGCTTCCTCGCGCACGGCACCGACGTCGGGTCGGGAATCGTCGGGATGCTGCCGATGGTGACGCCCGGACGGGTCATCGCCACCCACGTCAACGGTCCCAGCCCCTTCCCGCTCGGGCCTGCCCTCTCCGTCGACGCCCTGCCGGACGCGGAGCGCGAGAGGGCCGCACGGTTCAACGCATTCCGCGATGACGGCGCCGGCTACCTGCACATCCAGGCCACGCGGCCGCAGACCGTGTCGTACGGTCTGAACGACTCCCCGGTGGCCCAGCTCGCGTGGATCGTCGAGAAGTTCCGCGAATGGACCGACCCGGCCGCCGACCTCCCCGAGGACGCCGTCGACATCGATCGACTGCTGACCACCGTGAGCATCACCTGGTTCACGCAGTCGGGATGGTCTTCCGCGCACGCCCTGTACGAGGGGATGCAGGTGTACCGGCAGTTCGCGGCGATGGCGGGTGGCGCAGCGGGTGGCGGCGACGCCGGATACACGGAAGACGCCGGATATGCGGATGCTGACGCCGGGGCCTCCGGCGGGTGGGAGGCACCCCCGGCGCCCCCGGCTGCCGCATCGGTCTTCGCCGCGGATCTCTCCGTGCGGAGCGTGGTGGATCCGGCATCCGCGTTCGAATCCTGGACGGAGCACGATTCGGGCGGGCACTTCCCTGCGATGGAGGTGCCCGAGATCCTCGTGGCCGACATCCGGCGGTTCTTCGACGGGCGCCGCTGACCATGGCCGGCCCGATCCTCAGCGATCGCGCTCTGAACAGGGCGCTGCTCGCGCGGCAGCTGCTCCTCGAGCGCGGCGCCCTCTCGCCTGTCGACACCGTGCGGCACCTGGTCGGCATGCAGGGCCAGGCACCGCTGGCGCCGTACGTCGGCCTGTGGTCCCGGCTCGTGGACTTCGCGCCGGCGGAACTCTCGACGGCGATCGAGGATCGGACACTCGTGCGGGCGACGCTCATGCGCGGAACCGTGCACCTGGTGACGAGGGACGACGGACTGCAGCTGCGTCCGCTCACGGAGCCGGCGATCGTCCGAGGCTTCCGGGGCGGGTTCCGCAGGCTGATCACGGCGGAGCAGGAGGCGGAGGTGACAGCGTGGGGGCGCGAGCTGCTGACCGAGCGGCCGCGCACCCGCGTGGAGCTTCGGGGCCTGTTCCGGGACCGCTGGCCGGAGATCGACGCGGATGCCATGGCCTACGCGGTCAGCTACCTGCTGCCGACCGTCCAGCCGACGCCGCGCGGGCTGTGGGGTATGCCGCAGGGGCAGGCGCGACTCGCCCTGCTGGACTCCTGGATCGGGCGTCCCCTCGACGATGCTCCGTCGATCGACGGCGTCGTGCTCCGCTACCTGGCCGCGTTCGGGCCGGCGACCGTGAACGACGCGCAGGCCTGGTCGGGTCTGACGGGACTGCGTGAGGTGTTCGATCGGCTCGCGCCGCAGTTGACGATCTTCACCTCGGAGAAGGGGCAGGTGCTCTACGACCTGCCCGAGGCGCCGCGCCCCGACGCGGAGCATCCGGTTCCGCCGCGATTCCTGCCGGAGTACGACAACGTCCTCTTCTCGCATCGCGACCGCCGACGCATCATCGACTCGACTCACCGCGTGCCGCTGCCCCCAGGGGTGGGCGCGCGTTCCGGCAATTTCCTGAGCGACGGGTACTTCCGCGGCACGTGGAGCCTCGAGGGAGACTCGCTGTGCATCCGACCCCACGGGGAGCTCGGCGACGCGGCATCCGCCCTCGTCGAGGAGGGGGAGAGGTTGGCCGCGTTCCTCGGGGTCTCCGGCGCCGAGATCGCTCCGGTCGGCTGACGTCACGGATTCGGCTGCGCGCCGGCGGAGCGCGGGCGCGCAGGATGCCCCGTGGGCGCGAACCCACGGGGCACCCCCTTGCGTCCGCGTCACGCGCGGTCGGACCGAGATCCGCCCGTCACGCGACGCAGGACGCACCGGCGGTGCGGGTCTCCTCCCCGAGGACGGCCGCACCGCCGGCGTCTGGGCTACGCCGTCGTGCGACGGCGGAGCAGCCCTGCGCCTCCGATGAGGAGCAGGAGTGCGGCGAGTGCGACCAGACCGGAGGCGGCGGCGCCGCCGGTCATGGCGAGGCCCTCCGCTGCGCCGGATGCCGAAGCGGCAGCGGCCGCTCCGGAGGCCGAACCCGTTCCCGGAGTCGTGCCCGGACCGGTACCGGGATCGGTGCCCGGGTCTGTTCCCGGATCCGTTCCCGGATCCGTTCCCGGGTCGGTTCCCGGATCAGTCCCCGGGTCCGTTCCGGGGTTCGTCCCGGGCCCGGTGACGGTGCTCTCGCCGAGCACCGCGATGGCGTTGCCGCCGACCGTGATCGGGATGCTCACCGGGAGCACGACCTGGCTGCCGCCGAGGAGTCCTCCCAACCCCGACGTGTCGATCCCGCCGACGGCAGGAACCGACGGTGCCGGTGCTGCGCCCGCTCCGCCGGTCACCGTGCTGGTGCCGAGGACCGAAATCGCGTTGCCGAGCACGGAGATCGGTGCCGTGACGGGTGCCACGACCTGGCTGCCGCCGGCTAGCGAGTCATCCCCGCCCGTCGACACGTCACCGCCGGATGCCGGTGCCGGTGCTGCGCCCGTTCCGCCGGTCACCGTGCTGGTGCCGAGGACCGAGATCGCGTTGCCGAGCACGGAGACCGGTGCCGTGACGGGTGCCACCACCTGGGTGCCGCCGAGGATCGAATCGTCTCCCGACGTCGTCGCCGGCGTTCCGGGTGCGGAGGCCGGCGCGGGTGCGCCTGCCGGGGAGCCGGATGCCGAGCTGGTGCCGAGCACGGACACGGCGTTGCCGCCGACCGTGATCGGTGCCGTCACCGGGGCCACGACCTGGGTGCCGCTGCCCACGGCATCCGTTCCGTTCGTCTCCGCGGAGGCCGGCGAGGCGGCGGCAGGGGCCGGTGCTGCGGCTCCCTGCGACTGCGCGTCGCTTTCACCGAGGACCGAGACGGCGTTGCCCGAGACGGTGATCGGGGCGTCGACCTGCAGCAGCGCCTGCGTACCCGAGAGCACGCCGTCGATGCCGCTGGTCGTCACGGACGGCACCCCGGCGGCGGGAGGCGAGGCCTGGGGAGCCTCATCCTGGGATGCCGGAGCCGGGGCGCTGGTCGAGGAGGTGCCGAGAAGGCTCACCGCGTTGTCCGTCACGGTGACGGGTACGGTGACGGTCACCACGGCCTGGGAGCCGGATGCCGCGCCCGAGTCGCCGCTCGTCTCCGCCACGGGCGCGGGGGCAGGGGCTGGAGGCGGGGTCTCGGCGACGGGTGCCGGAGCGGGTGCCTCGGCGGTGGAGGTGCCGAGCACCGAGATCGCGTTGTCGACGATCGTGATCGGCGCGGTGACCGTGGCCACCGCCTGAGTGCCGGAGAGAAGGCTGTCGTCCCCGGATGTCTCGGCCGCGTTGGCGACCGTCGCGCCGAAGAGCGTGATGCCCCCGGCGATGAGCGTGCCCCACAGGGCCCGCTTCAGATAAGTACGCATGATGATTCTCCTGACTGGACTGGGGGAGTCTGATGGGTGCGGGCGAAGTGCGCGCGCAGCACAGCATCTGCCGTCCTCGGGGTGAGGGCGGCGCGACCGTCAGTCAGTCAGGAGAGACGTCGGTGGCGAAGACCGGCGACGTCGGCAGGGCGTCGTCCGATGCACCGGCAGCCCGCTCCCAGGCACGGAGCGGAAACGCACCGACGTCGCTGACGCGAGCGTGGGCGCTGTGAGAACCTCCGCCGGAACCGGCGAAGGAAGAAGGCGTGCCAGGACCCCCTGGCGGGGCGCCGGAGGACGGCCCGGAGGGCGCGTCCGACGCCCCGCGCTCGCTCACAGTGCCCCTGGGGATGGTAGCGGGGACTACGGGCGAAGCGGAGGCGAGCGCGGGGGTCGTGGCCTGGAGGAAGAGTGCGGATGCCGTCGCCGAGGCGAGCTGCGCAGCAGAACTCGTGCCGGGTGTGCCGGGCACGAGCGGCACCGATGCTGTCGGGTCGAGAGGTTCCAGGATCGGCGGCAGCGTCTCCCCGCCCACCTCGCCGATCACGCCGGTCGCGCCGTCGACCACTCCGATGACGTCGCGGACCAGGTCGGCGGCGCCGAGTTCGTCGACGAGATCTCCGAGGATCGGGAGACCGGTGACGGCATCGAGGATCGGGTCGGTGACGTGTGCGACGGGGGAGTGCGTGAGAGCGTCGGTCACCGGTGCGACCACGCCCTCGGCGGTCTGCGATACCGCCTCGACGATCGGAGCGGCGACGGCTCCGACGATCGGCACCTGCGTGACGGCGGTGGCGACAGTGTCGACCACGACGGGCGCCTCTTGCTGCACGGGCGCGATCACGGCCGTGACGGCCGGGGCGACCACCTGCGTCACGACGGGTGCGACGACGTCGGAGACGACCGGTGTCGTGACGGCGGAGACCGTCTCGCTCACGATCGAGGTGAGCCCGTCGAGGGGTCCGTCCGACTCGTCGGCGTGCGCGGAGCCTCCGCCGGCGACGACCGTCAGTGTCGCCCAGGCGAGCGCGACGAGACCGCCCCATTTGACGGCGGTGGGGATGCCGCGTCGGGTGGCCCGAACGTTCACGTCAACCTCCCCCTCTGAAGGCAACGCACCATCGGCACGAACGTGCTCGATGGGCTGACGATACTCGCGCTTACAGCCGTTGTCCAGGGCTATTTCGCGCAGGTCCGGAAGCTCATCGCGCGATGACGCGCCCGGCAGAATCTCGGCTTGACTTTCCCCAGGTTCTGCACATGTCGTCCCATGACGGGAAAACCTTCAATCACGCATTGAACCCGGTTCCCATCCACAGGCTGGGGAATCGAGAAAGCCCAGGTCAGCGCGATTAAGAAAACCAATATGAAAGACCGTCCACCGGGTTATCCACAACCGTTCTACACAGACACTCCGGCTTTGTCCGCAAACTCTCCACAGAGTTATCCACAGGCTGTGTTGCACCCGATTCACGCCGCTCGTAGCGTGGTCGAGCGACCGAATGTCGGGGGCTCCTGATTCGCTGTGCACAGCGGCCGGAACGGCCGGACGGACACGGCTCCGCCCCTCGGGGCGGCGCATTCGGAAACGTCGCATCGAAGGGAAAAGCGTGTCGATCGCGGACATCTCAGAGGAGCGCCTGGGAGGGCAGCGCCCGCCCGAGCGCACGCCTCCCCATGACCTCCTCGCCGAGCAGAGCGCGCTGGGCGGCATGCTGCTGTCGAAAGACGCCGTCGCCGACGTGATCGAGACCCTCAAGGGCGCCGACTTCTACATCCCGAAGCACGAGTTGATCTTCGAGGCGATCCTGTCGCTGTACTCGCACGGCGAGCCGACTGATGTGGTCGCGGTCACCGACGAGCTCATCAAGACCGGCGAGCTCGGCAGGGCCGGCGGCGCCGACTACCTGCACACCCTCACCTCGATCGTCCCGACCGCAGCGAACGCCGGGTACTACGCGGGCATCGTCAACGAACGAGCCATCCTTCGTCGCCTGGTCGATGCGGGCACGCGCATCGTGCAGCTCGGATATGCCGGCGAGGGCGACGCGACCGACATCGTCAACAACGCCCAGGCCGAGATCTACTCGGTCACCGGCACCGAGACGGCCGAGGACTACGTGCCGTTGACCACGGCCGTCGACGCGGCGATCGAGGAGATCGAGGCCGCGAACGGCCGCGACGGCTCGATGACCGGCATCCCGACCGGGTTCAAGGAGCTCGACGAGCTCACCAACGGCCTCCACGGTGGCCAGATGATCGTCGTCGCGGCCCGACCCGCGATGGGCAAGTCGACGCTCGCCCTCGACTTCGCCCGCGCGGCATCCATCGGTCATGACTTCCCGTCGATCTTCTTCTCGCTCGAGATGGGCAAGAGCGAGATCGCGATGCGTCTGCTCAGCGCCGAGGGCGGGATCCCGCTGCAGAACATGCGCAAGGGAACGCTCGACCCGCGCGACTGGACCACCGTCGCCGCGACCCGAGGTCGCATCAACGACGCGCCCCTCTACATCGACGACAGCCCCAACATGACGCTCGTCGAGATCCGTGCCAAGTGCCGTCGACTCAAGCAGCGCGAGGGTCTGCGCATGGTCATCATCGACTATCTGCAGCTCATGACGTCGGGCAAGCGCGTCGAGTCGCGTCAGCAGGAGGTCTCCGAGTTCTCGCGAAGCCTCAAGCTCATCGCCAAGGAGCTGCAGGTCCCCGTCATCGCCCTGTCGCAACTGAACCGTGGTCCCGAGCAGCGGCAGGACAAGAAGCCCGCGATCAGTGACCTGCGTGAGTCCGGCTCGATCGAGCAGGATGCCGACATGGTCATCCTGCTCCACCGCGATTCCGTCTACGACAAGGACGTGCGTCCGGGCGAGGCAGACCTCATCGTCGCCAAGCACCGTAACGGCCCGACCGCCACGATCACGGTCGCGTTCCAGGGTCACTACTCGCGCTTCAAGGACATGGCCCCGGGCGGCGACTTCAACTGAGTCGTAGGTTCCGGGTCAACACGACAGAGTCGGCGGCGACCTAGGGCGCCGCGGAGAGAACTTCGGCCAGCACTCGCTGCTGAGTTCTCCCGGGATCCGGGCTGGACTGGTCCGACATGGTCACAAGCGCTTTCCAGAGGGCCCATCCTCGCGCGCGTTGCCAGGTCGCATCATCGAGGCCTATCGACTCGCGAAACGCTGCGCGCGCCTCGCCATCGAAGTAGGTCCACGCGATGACGAGATCACATGCGGGATCGCCGCTCCCGCATGTGCCGAGATCGATGACTGCCGAGAGTCGCCCTTCCTCGGTGAGGAGGTTGCCGGTGGCGACGTCTCCGTGAAACCAGACAGGCTCGGACTCCCAGGCAGACGTCGTCGCGGCGAGCCAGATCTCTCGGCACCGCTCCGCATCGACGTCGTCTCCCAGGCGTTCGAGGGCGATCTGCACCTGATCGCTGTACACGCTCGGGTGACAGCCGCGGTAGAAGGAGTGTCGTCCTGCTGCGGTGCCCGCCCCTGTCGGGAGGGATCTCAGTGCGCGCAGCACGGATCCCAGATCGACGGCAAAAGAGACCCGGTCGATCAGCGAATTCTCGTCCAGCGTGTCACCGGGCAGCCATCGACGCACGGACCACGGAAGCGGGTAGTCCTGGCTCGGCGCTCCAACTGCCACGACACCGGGGACGAGAACCGGGAGCTTCCCGTCGAGGAACTCGAGCGCGCGCTTCTCCTTCTCGACAGCCGCGGCATAGGCCTCGCCACTGGGCAGCCGCACGGAAAGGTCATCTCCCAGGCGAAACGTCCGGTTGTCCCACCCCTGTTGCGGAACCGCGCGAATGCGCAGTGTGCTCCAGTGCGGAAACTGCTCCGATATGAGCTGGGCCACCAGGGCCTCGTCGATATCGATCATCTTTCCTCCCCGCTTCAGCACGCCCTATTCGCTGCCCGGTGCCTTCGCTGCCGGCTTCTCCGCGTGTCGTGGACTGTTCGGGTTCATCAGGGAGTGCCTGCGGCCGTAGACGAAGTAGATGATGAGGCCGATGATGAGCCAGCCGCCGAAGCGGAGCCAGGTCTCCCAGTGCAGCTGGAGCATCAGGAAGCCGGAGGCGAGCATGCCGAAGGCGGGAACCAGCGGCATGAGCGGGAGCCGGAAGGTGCGGGGAGCATCCGGGCGCTTGTATCGGAAGATGATGACCGACAAGCAGACCACGACGAACGCGGCCAGGATGCCGATGTTGGTGAGGTCCGCGACGGCCTTGATCGGGAACACGCCCGCGAGGAGTGCCGAGGCGACGCCGGCGATCCAGGTGACGCGCTGTGGGGTGCCATTTCGGTCGGTCTTGGCGAACCACCCCGGGAGGAGCCCATCGCGACTCATCGAGAACCACACGCGGGTGACGCCGAGGAGGAAGGTGAGCATCACGGTGAGGATGGACAGGACGGCGAAGACGGAGATGATGGTGGCGATCACGGGCAGCCCGACGCTCGTGAACGCGGACGCGAACCCGGCCGTGGGGTCGATCTCCTTCCAGTTCTGCATGCCCGTCAGCACGAGCGTGGCGGCGACGTAGAGCAGCATCGCGATGATCAGCGAGAGGATGATGGCCTTCGGCATGTGCTTCTTGCCGTCCTTCGCCTCCTCAGCGGCGGTGCTCATGGCGTCGTAGCCGAACACGGCGAAGAACACGGTCGCGGCGCCGGCGAGCACGGGACCGAAGCCGCTGGGCATGAACGGGTTGTAGTTGTTCGCATCGATGTAGAAGACGCCCAGGCCGATGATGAACAGGATCAGGAGCACTTTGATCGCGACTGCGACGAGCTCGAAGCGCCCGAAGGCCTTGGTTCCGCGGGCGAGGATCCACGTCACGAGCAGGCAGACAGCGATGGCGGGAATGTTGACGATTCCGCCCTTGCCCTCGTCGGCCGTGGAGGTCATCCACGTCGGCATGTGGATGCCCACCCCGGAAAGGAAGGCGTCGAAGTAGCCGGAGATGCCGATGGCGACGACGGCAACGATGGCGATGTATTCGAGCAGCAAGTCCCACCCGATGAACCAGCCGATGACCTCGCCAAGGGCGACGTAGCCGTACGTGTATGCGGACCCTGCCCTGGGGATCATGCCGGCGAACTCGGCATAGGAGAGAGCGGCAGCCGCCGACGCGAGCCCGGCGATCAGGAAGGAGATGAGCACGGCGGGTCCCGCTCCCGGGGTTCCTTGGCTCCCTGCCGCCACCAACCCGGCGAGGGAGAAGATGCCGACGCCGATGATGCCGCCGACGCCGATCGCCGTGAGCTGCCACAGACCCAGCGACTTGAAGAGCCCGCTGTTCTTACTCTCGGCCTCCATGTCGTCGATGGGCTTGCGCCGCATGATCGACTGGGATGGATCTTTTGCACTCATCAGATGCTCCTCAGTTGGTGCCGCGACCATCACTGCCCTGTGACGGTCAGCCCAGTATGTACCTGGAGACGCCCCGCGAAAGGTGACTGATCCTGAACGCTACTGTTTAGGCTCACGGCAGCGCGATGCCGGTGTACTCAGCGAGCGGGATCCCCGCGAGGCTCGGGGCTGAGGCGTCGTAGAGTCGTCTGACGGCAGCAGGGCGGGAGGGACCGAGAGGGAGCGAATGTGCACGGCGTGGTTCTCGCGGGCGTGATCCGGTCGCGCACGGTGGTGCTCACCGGCGCCCGTGCCCCGGCGACTCTCGACCTCGCACGGCGGTTCGCCGAGGCCGACTGGCGTGTGATCGTCGCCGACAGCGAACCCAACCTGACGGCGAATTCGCGGGCAGTGCAGCGCGCCTATCGGGTGCCGTCTGCGCGGTTCCGTCCGGTCGAGTTCGCGCGGGCGATCGCCGGTATCGCGCGACGCCACCGGGCCGATCTCATCGTCCCCACCTGCGAGGAGACTTACTGGCTCAGCGCCGTGCTCACGGCGGATGATGTCGCGGAACCGCCAGGACAGACGATTGACGATCGCTGCGTGAAGAGCGATCTCGCCCTGCTCCGCGCCCGGCTGTTCGCCTCGGAGTCGGATCTGCTCGCGCGCCTGCATCACAAGGGACGATTCGTCGCACTGCTCGACGAACTCGGCTTGCCGCACCCGCGCACGGAGGTCGTCTCGTCGGCGATCGAGTGGCGACGCCGACGCCTGGCCCGCGCCGGGTGGCTTTCGGGGGCGAGGGTCGTGAAGCCGGCGCTGTCGCGCTTCGGCAGCCGCACCATGATGGTGCCCGCGGGGGAGCCGCTTCCCGACGTGGGTCGGATCACGGCTGATCAGCCCTGGATCATCCAGGAGCGGGTGGCCGGTCGGGAGCTGTGCACCTACGCGGTCGCGGTCGCAGGACGGCTCACGGCTTTCGTCCTCTACGCGCCCGTCTGGCGAGCCGGTCGTGGAGCCGGGGTGGCGTTCGAACGCATCGAGGAGAGCGACCGGGTCCATGTCGCCGCACGATCTCTGGCCGCGAGCCTCGCGGCCGGCCTGAGCTTCTCCGGTCAGTTCGGCCTCGATCTGATGGAGACCGACTCGGGGCTCACCATCCTCGAATGCAATCCTCGAGCGACCAGCGGCATCCACCTCTTCGCTCCTGGCGATCGGCTCGCCGATGCGTTCGCGCCGGCTCTCTCCGCCGACACCGACGGCTCGGGCGAGGCCCTCGAGCTCGTCACGGCATCCCGCACGGTGGTGCGCCTCGGAGTGCCGCATCTCCTGTACGGGCCCGGGGGCATGCGGTCGGTGAGTGACGCCGGTCGCTTCGTTCGTCAGTTGCGGGCGCCTGATGTGCTCCGGGAACCCGGCGACCGCGTGGCGTTGGGGACACTCGCGCGATCCGTTCTGGTGCAGCTTCGCACCGCGGGGGCCGCTCGCGTGTCGACTCTCGCCGCCTCCACGCATGACATCGAGTGGAACGGGGAGCCGGTCCGGTTGCCCTCCCGAGCGGTACAGCACGGCGGGGCCGATGCGTTCGCGGCCGCCGTCACCCGTGCGGGCGGTACCCGCGACGTCGCATCCAACGTCGACGTCACCCTCTCGGTCGTGGCGGTCGGCGGCGAGCGACTGCCGTTGACCACGCCCTCATCCCGCACTCCGCGCCCGGGCGTGCAGAGTGAAGAGACCGATCCGCAGAGCTACGTCGTGTCCCCAGTGACGCACTACCTGCACTATGCCCGCGAGGAGGTGGGGGAGCTGCGTTCCCGGGTGGCCCGCCTCGCGGCTGAGGGTCTGCTGCACGTCCTCGGGATGGCGTTCGCCGTGTCGCATATCGACGATGTCGCGTTCGTGGGCAACTCCCTGATCTCCACCAATCTGCATCCGCAGCTCGACGAGGCGGAGGTGGCCGGGCTCACCGAAGCGCTGCAGCGGTCGCATCCGCATCTCGCCATCGGCTGGCGCAGCGTGCACGGGCGCGGCAACCTGCTGCCCGAGACGTTGCGCCGGTGCGGCTATCGGCTCATTCCCGCGCGCAGCGTCCTGTTCACCGAGACGCGCGGCACCGGATGGGCGCGGGTGCGCGACACCGTGCGCGATCGCGCCGTGTACGAAGGCTCGGCCTATCGGGCGCGGCCCGCACCGCTCGACCCCGTCACCGGCATGTCGCCCCTCGTCATGCGCGAGCGGATCGCCCAGCTATACACGCAGCTGTACGTCGACAAGTACTCGCGGCTCAACCCTCGCTACACCGCCGCGTTCATCGGCGTCGCGCAGCAGAGCGGGCTCCTGGAGTTCGTCCTGCTCGAACACGAGGGTGACGCTCGCATCGACGGCGTCTTCGGGTTCCGCGTGGCGAACGGCTTCCTCGCCGCTCCTGTTCTCGGCTACGACACGCGGCTCCCGCAGGAGCTCGGCCTCTATCGGATGCTCAGCTATCTCGTGGCCCGCACCGCCAACGAGAACGGGGTCCAGCTGCACAACTCGAGCGGGGTGGCCGCGTTCAAGCGCAACCGAGGGGCCGAGCCGGAATTCGAGTACACCGCGGTGTACACGCACCACCTTCCGTGGCGGCACCGAGCAGGATGGCGTCTACTGGAGACGGTGGTGCGGGCGGTCGCCGTCCCGATGGTGCGTCGCGAAGGGCTCTGACGGCGAGGTCAGGCGGACTTCGCACCCGCGGGGTTCAGCCGCTTGCGCGCGAGGACCGCGATGAGGAGCACGACCGCGAGGGCGACTCCGGCGATGTTCGCCAGGGGTGACGGTGAGTCGGGGTTCACCTGGGTGCTGATGACGGAGAAGTCCCAGAGCCCATGGGCGGCCATCGCGATCACCAGAGCACCGGTACTGCGGAGGACGAGGTAGAACACGAACCCCGTGGCGGTGGTGGCGACGACCTGGACCAGCGCCTGCGGGCCGGCGACGAAGATGTTCGTGCCGTGCGCGAGCCCGAAGATCACGGTGGTCCACAGCCCGACCTTGAACTCGCTGAATCCGCCGTCGCGGAAGGCGGAGACTCCGATGCCGCGGAACACGAGCTCTTCGCCGAAGCCGACCATCATGGTCGAGATGAACAGCAGCAGCGCGAAGACGATGCCCTTCTCGCCGAGGCCGCTGTAGTTGGTGATGATCAGCGCGCAGACGAGCACGATCGCGGGCACGACGAGGGTCCAGCGTCGGAACCGTCTGCCTTCCACGAAGATCTCCTGCCATCGGCCCAGGTACCCCGTGATTCCGATCGCGAAGAGGATGCCGAGTCCGACGGGGATGACGTACGACCTGATCAGGTAGTCCACCGACGTGGGCTGCGCGTACCCGACGTCCTGACCGGCGGTGAGGAAGATGCCCGTCGCCTGGACGATGGCGATGTAGACCGCCACGATGACGAGGTAATGCCACACGCGCAGCCGGCGCGGTGAGGTGGAGGTGTTCATGGCGGTGGACCCGTTTCTCTATAGTCATGAAGTGTCTACTGTCACTTCATGACAGAGCGTAGCTCATCCACGGCGTATAGTCACTATGTGACAGAAACTCGGGTGCCCATCGATCTGCGCCGCCGTCCGGATGCACGCCTGCAGGTGTCTCGTCTGGCCGCGGAACTCTTCTGGCGAGACGGGGTTTCGGCCACGCGCGGGGACGACATCGCCGCAGCGGCGGGGATCGCGACGCGCACCCTGTGGCGATACTTCCGCTCCAAGGAGGCGTGCGTCGAGCCGGTCCTGGCGGAGTCCGGGCGCCGGTTCATGTCAGTCCTCGCCGCCTGGCCCCTCGATGTGAGCATCGAGGACTTCCTGGAGGCGGCTCGCATCCCGGGGCCGGTGACGTACACCGAGGACGACCTGCACGCGTCGCGGATGATCCGGCTCGGGTTCGACGAACCCGCCCTCCGCAGCGCGTGGTTGATGGTGTGCGATGACGCCGAGCGCCAGTGCGCGCGGATCTTCGGAGAACGGCTCGGGCAGGACGCGATGAGCCGGGAGGTTCAGCAGATCGCGGCGTCGGTGTCCGGCGCGGTTCGCGTGCTGAACGACTCGCTCAGCGTCGACTTCGTCGACCGAGGTATCAAGCCCGACGGTCAGGACGTGCTGGATGCGCTTGCGCGAGCGGTCAGGGATGGGAGCAACGGCCGCGTCGGTCCCGCGCTCTGAGCACAGCGCGTGCAGCCGCCCGTCGATCACCGCGCGAGCGTGTCGTCCAGCCAGTCCAGCACGCGGCGATTGAGCAACGAGCGGTTTCGCATCGAGCAGTGCCCGCCGGCTCCTTCCGCGGCGGTGAGCTCGAGCACCGTGGCGTCATGCAGCGCCGCCGCGAAGGCCGGGACGGCCGCGGCGATCGGGTCGCCCTCGGCCTGCGTCAACAGAACCGGGCAGCGGATGGCGTCGACATCGTCGATGCGGTACTCGGCGCTCTTCGCGAGGAAGCTGCGCAGATCGCTCACCCCGTTGACCCAGAATCCTCGTTGGATGATCGACCAGCGCAGCTTCCGGTTGCTCTCGATGACGCCCATCAGCCGGTCGAGCACGCTGTCGTCGAGGGTCAGGAGGTTCGCCGCCTCGTCTTCGGTCGCGCCGAGCTGGCGCGCGAATCCCGCGAGACCGGCCCCGAGGTCCCACTGACCCGGATCCGCGATGCACGCGGCGATCCGCGAGTCGCCCGAGGCCGCGCGCGGTGCCAGGTAGCCGCCGAGGCTCCAGCCGCTGACCACGATGCGGTCGGGGTCGACGAGGGGCGACGTGAGAGCGTGATCGATCACGGCTGACACGACCACTTCCCAGTCCGGTCGCATCGGCACGCCCTGCTCGAAGAGCACGGCGCCCTGCCCTGGGCCGTCGAACAGGAGGCAGTGGTACCCCCGCTGCAGTGCGGCGACCGCCGAGGCGAAATAGGAGTCCGTCACCGTCGCGTCGTAGCCGTTCACGAGGATGAGGAGCGGACGCACCTCGTCCTCGTGGCCGACTGCGGGAATCAGATAGACGGGAATCCGCGCGTCTCCCAGCGCCACGGACGCCGGCTGGACGCCGCGAAGAGCCAACCCCGCATCGAAGGCCGAGATCTGCCGGCGGAACCCCTCGAGCAGCCGCGGGTCGACGGGGTCGCCGAACAGCGGGTGATAGGCGCTGGCGTAGAAAGCGCTCGCCCGCAGGTAGAGGTCGGATGCGCTCTGCCGCCCCCGCGCCGCCGCGGCATCCGCCTCCGACCGCAGGCGATCGCCCGCGCTGACCCACGCGTCGAAGAACGCGCCGTCGTCCCCGTCCCCGACGGCGGCGGCGACGGCGGCGACCTCCCCGTGATCGCCTCCACCGGAGGGCGTGTAGCCCCACATCCATGTGCCGAACTCCTCATGGAACGGATCGCTGAACAGGGCTCCCGGTGACGCGCTCATGCCTGAACGCTAGACGCGGCGCGCGTGCGTGTCACCGCAGCGGAGGACATTGGCGACCTGGGTCCCCACGGGTGCGCACGAGCACGTCGTGCTGGGGACTCAGGTCTCTCGCGAACGGTCCGGGTCTGCTCCTAGCGTCGGGTTCATGACTGAAACCTCGATCGCCGTCCGACGCCGTCTGAGCCGTGTCGTGGCCGCTGCGATCGGACTCGGCTTCGCCGCCACGAGCATCCTCGTGGCCTCTCCGGCGCTCGCCGCCGTCGACGGCGACCTCGCCACCACCACCACCGTGGAGATCGCCGGCGACCTCCAGCTGCAGTCGATCCGCTACGAGTTCCAGGAGGATGGCATGCCGGCCGCCCCCGGGCCCAACGTCGAACCGGGCCCCTCCAGCACGACCTCATCGGCGACGTGGTCTCTCGGCACGACGGCGGGCTCCCTGCACTCGCAGATGGTGGCCCGGATCGTCGACTTCGACCGGACGACGGACTACTGGATCAAGGCGTTCGCCTATGTGCAGGAAAGCAGCCTGATCTACGGCAGCGACTGCCAGATCTTCCACGGCGACCCCGCCGCCGCGGGTGCGGAACCGCTGGCCGAGGAGAACTCCCCGTACCAGTGCTGGTCGCATGGACACAGCAACACCTCGGGCGAGCATCCTCGGCGGCTGTTCACCGAGACCTTCACGATCACCTCGCTGAACTGGGCGACGGCGCGCGGCGCCATCATGCCGCAGGGCACCCTGAAGCTCGGCGACGGACACCTCGAGTCCCCGAGCACCCGCTTCATCGTCGATGGCCGCTGGTACCCGAGCGACCCGGCCGAGCAGGGGCCGTACGTCACCATCGAGTCGGGTGCGACCTTGAACTTCGCGGCCTTCCGCCGCAACGGAGAATCGGATGCCAACGCGGAGGGCCTGTTCTCCTACCGGATCTACGACGGCGGCGTGCCCACCCGGTTCTGGGTGTCGGGCATGGCCTCGAACTGGCGCGGGGTCGAGTTCAACTGGGATTACGACTGCAAGATCTACGACGGCGACCCGCTCGCCGGAGCCCTCCCCGTCAGCGCATCGCCGTACAGCTGCGACATGTCGACGACCAAGATCGACGGCAACGCCGACTACCGGGTCGACTTCACGGTGAGCGTCGGCGCGATCGAGACCCTCGGTCCGCTTCAGGCCCGCGACCTGATCGCCGTCGGCTGCGGGGACCCGACCGACGCGTGCTACTTCGTGCCGACGGCGGACGACGCCGTCGTCGAGCCCGGCAAGGTGCTCGGCGCCCCCTACGCGAACACCGGATCGGAGGAGGCCGACTACTCGTTCTACTACGCCACCAACCGCTCGGTGACGCACACGTTCGACCTGACGGTCTCCGCCGAGGTCAACGTGTTCGACGTCTTCAAGGCGTCGATCAAGGCGGCGTACGGATATGAGAACACGAACGAGACCGACAAGAAGTGGGTGGCGACCATGAAGGTCCCGGCCCACGAGGAGGGCTGGTTCGAGTTCGCGCCCGCCTACCGGAAGATCTCCGGCGACTTCCTCTTCGAGGTGGATGGCACCTGGTATCGCGTCACCGGCGGCAGCTACACCGTTCCGGATGATCGGCTGACGGGGCAGCTGTCGTCCTTCACGCGACCCGTCGTGTCGTCTCCGGGCGGGGGTGGAGTGGGTGCGGAGCCTCCGACGACGACCGCACCGCTCAACCCGGCGCTGGCCGGATCGGCCGGCAGGGGCGGAAGCGGGAAGCTCGCAGCGACAGGTGCCGACGTCGACGTGGCGGCGATCTGGGTGGCGATCGCGGCCGTACTGGCCGGTGCCGGGCTGCTCAGCACGAGGTTCGTGCGACGCCGCTCTGCCCGACGTTCGCTCTGACCACCGCCGAGGCGGGGCCCCGAGGTGCGGGCCCCGCTGCGGCGACGGTCAATCCCGGTTCAGGAACAGGATGACCGCGTGCACGCGCCGATGCGTGTCGGCATCGGGAGGAAGGCCCAACGCGCTGTAGATGCGCGACACATGCTGCACGACGGCCTTCTCGGTGAGGAAGAGCGTGGCGGCGATGCTGGCGTTGCTGCGCCCTTCGGCCACGAGCGCCAGCACTTCCTGCTGGCGAGCCGTGAGGCTTCCCACCGCGCCCTCGGAATGACGAGCGCGTCCGACCATGACCGCGATGACGTCCGGATCCAGCGCGGTGCCGCCGCCCGCGACGCGCTCCAGATCGGCCAGGAACGTGTCGACATCGGCGATCCGCTGTTTGAGCAGGTAGCCGACGCGATCCGTCCCCCGCTCGAGGAGGTCCTTCGCATAGCGGCGCTGGACATGCTGCGAGAGCACGACCACGGCGGTGCCTGTGTGGTCGCGCCGGATGCGGAGCGCCGCGGCGAGCCCCTCGTCCGTATGGGTCGGCGGCATCCGGATGTCGGTGACCACGAGGTCGGGTCGATGATGCGCGACGGCGGCGAGCATCTCGTCGGCGTCGCCGACGGCGGCGACCACCTCGTGTCCGCCCGCCTCCAGGACCAGCTCGAGCCCTCGTCGGATCAGTGCCTCGTCTTCGGCGATGACTACTCGCACGGCACCTCCGTCCACACCGTCGTTCCCCGACCGGGCGCGCTCGAGATGGAGATGGTTCCGCCGATGGCCTCCACACGGTCCGCCAGTCCGCGAAGGCCGGTGCCGGCATCCATCGATGCGCCGCCGCGCCCGTCGTCCTCCACACCGAGCCGCAGTCGTCCGTCTTCGAGGACGAGTCGCACGCGCACACTCGAGGCGCGAGCGTGCTTGACCACGTTCGCGAGGGCCTCGGCGAGCACGAAGTAGATCGTGGCCTCGGCGAGATCACCGAGGCCGGCGTCGCTGACATTCGATTCGAACGTGGTCGAGATCGGCATGCGATCGGCGAGATCCTCGGCAGCGGCGCTCAGGCCGCGCTCGACGAGGGCAGCCGGCACGAGATCGCGCACGAGCGTGCGCACCTCGGTCGCAGCGGCGTCGATGTCGACGCGCAGTCGGGTCGCGCGCTCCGCCACGGTCGGAGCGGGAGCGGAGGCGATCTGCTGGGCCTCGAGCGCCAGCAGGACGAGCTGAACCTGGAGCCCGTCGTGCAGATCGCGCGCGATGCGGCGGCGTTCGAGGTCGGCGGCCTGGACGATGCGCTCCCGCGAACGCAGGAGGGCCCGGCGACTCGCCCGCAGATCGACCGTGAGTCGCTCGCGCTCGACCGCGATCGCCACGATCCGTCCCGCGGTGTGCACGAGCTCGGGATCGGTGAGCAGTGCCGCGTCGTACTCGATCGCGCCGATCGCGCGCCCCTCCAGCGTGATCTCCTGCCAGCCGCGCCGAGGATCCGTGCGGGTCCCATCGGGCGCGGCCCTGCCTTCGGCATCGAGGAGCATCCCCCGATCCTCCGCCCAGAAGTACAGCCGCAGCGACGGGTCGCCGAGCGTGCGGGCGAGCGCGACCACGAGGGGCTGCCTCGACGTGTCGGCGGCGCCGAGCCATGTCCCGAGCTCCTCCAGCTCCCCGGTGCGCGCGAACCCGCCGCGCAGCAGCCCCAGCGTGAACGCGATCGGGATGCCGGCGACCGCCGCGAACTGCAGCAACCCTCGGACGGCCGGTTCGACATGGAACAGCCTGTCGAGAGCAATCGCGATGAGAGGCAGGAACAGCACGGTGATGATGCCGTAGGAGAACAGCGGGATCAGCACACGGCGGTGCACGGCATCCGCTCGGCGAAGCCGGCCCCAGAGCACCGCGGCCACGACGAGCATGATCCCCGTCGCCACGACCGTCTGGACCGTTCCCATGATCGCGACGAGACCCGGAGCGTCGGCGATCGCGAACGGCGGGTACGAGCCCGCAGGGTCCAGCAGGTACTCCGGCATCTGCAGGACGAGCGACGTGGTGTAGAGCGCGATCACGAGCGCGCGCGAGAGGCGGTCGGGAAGCCGTCCGGTCGGGAAGGCGAGCAGCAGGTGCACGGTCGCAGGAAGTGCCAGCGTCGCTCCGATCGCGCCGATGGCGAGGAGCACCGGAACCTCCGTGTTCGCGATGCCACCGATCAGGACCATGAACCCCGCGACGACGATGAGGGGTCCCATCCCGTTGCTCGGTCGGCGCAGCCAGGCGATCAGACCGGCGACGACGTAGATGCCGAAGATGATCGGCAGCACAGCCAGCAGCAGACCGGCCGGTCCGTCGAGCGGCATCAGACCGATCACCGTGATCATCAGCAGCGCCGAGAACAGCGCCACGATGAGCAGCGCATGGTTGAGTGACCGCGCAAGCGCCGGTTGCACGCGGGGGATTTCGGACATCGGGGCCTTTCCGACGGGCGACGTCTCCCATTGTGGCGCGTCGTCCTCGCGCCGTGGGCCGTCCGGGACCGATAGGCGACCTATGTCCATAGCGGAAGCCGCCCGTTTCTGGGATCGTCGAGGTGAGCGGTGCGTCATGCCTCATGAGGGAACCGAGCGGGAGGAACGTCGTGAACCGACACGGAGATCGAGCGCCGCGAGGTCGGCGCCTTCTGCTCGTCGCTGCCGCGCTCGCCGGCGTCGTCGGAGCTGCCGGATGTGCCAGCCCCGCGCCCGTGGAGCCTGAACCTTCGGCGTCGTCGGCGGTCGTTCGACCGGATGCTCCCACGGGCGAGCTTTCCGAGCAGCTGCAGTCGCAGCTGCAGACGTCGCTCGAGGAGACGATGACGGAGTTCGGCGTACCCGGAGCGGCCATGGGCGTCTGGATCCCGGACGAGGGCAGTTGGACGACCGCGTCCGGCCTGGCGGACATCGAGACCGGCGAGCCCGTCGACCTCGACATGATGTGGCCGATGCGCAGCGTCACGAAGTCGTACACGGTCACGCTCCTGCTGCAGCTGGTCGACGAAGGCGAAGTGAGCCTGGACGACACCATCGGGCAGTATGTCGACGGGGTCACCGACGGCGACGTCATCACCCTCCGGCAACTCGCGGAGATGTCCAGCGGAAACGCGGACTACACCAACGACGACTTCCTCGCCGCCTTCACCGAGGATCCCGATGCGATCTTCACCCTCGACCAGCTGAACGGCTTCATGCTCGGCAAGCCGGCGCAGTTCGACCCCGGCACCGAGAAGGTCTACACGAACGCCAACACCAACCTGCTCGGTGCCGTCATCGAGGAGGTGACCGGTCAGGAGTTCGCCGATGTGATCGACGAGCGCATCCTCCAGCCGCTCGGGCAGACCGGTACACGGTACATCGTCGATGCGGCGACCTGGACGGAGCCCCACCCCGTGGGTTACGCCCCGGGCGAGGGAGGCCTCGCGCCGCAACCCTCGAACCTCTCGATCTTCGGCCCAGCCGGTTCCATGATCACGACACTCGACGACGCCCGTGTGTGGGGCCAGACGCTTGCGACGGGAGCCCTGCTGGAGCCCGCGACGCAGACGGAGCGCCAGGAGGGGGCGCCCTTGGATGCCGGACCGCCCTACGACATCTACGCGCTCGGCATGGGCGAGACGGACGGATGGTGGGGGCACAACGGCGAGGGGCTCGGTTTCACGGCCGCCGTGTTCCACGACCCCGAGTCGGGCGCGACCGTCGCGGTGTTCATGAACGAGTCGAACGTCCCGGATGACGTGCACCCGGCCGACCAGATGTTCCGCCGCGCGGTGGAGATCCTCACGACAGGAGCAGTTCTATGACCGGTAGCGTCCTCCGCATCGGCGCCGCCGCCCTCGCACTGGCTCTCGTCGCGGCGACCGCGGCCGCCTGCACGGCGGATGCCCCTGACCTGACCTCCGACGGATCGGTTCCCGGTCTCCCGGACGAGGCGTGGAAGGTCATGAACGAGCCGCAGTACGCCAACGCCCGCTGGATGATCTCGGTGTCCGACCTCGACACGGGCGAGGTGCTCATCGACCTCGACGGCGACAAGATGGCGGAGCCGGCGTCGTTCGTGAAGAGCTACAGCGTCGGTGCCGCCTGGCTGAACTGGGGACCAGACCACCAGATCGTGACGCCGGTCAAACACACCGGCGACGTCGTAGGGACGACGCTGCAGGGCGATCTCGTCCTCGTGGGCAAAGGCGACATCACGTTGGGCGGGCGGACGAAGGACGACGGCTCCGTCGACTACACGAACCTCGACCACAACGACGCGAATCCTCTGCCGGGCGCGACGCTCACGACCGAGGACCCGCTGGCAGGCATCGACGACCTCGCGCGTCAGGTCAAGGCGTCGGGAATCGACACCGTGGCCGGCGACGTCGTCGTCGACGACCGCCTCTTCCAGGGCGAGCTGGCCGGAGAATCGATCACGCCCATCGTCGTGAACCAGAATCTGATCGATGTCCTGGTGACCCCGGGTGAGGCGGGTCAGCCGGCGACGGTGGAGATGACCCCCGCCGTCGCGCCGTGGCGCATCGTCGGCCAGGTCGACACCGTGGCGGCCGGGGCCGACGCGTCGATCTCCGACCCGGAGTCCGCGCAGCACGGCGAGATCACGATCGGCGGCACGATCGCCGCCGACAGCGAACCGGTGCTGAAGGTGTTCGCGCTGGAGGATCCCGCCACCTTCGCGCGCACCGCATTCATCGAGGCGCTCGGCAGGGCCGGCGTGACGGTGAGCAGCGACCCGGTCGCCGTGAACTCGACGGCGAAGCTGGCGGACACGGAGAGCGTGGACGCGCTGCCCTCGGTCGCCGAGTTGGCATCGCTGCCGCTCGCCGAGCAGGCCACGTACATCATGAAGATCAGCTACAACCGCGGTGCGCAGACCTACGTCTGCCTTCTGGCCGTCGAGGCCGGCAAGGATGACTGCAGCACGGGGATGGAGGAGGTCGGCCGGATCTGGTCGGAGGCCGGGCTCGACATCGAGGGGGCGGCACTAGTGGACGGCTCCGGCCTCAACGGGAACTTCGTCACGCCGGAGAACGCCGTCGCTCTGCAGACGATCATGGCCGAGCGATCCGACGCCGACCGCTGGAAGGCGACCATGCCGATCCTCGGGGTCGACGGCTCGCTCGCAGAGGTGCAGCCGGACAGCCCTGCCGCAGGCCACGTCTTCGCCAAGACGGGAACACTGGTCGGCGGCGACGAGCTCAACGACCGCTTCCGGCTGAACACCAAGGCGCTCGGCGGTGTCATGGAGACCGAGAGCGGCCGGAACCTGGCGTTCATCATCATCATGAACCAGGGGTTCGCGTCCGAGATCGACGGGGTCTTCCAGGCGAACGACGACGTGGGCGAGGTCGCCGCCAGCATCCAGCAGCACTACTGAGTCCGCGGCGCCTCCGGGCGGGCGGTCGTCAGCGCTTGACGCCGACGTAGACCGTGTTCGACGAGACCCCGCCGGTGAGGCGGTTGTCGAAGTCCACGACGTGCGCGCGACTGTCGTCGAAGACCGCACCGAGCGTCTGCAGGAACTCGTCGTCGGGCGGATCGTCGGACCACAGTGCGAAGACGCCACGGTCGGCGAGGTGCCGCGCGAGAGCGGTGAGTCCCGCCTCGGTGTACAGGTCGGCGTGGCTCGGGTCGAGCGTGTGCCGGGGCGAGTGGTCGACGTCGAGAAGGATCGCGTCGTGGCGCCGGCCGGGTGCCCCGCGCATGACGGCGAAGAAGTCGTCGTGGGTCAGCGTCGTCCGGGAGTCGTCCACGAGCTTCGCCGACACCGGCAGCAGCTTCCGCTCGTGCCACCCGATCACCGCGGGGAGCGCGTCGATCACCTCGAGTCGCGCCACGCGCGCATCGCCGAGCGCGGTCACCGCCGTGTAGCCGAGGCCCAGCCCGCCGACGAGCACGTTCAGGCGGTCACCCGTCGCGGCGGCGAGCCCCAGGGTCGCGAGCTCTTCCTCGGCGACGGTGAAGAGGCTCGACATCAGGTACTCGTCCTCGAGCCTGACCTCGTAGATCATCTCGCCCGTCGCCGGGTCCGCGCGACGGCGGAGCATGAGCTCGCCCATCCGCGTCTTCTGCCAGTCCAGCTCTTCATACCGTGCGATCATCGCGGAGCCTCTCCTCGGCAGACGTCCCACCCTACGCGCCCGGTCGCTCCGTGGTCCTCGCTCTGGCCGGATTTCCCCACTTCGACCGATCCGGCCCCGCGCCGTGGAGCCGGTGGCAGACTGAGCGGATGCCGGTCTACTGGGTCAACACCTTCACGAGCATCCGTGATCCGGAGCGTCTCCGTCTGTACGTCGATCTCGCCGGTCCGGCGATGCTCGCCGGGGGAGGGCGTTTCATCGCGCGCGGGGAACCGCTCGCCGTGCTCGAGGGCGAGTCGGCGCTGCGCACGACCATCATCGAGTTCCCCGACCTCGAAGCCGCCGTCGCGGCGTATCACTCGGACGCCTATCAGCAGGCGCTGCGCACCCTCGGAGACGCGGCGACGAGGGAGATCCGGGTGATCGACGCGGCGCCACCGGCCGAGTAGCGCTATCCGACCTGCTCGAGCAGCGACTTCGCCACCCGTCGGGCCGCGGGGAACGGGTTCGGGAAGGTCTCCATCCCGACGGTGACGATGGCGCCCTCGTAGAGCAGCATCAGCGCTTCTGCCATCGCTCGAGCATCCGGCACCCCCGCCTCTGTGCAGAGGTCTTCGAAGACGTCGAGCAGCCACACCTTCTGGCGCGCCACCTCGGGGAAGACCGGGTGCCCGTCGTGCCCGTCGCCGATCTCGGCGCGGGCGTTGATGGCGCTGCACCCCTTCGAGCTGTTGTCGTCCGACCAGGACTCGGCGGCGTCGAAGATGGTCAGGATCCGCTCCACGCCGGGCTCGGGGGAGCGCTCGAGACTCGCCGCCACGTGGTCGCGCCATCGCGCGTCACGGTGCTGGAGATACGCGACGACCAGCGTCTCCTTCGAGCCGAACCGGTCGTAGAGGGTCTTCTTCGTGACGCCGGCGGCCTCCGCGATCGTGTCGACCCCGACCGCGTGGATGCCGCGTTCGTAGAAGAGGTGCGAGGCGGCATCGAGCACCCGGCGGGCTCCGGGAGTGAGGGGGGCGAGCTCGGGGATCGACTGCTTCATGCGCTGAGTATACCAACCTGTATAGTCGAGGGATGAGTAAACAGATCGGTATAGTCTCTGCCTTCCTCACGGTCGCAGCGGCCACGGCGTTCGTGGTCACCTGGAGCTCCGGGTTTCTCATCGCGGCGATCGCGACCGTCGACGCCGCGCCGGTGACGCTGCTCGTCTGGCGGTTCGTGCCGCTGGCGGGCGTCCTGCTGATCGTCGCCTTCGCCACCGGGGCCTTCCGCGGCATCACGGTGTCCGACCTCCGCTGGCAGGGGGCCGTCGGCCTGTTCGCGCAGTTCGGCTACTGCACGGCGACCTATGCCGCTCTCGCCGCCGGCATCGCGACGGGAACGGTCGCCCTGATCGACGCCGTGCAGCCGCTCGTGATCGCCCTGCTCGTCGGCCCTCTCCTCGGCCTGCGCGTGCGCGGGGTCCAGTGGATCGGCCTGATCCTCGGGGCGGTCGGCGTCGTGTTCGTCGTGCAGTCGCAGCTCGGCCAGTCCGACGCGCATCCGCTCGTGTACCTCCTCCTCGCCGTCGCGATGGCGTGCCTGATCGCCGGCACGATCATCCAACGTCGGCGCGACCCGAGGACCGCGGTGCTCCCGACCCTGGCGATCCACGCCGCGGTGTCGGCGGTCGCGCTCGTGGTGCTCGCCGCCGCGACGGGCACCCTCCTGCCGCCCGCGTCGGCATCCTTCTGGGTGGCGACCGCGCTCGCCGCGGCGTTCCCGACGCTCGCGGCGTACGGGCTCTACTGGTGGTTGCTGCGCAGGGTCGGCATCACGGCTCTCAACGCCCTGCTCTTCCTCATCGCCCCGTTCACGGCGGTGGCCGGAGCCGTCCTCCTCGGAGAGACGCTGACCGTCGTGACGCTGCTCGGTTTCCTGCTCTGCGGCCTGGGCGTCGGGATGGTGCTCGCTTCGGAGGCCCGCGCAGGCCGAGCGCGGAGGCCACGGTCAGAGGTGGAGAACGCCCTCGCCCACGATGATCCCCGTTCCGGAGATCGTCACCACGGCATCGTCGACCTGCAGCCCGATGCGGCTCGGGCGGCCGAGCGCCGTTCCCTGCTCCACCGTGATCGGGGCGCCCTCGCGTGCGAGTCCGTCGCGCACGAGGAGTGCGGCGAGCGGACCCGCGGCCGTGCCGGTCGCGGGATCCTCGACGATCCCGACCGTCGGATTGAAGAACCGCGCGTACGCGTCGATCCCTGAACCCGGCTCGACGGCGGTCGTGTAGAGGTAGCAGCCTTCGGCGCCGACGTCGGCCAGGAACTCGCGCAAGCCCGCGGTGTCGGGCTGGGCCGTGTCGACGGCATCCGGGTTCCGCGCGGGAACGAGCAGATGCTCGGCACCCGTGGAGACGACCTGCGCCGCGCGATCGTCGCCGAGGTCGGTCGCATCGAGCCCGAGGACCGCGGCGAGGGCGCCCCGTCGCTCGCCGGCGACCGCCGTCAGGAACCGCGGCTCCGACTGCTGCATCGTGACGACCGCTCGGCCCGCGCGATCGAGGGTGGCGGTGACCGGGAGCAGCTCCTCGCCGATCTGCTGCACGTACTGCCCGCCGTCCTCGTCGAGTCGACCGGATGCCGCCAGCCACAGCCACGCGCCCATCGCGTTGTGCCCCGCACCGAGCACTTCGAAGCCGCCGGGGGTGAAGGACCGCAGGCGATGATCCGCGCCGGGCAGCGTCGGACGCACGAGGAAGGTCGTCTCCGACTGGTTGAACTCGCGAGCGATGGCCTGCATCGTCTCGGTCGTCAGCGCGTCGGCATCCGGGACGAGCGCGAGCGGGTTTCCCGCGAGGGGAGCGGTGGCGAACACGTCGACCCAGAAGAAGGGCACATTCATCGACAGTTCCTCCTGGATCATCGGGTGAGTGCTCCCATGCTAGGAAGCCCGACACCGCGCGTCTATGCGTCGTGACGTGCGCGGTCCCGCCGGCGTCATCATCGGGCTCGTGGAAGAGCGCGGCTGATCGGTCAGGCGCCGGATGCCGTCAGCTGGTCGTGCAGGTTGAACACCTCGACGAGCGGCGTGGCGGCATGGTCGGCGCGTCCCACGAGCCCGACGAAGAACTCCGCCATCGCCGCCTCCCACCTCGCCGCGACAGGAGAGGCGGCAAGGTAGGTACGGGCGGCCTCGTCGTCGTCGGTCTCGTAATAGCCGAAGAGCCGACCGCCTTCGCCCAGGAAGAGCGAGTAGTTGCGGCGGCCGGAAGCCGCGATCTCGGCGAGCATCTCGGGCCAGACCGGCGTGTGGCGGGCGACGTACTCGTCGACCATTGCCGGGGCGATCTGCAGCTGAAAGGCGATTCGTTCGGTCATGTCCTGTCCTTTGCGCGTCGCTCGTGCTGATCGAGGCGGAATGAATCGATTCATCGTAGCCGCTCGGATCGCCGCTCCGCGCATGGCACTCATGTTCGAGGCAGTACTGCGGCGGCGATCACCGCATTGACGATGATCGCGTTCATCGTGCGGGTCACGGCGGAGGAGGCGGCGGACGCGCCCCAGTCACCACGCTCGAACTCCTTGCCCCGTGTGTAGACGTCGCCACTCCACGGAATCTCCTTGTGGAACTGCGGAAGCGTGCCGCTCGCGGAGAGGAGCGCGATGCTCGCACCAGTGCGCGCATCGGGGGTCTCGCCGTCGACCAGTGCGGCACGTACCCGCTTCATCAGGGTCGCTCGTCGCTCGCTTCCGAGGGTGAGCTTCGTCGATGGGAAGATGCCGAGCGTCTTGCCCTTCGCTCGATTCAGGTCGCGGCGGGCGACCAGGCGATCCAGAACAGGACCACGCAGCTCCGGGCCGATCGCGGCGAGTGCCGTCTGCACGTCCCGGGGCTTCGGCGACAGGTACGCCCATGCCGGGTCGAGCAGCGCATCCGGCAGGGGCCCCTCGCCGGTCGCCGCGACGCGCGTCGAGCCGCGGTGCTCCTGCGCCTCGGTCCGTCCGGCGAGAGCGAGGTCGGCGAGAACGGCACCCCCGAGCACGTAGAAGAGGATGTTCTCTCCGGCGATCGATCCGGAGTCGGGCTGGAAGAGCAGAAGCAGCGTGTCCTCGACCAGTAGGGGGTCCTCCGACATGCGTGCCAGGTCATCCGTCATGGGGTTCTCCTTCGTCGTTCGCGGCGGCATCCGCAGCCAGGATCTCTCTGGCCAGCGCGCTCGCGCGGCCGAGCACATTCAACTGCGCCTCGTTGTAGAGCTCGGTGTACGTCTCGACGAACGTCTCCTGCGTCACGCGCTCACTCTTCGACAGGTGCTCGGCGGGCTGCAGCAGCCAAGGGAAGTCGGACAGGTGCTGGGCGAGCTGCGGTGCCAGCGCCTCGGCGAGACGCTGGCGGACGGCGTCGTCGGCATCGGGTGGGAGAGCGTCGAACTCGGCGCTCGCATCGTCGGGCTCGGCCTGGACCATCTGCCGGAGGTCGGTCATCGCCGACTCGTCGTAGAGCTGCTCGTAGATGAGCATGAGCGACCGATCCGCGTCGGACATGGTCGCCGCGACGCCCTCGAATCCGGCCGGAACATCTGTTGCGGTCGCGCCCTCCAGGATGGCCCGGATCTCGGCACGCGCCCGCTGCAGGCGCTCGATACTCGCGGCGAGGTCGGCGTCGATCGCGAGCAGCGCCGGCGCAGCATTCGCACCGTTCGAGACACCGACCGCCTCGATCTGCGCGAGCGGAACGCCGAGATCACGGAGCCGTCGGATCTGCAGCAGGCGCACGAGGTGCCGTGCACGGTACTGCTTGTACCCGTTCGACATGCGCTCCGGCTGCTCGAGCAGGCCTGAGCGGTGATAGTGCCGGACCGTGTTGACGGTCGTCCCGGCGAGATCAGCGAGCTCGCGCGTGCTCCATGCCATCTGCTCTCCACACCTCTCGTCAGGTCTGCGTCCATTCAAGACCCTGTTCCCGGAACAGGGTCAAGGTCGGCGTGGCGAATCGGCCCGTGCTTGACCCTGTGGTGAGAACACGGTCTTGACTGCATGTCATGGACAATCCCTACCCGTGGCTGCAGGACTTCATCAACCAGGTTCCCGAGTTTCTCCAACCGCTCATGGTCGCGCTCGTCGCAGCGATCCCGTACATCGAGGGGGAGGGCGCGGCCGCGTTCGGCATCATCGCCGGCATCAACCCGATCGTCGCGGCCATCGCCGCCGCGGCCGGGAACATCCTGTGCGTGATCGCGGTGGTGCTCCTCGGCTCGCGCATCCGCGGCGGCGTCGTCGCCCGTCGTACCGCGCGGGCGAAGTCGAGTTCGGCAGCAGGGACCGTTGCCACGTCGCAGGGCGCCCTCGCGACGTCGGCCGCGACCGCGGTCGCTGAGAAGGATGCCGACGCGGAGGCTGCCGACGCGCAACCGAACCGCCGATCGAAGGGGCGGGCGAAGCTGCGCGGCTGGCTGGTGCGTTTCGGCGTGCCGGGCGCGAGCATCCTCGCGCCGATCGCCCTGCCCACCATGCTGACGGCCGCGTTCTTCGTCGCGTCGGGCGTCCGCAAGGAATGGGTCATCCTCTGGCAGGTCGTCGCGATCGTCCTGTGGACCGGAGCCGTCGCGGCGGCAGCCACCGGCGTGCTCGCGCTGCTCGGCTGGTGATGCGCGGTCAGACGAACATCACGCGTCGTGGGGTGCGATCGGTGTAGTCGCGGCCGAGGGGGCTGTGCCAGGTGATGGTGCCGTCGCGTTCTTGTCGCGCCGTCCACCGGTGCGTGTCCGGGATGTCGGGGTGTTTGAGGGTGTGGTGGCGGCGGCAGAGGTGGGCGAGGTTGTCGATCCGGGTCTTGCCGCCTCGGGCGTGGTCGTGGTTGTGGTCGATGTCGCACCGGTGCACGGGCATCCGGCAGCCGGGGAACCGGCAGTGCTGATCCCGGGCACGCAGGAACCGTCGCATCCCCTCCGTCGGGGAGTACGTGTCGGTCTGAACGACCATCCCGTCCGGGCCGAGGAACAAGCGCGACCACCCGGTGTTCCGTCCGGCGAGGTCCCTCGCGATGTCGGGATGTATCGGCCCGTACCCGTCGAGCTCCGCCGGACGGTCATCGGCACCGGTGAGCGTGGTCCCGGCGACCGTCACCTGGATGCGCCCCTGGATGTTGTCCAGCCCGTCACCGTGCACGGCACTCGGGTCAGCGGTGAGGAGCAGGTCGGCGAACAGATCCGCCTGCACCCGATCCCATGTGCGGGTGTCGGCAGGGATGTGCTCGATGTCGTCCTCCGGGTCGAGAGCGAACGTGTCGCCATGGGCGATCACGGGTTCCCGGTCATCGCGCGTGTTCATCACCTGGCGGGCCATCTGCGCCAGCCGGTCAGCGATCGCGTTCGCGGCCCACTCTGGCAGCACGGCGGTCAGCAGGGCGAGCCCGTCACCGACCGAGCGGACTTTCACGCATCGCTCGCCCGCCGCCCGCTTGTGCCGGTCCGTGACCGTCTCTCCGACCAGCGCCGCGGCGACCTGTGCCGCGTGCGCCCGGGTACGGGCAGCGGTCTCCCGTTCCGCGAACACCAGCACCGCGGTCTCGTACAACCCCATCACCTCGGCATCCACACGCTTGTTGCGGATCGCCTCCGACACGATCGCACTCGCCCGCACGATCTCCCGCACATGACCCGCACCGATCCGTCCGGCATCGAACGCCGCCCGCACCTCCGGCAACGCCGTGCTCACCACCAGCGCATCGGTGAACGCATACTCCACGGATCCGGTCGGGATGCGCGAGGCGGCGGAGAACTCCGCGACCATCGATCGGTACATCGCATCCCGGTGAAACCCGTTGCCCGACACATCCGCATCATGGAAGGCGATCTGCTCGACCATGAGCCCCAGGGCTTCTGCCTCGAGCACCGCGATCTGACGCTTCTTCTCGACCCACGCATCCAGCACACGACGGCGTCCCTCGAGATCGAGGTCGAGATCAGTCCGCCGCTGTGCCATGCCTCCAGATTAGAACGTATGTACTAATATGGCAGCATACGAATCCCGCGGGCCGAAGACCTGCGTCAGGGGCGGACGCGAACCGTGCGGCCCTCGAACGTCACCAGATCGCCGTCGTGGAGCTGGCGACCGCGGCGGCGATCGACCTCGCCGTTGACCGTCACGTAGCCGTCGATCACGACCTCCTTGGCGTCGCCGCCGGAGTCGAGCAGACCCGAGAACTTCAGGAACTGTCCGAGACGGATCATCTCGCCGCCGATGGAGACGTCGTCGATCGGGCCCTTGTTCGTCATCCTTGAATGCTAGCCGTCGGGGCGGAACCTCAGGCTGCGATGAACCGCGCGATGGATGCCGCGGTCTCCGAGGGGTCCTGCAGCATCGGCAGGTGACCGGTGGGGATGCTCTCGCGCCAATCTCCGGCGAGGCGCCCGGCGAAGCGCTGCTGCATCGATTCCGGCAGCTCGCGGTCCTGCGTCGTCACGAGGTATCCCGCGCGCCCCGTCCAGGAGTGCCCGCGAGTCCTGTCGAGGTACAGCTCCCGAGGTTCGGTCGTGAAGTCGGTGACGATCCGGTCGGCCAGCGTCTCGTCGAGTCCGTGGCCGAGCCCGCGACGGATGGCCGACTCCGGAGGACGCGTTCCGCCGAGTCGAAGGGCCAGCGGCAGGACCACCCTGTTCGGGAAGGGCATGGCGGAGACGAAGGACTCGCCCGAGCGCGGAACGACGGCCGACACGGCGAGCACGCCGTTCACCCGCTCCGGTGCGAGTCGCAGGATCTCGCTGGCGACCACGCCGCCGATCGAGTGGGCGACGACGGTGAACGTGTCGTCGTCGACGGCCGCGATCGCCGCTTCGGCGTAGTCGCGCAACGACGCTGCGTCTGCGGTCGGCCGCGGCGCGACCACCGACGCGAAGGGGAGTTCGCGCCGCACGTCGTCCCAGATCCACGGGCTGAGCCCGGCGCCGCTGAGGAACAGGATGGTTTCGGAGGAGTTGATCATCCTTCGATCATTCCGGGCGCGAATGTCACTCCTATGTCACTATTTATCTGTGAATCGCACCGACCGGCTCTATGCCATCCGTGAGGAGCTGCGGCGTGCCGGTCCGGCGGGACGGACGGCCGAGCGCCTGGCGGCGACCTTCGAGGTCAGCACGCGCACGATCAAGCGCGACATCTCGACGCTGCAGCACTCCGGGTTCCCGGCCTGGGCGAGACCCGGGCCGGGCGGCGGCTACGTCGTCGACCCCGGTGCCACGCTGCCGCCGGTGAACTTCACCGAGGCCGAGGTTGCCGGCCTCGCCGCCGCCGCCGCGGTTCATCGCGACCAGCCGTTCGCCGAGCACCTGCGCGGTGCACTGAACAAGGCCCTGAGCGTGATGGACAGCGGGGCCCGCGAGCGCGCATCCTCCCTCACCGACCGCATCTGGATCGACGCGACCGCCGCTCCGGCGAGTGCGAAGGTGGAGCGCTCCCTCGAGCACGCGTTGAACGAGATGCGGGTCATCACCCTGGACTACGTCGACCACAAGAGTGCCGCCACGACGCGGAGGGTCGACCCGATCATCCTCGCGCTCACCCGGGGGCACTGGTACTTCGTCGGCCACTGCCGGCTGACCGACGGCATCCGCTGGTTCCGCACGGATCGCATCATCGGCGCGAGACTCACGAAGGAGCGCGCTTCCGTCATCCCCGTGGATGCGATCGGCGCCCCGCCGTCGTCGGCGTCGTCGCTCACCGACCGCTAGCCGCCGTGAGGCGCCGCGATCAGGAACGGGCGAGCGAAGCGCAGGACCGCGGGCACCGGCCGCTAGAGATCGAGGAAATCTCCCAGCCACGTTCTCACGGCTGACAGGCATTCCGGTGACACGGTGCCGCCGATGCCCGTGAGCCGGTCGCGCGTGAGGGTGCGCGGTTGTTCCGTCATGATCCAGGATGCTCGATCAAGACCACTCGGGCCGTCGACAGGAACGTGATTGGGCCAGCCGCGGTCGGTCGTGGTGATCGGGAGTGCGATGACGAGAGTGGTCACAGCGTCCAAGTATCCGGACGATGCCACGACCAGAACCGGTCTGTGCCCGCCTTGCTCCCTCCCGCGGACGGGCTCGAGCGCAGCCCACGCGACGACACCGGGTGCGAGACCCGACTCCGTCACGATGCGGAGAGTTCAGTGCGTTCCCACTCGGCCGTCTCATTCGCATGCGACTCGCGGTCCGGGGCCGATGACCGCTCGATCGCTTCGTTCAGTCGGCTCAAGCGCCATCTGCGATCTTCCGCGTCCGCGAGGTGGGCGAGGTGCGATCCGAGTGTCACACCGGCGCGAGCCGCCTGCACCTTGAGGCGATCGCGGAGTTCATCGCTCACCTTGATGGTGGTTGTCATACTTTCAGTATACCGAGGGGCGGCGGAGTTCGAGGGCGCCGACGTGTGATGCGACAGCCGTTCTGCCATCATCGAACCAGGAACGCCGGGGTGCCTCTCGCCCGAGAGCGCGCGACAGCCGGTCGCGTTCGGAAGAGGGGCATCATGGCCGAGCAGTCGTCAGCGTGGAAGCGGTTCTGGAACCGGGGCGGCATCTGGCGGGCGCTGCTGCTCGCCGCGGTCTACCTCGGCGTCTACGAGCTGATCGGATTCCTGATCGGTCTGGTCGTGCAGGTCGAAGACGGCCGGCACGGCGGGACCGACAGCGCGGCATCCGTGTTCTTCGGCACCGCCCTGCCCCTCATCATCACCAGCCTGCTGCTGCTCGGCTTCGCGGCATCCGTCGGCTGGCTGAAGGAGCTGTTCTCGAGGCAGGCGCTCGGCGGCCGCCGCTGGATGTGGATCGGCCTGATCGTCGTGCTCGTCATCAACGTCGCCGCGCTCCTCAGCATCGACTACGGCAAGGCGGGAATCCCGCTCGTCGGCACGTGGCTGTTCGCGGGGCTGCTCATCGGCCTGGTCGAGGAGCTCGTCACGCGTGGCTTCGTCGTGAACCTCATGCGCAAGGGCGGGCATGGCGAGATCGCCGTCGCCCTCGCCTCGGCAGGGGTCTTCGCGGCTCTGCACTTCACGAACCTCTTCACGTCGGACCAGGGGTTGGGGACCACGCTCGTGCAGATCGTCTACACCTTCGCGTTCGGCATCTGCATGTACCTGATCCTGCGGGTGACGCGCACGCTGATCGCGCCGATGCTCGTGCACGCGAGCACGGACCCGTCGATCTTCCTCTTCGGCGAGTTCCACACGACGGGCAACCCGCTCATCCTCCTCCCCACGCTGAGCACCTACATCGTGATCGTCACGGGCTTCATCCTGCTGATCGTGTTCCTGGTCAGCGAGCGCCGCCGCCGACGGGCAGAGGTCGCGGCTTCGGCGAGCTGACCGACCCTCGCCACCGGACGCATGATCGTCCGGTGGCGGGGCGGTGCGACCGGTCAGACGCGGGTCATCGTCGACGGATACCCGCCCCCACCCGGGTAGACCCACTCGCCCTCCATGACGCGGTCGTCCGCGGAGAAGGTGCCGCGGAAGTACGCCGGACTGCCCTTCGCCCCGCCCCAGATCGTGAGCGTGTCGCCCTCGAGCTCGTAGACGTAGTCGAGTGTGTTCCCGAGCGAGTCGTAGAAGCGCGAGACGACGTCGTCGCTCACCGGCTCGCCGAACGGGTGGAGGTTGCCGATGACCTCGAAGCCGGTCACCTTCTGTCCGAACTGCTCGAGGTCGACGTGCTGGATGAGGAAGTAGCCTCCCGGCATCCATTCGTACCGCACGGTACCCGGAGCTCCGCCGTCGACGGTCCATTCGCCGACGAGCCGATCGAGTGCGCGCAGCTGCGGAGTGGGATCGGGCTGGTCGGTGCCCTCGTAGGCCTCGGCACTGTCGTGCGCGGTGTCGCTCATGATGTTCTCCTTCTCGTGAAGGCGGCCGGTCGCCGCGCTCTGAAGACACCACGGAGCGGGATTCCGCAGATTGACATCCCTGCGGAGAAGATCTTCCGCCTCGACATGTCGAGAACGGCGGATCCGCACCGTGGTGTCTTCAGATGCTCCGTCCGGGGCGTCGGAGAGGATCCACCATGACAACGAACACCGCACCCGGCGCGAGGGGCACGAGCCGCGACATCCCGAGCGGATCGCGCGCATCGACGAGAGGCCTGCTGCTGTTCGCAGCCCTCGCCGGCCCGTTCTTCTATCTCTCGTCCGTCGTTCAGGCGCTCGCCCGCGACGGATTCGACATCCGCGTGCACCCGCTCAGTCAGCTTGCGACCGGCGATCTCGGCTGGGTGCAGGTGCTCACCTTCGTCGTCGCGGGTGCTGGCGGCGTCGCGCTCGCCGCGGGGTACCGCAGGGTCCGCCCAGAGGGCGTCGGGCGCCGCGCGGTTCCCGTTCTCGTCGCCCTCTTCGGCGTTGCTTTCGTCATCGCCGGACTCTTCCCGATGGACCCCCAGAACGGATTCCCCGCGGGTGCACCCTCCGGAGCGGTCGCGCTGTCCTGGCACGCGATCGTGCACACCTCCGCGGCGGCGGCCTCATTCGTCGCGCTCGCGGCGGCCTGCATCATGCTCGTCATCAGGGAGATCCGGGCGCGACGGGTCGCGCCATCGCTCGGCCACGGCGCCGTCGCCCTCGTGCTCCTCCTGCCCATGTCTCCGACGGAATCGAGTGTGCAGATCGCGCTCACCGGAGCCGTGGCCTTCGCCTGGGTGACGGTGATGGCGATCCGCTTGCGAGCGGCCGCATGAGCGTTAGCGTGGGACGAGAGCACCCCGAATCACCGAACCGATGGAGAAGAACAGTGAAGTTCCTGCTGCTCAGCTACACGCCCGCCGACGCCTGGGATGCCGCGAGCGCCGACGTGCCGAGTCCGGAGGCGCTCGAAGCGTTCGCCGCCTACCAGCTGTTCGAGGAGAAGCTTCGAGCGTCGGGGGAGTTCGTCCTCAGCGAGGGCCTCGGCCATCCGGCGGTGACGACCACGGTCCGCAGGACCGGCACGGGCGTCGTCGCAACCGACGGCCCGTTCGCCGAGTTGAAGGAGGTGCTCGCGAGCTTCGCGATCATCGAGTGCAGCGGCATCGAGCGGGCACGGGAGATCGTCGCCGAGATGGTGGCGGTGCTCGGAGAGCCGATGGAGATCCGGCCGATCATGGGCGACGACTTCGCGTGACCTCGGCGTCCGTCGCTCGGCGCATCGAGGGCATTCTGCGGACGGAGGCTCCGCAGGTCCTCGGTGCGCTGGTGCGGCGATTCGGACGATTCGACCTCGCCGAGGACGCGACGCAGGAGGCGCTGCTCGCCGCGCACCGCACCTGGATGGATGGCGGAGTCCCGGACGAGCCGCGGGGCTGGCTCATCCGGGTCGGATATCGCAAGCTCGTCGACATCCTGCGTTCCGAAGACGCCGATCGGCGGCGCGAACAGGAGTGGCTCACTTCGGACCCGCGAAGAGCGGATGCCGGTGCCCCCGCGCCCACCGCGAGGGATGACAGCCTCGAGCTTCTCGTCCTGTGCTGTCATCCCGCGCTGACGGAGACCTCCCGCATCGCTCTCACCCTGCGCGCGGTCGGCGGGCTGACCACCGCCGAGATCGCGCATGCCTGCGGCGTTCCCGAGGCGACCATGGCCACACGCATCAGTCGCGCGAAGCAGACGCTGCGAAAGGTGGATGCGCGGTTCGAGCTCACCGACGCCGAAGAGCTCACGGAGCGGGTCACGGACGTCGAGCGTGTTCTGTATCTCATCTTCAACGAGGGCTATGCGGCGTCGACCGGCCCTGAGCTGACCCGCGTCGACCTCACTGCTGAAGCCATCCGTCTCACACGGATGCTGGTGTCGGCGCGGCCCGATGACGCCGAAGCGCGGGGCCTGCTCGCCCTCATGCTGCTGATGGAGGCGCGTCGTTCGGCGCGCCAGAACGGTGACGATCTCGTGGTCCTCGAGGAGCAGGATCGGTCGGCGTGGGACAGCGAGCTGATCAGGGAGGGAACCCGTCTGATCGAGACCGCGTGGGAGGAGCGGGCCGTCGGGATCTACCAGATCCAGGCCGCGATCGCTGCCGTGCACGCGAACACGATGAAGTCCGCAGAAACCGACTGGCCGCAGATCGCTGCGCTCTACCTCTGGCTCGAGCGTCTCGAACCCACCGCGCCCGTCCGGCTCAGTCGAGTCGTCGCCGTCTCCCGCGCCTTCGGACCGCAGCGAGGGCTCGCGCTGCTCGACGACCTCGACGCGGATCGGTCGCTCACGGGTGATCCGCTGACGGCCTCCCGCGCGCGGATCGTGCGGGCCCATCTGCTCGACGAGCTGGGAGACCACGAGGGTGCCCAGCGTGGCTTCGCCGAGGCGGAGGAGTTCGCGACGAACGACGTCGAGAAGCGCTACCTCGCCGACCGTGCGCGTCGCTGAGCGGTTGTCCCTCACGCGATGGGCCGTCGATTCACGGAGGCGATGACGATTCGCGGTCTCGGATGCGGTGGGCGGGGCGTGGAGGACCCCGCCCACCGGCCGTCCAGTCAGGGAGACGGCGATTCGCCTCCGCCCCGGGACCCCTCCCGAGGCGAGTGCTCTCCCAGTCGACCAGACGCGCGTCCACGTATCCGGATGCAGGTGTGAACACCCAGGCGAAGTGCGATCGGGGATCAGTCGTCGATGTCGGTTCCGACGACCGCGAACTCCGCGGTGAAGTCGATGTCGATCGAGCGCTTGTCGGAGGTGAGGACCGAGGCGTCGTAGGGGCTCACGTCGTCGCCGTCGACATCGAGGTCGGTGATCATCCCGTCGGACTCGGCGAGAGCCGCGGAGACGAGCGATCGGATCGCCTCGTCATCCAGTGCGAGCGTGGGGCCGGTGTCGTCGCCGTCCGCGATCTCGGTGGATACGACCGTGGCCGCGCGCTTCTCGTCGACGCGCACCTCGGTCTCGTCGCCGGACGCGGTGGTCAGCTGCACCTCCCAGCTGCCGTCGCGCTTCGCGTCGATCGAGGTGACCTCGCCCTCGGCGGCAGCGCGCGCGGCCTCCGCGATCTCGATGAGTTCGTCTGCGGAGTCCGTGCCGGTCGCGGTCGCGGAGCTCTGGCCGGCGGATGACGTTCCGCCGTCGCTGCCGTCGTCATTCGCGTCATCCGCGTCGTCGGCGTCGTGGCGGGCGCCGTCCGACACTGAGGACCGGTCGTCGTCATCGCCGAGCTCATCGCCCATCGCGGCACCGACGGCGACGCCGCCGCCGATCAGCACGACGGCCGCGGCGATCCCGCCGCCGATCAGGAGCGCACGCCGGCGCCGCGGCTTGGCCTCGACGGGAGCGGATGCGACGGGCGCTGCCGCCGGGTGCTGATCCGCTGCCGGAGCGTGCGGTGCGGCATCCGCTGCCGGCGTGACGGGCACGGTGGGCTGGTCGGCGCTGTGGTCGGGAGTCTGGTCGGGAGTGAGGTTCTTGTCGTCCATGTGTCGATGGTCCCGCGCCGGCACTGAAGCCTTCCTGAAGCGTCCTGAAGCCGTCTTCAGGAACCGTCAGGAGCTCAGCGGAAGGGTGATGACGAACCGCGCGCCGCCCCAGCGCGACTCGTCGACGACGACTGTTCCGCGTTCGGCTGCGGCGATTCCCCGGGCGATCGCGAGGCCGAGGCCGCTGCCGCCCGCGTCGCGACTGCGCGCCTCGTCGAGCCGGACGAAGCGCTCGAAGATGTGCTCGCGCTCCTCGATCGGCACGCCGTCGCCGTCGTCCTCGATCGTGACGAACACGTGCTGGTCGGAGGGCGTCACGCCGATGGCGATGCGTCCGCGCGCGTGGCGTGCGGCGTTGTCGGCCAGGTTGCGCACGAGCTGACCCAGCAGGCGCGGATCGCCCGAGACGCGGGCGGCGCGGATGCCGGAGCCGTCGACCTCATGGCCCGCCGCGCGGAGCCGGCGCACCTCGCCGAGCGCCACATCGTCGAGATCCACCGGTTCGTCGTGCAGGGTGACGCCCTCGTCCAGGCGGGCGAGGAGCAGCAGCGACTCCACGATGCCTTGCAACCGGACGCCCTCCTCGGAGACGACCTCCGCCAGCTCGCCGATGCTCGTCACCGCCGGATGCGCCTGCGCCAGTTCGGCATGCTGGCGGATCGTGGCGAGAGGGGAGCGCAGCTCGTGAGAGGCGTCGGACACGAATCGTCGCTGCGCCGTCGCCGCGGCATCCAGTCGGTCGAGCATGCCGTTCATGGTCGTCGCGAGCGCGGCGACCTCGTCGGCGGAGTCGGGTACCGCGACGCGCTGGTGGAGCCGCTCGGCGGTGATGCCGTCGACTTCCTGGCGGATGCGCGTGACGGGACGGAGCGCGCGACCGGTCACGAACCACGTCGTACCGGCCACGAGCAGAAGGACCAGGGGGACCGCGACGGCCAGCAGCGTCGCAACGGTCGCCAGCGTCTCCGCGTCGTCCTCGACGGACACCGCGAGCACGATCGTCTGGTCATCGTCGATATCGTCCGACACGATGAGCATCGGCTCGCCGTCGATCGTCATCGTCACCGCGTCGTCGGCGACAGGGAGCGGTGTCGATCCGAGCGTCTCGCGGGCGTCCTCGCTGGCTGCGCGCACGGCGCCGTCCGCGCCGAGGAGCTGCACGAATTCGTCCTCGAGCGCGTCGATGCCGCGAACGTCGGGCCCGCCCTCGCGATCGCCGAGCTGCTCGAGGCGCTGCTGCGCGGCCTGCGCGGTGCTGCCACTGACGCTGCTGTTAAGCACGGCGTAGAAGGAGACTGCGCCGATGACGAGGGCCACGGCGACGATGAGGGTCGCGCCGAGCGTCGTGCGGGCCCGCACGGAGCGCCACCAACGGCTAGCCACCGTCGGCCGCCAACCGGTAGCCGGCACCGCGGATGGTCTCGATCGCCTCGCGACCGAACGGCTTGTCGAGCTTGCGGCGCAGGTGCCCGACGTACACCTCGACGATGTTCGGGTCGCCGTCGAAGTCGTCGTCCCAGACGCCGTCGATCAGCACCCGCTTGGACACGACCTCTCCACGGTGGCGCATCAGATACTCGAGCACCGAGAACTCGCGCGCGGTGAGCGTCACCGGCGTCTCGCCGCGCCAGACGCGGTGGGCGGCGGGGTCGAGTCGCAGATCGCCCGCCTCCAGGATCGCCGGACGCGCGACAGCGCCGCGACGGACGAGGGCCCGGATCCGGGCGACGAGGATCGCGAACGAGAACGGCTTCGTGACGTAGTCGTCGGCGCCCGTCTCGAGTGCCTCGACCTGATCCCACTCGCCGTCCTTCGCGGTCAGCATGAGCACCGGCGTCCAGTTCTCCTCGGCGCGCAGCGCCTCGCAGACCTTCCAGCCGCTCATCCCCGGCATCATCAGGTCGAGCACGATCGCGTCGTACCGTGTCTCGCGCGCCCGCCACAGCCCGTCGACTCCGTTGTGCGCGACGTCGACGGCGAAGCCCTCGGCCTCGAGCCCGCGGCGCACGCCGTCGGCCAGGCGCACCTCGTCATCGACCACCAGGATCCGCATCCCTCAAGTGTGGCGGTCCGACGCTGAATCGGGGCTGAAGCGAGGGGCGGGAAGTGTGCAGGAGCGGAACCCCGAAGCCCGCCCCTGCACGCGCAGGAGTCTTGTGGCTCTCCTGCCCCGACCCGACGGGGCAGGAGATCTCCCGCAGATGCTCCTCGACCGAAGACCCCGGCCGAGGAGCAGTTCGATGCCGCCGTGGGCGAGGACGGCGGTCAGATGCCGTTCTTCGCCTGCAGCAGGTCGCGGATCTGGACGAGGAGCTCCTGCTCGCTCGGGCCGGCCTCGTCGCCGGCGTCGACGGGCTGCGAGCGCTCCTTGAGCTTGTTCATCGGGAGCACGAAGGCGAAGTACACGACCGCGGCGACGGCGAGGAAGTTGATCACCGCGCCGATGATGAGACCGAACGAGAACGTCGACTCTCCGCCGCCGAGGTTCGCCACCGTCACCTGCAGCGCGTCATCGAGGCTGCCGGCCTGGAAGAACAACCCGATCAGCGGGTTGATGAGCGCGTCGACCAGCACATTCACGATGCTGGTGAAAGCGGCACCGATGACGACCGCGACGGCAAGGTCGATGACATTGCCTCTGAGGATGAATTCCTTGAATCCGTTGATCACTGTTCGTACCGCTTTCTCTCCGATATCGGGCTGATGCTCGGGGCCCGGGCGCCAGGGAGCAGGCGATCTCATCGCTCGGTTCCCCGTTCGCGCTGCCCTCACCCCAGTGAGCAGCGACGGTCGGCCAGGCAGACGAGCCGCCGACAGCGATGAAGCTAGCAATGCGTCGTTCACAGCAGCGCGGCGGATCGTAAACACCCCCGTTCGGGGTCACCGCGTGCGCCGATTCCTGTTCACAAAGTCCTGACCTGTGTGAACAACGGCCCCCTACGCTCGGGGATCGCTCCGCTGATCCCGCGTCTTCGAGAGGAAGGTGAGTGTCGTGCCTCGTCGTGCTGCTGACGAAACACGAGCACTCCTCATCCGCATCGGAATGAAGATGCTGGTCACGAAGGGAGTGGCCGCCGGGGTTCAGCACATCCGTCTGCAGGAAGTGCTGCGTCACGCAGGGCTGACGACGGGTGCCGCCTACCGGCTGTGGGCGGATCAGACCGAGTACCAGAAGGACGTCGCCGTCGCGGTCGTGCGGCACCGTGCGGATCATCCCACCGACCAGGCCCGTTCCCGCCTGCAGTCGTTGATCGACGAGAAGGCGCCGCTCGACGAGGTGCTCCGACAGGGAGCGCTCGGGCACATCGGGCTCGAGACCTTCGCGTCGCGGTTGTTCCTGGTGACGCTCGCGCTGCGAACCACGGCCGATTCGTGGCCCGAGCTGACGGAGGCCAGTCGCGAACGGCACCGGGACTCCATCGAGAAGTTCGCCGACTACTACTCCTATCTGATGAGCGAGTACGGCTATCGGATGCGAGAGCCCTACACGGTCCGCCAGTTCTCCGAGGCGATGGCCGCGCTGGGAGACGGCTTCGCCGTGCGGACGCTCGAGGGACTGCCCCACATCATGATCGAGGTCGACGGTGAGACCTGGCCGCTGTTCGGAATCGCGGCGCGCGGCCTGGTGCGCGAATTCATGGAGAAGGTCTGAGGCGACTCTGGATTTCGCGGATGACGGCGCCGAGCACGCCGGACGCGAGGAGGCCCGGGCCGAGCGGTCCGGCGTGATCCTCGCCCAGGAGCGGCAGGAGCCGGAGCGCCGCGGCGGCCTCGGGGGAGAGGTGAGCCAGTTGCCACCGCACCTCGGTGTCGCGGGCGTCGGGGTCGTCCGGGTGCGCGAGTTCCACAGCCTTGGCCGCGTAGGCCGCGGCTCCGAGCGCGTGGGCGCCCATGTGCGCGACGCCGGCGGCTTGGGCGGCAGCCCGCGCTGAGGCCGCCCCTGCCGGCGTACGCGCGCTGGCCGTAGCTCGACCGGCGACGAAGCGGCGCCGGATCTCACCAGCCGCGTCGAGCTCGCCGCGGGCGAAGGCCCGCGCACGGGCGATCGCATCCCTGGCGCGGTCGTCCTCCGGCGCCTCCGCCTCGAAGAGCGGCAGCACCCGCTCCGCGCAGTCGGCCGCCCAGAGCGCGACGATCCGTCGCTCGGCGTCGCTCAGCGCCTGGGGAGACACTGTTCCGGCCATGTCGCCCTCACCTCTTCCGACGCGCGGCACGCGAGCGCGCCGCCTCGTGAGCCTCGCGGAGCAGAGCGAGAACGGCATCCGTCGTCTTCTCCGCCGGGTCGATCACGCAGACCCAGCCGGCGTCGCCGTAGAGCGGATGCCGGCGGAAGACGTCGGCTTCCGCGGGTTCGGCCTCCGTCGAGACGAGCCCTGCCGCGCGTTCCTGTCCGACGTGGATGTTCACGCGGAAGCGCCCAGGGGCGTCGAGGCCGGACGACGTGTCGTCGGGGTAGTCCTTCGTGATGATCGTCCCGTAGGGCTGGGTGCGTTCCGGCATCCGTCCGTCGGGGGCGTAATAGAAGTAGGCGTCGCCCCACGAGAGCTCGGGGAATGCACTGCCGGCTTCGGGTGCGACGACCAGGGCGCCGTCGAAACCGCGGACCTTCTCGATGATCTGCTGCATCTTCATGCTTCAATGATGAGGTTGACGTGCTTATGTGGACTTCGGCGCCGGAAGACAGGGGTTCATCGTGCCCAACCCTCAAGAGGCATCCTTCACGACCGCACAGATCGGGAGCCGGGTCGGCTATTCGACGCAGCAGGTCCGCGACCTCGAGCGCCTCGGCGTCATCCCGGCAGCGGACCGCGGCGCCAACGGGTACCGCCGCTATCAGGAGCGGCACCTCGTGGCGCTCCGGGCGTATCGCGCGCTCGCTGCCGCCATCGGCCCGGTGCCGGCGCGGCAGCTGATGCCCGTGCTGATCGAGGACACGGTGGAGCGCGCGGCGGAGCGGATCGACGACCTCCATGCGTCGCTGGCCGGTGAACGGTCCCGCGTCCGCGAGGCGCTCCGCGGTCTGGACGTCGCCGTCGCCGAATCCGCCGAGGTCTTCGGCGATGAGGATGTGATGACGATCGGCGAGGTCGCCCAAGCGCTCGACGTGCGCAGCTCGGCCCTGCGCCATTGGGAGCGGGAGGGCCTCATCCACCCGCTCCGCACCGCGTCATCCGGCACCCGCTCCTATGGGGCGAGAGCCATCACCGAGGCGAGGGTCGTCGCGGCCCTCCGCGCGGGCGGCTACGGCATCCCGCCGATCGCCCGCATCCTCGAGCAGCTGCGCGGGCACGCGCTGACCGCCGACGCGCAGCGCATCCTCACGGACCGGCTCGCCGACCTGACCCGCCGGAGCGTCGCGCTCCTCGGGGCCGCCGGTGCCCTGCACGACCTTCTGCGCGACGCCCCGCCGGGGGACGAACCCTGAGCTCAGGGCGCCACGGGATAGTGGCTGGTGATCGCGATGCGGTTCCAGCTGTTGATCACGACGGTCAGCCAGGTCACGGCGGCGATCTGCTTCTCGGTGAGGATGCCGTCGACGTCGATCCCGCGATCGTGGAGTCGACCGTGGTCTCCGATGAGCGTCACGCGCTCGGCGATCTGCAGGGCGGCCTGCTCCTCGGGGGTGAAATACTGCGACTCCCACCAGCCCGCCAGAACCGCGAGCCGGTCGGCCGTCTCGCCCTGTTTGACCGCGTCGGCCGCGTGCATCCTCAGGCAGAACGCGCATCCGTTGAGCTGCGAGGCGCGGACCTTGACGAGTTCGACGAGCAGCGGCGACAGCCCGGCATCCGCTCCTGCCTCTGCGGCCTTCGCGGCGAACTCCAGCATCGCCTGGTACGGAGCCGAGTAGATCTTGCCGATGTTCACATGGGACACGTGGTCTCTCCTTCTGTTCGGGCGCGTCTGCGCCCCAAGAGATCCGACGACGCAGCGTCCGGAGATGTGAGGTGTATCCGTAGGCTGTACCCATGACCAAGAACATCTGGACCATCCTCGGCGTGATCCTGGCCGTCGTGATCGCCTGGTGGATCGTGAGCGCGCTGTTCTCCGTGCTGTGGTTCATCGCCAAGCTGGCGATCGTCGCGGTGGTCGCCGTCCTGGTCTTCGTCGTGATCCGGAGCGTCTTCAGCCGCGCCGACGACTGAACTCACACTCACCCGCTCTGCGTCGTCGTAGGGGTATGAGACGACTCCACATCTTCGCCCTCGCGTTCTCCGCCTTGCTGGGCCTCTTCGTCGGCGGATGGGCGTACTCCGCACCGCAGAGCTTCTACGACTCATTCCCCGGGGTGCTGGGCTCGTGGGTCTCGGTCGACGGTCCCTTCAACGAGCATCTGATCCGCGACGTCGGTGCGATGTACCTCGCGCTCGCCGCAGCCAGTATCGGCGGGCTGCTGTTGCGAAATCAGGCCGTGTTCCGGGTGCTCGGCATCGCCTGGACGGTGTTCGGAACGCTGCACTTCCTGTACCACGCGCTGCACCTCGAGCACATGACTCTCGAGTCGGCGATCGGCGAGATGGTCGCGCTGGGGGTGAGCCTGCTGCTCGGCGTGCTGCTGCTGATCCCCGAAAGGCGCGAGCGCGAACCGCTGGCTGCCTGAGCCCGGCCGCTCCGGTCGCACATTCTGCCGCTTCTCCAGCGCGGGGGCGGCAGGAATCGCGACCGGAGCGCCGGCGGGCGGCAGGAACTGCGACCGGAACCGGCGATCCTCAGACCCGGGCCTTCGCCCCGATGCGGTACTTCGCCGCGCGGTGCGTGTCCTGCACGCGGTCGCCCTTGCCCTGCAGCTTGTGCCGGAGCGTGCCCGGCGTGTACTCCTCGGGGTAGGCGCCGCGGGCGCGCAGCACCGGGATGACGTGCTCGATGATGTCCTGCCAGGTGCCGGGCGTGACCGCATACGCGAGGTTGAAGCCGTCGATGTCGGTCTCGTCGACCCAGGACTGCAGTTCGTCGGCGATCTCCTCGCCCGAGCCGACCACCGTGGGGCCGAGGCCGCCGATCGCGTTGTGCCGACCGAAGTCGCCCACGGTCCACTCGCGGCCGAGATCCGCCTCTTCCTTCAGGTGCTGCAGCACCGACTGGATGGCGTTCGACTCGACGTTGCCGACCGGCTCGTCCTCTTCGTACTGCGACAGGTCGACGCCCATCCAGCCCGACATGAAGGTCAGGGCGCCCTCCGGGCTCGCGTAAGTGAGGTACTCGGCGTGCTTCGCGGTCGCCCCCTCGCTCGTCGCCGCCGTGATGACGGTGAGCAGCGTGTAGATGCGCGCGTCGTACCGGTCGCGACCGGCGGCCTCGAGGGCGTCGCGGATGCGCTTGACGGTTCCGGCGAGCACCTCCTTCGAGGGGGCGGCGACGAAGATCGCCTCCGCGTTCTCGGCTGCGAAGCGCACGCCGCGCGGGCTCGCGCCGGCCTGGTAGATGACCGGGGTGCGCTGCGGCGACGGCTCGGAGATGTGGATGCCGGGAACGCTGAAGTGCTTGCCCTCATGCCTGATCGGATGCACCTTCGTGTGGTCCGTGAAGATGCCGCGCTCGCGGTCCTCGATGACGGCGTCGTCCTCCCAGGAACCCTCCCAGAGCTTGTAGAGCACCTCGACGTACTCGTCGGCGTGGTCGTAGCGGTCGTCGTGGGCGAGCTGGTCCTCCTGGCCCATGTTGCGCGCGGCGCTGGGCAGGTAGCCGGTCACGACGTTCCAGCCGATGCGGCCCTGCGTGAGGTGGTCGAGCGTGCTCAGACGACGGGCGAACGGGTAGGGGTGCTCGAACGCGGTGCCGGCCGTGATGCCGAAGCCGAGGTGCTCGGTGACCGCGGCCATCGCGCTCACCAGCAGGATCGGGTCATTCACGGGAACCTGTGCGCCGTTGCGGATCGCGGCCTCGTTCGTGCCGCCGTAGACGTCGTAGGTGCCGAGCACGTCGGCGATGAAGATGCCGTCGAACGTCGCGCTCTCGAGCAGCTTCGCGAGATCCGTCCAGTAGCTGATGGTGTTGTACTGCCGCGAACGATCGTCCGGATGCCGCCACAGACCGGACGACTGGTGGGCGACGCAGTTCATGTCGAAGGCGTTGAAGCGGATCTGACGAGTCATGGAGACCATGAAACGGGACAGGTCGCCGTGTGGCCAGGGTGCCCGACATCCGCAGAAACATTCGGCGCGGGTACAGATGTCGGGTGATGGGCCACTTGTCGGGCGTATTCGCCGAATCGGTCCGACATCTGGCGTGTCGTCCGACAGCTGTACCCGAGGGACGGCGTGCGCGACCGGGTCAGGCCGACTCGTCCGCGCGTCGTGGACTGGGGTCGGGCGGGATGATCTCGATCGGATGCGCGGCCCTCACCTGCGCTCGCCACCACACCACGAACCCGACGGCGGTGAAGGCGCCGTAGAAGACGTACATGAGCCCGGTCGCGTAATAGCCCGAGCTGAACAGCAGGGGCACGCCCACGACGTCGACCGCGATCCAGATGAGCCAGAACTCCGTCCAGCCCTTGGCCATGCCGTACGTCGCCAGCAGCGAGCCGACGAAGGTCCAGGCGTCGGCCCACACCGGCTCCCACGACCCGAGCGCGCGGAACAGCGGGGTCAGCGCCACCGTGCCGATGACCATTCCGAGCACCAGCCCGATGCGCGCACTCGTCGGCGCCCACCGCGGGCTCACCCGCCCGCCCTCGGCGTTCCGCCAGCGCACCCACCCGTAGATCGCGACCGCGATGAACATGACCTGTCGGCCCGCCTGGCCGAGCAGATGCGGAAGCGAGTGGTCCGGGCTGAGAATCGAACCGAGGAACACCGTGAGCAGCAGCACGTTGCCGATGATCCCGACCGGCCAGGCCCAGATCTTCCGCCGCATGCCGCCGATCGCGCTCGCGAGGCCGAAGGCGTTGCCCACGACCTCGCGGATGAGCAGCGTCTGCCCGCCGGGCAGCACCCATTGCGAGTTGAAGGCCTCGGCGAGCCAGCGCAGCAGGTCCATCGGCGTCAGGATGCCGCGTCGGGCGCGGGCCTGTCGTCCAGCATGAGCTGGAGCATGCTGAGGTCGAGCCATCGCCCGAACTTGGCCCCGACCTGCGGCATCCGCCCGACCTCGGCGAAGCCGAGCCTCTCGTGGAGCACGATCGAGGCGACGTTCCCGCTCTCGATCCCGCCGATCATGACGTGGATGCCGGCGGCGCGCGCCCGCTCGATGAGCTCGGCCATCAGCGTCTTGCCGATGCCGCGACCGCGCTGATCGCCGCGGACATACACCGAATGCTCGACCGTGTGCTTGTAGCCGCTGTGCGGTCGCCACTGCGCGTAGGACGCGTATCCGACCAGGCCGCTGTCGTCGACGGCGACGATGACCGGATAGCCGCGGGCCGTCCGGTCGGCGAGCCAGGCGGCGCGATCGGCGACGTCGACCGCGTCCTCGTTCCAGATCGCGGTGGTGTGCACGACGGCGTGGTTGTGGATCTCTGTGATCGCGGGGAGGTCCGAGTCATCGGCATCCCTGATCTGCACGGCTGTCATCGGGGTCTCTCATCTTCTGCGCTTCGGGTGCGCATCGCCGACGCTAGCAGGATGCCGGGGGTCAGACGTCGCGCGAGCGCGGCGCCTTCGCATGCAGCACATCCCGCACGAGGATCGCGCGGCGCATGTCGACCATGATCGGATCGAAGAACCGTTCGCGGTAGCGGGCCTCGCTCACGGCGGAGAACACGAACGGCAGCGAGGCGATCAGCGAGAGCAGCATCGCGGCCTTCAACAGGTTCACCGTGAGCGGCAGCTCCACCCCCGCCACGATGAGCGGCTCGGTGATCAGCGGCTGGGATTCGCTGCCCGGCCCGAGCCAGATCTCCACCACGCCGATCGGGATCGCGATGCTCCCGATGATGATGAGGAGTGCGGCGAGCAGCAGGGCGAAGAACAGCGCCTGCAGCAGCTGGGCGATGGTCATCGCGATCAGGATGTTGAAGCGCTGCGGTGCACGGAGCCGCTGGTGCTCCGCCGGTGCGGGAAGGTGCTCGGCCGGGGTGTCGGCGAGCATCGCCCTCCGCTGCACCTCGGTCGGCGCTTGGGCGTCGTCGTCGATCTCGGAGGCGCTGACCCGGAGCACGACGATGCCCGCCAGGATCGCGACGACCAGTCCGACCAGGGCGATCGATCCCCAGTTCAGCGCGGACGCCATCTGCCACACCTCCGCCGAGAAGAACGCGAAGACGACGAGCATCAGGATCACGGGCAGCGCGATCGACGCCATGTGACCGATCGCCGAGGCGTTGTGCACGGCGAGGCGAGAGGCCCAGGAGATCAGCGCGCCACCGCCCATCCCGGTCACGAGCACGCAGAGGATCAGGACGAGCAGAGCCCAGAAGACCGGGCCGACGGTCGCCTGCGGATTGTTCTGGTAGCCGAAGACGACGAGCCCGGCGAGGCACGCGATGACGAGCGCGAGCGCGACGAGCGTCCCGATGCCGACCGAGAGCCGTCGCAGGATGGCGCGGACCGCGACGTAGCCGCCCCAGGGTGCGACGACGGCGAGCGCGAGGACGCCGACCACCACGAGAGTCAGCCACGCCGCTTCACCGGCGGTCGAGTCCTCGGCGAGATCGACGGTCAGCTCGATCCCGTCCCCGACCAGGTAGACGAGGATCGCCACTCCCGCGATCAGCGGTGCGACGCGGCGGGGGAGGTCGGTGAACCAGCGCCGCAGCGGCACGAAGGTGGGAAGCCCCTGCTCGCGGAACCAGCGATCGGCATCGCGCTTCGCGTTCCGGCTGCTCGGGGATGCGGACATGCGACGAGACTACTCGCGGGTCAGACGTGCACGTCGGCGGGAGATTCCTCGCCCTCGTGGAAGCTCGGCTTCTTGCCCAGCATCCGTCCGATGCCGAGCACGATGCCCACGATCAGCAGGCCGAGCGCGAGGCCGGCGATCGCCGAGATGATCGTGTCGACGATCCAGACGATGACGGCGCCCGCGGACTCGAGCGCGTGTTCGACGGCGTGCAGGATGTCGACCGGGAAGTGCCAGCCGACCTCGCCGAGGTTCACCAGCACGAGGTGACCGCCGACCCACAGCATGGCGACGGTTCCGAGGATGCTGATGAAGCGGAAGACCGCGGGCATCGAGCGCACGATCCGAGTGCCGGTGTGGCGCACGCGCTGTACGGGGTTCTTCGCCATCTTCAGGCCGATGTCGTCGATCTTCACCAGCAGCGCGACAGCGCCGTAGACGACGCCGGTCATCAGCAGGGCGATCACGGCGAGGATCGCCAGCGTCGTCCAGATGTCGAGGCCGGCCTCCAGGTTCGCGAGCGAGATGAGCATGATCTCGGTGGAGAGGATGAGGTCGGTGCGCACGGCCCCGAGCACGAGCTTCTTCTCGTCGCGGTCGCCCTCGTCGGCGTGGCCGTGCTGCACGCCGAACCACTCCAGCACCTTCTCGGCACCCTCGAAGCACAGGTACGCGCCGCCGAGGATCAGCAGGTACGGCAGCACCCATGGTGCGAAGGCGGTGAGCAGCAGAGCCGCCGGGATGATGATGAGGAACTTGTTGGCGAGCGAGCCGAGAGCGATCTTGCCGACGACAGGCAGTTCGCGGGCAGGAGTGATGCCCTGCACGTACTGCGGCGTGACCGCGGCGTCGTCGATCACGACGCCCGCCGCCTTCGCCGACGCCTTCATCGCGGCGCTCAGGATGTCGTCGACGACGGCGAGAAGTCCAACGGACATGTGTTCCCCCAGGGTCTGTGGTTCCGGGGGCCAACTCTATCGAGTCGCGCGAAACTCACAGCCCGCTCCCAGTCCCGCGGGACCAAAACGGGACCGGCATCCGTTCTCCTCTAGTGACGGCGCAGCCAGCGACGTCGGACAAGGAGTCAGATCATGTCGAACGACTACGGCAGGACCCCCGAGGCGGTCAGTGCCCTCACGAATCTCCAGTACGAGGTGACTCAGCAGGATGCGACGGAGCCGCCGTTCCGCAACGCCTACTGGAACACCCACGACGACGGGATCTACGTCGACGTCGTCTCCGGCGAGCCCCTGTTCTCGTCGACGGACAAGTTCGACAGCGGCACCGGCTGGCCGAGCTTCACCAAGCCCATCGACGCGGATGCCGTGACCACGCGCACCGACCGGAAGCTGTTCATGAAGCGCACCGAGGCGCGCTCGGCCGGCGCCGACAGCCACCTGGGCCACGTCTTCGACGACGGACCGCGCGACGCGGGAGGATTGCGTTACTGCATGAACTCCGCCGCTCTCCGGTTCATCCCCGCTGACAGGCTCGCGGAAGAGGGGTACGGTCGCTACAGCCGCCTCTTCGACACCACCACCGCACACACTTCTGAGGAGCAGTCATGACCGACACCGGAACCATCACCCGCACCCCCGGGACCGAGACCGCCGTCCTCGCGGGCGGCTGTTTCTGGGGCATGGAAGACCTGATCCGACGCCAGCCGGGCGTGCTCGACACGCGCGTCGGCTACACCGGCGGGTCGAACGACCACGCCACCTACCGCAACCACCCGGGTCACGCCGAGGCGGTCGAGATCGTGTTCGACCCGTCGAAGACGACGTACCGCGACATCCTCGCGTTCTTCTTCCAGATCCACGACCCGTCGACCAAGGATCGTCAGGGCAACGACATCGGATCGAGCTACCGCTCGGCGATCTTCCCGCTCAGCCCCGAGCAGGAGACCGTCGCGCGCGACACGATCGCCGACGTCGACGCCTCCGGTCTCTGGCCCGCGAAGGCCGTCACCACGATCGAGCCCGAGGGCCCGTTCTGGCAGGCCGAGGAGGAGCACCAGGACTACCTGATCAAGTACCCGAACGGCTACACCTGCCACTTCCCGCGTGCGGGATGGGTGCTGCCGAAGAGGGCCGACGCCGCGGTCTGACCCTCGGTGGTGCTTCGACAAGCTCAGCAACCCAGGTCTGGGGTCCCTGAGCTTGTCGAAGGGCCGGGCCCCTCAGCCCTCCGCGAGGAAGGCGAGCGCCGCTTCCTTGAAGTCCCGCGAGCCCGGAGCGTTGAAGTGGTTGCGGTTCGGGATCTCGAAGAAGCGCCCGTCGTGCGCAGCGGATGCCAGGGCGCGGGACCCCTCGATGATCGCGTCCTTCGAGCCCGTGGCGAAGAGGATCGGCCGGGTCGGAGCATCCGCGGGATCCGGATCGATCGTGCCGGATGCGCGCATGCCCTCCGCCAGCGCGACGAGCGCCTGCAGGTCGTTGCCCGGCACCCGCTCGGTGAGGGCGATGTAGTTCTGCGTCGTCTGGTCGGCGACCGGCGTGCCGTCGGCGATGTACGCCCGCACCTGGTCCAGATCCAGCCGGGCGAGGGGGATGCCGTCGGGCACGCCGCCGAGCACCGCGCGCTCGATGCGCTGCGGGAGATCGCGCACGACCTCCCAGCCCACCCGCGCCCCCAGCGAGTACCCGACGTAGAACGCGTCGTCGACGAGATACGCGTCCATGACGGACTCGACGTCGGTCGCGAGGGTGCGGATGCCGTAGTCCTCCGGCTGATGCGGCTTGGCGCTGTGCCCGTGCCCGCGCTGGTCGAGGGCGAGCACCCGGTAGCCGGCACGCGTCAGCTCGCGCACCCAGCCGGTGAGCACCCAGTTGTCGCGCGCGTTCGACGCGAAGCCGTGCACGGCCACGACGACCGGAGCATCCAGGTCGCCCCAGGTGTACGTCGCGAGGCGCGTGCCGTCGGCCGCGTACACCTGCTGCGGTTCGGGCATGCTGGTCAGGTCGGAGAGAGGGACGGCCACGGCATCCATTCTGGCCCCACCGGCGTCGGGATGGTCTTCCGCCGTAACCCGGATGGCGTCAGCCATCACCGCATGAGAGCGTGAGTGCGGGAGATGTCGCACACGGCATCCGTGCTCTCGCCGAAGCCGTGCTGCGGCTCGGCGCCGAGTCCCGGACGAGTCTCGAGAGGATCCGTTGATGGCGACACCGGTGATCGCCCCGCGATCGGGGGAGCGCGCGCCCACTGTCACGCTCTGGATGATGATGGTGCTGACGTTCGTCACCGGACTCGTCGACGCGGTCGGGTTCCTCGGGCTCGATCGAGTGTTCGTGGGCAACATGACCGGGAACATCGTGATCCTCGGCATGGCCGTCGCCGGCGCGGACGATCTGCCGGTGCTCGGGCCCGCGATCGCGCTGGCGACCTTCACCATCGGGGCATACATCGGTGGGATGGTCCTTCGTCGGCGTCGCAAGGAGTGGAGCGGCGGGGTGTCGCTCCTGCTGCTCACGGGGGCACTGGTCCTCGCCCTGCTCGGGGTGGCGTATCTCCTCCCCGATTGGGCGGAGTCCGACGTGCTGGAGCTCATCGCCTCCTCGACCACGGCCGCCGCGATGGGCATGCAGGCGGCGGTGGCGCGCAGTCTCGCCGTCGCCGATGTGACGACCGTCGTCGTGACATCCACCCTCACCTCTCTCGCCAGCGAGTCCCTGGTCGCCGGCGGGGTGAAGGGCGTGTGGAACCGTCGTTTCGCCGCGATCGCGATCATCTTCGGTGGGGCGCTCGTCGGCGCGCTGCTCCTGCGCTTCGGCGTGGCCGTGCCGCTGATGCTCGCGGCGGTACTCACCGTCGCGGTCGTCGTGTTCGGCCACCGCTCGCTCTACACGCGTGCAGTCTCCGTCTGACCGGTAGGGTCGGGGCGTGAAGCTGCTCCCGGTCTCCCGCGTCGATCTCGGTGAGGGAGCGCTGGCGTTCCCGCATCCTCCCACCGCGTGCCTGCGTGGCGACGGCTCGGCGCTCGCGGTGGTCGCGCAGCGGGCGGAAGACGGCTGGGGCACCGAGGTCGTGCTCGCCGACTCCTCCGGCGAACGGGCGAGAGTGCTGCTGCCCGAGGGGGAGTTCGGAGCGCAGCCGGTGATCGTCGATCGCGGCGACGACGGCATCGTCGTGCTGGTGGACGACCGCACCTGCGTGGTCTTCGACGCGTACCTTGGTGCGTCGAGGATCCGGGAGATCGTCGATGGGTCGGATGCCGCGGACCGCGGACCGCGCCTGCCCGCCGGCGGGATCGCCCGGGCGACGGCGGACGGTGATTGGCTCGCCGTGCTCACCGACCCGATCGCGTTCCAGAACGCCCGCACGATCGCGCGCCTCCGCATAGAGGCCGATGCCGTGTCCTGGGTGCGCATGGACCTGCTCGACGGCTCCGACTACCCGATGGCGGGCGGTCGAACGAGCTCCGCCCCTGGCGGCGTGAAGGCACCGATCGTCGGCGATGTGCTCGACGTCGACGGCATCCGCTTCGTGGCGGCGCAGGGTAGCGACACGATGAGCGTCAACAAGTACGGCTCCGACTTCTTCACGCTCGCGGAGCTCGACGGCGTGGGACGTGTGACCCGCCGCGTGTTCGAGGAGAGCGGATGGAAGAAGCAGCCCGGCAAGCACGGCATCCGTGCGCGGTTCACGTCAGACCAGGCGTCCGTGATCCTGTCGCCGGTCTTCTCGTCCGGCGAGTGGAAGGGGCGGCAGCGGATGCTCTCGCTCGCCGACGGCGCACTCCACGAGGTCCCGCTGATCCGGGGAGCCGCCGGATTCGCGCTCGTGGACGTGCGCGGTGAGACGGCGGTGCTCGCCTCCTCGAGTGAACTGCTGTTCGCGACCGTGACGGGCTGATCCGGAGCATCCACGAGCCACACGCAGCGAAGGAGATCTCACGTTCTGAAGGAGCATCCGTGGGATGGGGTCCTGCAGAACGCGAGATCTCCTTCACGGCGCGCGAAGAGATGCGGATGCTGCGCGGCAGGGCCGAACCCTGCCGCGCAGCATCCGTGGACTCAGACTGCGCGGCGCAGCGCCTCGCCGAGCGCGGCATCCACGTTCGTCCAGTACTGGAAGAAGCGCTCGCGGATCTCGTCGATCGTGATGCCCTGGCCCTGACCCGTCAGGGTCTCGAGGAACCGGGCGCGCTGCTCGTCGTCGAAGACGGTGCGGTACAGGGTGCCGGCCTGACCGAAGTCGTCGTCGTCGAGGTGCAGGGTCGCGGCGGTGCGCATCAGCTCGCCGTCGGACTCCCAGCTCGCCTCGACGCCTGCCTGCGGGTCGGCCTCGGGGCCACCGGCCGCACCGAAGGAGTTCGGCGTGTAGGTGCGGTGCTCGGCCGGGTTCGGCGTGAACTGCATCTGGCCCTCGTGCATGTAGTTGCGCACCTCGGCCGCGTGCGGCTGGTTGACCGGCAGCTGGTTGTAGTTCGCGCCGATGCGGTACCGCTGCGCGTCGGAGTAGGCGAAGACGCGGGCCATGAGCATCTTGTCGGGCGAGATGCCGGTGCCGGGCACCTGGTTGCCCGGCGAGAACGCGGCCTGCTCGATCTCGGCGAAGAAGTTCTGCGGGTTCCGGGTCAGCGTGAACGTGCCGACCTTGATGCGCGGGTAGTCCTTCTTCGACCAGGTCTTGGTGAGGTCGAACGGGTTGAAGCGGTACTCCTTCGCCTCCTCGTAGGGCATGACCTGCACGTAGACGTCCCACGAGGGGAACTCGCCGGTGTTGATCGCGTCGAAGAGGTCGCGGCGGTAGAAGTCGGCATCCGATCCGGCGAGCTCCTGGGCCTCGGCGGCGCCCATGGCCTCGACACCCTGGTTCGACAGGAAGTGGTACTGCACCCAGAAGCGCTCGCCTGCGGCGTTGACCCACTGGTAGGTGTGCGAGCCGTAGCCGTTCATGTGGCGCCAGCTCCGGGGGAGTCCGCGGTCGCCCATGAGGTAGGTGACCTGGTGGGCGGTCTCGGGGGAGAGCGTCCAGAAGTCCCACTGCATGTCGGCGTTGCGCAGACCCGAGTCGCCGAGGCGCTTCTGCGAGTGGATGAAGTCAGGGAACTTCATGGCGTCGCGCAGGAAGAACGTCGGGGTGTTGTTGCCGACGATGTCGAGGTTGCCCTCGGTCGTGTAGAAGCGCAGCGCGAAGCCGCGCACATCGCGCCAGGTGTCGGGGGAGCCCTGCTCGCCGGCGACGGAGGAGAAACGCAGCAGCGCCTCGCTGGTCGCGCCGGGCTGGAAGGCTGCCGCGCGGGTGTAGGCCGAGACGTCTTCGGTCACGACGAACTCGCCGAACGCGCCGCCGCCCTTGGCGTGCGGGTTGCGCTCCGGCACGCGCTCGCGGTTGAAGGAGGCGAGCTTCTCGACGAGGTAGCGATCGTGCAGGACCGTGGGTCCGTCGGCGCCGACGGTCAGCGAGTGAGCATCGCTCGGAGCCGGGGTGCCGGTCTGGGTGGTGGTGGCGGGCTTCGCCGGGTCGTGCGGATTCGTCATTTTCTTCTCCTTCTGCGCGCAGGCGCGACGAGTACCCCTGCCCGGGCGGGCAGGCGGGCGCGTCGGACTACTGCGCGACGTTCTGGCAGCTGGGACAGAGGCCCCAGAAGGTGACTTCGGCTGTCTGGACGGTGAATCCCCCCGCGGATGACGGCGTGAGGCACGGCGCATCACCGGTGACGCAGTCCACGTCGCCGACGGCACCGCAGGCGGTGCAGACGATGTGGTGGTGGTTGTCGCCGATGCGCCGCTCATAGAGGGCTGCGGAGCCTGCCGGTTCGATCCGACGGACGAGGCCCGCCGTCGTCAGGTCCGCGAGGATGTTGTGCACCGACTGGATCGACGTCGTCGGGAGCACGTCGGACACGGCGCGGTAGACCCGCTCCGCATCCGTATGGGCCATGGAGTCCAGCGCCTCGAGGACGGCGACGCGGCCCGCGGTCGCACGCAGCCCGGCACCGCGAAGTGCCGAGTCGAGCGTTGTCTCCATGTCTTCGACCCTACACGTTCTTTTGAGTCATTCAAAAGAAGGATGCCGGCATATCGGGTGTCCATCGGGTGAACGTCAGGACTCCGAGGGGGCCAGGGGCAGTTCGCGTCCGTAGTTCCACGACAGGATCGCCGGCTGCTCGCGATAGAAGCTCAGGACCGACACCGATCCGGCATCCAGGCTGATCTGGGCGCCGAAGCGCGGGGCCTGACGCAGGTAGACGGCGGTCAGGATGCGCAGGAAGTGCCCGTGCGCGACCAGGGCGACATCGCCGTGCGCCATCGCCGGGAGCACGCGGGTGAGCACGCGCGAGGCGCGGGCGGCGACCTCCTCGACGGTCTCGCCGGGAGTGTCGCCCCGGATGACGCCGTGCGTGAAGGCGGTCCAGTTGTAGCCGAGCTCTTCGCGGATGTCCTTCGTCGTGCGACCTTCGTATCCGCCGTAGTCCCACTCGACGAGCAGCGGATCGACCTCGGCGTGCAGTCCCGCGAGCTCAGCAGTGCGCCGTGCGCGTTGCAGCGGCGAGGTGAGGATGAGCGAGAAGTCGTAGTCGGCGACGAGCTCACCGGCCCCGCGGGCGAGATCCTCCCCGCGTGCGGTGAGCGGGATGTCGGTCAGCCCGGTGTGCAGGCCCGCCTTCGACCACTCCGTCTCGCCGTGGCGCAGGAGCACCAGCTTCCCGGTGGGGTTGTCGGGAGTGGGGCGGTCAGGCAGGGGATCGTTCGTGGGCACATCGCAACCGTACCCCGCGCGCGGATCGAAACGAGGTCCTACAACTTGCGCCCATAGTTGATCTTTTCGCACGCCCAGTCATATGATGACCCGGGATTCATAGGAGAACTCTGATCGAATTCGCTGTTTGTTCTCCCTGCCCATCCGGTTCAGACCTGGACCGGGGTCTCAATGAAGAGCGAGAAAGCAGCGGAAGCAGATGATCAAACGGACGAGGATGATCCTCGCCACACTCGTGGCAGGAACCCTGATCGGTGCCGGCATGCAGCCGGCGGCAGTTGCCTCCCCCTCGGCGGTCGAACACACCGCGACGCAGTCGACGGCGGCACAGAAGACGGGGAATTGGGAGCAACTGAAGTACTCCTGGACAACCCCGGCAAACGGGAACGACTACTCCGGCACCATCGTCGGCAACGGCCGAGTCGGAGCCAGGGTCGCTGGTGGTGTCGCTGCCGACACGCTCCAGCTGAACGACTCCACCTTCTGGTCGGGGGAACCGACAGACGACAACAACACGAATCGGCGCACGGCGCTGGCCCAGACTCGACAGTTGCTGGCAGATGCCGACGCGGCGACGACCGTCGCGCAGCGAGAAACGCTGCTGAAGCAGGCTGAGACAGCGGCCCAGGGGATGTGGGGCCGGTCGTCGAACGGTTCGCGTTTCCTGCCGGTGGGAAAGCTGCTGCTCGACGTGTCGGGAACATCCGGCTATACGGGTTACTCCCGTGTGCTCGATCTGGATCAGGCCACCGTGACCACCAGTTACTCCGTGGGTTCGACGCGGTACACGCGCGAGGTGTTCGCGAACCACCCGGACAACGTGATCGTGATGCGGATCTCCAACGACAAGAATCAGCCGATGAGCGTGACGGCCAAGCTGGCAGCTCCGCCGGAGATGGCCGGTCACTCGTCGGTACAGGCGAGCGGCAACGAGATCATCATGACGGGAACGGCACCGCACAAGCCCGGAACGGCATCAGTCTGGGCTGCGGGCAAGGGGATGACATTCGACGCGCGCCTGCGCGTGCAGACCGTGGGCGGAACGGTCGTGCCCTCTTCCGGCAACCTGGCGATCACGAATGCGAGTGAGATCGTCTTGATCTACTCCAGCGCGACCAGTTACAAGGATCCCTTCACACCGCCGAACCCCAGCCAGGGTGGCAACGATCCCGCACCGATCGTCGATGCGACGATGGATGCGGCCGCGTCCAAGACCTATACGCAGTTGAAGGATGCCCATCTGGCTGACTACCGGAACCTGTTCCGCAGGCTGTGGTTGGACGTCAACGGCAACACCGGTGCGGGCATCGAGAACGTCAAGACCTACCAGTACACGCGCTACGAGATGATCTCCTCCTCCCGCGCGAACACCACGGACAGGCCCCACAATCAGCAAGGTCTGTGGAACCCGGAGTGGACAGCGGTCAACGAGTCGTCGCACTTCCTGAACGAGAACCTCGAGAAGTACTACGCACTGATCGAGACGGGCAACCTCTCCGAATCCGGCGATCCGCTGTGGAAGTTCTTGAAGAACCTTGCCCAGAGTGGCGCTCTCACCGCGGACAAGGACTGGGGATTCGATGGCTGGACGGCGTCGCACTTCACCGACATCTGGGCGCCGACCGAGCTTGCGAACGCGAACAACGAGTGGGCGCTGTGGCCCATGGGCGGGGTGTGGATGATGTCGGTCGTCTACGACCACTACCTCTTCACCCGGGACACCGACTTCCTTGAGAACGACGCCTACCCGATGCTCAAGGGAGCTGCCGAGTTCGCACTCGACCTGCTCGTCGCCGACAAGAACGGCAATCTGGTGACCTCTCCGTCGACCTCTCCCGAGCATCGCTACCGCCTGTCTGACGGCACAACCGTCGCCGTGGGCCGGGGTGCTACCGGAGACACGGTACTGATCCGTCAGCTCTTCCACGATGTCCTCGAAGCCACGGAGATCCTGGGGCTCGACAGTCCGGCAGACCAGGACTTCGTAGATCGCGTCACGGCGGCGAACGCCAAGCTGCTTCCCATCACGATCGGAGCGCAGGGCGAGGTGAAGGAGTTCAACAACGACTACGCGCCGGCTGATCCTTCGCACCGGCATGTCTCGCACCTGTTGGGCGCGAGCCTCCGCGATGTGATCTCGGAGCAGACGACTCCGGAGCTCTTCGAGGCGCACAAGGTGTCTCTCGACCTTCGAGGCTCGGGTGGATACCACCCGGACAAGTCGTTCATGTGGGCACGCCTCGGTGCGGGCGATAAGTCCGTGGCGGCGCAGGCGGTCTTCTCGAATCAACAGTGGGTCAATCAGTGGGGTCCACTGGGTGCCTCGACTCCCGAACTGCTCGTGCAGAGCCACACCGGAGTGATCGACCTGCTTCCGGCCCTCCCCTCGGCGTGGACCACCGGCACGATCGATGGTGTCAAGGTGCGCGGCGGACACGAGATGCGCCTCACGTGGGCGAACGGTGCCGTGACGTCGGCGAGTCTCGCCGCCGCTACATCCGGTGCGGTGACGATGCGCAGTACGCTCTTCAACTCCCAGTTCCGAATCACAGACGCGGCAGGAGCATCGACGCCCCATACCGTCAACAACGACGGCACCGTCACGCTCTCCGTGGTGGCAGGAGGACAGTACTCCTTCGAGATCACGGGATCCGTCTCGATCAGCGCCCCCGCGTCGATCGTCGGCGGAACGCCCACCGATGTGACGGTCGCCGTCACGTCCGCAGGCGGGACGGTTCCCGCAGGAACATTGCAGCTGAGTGCACCGCAGGGGTGGGTCGTGTTCCCCTCGTCCCGCGCCGTGGGGGCCACGGGTGTCGGTGGCTCGACGACCGCCGTCTTCCAGGTGCGTGCGCCGATGAACTTCGACGGACAAGGCACCCTGGAGGCCGCAATGACCACCGGCAACAGCACTGCGGCCTCGGTGGGCAGCACTGTCACCGTCACCGATCCTGGATCGGTCCCGTGCACGGAGATGACGGTGACCGCGTTCAGTACCCAGGAGACCGCGGCTGAGAGTCGGCCCGCGTCCAACCTCGTCGACTGCGCGTCAGATCCGGGGTGGACGAGTCAGTGGAGTTCGAACTCGATGCCGCCGCCGCACTGGGTCGTGGTGGACCTCGGAAAGGAGCGGAAGCTGCTCTCCGCGGGCTGCACGGCGCGGACCGTCGTGAACGGACGCATCAAGGACGTGCGCGTCGAGACCAGTCTCGACGGCGCCAACTGGACGCAGTCCGTCGAGGGAACGTTCGCCAACTCGACCGCACCGCAGTGGTTGGGCCTCAACGGCACTCCGGCCCGATACGTGCGGATGACAGGACTGTCCTCGCACGTGGGACCGTGGATCTCCTGTGGAGAGTTCAACGCCAAGGAGCAGATTGCCGCGCAACCGGTGACCGTGGAGCTCGTCGCTCAGCACAGCGACAAGTGCATGACGATCGCGGGAGCCGGCACGTCCAACGGCGCCCAGGTGCAACAGGCCACCTGCGCGGATGCAGGGAACCAGAAGTTCGCCCTGACGGATGCCGGCGGCGGGAGCTTCACGCTCGTGGCTCAGCACAGCAACAGCTGTGTCGACATCCCCGGAGCGAGCACCACCAACAGCGTGACGGCGGTGCAATGGGGCTGCTCGACGGCGACGAATCAGCGCTTCACTCTGAGCGATGGAGGAGACGGCTACCAGTTGGTGGCCCAGCACAGCCAGAAGTGCCTCGACGTGGGTGGCTCGAGCCAGGCGGAGAACGCCGCTGTCATCCAGTACTCCTGCAGCTCGAGTGCCAACCAGCGGTGGGATCTCGTGCGGGACTGATTCAGTCCACGGTCAGATGACGCCGTCGGCTCGGAGGATTCGAGCCGACGGCGTCACACTGTGGAAGCGGCGCGCCGCGACGTCGGTGGGTCGGCTCGTGGACGCTCGTGCTCGACGAGGTAGGCGTCGAGCCATGCGCGGGCGGCGCCGACGTGGAGCAGCGCGGTGGCCTCGGCCAGGTGTGCGTCTCCCGCTTCGATGGCTTCGAGGATCTTCCGGTGGAAGTCGATGGTGAGGTGCACGGCGTCATCGCTGACGATGCCTCCCCAGATCCGCATCCGCACGGTCTTGCTGGTGAGACCGTCGAGGATGCTGTTCAGCGATTCGTTCTCGGCCGCGCGCACGATCGCGGCATGGAACTCCAGGTCGGTGCGGACGAGATCCTCGATCTCGGTCTGCGCGCTGTTGCGCTCGTAGGCTGCGCGGATGTCTGCGAGTTTGGCGGGAGTCATCCGTTGCACGGCAAGGCGCACGGCGGCGGGCTCGAGCAGTTCACGCACCTCGAGCACCTGGCGCACCGTGTCGTCTCGCATCATCTCGACCGCGAAGGCGATGCCTTCGAGCAGCTGCGCCGGCTCGAGGCTCGAGACGTATGTGCCGGAACCGTGACGCACGGTCAGGACGCGCATCTGCTCGAGGACCCGTATCGCTTCCCTCAGCGAGTTGCGGGAGATGCCGAGCGTCTCGGCGAGTTGTCCCTCCTGTGGCAGGCGGTCTCCAGGCTGGAGGTGCCCGTCGATGATCAGACTGCGGATCCTGTCGACAGCATCGTCGATCACGGCCATCTTCTGCCTCCTCGGGCTTTTCTCACTCAGCGGCCTGCGCGATGCCGCTGTACCGGCGCATTGTCGGAACGGCAGTCAAGTTATCCGAGAACTTTGCCGCCTTGACCACCGGCGGTGCGCGTGTCTATCATTGCATCGTCGGAGAGGTAGGAGAACTTCACTCCGACTCATCCCATCACTCGAGCAATCCGTCCGCCAACTGTAGTGGATCGCCGAGCGCAACTCGAAGAAGAGAGCCTCAATGAAGAGCAGAAACCTGGCGATGCTCGGCATCGCCGCCGTGGGGGCCATCGTGCTGGCCGGTTGCTCCGGCGCGGCGTCCGATGCTCCCGAGCAGGATGCCGATGCCTCGATCACCGTCTGGGTCGACGACACCCGCACCGCGCCGGCCGAAGAGTATGCTGCCGCGCACCCCGAACTGAAGGTGAAGATCGAGCCTGTCGACAACACCCAGGGAGCGATCTCCTCGCGCATCGCCTTGGCGACGAAGGCGGGAGACGACCTTCCCGACGTCGTCTTCCTGTCCACGCCGGACGAGCTCTCGTCGCTCCTGGCGAATCCCGTGAACTTCCCGCTCGGGCTCGATGGGGACATCGATCAGGGTGTGCTCGACGGTTTCGCGGAAGGATCGACCGGTGCTTGCACCTTCGGCGGCACTGTCTACTGCCTGCCCAACGACATCGCCCAGACCGTCGTCTACTACAACAAGCCGCTTTTCGAGCAGTTCGGCTACACGGTTCCGACGACCTTCGACGAGTGGCTTGCCCTGGGGGAGAAGCTCGCCGTCGAGCACCCCGGATACTCGCTCGGTACGGTGAACGCCCGCTACGGACTGGACGCCTACTACGCCTCCAGCCAGTGCGAGCTGACCGACTCGGACGATCCGACCACCGTGACCTTGGACCCGACGGCCGAGGAATGCACGCGAGTCAACGCGGTCGTCGGACCGCTTCTGGCCAACGGCACGCTTTCCACCCTCGACCCGTTCGACCCGGCCTTCGTCCCGCTGGTCACCGACGGCAAGATGCTGGCCACGATCTCGCCGTCCTGGATGGGGGAGTACGGCATCAAGCCGAATTCTCCGACCGAAGGACAGTGGGCTGTCGCCCTGACCCCGTCGTGGGGCGGGACAGACGAGCACGTCTCCGGAGCGGTCGGCGGCGGCGTCTGGGTCGTTTCCGCGAAGTCCGCGAATCAGAAGGCGGCGATCGAGTTCGCCACCGCGCTGAGCACCGACCCGGAGATCCAGTCGGCGGCACCGACCTACCCGGCCGACACGGCGAGTGCGGAGAAGTGGCTCGAGAAGGTGTCGGCCGACCCGTGGTACGCGGAAGACCCCAGCGCGGTGCTCAGCGAGGCCGCAGGGCAGCTCAGCCCCACCCAGGGATATGTCCGATACAACACGCAGCTGTTGGACAACTTCAACGCCACGGTGATCGCCGATGCCGGCGGAGACATCGATGCCGCATGGGCCACGTTCGGCGAGCAGGCGCTCGCCGCCGCCAAGGCCGCGGGATACACGGTCAACAAGTGATCTCATGACCTCAGTGAAAATGGTGGCACGGCGTCCGAGACGCCGTGCCACCGGCTGGAGCTTCGTCGCCCTCTACGTCGTGCTGCTGGTGGCGTTCGGTGTCGTTCCGGTCATCTATGCCATCGTCACCGCCTTCTTCGTCACTCCGGTGGTCGGCCCCACGTACTTCAGCCTCCTCGACAATTTCGCCGCCGTTCTCGCCGACTACCGTCTCCCGGTCGCCGCCGTCAACGTCGCGATGTATCTGCTGATCTGGCTGCCGCTGCTGCTGGTCGTGGTCTTCGTGATCGCGCTGGTGCTCGACGCGAAGCGCACACGGCTCGGCGCACTGACCCGGTTCATCTCCTACGTGCCCGGCGCCGTGACCGGATCGGCTGCCGCGCTGCTGTGGCTGTTCATGTTCTCGCCGGCGGTCAGCCCGATCGGTCCGCTCCTCGCTCCGCTCGTCGGGGCGAACGGCATCATCATCTCCGACAGCTCGCTACCGATGATCCTCGCCGTCATGGGAGTCGCGATCGGAGCCGGTGGCTGGATCGTGATGCTCTACGGTGCGCTCACCGCGATTCCGCCCGAGCTGATCGAGGCGGCGCGTATCGACGGGGCGAACGTCTGGCAGCAGGCCCTGCACATCAAGCTGCCGCTGATCCGCAGCTACGTCGCGTTCATCCTGATCGTCTCGTTCGCCGCCGGATTCCAGGTGTTCGTCGAACCGCAGGTGCTGGGCACCGGCGCCCGCGGACAGGTGAGCTCAACGTGGTCGGTGAATCAACTCGTGTACTCCTACGCATCCGGGGAGTCCAACTACGGACGAGCGTCCGCGCTCTCGGTTCTCCTGCTGATCATCACCGTGACGGCTGCGGTGATCATCATCCGCAAGACCAAGTTCTACTCGATTGACGGCCGCTCATGATCGCCCGACTGAGCGGTCGACTGGGCCGCAACATCCTCCTGCTGTCCGCGCTGCTGTTCTTCGGGGTGCCGGTGCTCTGGCTGTTTCTCGCCACGACGAAGACGAGCGATCAGCTGCGGAACGATGCACCGATGTCATTCGGGAGCTTCGAGCAGATCGGGATCGCCTGGTCGCACCTGATCGGCTACAACGACGGGATCATCGCCACCTGGACGCTGAACTCGATTCTGTACACGCTGGGCAGCATGGTGATCGCGCTCCTCGCCTGCGTCCCGGCCGGCTACGGCCTGGCGAAGTTCCGCTTCCGCGGACGCGGTGTCGTGCTCTTCCTCACCCTGGTCACGATGGTCGTGCCATCGGCCGCGTTGATCCTGCCGCTGTACCTGCAGATGTCCGCGGTCGGACTCACGAACACTCCGTGGTCGGTGATCCTTCCGTTGGCGTTCTACCCCTTCGGCGTGTACCTGGTGTACCTGTTCGCCGCGACGACGATCCCCGACTCGGTGATCGAGGCCGCGCGGCTGGACGGGCTGTCCGAATGGGGGATCATGATGCGGATCTTCCTGCCGCTCGCAGTCCCCGTGATCGTGATGGTCGCGTTCTTCGCGTTCGTGAACGCCTGGAATGCGTTCTTCCTGCCGTACATCATGCTCACCGACTCGGACCTCGCGAATCTGCAGACAGGACTCCAACTGCTGATGCGCAACACCAACGCGCTCGGCGGAGCCAACTTCACCGGCATTCCGATCCGCGAACCGGAGATCGCTCTCGCCGCGATCGTCTCGGTCTCGCCCATCCTCCTCATCTTCCTCTTCGCTCAGCGCCACCTCGTGGCCGGCCAGACCGCCGGCGCCGAGAAGGGCTGAGGATCGCACCACCGAAAGGCACAACCCAGTGAAGATCACCAAGGCGACGACCCTCGTCGGCACCCGGCTGCACGAGCGGGAGGACCAGTGGATCACCGACCGCTACCGCAGTGTGAAAGCGGACATCGCCGTCGTCATCATCGAGACCGATGGGGGCCTCGCCGGCATCGGCGAGGCGTGCGCGTACGGAAACCCGCTGCAGATCGCCGACTGGGTCGAGTGGTACGCGCCGTCGCTCATCGGAGCCGACGTCGATGACCTCGGAATCGTTCCTTCGCCGACAGGCAGCGCGATCGTGCACGCTGTCGGTTCCGCCCATGACTTCGCGGTCGCGGGCATCGACTGCGCATTGTGGGATCTCCGCGGCAAGCAGTCCGGCGTCTCCGTCAGCCGGCTGATCGATGCTGCGGCAGACTCGTCGGTCGACGTCTACGCCTCCGGTGGGGTCCGCTACGACTGGCGCGCCGACCCGCGCACCCTCATCGATGAGGTGGTCGGCCATGTTGCGGCTGGCTACTCGGCGGTCAAGATTCGCCTGGGCACGTATTGGGGGTGGGACGCGGTCACCCCGGAACGATTCCTCCGGCTGTTCGATGATGTCCGCCGCGAGGTCGGCCCGGACCTCGGGATCGCCGTCGATGGGAACAGTCGACTGACTCGCGCGGAGGCGCTGACCGTCGCCCGTGGACTCGACGAGCGCGGCGCGCTCTGGTTCGAGGAGCCGATCGCGAAGGACGACCTGGACGGCTACGTCGAGCTCAACCGCAGCGTGGGGCTGAAGATCACCGGTGGTGAATCGTTCACGACCCTGGAGCAGTTCCGGCCCTGGATCGAGCGCGGCGCCTTCGACATCGTGCAGCCCGACGCGGGCGTCTGCGGAATCACGGAGCTGCTGAAGATTGGACGCTTCGCGGACCGCGCGGGGCTCGAGCTCGTCCCGCATTCCTGGCACAACGGGCTGATGGCCATGGCGAACGCTCACGCGGTCGCTGCCCTCCCGAACGCCTCGATGCTCGAGGAATGCATGGTGCAGGGTCCGCTCAAGTGGAGCTCGCTCGTCGGCGGCTCGCGAGTGGACGCAGGGCGCATCGATCTCGGTGAGGCGGCCGGGTTCGGCGTCGCACTGATCAACGACCTCGAGACGCGCTTCCCGTACATCGAGGGCCACTACGCCGTGGAGGTGTTCCGCCGTGAGCACGCAGCCTGAGGGAGCCATCGCGCCCATCGCGATCGGGCCGGACGGCATCCCCGAATACCGCATCGAGGGGGCATGGTCGCTTCCTGTGAAGGGCCCGACGATCGCCCCCGTGGATCCGGAGCTCGTGGAGGCGTTCCGAGAGGTCTCCTCCGCCACCGCCTCGGCGAAGCTGCACCAGATGGGCATCACCCGAACCTTCATCGAAGGGCCGAGGCCCACGAAGTCGGGCCGGCACGTGGTGGGCCGCGCCGTCACTCTGCAGTTCATGCCGATGCGCGAGGACATCTATTCGGATGCCGGCGTCACGCAGGAGTACGTCGAGCGCGCGACCGCGCTGTGGGCCGTGCTCGACTTCATCGAGCCCGGTGATGTGCTCGTCGCGCAGGCGTACGGTTCGCTCCGCTCCGGTGTCGTGGGAGAGATGCTCGCCCACCACCTGCACAACCGCGGTGGGGTGGGCCTGGTCGTCGACGGCGGCATCCGGGACTCGGGTCGCCTGGCAGAGATCGATCTGCCGATCTGGGCCAACGGAGCCACGCCGCACTACGCCTCGCAGGGCACGCTGCTCCCGTGGGGCTATCACGTGCCCGTCGCCGTCGGGGGTGCGCTCGTCCTTCCGGGAGACCTGATCGTCGCCGACGACGACGGTGCGGTCGTAGTGCCGATCGCGAAGGCCTGGGAAGTGGTCGAGTCCAGTCGCACGCACGAGGCCTGGGAGGACTTCTCCCGCGCGAAGCTCGCGCAGGGAGGAGCGCTGAGGCGGTACTACCCGCTCGACGACGTCGGTCTCGCCGAATACGAGGCGTGGGAGCGGGATGGCAGACCGCCGGTGGGCGACGCATGATTCCGTCTGCGATGCCCGTGACGCGCATCGGCCTCGGAGCGGCGCAGTTCGGCAACATGCACCGCGTGACGACCGACGAAGAGTCCGAGGGTGCCGTCATCGCGGCGTGGAACGCGGGGATCCGCTACTTCGACACCGCTCCCCATTACGGACTCGGCCTCTCCGAACGGCGGCTGGGGCGTGCGCTGCAGGCCTATGGCCGCGGCGACTTCGCCGTCTCGACGAAGGTCGGGCGTCTCCTCGAGCCGAGCCCCGAGACCGCAGACCAACTCGACCCCGAGGGCTTCGTGGTGCACGCCGACGTTCGGCGCCGTTGGGACTTCAGCCGCGACGGCATCCTCCGTTCGGTCGAGGGCAGCCTCGACCGGCTCGGACTCGACCGCCTCGACATCCTGTACCTGCACGACCCGGATGCGCATTGGGAGGAGGCATCGACGACAGGGATGGATACCCTCGTCGAGCTGCGTGAACAGGGAGTGGTGGGCGCGATCGGCGCGGGGATGAACCAGTCGGCCATGCTCACGGAGTTCATACGACGCACCGACGTCGACGTGGTGATGGTCGCTGGTCGCTACACGCTGCTCGACCTTTCGGCGCAGGAAGATCTGCTGCCTCTTGCGGAGGAACGCGGGGTCGACGTGGTCGCGGCCGGCGTCTACAACTCCGGACTGCTGAGTGCTGCGGTCGTCGCCGACGACGCTCACTTCGACTACGCCCCGGCGCCGAGACCGCTGATCGAGCGCGCTCGCGCGATCGCCGCCCTCGCGGAGGCTCACGGCATCCGGCTTCCAGACGCCGCGGTGCAGTTTCCGCTGCGGCATCCCGCGGTGGCCTCGGTGGTCGTCGGCACCCGCACAGCAGCACACGTGCAGAGCAGCGCGGCCAGAGCATCGGCGGATATTCCCGACGCGTTCTGGTCGGAGCTCGCCGAGAGCGGGGTCGCTTAGCCCGGGGCCTACCTGCCGCCGTGCTGACCCGACTCGTCCATCGCCCACACCAGGTCGAGGATGCGGTCCGCGTCCGGAGCATCGTCGAGGAGATCGGCGATGATGTCATCCCATGCCGGGTCGATCGGTCCGAGCCCACCGATCTCCTCCAGGAAACGGGCGTAGCCGACGATCGTGTCGATGCTGTGGAACAGAGTCGAACCGTCGATCCAGATGTGCCATCGTTCGACTCCGGCGCGGCGGATCGCGGCGTGGACGGCATCCGGGATCTGCGCGTGTATGCGCGCGTAGTCCGCCTCTCGGCCCGGACGGATGCGAGTACGTCGTCCGACGGTGATCATCGCAGGCTCATCGCTCTCTGGGCTGTCGGCACACCGCCAGCGTATTGGTGGCGACGCACGGTTCGCGGACGTCCGGAACAGGCGGCGTGACGTGTCGGTCAGCTCCGGCTCACTCCCGCAGCGCACGGCCCCACGGCTCTGCCGGGTCGTGGATCGCGACCGCGAGCGTCGTGTCGGACTGGCCGTAGTACGCGAACCACTTCTCCTGGAACTTCACGAGGCCCTCGACGAAGGTCACGTTCGAGACGAGCCCGTGCCTGTCCTCGAAGGTCTGCGGACGCAGCCACGGCTCCTGCAGGCGCGCGATCACCTTCGTCGGCTCATCCGGGTCGATCGCGATCTGACCGCAGCGGTAGTCGACGTCGACGGAGCCGTCGTCGTTCACGACGCGGGTGGCGCCGTTCGTCAGGAACAGCAGCAGGCCGTTGTCGGTCACGACCGGAGAGGTGCCGATCTCGACGAGCGCCTCGTCCCAGGTGCCGGGCGTCGGCGAGTACATCGGATCGGTGTCGGCCGTGCCGGGGGTCCAGTGGATGAGGTCGTCGCTGGTCGCCCAGTAGATCGCCCCCTCGCCGAAGTACATCCACCACTTACCGTGCATCCGCTGCGGCACGATGACCCCGGCCTTCGACCAGTTGAACCCGCGGGGGTCCATGGTCTTGAAGGTGTCGAAGTCGTCGAACAATGGGCCGTGCTTGGTCCAGGTGCGGAGGTCCGTCGAGGTCGCGAGGCACAGCTGCGCGCTGCGGCGATCCCACCCCGTGTAGGTGAGGTAGTAGGTGCCGTCGATCAGTGCGATGCGCGGGTCCTCGCAGCCGTAGGTCTCGTAGTCCTCGGACGGCGACAGGATCGGCGCATCCTCGCGGGTGAAGGTCACGCCGTCGCTCGAGCGGGCGATGCCGATGTGGGAGATGATGTCGTCGGCGTGCGCCCGGTAGAGCAGCACGACCTCGTCGCCGTCGACGATCGCCGCCGGGTTGTAGAGGTTCGCCGACTCCCAGCTGTCGCCGCGCGGGCGCAGGATCGGGTTGCCCTCGTACGGGGTGAACGGACCGAGGGGGAAGGAGGCTCCGGAGAACATGGATGCCCTTTCTGGCTGGACAGCGAGTGATCAGCCCTTGACGGCTGCGCCGAGGTCGGTGGCGCGGAAGAACCGCTGGAAGACGATGAACAGGATGACGACGGGGAAGGCGAGCGCGGTCGCGCCGGCGAGGATCGCCCCGTTGGGGTTCGCGGTGGACTGCGCCACGTTCGAGATGTAGTTCGCGAGAGACACGGCGAGCGGCTGCAGCGTCGCATCCTTCGTGATGAGGAACGGCCAGAGGAACTCGTTCCACGGACCGATGAACGTGACGAGCACGACGGTCACCAGCACGGGCCGGATGAGCGGGATCGCGACCGAGGTCAGCAGGCGGATCTCGCCGGCCCCGTCGATGCGCGCCGCCTCGAAGATCTCCACGGGCAGCGCCTTGAAGAACTGCACGAAGATGAACACGGCGGTCGTGTTGATGAGGAACGGCAGGATCATGCCGAGGTACGAGTCCCCGAGTCCGTAACTGCGGGTGATCTGCACGTACAGCGGGATCATCAGCAGCTGGAACGGCACCATCTGCACGAGCAGCATGAGCACCCAGACGACGCCGCGTCCGCGGAAGTCGAGACGGGCGATCGCATACCCGGCGAGCAGCCCGAACACCACGGTGCCGAGCAGCACGCCGGCCGTGAAGATCAGCGAGTTCAGCAGAGAGCCCGCGAGGTCGATCCGCGAGTCGATCGCGACGAAGTTGTCGACGGTCCATCCGCTGGTCGGGAAGAGCTCGTTCGGCGCGTTCGTCGGACTCTCCTGGAACGCCCCGACGAGCATGAAGTAGAACGGGAAGGCGAATCCGATCGCCGCCACCGTGAGCAGGACGATGCTCAGGATGCGGGGGGCCTTGCTTCTGCGTTTCATCATCGCTCCCTGGTCGCGCGGTTCGCCGCCAGCGACAGCATCCCGACGAGGATCACGAGGATCATGCCGATCGCTGCGGCCGTGTCGGGGTTCTGCTGCTGGATGCCCAGCTGGTAGATGAGCAGCACCGGGGTGGAGGAGGCGCCGTCCGGCCCTCCGCCGTTGGTGAGCAGATACGGCTCGGTGAAGAGGTTGGCGCCGGTGATGATCGACAGGATCAGCACGAGCGTGGTGGCGCTGCGGACGCCGGGGACCGTGACGTGCAGGAAGCGCTTGAAGGCGCCGGCGCCGTCGGTCTCCGCCGATTCGTAGAGCTCCTTCGGCACGTTCTGGAGCGCCGCGAGATACAGCAGGATGTAGAAGCCCAGCTGCTTCCAGGTCACGTAGAGCGCGATCATCGGCATCGCGAGCCCGCTGTTCACGAGCCACGACGGATCGGGCGCGAGCGGGCCGAGGATCGAGTTGATCAGTCCGTTGCCCGAGAACAGCAGCATCCACACGCCGACCAGCGACACGCTCGCCGTTAGGTACGGCACGTAGAACGCGACCCGATACGCGGCCACCCAGCGGATGCCGGTGTTGAGCGCTGCGGCGAGCACGAGCGAGAGCACCGCGGTCAGCGGCACGTTGATCACCAGGAAGGCCAGCGTGTTGCGGAACGAGCCGAGCACACGCGGATCGGTGAGCACGGTGACGAAGTTCTCGAACCCGACGAACGGGCGGTCGGGCTCGGTGCCCGGGGCGGTGAAGAAGTAGTCGTGGAAGGCGATGTAGACAGCGAACGCGAGCGGATACGCGAAGATCGCGATCACGAACACGAAGTACGGCAGCGCGAAGAGGCCGCCGATCGGTTGCGCACCCAGCCATCGGGTGCGCAACCGCCGGTTGTCGGTCATCGGATCACTCGGCGACGAGCTCGTCGATCTTGGACGAGGCGTTCTTCAGGAAGTCGTCGATCGAGTCCTTGCCGAAGATCACCGCGGGGGAGTACGCGTCGCGGAACGCCTGCCAGGCCTCCACCGAGTTCGGGATGCTGGGCACGTCGGCCGTGGCCTCGGCCTGCTCGGCGAATGCGACGTAGTTCGGGTTCGCCTCGAAGTAGTCCGCGAAGGTCCCGGTCAGGTCGGTGCGCATCGGCATCTGGCCGGTGGCCTCGAGGAACTGCCCGTCGCTCTCGACGCTGGTGGAGAACTTCAGGAACTCCCACGCGGTGCCCTGGTTCTCGCAGGCCGTGAACATCGACACGCTCTTCGAGTCGGCGAAGGTGACCGGGTTCTCGCGGCCGTCGCTCGTCGGCACCGGCATGAAGCCGACGTCGACGGTCTCAGCGTAGGACGGGATCGCCCAGGGCCCGGCGAGCTGCATGGCGGTCGTTCCCGCCGACATCGCGTCATCGGTCGCGGCCTCGTTCGGCGCCAGCTTGTCCTTGTAGATCGTCGCCCAGAACTCGGCGACGGTGCGTCCGGCATCCGAATCGATCGTCGCCTTGCCGTCTTCGACGAGCATGGTGCCGTCGGTCTCGGCGAGGTAGAGCGGGTAGTAGTCGAACCACGGCTGGTAGAACTCGCTGGTCGGAGCGGGCCAGATCGCGCTCTGCACGCCCGAGTCGACGATCTTCTGTGCGCCCTCGAGGAACGCGTCGTACGTGTTCATCTGCGGGTTCTCCGCATCGATGCCCGCAGCCGTGAACAGCGCCTTGTTGTACATGACCATGACGGGGTTCGACTTCCACGGCAGCTGGTAGTAGCTGCCGTCGGTGGAGTACGACTCGACGTCGCCGCCCCGCTCGGTGATGTAGTCGCTGCCGCCGTCGATGGTGCTCAGGTCGACGAGGCCGCCCTGCTTGACCCACCCGGATACGGCCGCGGGCGCCACGTTGTAGACGAGGCACGGCGCGGTGCCGGCGGTGATCGCGGCCGTGATGGCCTCTTCCGACGAAGAGCCGGCGGGAATCTCCTGCGCCGTGACCTTCTCATCCGGATGCTCGGCGTTCCAGGCCTCGACGACCGCCTTGCCCCACTCGACCTCCTGCTCGTTGTTCGAGAGCCAGACGTCGATGGGCCCGGTGGCGTCAGCGCCGCCTTCGCCCCCGCCGCCGCCTCCGGCGGAGCATCCGGTGGCGATGAGTGCGGTGGCGCCGATGAGCGCGAGTGCGCGGATCTTCTTCATGGTGTCCTCCTCGACACGAGTGGATCTGGTGCGGTGATGCGGATGCCGACTAACTGGTGCTGTCGCGGAAGTGCACGACGTTGCAGTCGACGAACTCGGTGCGCGGCTGCGCGCCGAGGATGACCTCCCGCAGGATGCGGGCGGCGGCGCGACCACGCGCCGCGGGATCCGACGAGACGCTGGTCAGCGCCGGAGAGAGGTGAGCCGACAGGTGGTCGTCGTCGAATCCCGAGATCGCGAGGTCACGGGGGATCGAGAGACCCTGCGAGCGGGCGTACGAGAGCCCCGCTATCGCCATGGTGTCGTTCGAGTACAGGATCGCCGTCGGACGCTCCGGCAGGGCGAGCAGCTCTTCGGTCAGGTCACGTCCGCTGGCTGCGGTGAAGTCGCCTTCGCGGAGCAGCTCGTCGCTGCCGATCTCGGCGAGATACGCGTCGGCGCGCGCACGGGAGTGCACGTAGTCGAGCGGACCGGAGACGTGGGCGATGCGCTCGTGTCCGCCGGCACGGAGGTGGGCGAGGATCTCGCGCACGGGAGCAGCGTCGTCGGTGCGGACGCAGGAGAAGTCGGTCGGCTGCTCGTAGGCGCCGACGAGCACGGTGGGCAGGTTCAGCTCGTCGAGCAGCGGGACGCGCCAGTCGTCGGCGCGGAGGTCGAGCAGGAGCGCGCCGTCGGCGCGGCCGTGGCTGAGGGTGCGGTACGCGCGCTCCTCGGCGTCGCGGTCCGGCACGACCTGGAGCAGGAGTGCGGTCTCGGACTCGGCGAGCACGGATTCGACGCCGGCGATGAATGCCGGGAAGAAGGAGTCGTTCGCGATGACCTCGGGATCGCGGGCCAGCACCACGGCGATCGCGTTGGCGCGGCGGGTGGCGAGAGCCCTGGCGCTCTGGCTGGGCACCCAGTCGAGCTTCGCGGCCGCGGCGAGGACCTTCGCCCTGGTCTCGTCGGAGATCGGGCGATTGCCGCTGAGGGCGTGGGAGACCGTCGCCTTGGTCACGCCGGCCTCGCGGGCCACGTCGGCGATCGTCGTGCGGCTCATGCCCACCTCCTCGTGGATTCACGCCGGAGCACGCCGCTGCAGGCGTTGAACCGGTTTGATGAGTGTAAACCGGTTTGATTGCGACTGTCAACGGACCTCTCCTGTTTCGATCCGAAACGCCGGGTCAGGCCGCGGCATCCCACCAATCGAGGACGCGCGTGCCGAACAGGGTGAGCCAGCGCGACGGCTCGCCCTCCGGGGCATCGACGGCGAACCAGGTGCGGCCGGCGAGTGGCGTTCCCTGCAGCCAGGTGCCGTCGGGCCGACGTGCGGCGCGGACCACCTCCACCGCATCGGCGAGCCGACGGTCGGGACGCGTGCCCTCCAGGAGCGCGGCATCGCGGAAGTGGTCGAGCGCGGTCAGTGCGCTGTACCGGTACCGGTGCGGGTACGTGAACTGCGACACGAAGCCGTCGACGACCTCTCCGGTCGACTCCCGGTAGAGGAGCCGGCGCCGAAGGAGATACTCCTCGCCCCCATGGCGGGCATCGCGGGCGGACGTGTCGCCCGTGCGGCGCTCGTAGGCCAGCAGTCCGACCACCGCGTTCAGCGTCGAGTGGAACGAGGAGCGCGTCGACCGTCCCTCCTCCGCCTCGCAGTTCCAGCCGCCGTCGGCGAGGCGGTGCGTCACGAACCAGCGCGCGAGCTCGCTCATGTCCACCCCGAGCCAGGCGCCGCTGGCGAGGGTGAACGCGTTGATGCACACGTCGACCTCGCCGCCCCAGAACGGGAGATCCTCGTACTCCCAGCGGCAGTTCGCCGCGAGCTTCTCAACTGTCCCCTCGAGGGCTGCGGCATCCACGCCCCACTCGCGGAGGTCTTTGAGTGACCAGCTGGTCGCGACCCAGGGCTGTCCCGGCGTCTGCGCCTCGGCACTGTCGAAGAAGCCTCCAGGGAAGTGCGCGCCTCCAGCCCACTTCCCGTCGGCATCCTGTCGGGAGAGCAGCGCGGCGCCGAACCCCTCGGTCGTCACCCGTGCCCTGGTCGCCTCCCAGAACTCGGGCGGAGCATCCGTCAGGTCGCGCTCGACCTGCCAGCGCAGGGAGGGGTCGGAATCGAGCAGCCAATCACGGAGTGCCGTCGAGATCGCCATGCGCGCACGCTACTCCTGACCCGCGACCGGCGAAACCCTCGCTCAGGCCAGGCGGGACCGCTGGATCAGGCGGGTGCGGATGTCGAACAGCTCGTTGCCTCCGATGACCCGGGCGCCCGGCATCCCCTTCCGCAGCAGCAGCGGCAGGGCACTGCGGCGGACGACCACCACCGGGAGTCCGCGGATGCTGCCGAGCGGCGTGACCGCCTGCGACAGGTCGTCGTCGGGCAGGGCGACGATCGCGCCGCTGAAGCGCACGCGCGCGGTGCGGGCGACAGTGTTGATCTGGGCGAGGAGCGTCGTGACCGGCGCCCGGTGACCCAGGCTCGGACCGGTGATCTCGCCGCGACGGAATCCGACCACGCCGCCGAAGTCGGCCGACATCACGCCGTACAGGCCGGAGGGGCCGAGCACGATGTGGTCGAGCCGGTCCGCGGCATCCGTCGTCTCCGCATCGGCGGATGCCGCAACGGCCACGCCGTGCCACAGGGTGAAGCCCATGCCCAGACCGGCGACGGTCTGGGCGGTGCCCTCCTCGGCCAGCGCGTCGGCGAGCAGGCGCTTGAGCTCGCGCGGTGCCGCGCGCACCAGCGCCGGGGCGTACGGGTCGGCGACCTCTTCGCCGGCCCACTCCTGCAGCAGGGCCACGTATCGGGCACGCCGCCACGCACCGGGCTCGCCGTACGACTTCGGGCGCGGTCGCGTGTCCCTGCGAGTGTCGGGGGCCCGCCATCCGCCCCACTCCGTCTCGACGCCGATGCCGTGGCTGCGGTCGTAGGCCGCACGGCCCTCCGGGGTGCCGACCAGCTCCCAGGCACGCTGCACCCGGATGAACACGGCCGCGTCACCGCCGGTGTCGGGATGCGTCTGCCGCAGCCGCAGCCGATACGCGCGCCGCAGGTCGTCGTCGCCTGACGTCGACGCGACGCCGAGCACTTCGTAGGCCGAGGCCGAGAGCGGACTGTCGAACATCGCGCTCCCTCCGTCGCCGCAGCATCCAGGTTATTGCGTTCGCGGCGCTGCTCCGGTCGCAGTTCGTGCCGCTTCGAGAACGCTCGGACGGCAGGAACTGCGACCGGACGCCCGGCGGCAGCAATTGCGACCGGAACCCGACGAACCGGACCGCCGACCCGGCTCAGCGGTCGACGAAGCTCATCTGCTGGGAGTTGTACCGGTCGCCGGCGACGCCCACCCGGTCGGCCAGCCGGTCGAGATCGGAGACCTCGTCGGCCGACAGGGCGACGGCGGTCGCTCCCGCGTTCTCGGCGATCCGCGCCGTGCGACGGGTTCCGGGAATCGGCACGATCCACGGGGCGCGAGCGAGCAGCCAGGCGAGGGCGATCTGGCCGGGCGTGGCGTCCTTCGCGGCGGCGAGGTCGCCGACCTGGCGCACGAGCGCCTGGTTGGCCGCGCGGTTCTCCTCGCTGAAGCGCGGGATCGTCCCGCGGATGTCGCCGTCCGCGAAAGTCGTGTTCTGATCGACCGTGCCGGTGAGGAATCCCTTCCCGAGCGGGCTGAACGGCACGAAGCCGATCCCCAGCTCGCCGAGCACCGGGAGGACATCGCGTTCGGGGTCGCGCGTCCAGAGCGAGTACTCGCTCTGCAAGGCCGTGACCGGCTGCACCGCATGGGCGCGGCGGATGGTGGATGCCGACGCCTCGGACAGCCCGAAGTGCCGGACCTTGCCTTCGGCGATCAGCTCGGAGACCGTGCCGGCGACGTCTTCGATCGGCACCTCGGGGTCGACGCGGTGCTGGTAGAACAGGTCGATCACGTCGGTGCGGAGCCGCCGGAGCGACTCCTCGGCGACCCGGCGGATCTGCTCCGGACGACTGTCGAGTCCGACGCTGCGTCCGTCTTCGATCCGCCAGCCGAACTTCGTGGCGACGACGACCTGATCGCGGATGGGCTCCAGTGCCTCTCCGGCCAGTTCTTCGTTCACGTAGGGGCCGTAGACCTCGGCCGTGTCGAAGAACGTCACGCCGTGATCGAGGGCCGAGCGCAGCACCGCGATCATCTCGCCGCGGTCGCCGGGGTTCGGCCCGTAGCTCTGCGACATCCCCATGCAGCCGAGTCCGACCGCCGAGACCTCGAGTCCCTGTCCGATTGTGCGTGTGTGCATGAGTGGTCCTTTCCCGAGCATCGGGGCCGCCTGCGCGGCCGTGCCACCGACGTTACGCGCGGCCCTTCTGTCGAGGGAGGGCCTGTCGGTACCCCTCTGTCCGACGGATCGATCGAACGATGGAGGCGCCGGCGGCGGTCCGGGGCGAGAATGTGAGGATGCCGTCCATCGACCCGTCGCCGCGGGAGCCCGCCCACACCTGGGCGAGCCTGATCGGGTCGATCCGCATCGGCCAGGCGGTCATCACGGTCGTGCTGCTCGTGATCGGGGCCGTTCGCGCGTCGGCCGACGGCATCCCGCTGCCCTGGGTCCTGGCGCTGTCGCTCGTCTTCCTCGGCTGGTACGGCGGTGGTCTCCTGCTCGGCGAACGCACCGCGGATCGGCGTCTGGCGACCTGGTGGCTGCTCGGGCTGACGCTGATCTGGCTCGGCACGGTCGCCGTGTCGCCCGAGTTCGTGTGGCTCGCGTTCCCGCTCTGGCTGCTCGCCGGGTTCGTGATGCGCCTGCGCTGGGCGCTGCTGCTCAGCGTCGTCATCCTCGCGGTCGTGGTCGCCGCCCCGCTGCTGCACACCGGCGCGACGAGCTACGCGAACGTGATCGGGCCGCTCGTCGGGGGCGTCTTCGCGTTGGGCATCTCCCGCGGCTACCTCGAACTCGTGCGCGACGGTCGCGAACGGCGACGGCTGATCGCCTCGCTCGTCGCCACGCAGGAGGAGATGGCGGCACTGCAGGACGAGCTCGCCCGTATGCAGCGCGAGTCGGGCGCGAGCGCCGAGCGCACCAGGGTCTCTCGCGACATCCACGACACCGTCGCCCAGAGCGTCTCCTCGATCGGGATGTTGGCGCGCTCGGCTCTGGAGGCCGACGACGCCGCACAGAGCACCCGCGCCCTCCGCCAGATCGGCACGCTCGCGGCCGAGGGGCTGGCCGACGCGCGGCGCATCGTGAACGCGCTGATGCCCGCCGAGCTCGAGTCCAGTGCGCTGGGCGACGCCCTCGCGCGCATGCTCGAGCGTCTCGCCGAGGAGACCGGCATCGCCGCGACGCTCCATGTCGACGACGACTTGCCCGCGCTCGGCCTCGACGTCGAGGTCGCGCTGCTGCGCACGGCGCAGTCCGCCCTCGCGAACGTGCGCTCGCACGCGGCCGCCTCCCGGGTGGTGGTCACGCTGGCCGACGCGGGCGATGCGGTCCGGCTCGACATCGTCGACGACGGGATCGGATTCGACGCGACCCGGTGGGAAGCCCAGGGCGGGGTGGGGAGCCGGGGCGGCGGCTACGGACTGCGCTCCATGCGCGCGCGATTGCGGGAGCTCGGCGGAGGACTCGACGTGGAGAGCGTCCAGGGCGACGGAGCGGCGCTGTCGGCGCACGTCCCGCTCGGTGGCCCGTCTCCGGCCCGGGATGCCGGAGGCGACGGATGACGGCCGTGCGGGTGCTGCTCGTCGACGATCACCCCATCGTCCGGGCCGGGGTGCGCTCCCTGTTCGACCACCGTGACGACGTCGAGGTGGTCGGCGAGGCGTCGTCCGGCGAGGAGGCTGTCCTGCTCGCCCGGCACCTGCACCCCGATGTCGTGCTCTGCGACCTGCGACTCGGGGAGGGGATGGACGGCGTGGCGACGACCGCCGCCCTGCGCGCACAGCATCCGGCTCCCGCCGTGATCATCCTGACGACGTTCGATCGTGACGCCGAGATCCTCGGTGCGATCGAAGCGGGCGCGGCGGGGTACCTCCTCAAGGACGTCGCGCCCGACGACATCGTGCGCGCCATCCGTCAGGCGGCGTCCGGAGGGCTCGTGCTCGCCCCGGAGATCAGCGAGCGGGTCGTGCAGGTGATGCGCGCGCCCCGCGTGCGACTCACCGATCGCGAGCGCGAGGTCCTCGCCCTGCTCGACACCGGGGCATCCAACCGCGAGATCGCGAAGACCCTCTTCGTCACCGAGGCGACCGTGAAGACGCACCTGGTGCACGTGTTCGAGAAGCTCGGCGCCGACAGCCGCGCCCGCGCGATCGCCATCGCGCGGGACGCCGGTCTGCTCTGACGTCGGTTCGGCTGCGACGCGGCAGCATCCGCATCTCAACCGTTCGATGGATCCCCGGAACGGATGCTGCGCCGAGGCTGGAAGAGACCCGAAAGGTACCCCCATGCGCAGACTCTTCCACGCCGCGTTCGCCTACATGCTCGTAGGCGTCGCCTCCGGACTCTTCTACCGCGAGTTCACCAAGATCAACGGCTTCCCGGAGGGGGAGGCGACCCAGCTCGGCCTCGTGCACACGCACCTGCTCGTGCTGGGCTTCGTCGTGCTCCTCATCGTCCTCCTCCTGGAGAAGGCGTTCACGCTCTCCGAGAGCCGCCTCTTCGCGTGGTTCTTCTGGCTCTACAACGCCGGCCTCGTGCTGACGTCGGCGATGCTCGTATGGCACGGCTCCCTCACGGTGCTCGGTCAGGAGTCGTCGAAGATGATCGCCGGCATCGCGGGTGTCGGCCACATGCTGCTCACCGCCGGCATGGTGCTGCTCTTCCTCGCGCTGCGCAAGCGGATCTTCGTCGCGAAGACCGCTGCTCCGGAGGATGCCGCCCTGGCGCGCGCCTAGTCCGCCTCGATCGAGTCGCCCCGCAGGTACCGGATGTGCGCCTCGTGGCAACGGGCTCTCGCCGGCGACGTACTTCCTGTGAGCTGCTCTTCCGTTGCGCCGAATCGATTCGATAAACTGGAGCCTCCCCCGATCACCCCCCAGTTCTGCGAGCCGCTTCTTCATGGCCACTCCTCTCACCACGGGTCGCCCGTGGCGTGTCATCCTCGCCTTCTCGATCCCGCTGCTCATCGGCAATGTCGTGCAGCAGCTGTACCACTTCGCCGACGCCATCGTCGTGGGGCGGCACCTCGGCGTGAACTCCCTCGCCGCGGTGGGGGCGACCGGTCCGCTGCTGTTCCTCCTGCTCGGCTTCGCGTGGGGTCTCACCAGCGGTTTCGCGATCCCCATCGCCCAGGCCTTCGGCGCCCGCGACGACGCCGCGGTGCGTCGCTCGGTCGCGACCGGAGTGATCCTGTCCGGCATCACGAGTGTGCTGCTGACCGTGGTCGCCCCTCTCATCGCCGCGCCGCTCCTCGCGCTGCTGCAGACCCCACCCGAGCTGATGGCCGAGGCCACGGTCTTCACGCAGATCAGCTTCCTCGGCGCCGGCGCGACCATGTTCTTCAACTACCTCTCCGCGATCATCCGCGCGATCGGGGACTCGCGTACGCCGCTGGTCTTCCTCACCGTGTCGTGCGCCCTGAACGTGGGGCTCGTCGTGCTCATGGTCGGGCCGCTGGAATGGGGGGTCGCCGGTGCGGCTCTCGCCACGGTCGTCGCCCAGGCGGTCTCGGTCCTGCTGTGCCTCGAGTTCGTGCGCCGCCGTCTCCCGATGCTGCACCTGCGCCGCACGGACTGGCGCGTCACCCGCGCCGACGTCGCGGAGCACCTGCGACTCGGACTCCCGATGGGCTTCCAGGCGTCGATCATCGCGATCGGCACGCTCACGGTGCAGGTCGCGCTGAACACGCTCGGCTCCGACGCCGTCGCCGCGTACACCACCGCCTCGCGCGTCGACAGTCTGGCGGTGGCGCTGCTGTCCTCTCTCGGTCTGGCCGTCTCGATGTACGCGGCGCAGAACCACGGCGGTCGTCGCCCCGACCGCATCCGCCGCGGAGTCGTCGAGGCCACCTGGATGTCGATCGTCTCGGGCATCGTGCTCGGCGGGCTGCTGATCGCCTTCGGCGCCCCCATGGTCCGCCTGTTCATCGGCGCCGGCTCCGACGACGTCGTGAACCTCGCCCACCAGATGCTCATCATCAACGGATGCGGCTACTGGGCCCTCGGCATGCTGTTCGTGCTCCGCGGCGCCCTTCAGGGGCTCGGCCACACGCTCGTGCCGACCGTCACGGGTGTGATCGAGCTCGTGATGCGCGTCGGCGCGGCGGTCCTGCTCGGCGCGCTGATCGGCTTCGCCGGTGTCGCCCTCAGCAACCCGCTCGCCTGGGTCGGCGCGATCGTGCTGCTGGTCCCCGCGTACGTCCGCGCGCACCGGGATCTCGCGCGGTTGCCGGTCGATCCGGCGGAAGCGACGGAGACCTCCGCGATCGCGATCGTCGGCCCCACCGACGGCTCCATGGTCGTTGACGCGGTCGTGACGCAGCCCATCGCCACGGTCCGCGCCTCGCGTCTGCGGAAGCTCACGCTGCGCCGACGCCGCTCCGAGCGCGCCCGCCGCTGACCGAAAAGCACGGAACGCGCAGGAAAAAGATCGTTCTGGAGGATGATGCGGGGTCGCACTTGAGACGGATGGCTTCCCGCTGGCACTCTCTTAGTGTCGAAGGAGCGGATATTCCGCTGACGGGGGGTCGTCATGACGACATTCAGAATGGCCAGCGATCTGGCTGAGGTGATGGTTCCGATCGGGATCGCGGGGGCGGCATTCGCTGCGATCTGCGCCGTCGTGGCGGGGATCGCGATCATGCGCGGCGCCGGTGGGCTCACGGGAGGCGCCGTGGGGCTGTGGATCGTCGGCGCGCTGATGAGCTTCACGGCGTCGTTCGCGAACCAGTGGCTGCCGCTGCTCGCCGCGTGCGCCGCGCTGGTCGCCATGCTCACGATCGGCGGCGTCGTCCGTGGGATCGTCAGCGCCACCGATCTCGGCCGGACGATGCGTCAGCGTTCGCGCGAGCAAGAGGCCGTGCCGACCGTGGTGAAGCCGGCATCCGCGCTGCAGAGCGCATCGACCGGATCGATCGCCGTCGTCTCCTGACGCGTCACCGCGGGAGCATCCCGCTGCCGTCGCGCAGCTCGAACACGAGCTGCGTCTCGGTGCCGCGGACGACCGGATGGATCGTGATGTGCTCGAGCACGATGTCGCGGAGCGCCGTGGCGTCCTCGACCGCCACGTGCACGAGGAAGTCGTCCACCCCGGCGACGTGGAACACCTGCAGCACGCGAGGGATGCTCGCGAGCGCCTCGAACAGCGCGGTGACCTTCGGGCCGGTGTGATTGGCGAGGCGCACCTTGATGATCGCCTGCAGGGGGTAGCCGAGTGCTGCCTCGTCGACGCGGATGCGGGTGTCGCGGATCACGCCGCGCTCGCGCAGCGCCCTGACCCGATGCGCGCAGGTCGACTCCGCCAGGCCGAGTCGGTGCGCGAGCGCCTTGTTCGTGATCTCCGCGTCGTCCAGGAGGGCGGCGAGCAGCGCGAGGTCGACCTCGTCGAGTGCTGCGCCTTGTGTTCTCGCCAATGTCGCCTCGTCTCTGATGCTGCCGGTTGCTCAGAATAGCGAGAAAGGCGCAAAAAATGGCGGATGCTGTCGAATCTCAGCGCCTTCGTCGTGTTTCCGACAGCCTGGAAGCATGACTGCACCGCTGCATCCCGACACCGTCGCCGTCCACAGCGGCCGCTCCGATCTCGAGGGTCTCGGGGTCCACGCGCTGCCCATCGATCTCTCGACGACGAATCCGCTCCCCGACATCGAGCGCGGCGGCGACTCGTACGAGGCGATGGCGACCGGCGGACGCCCGCCCGCGGACGGCAGCATGGTCTACGCCCGGCTCTGGAACCCGACGGTCGCGCGCTTCGAGGCCGCGCTCGCCGAGATGGAGCACGCCGAGGCATCCGTCGCCTTCGGTTCAGGCATGGCGGCGATGACGGCCGTGATCCTCGCCCACACCAACGCCGTCGGCAAGAGGCACGTCGTCGCGGTGCGCCCGCTCTACGGCGGCACCGACCACCTGCTCGGCTCCGGGCTCCTGGGTGCCGAGGTGAGCTACTGCGACCCGCACGAGGTGGCCCGCAGCATCCGCCCCGACACCGGACTGGTCGTCCTCGAGACGCCGGCGAACCCGACGCTCGACATCGCGGACATCGCCGACATCGTGCGGCAGGCGGGGGAGGTGCCCGTCGTCGTCGACAACACCTTCGCCACTCCGGTGCTGCAGAACCCGATCGACCTCGGCGCCGCGATGTCGCTGCACAGCGCCACCAAGTACCTGGGCGGGCACGGCGACGTCATCGCCGGCGTCGTGGCCTGCAGCGAGGCGACGGCTGAGGCGCTCCGGCGCGTGCGGGCCGTGACCGGCGGTCTGCTGCATCCGCTCGGCGCGTACCTGCTGCATCGCGGGCTCACGACCCTGCCGGTGCGGATGCGCCAGCAGCAGGAGAACGCGCGTCGCATCGTGCAGTGGCTGATCGACCGGCCGGAGGTCGCCGAGGTTTTCTACCCGGGGCTCGACGGCGATCCGCACGGCATCCTGGACCGGCAGATGCGGGGCACCGGAGCGATGATCGCGATGCGGATGCGGGGAGGCTTCGCGGCCGCGTCGACGATCACGACGGCGACGGCACTGTTCACCCACGCCGTCTCGCTGGGCGGGGTGGACTCGCTGATCCAGCATCCTGCCGCGCTCACCCATCGCCCGGTGCCGCCCGAGGCGCGCCCCGCCGCCGACGTGCTCCGTCTGTCGATCGGCCTCGAGAACGCCGACGACCTGATCGCCGACCTCGCCCAGGCCTTCGCGGCGGCCCCCAGCATCGCCGAGCCGCCCCTCTCTGAGCGAGCCACCCCCTTGAGTGACGCCCATACGGGGGCCGTTCGGGCATAAGGGGGCGGTTCGGCGTCAGCTCGGCAGGCGGATGGTCCCCGTCGCGATGCGCTCGGTCGGCATGCGGTCGCGATCGTAGGTGATGTCGGTGTAACCGTGCGGGGTGGGAGCGCCGTCCTCATCGAGGCTCACGAACACGATCTTCTCGATCGTGAGAAGGCGCCTGCGCGTGATCATGTTGCGCGCCATCGCCTTCATGGTGAGCGAAGTGCGACCGAAGTGCGTCGCCGTCAGACCGATCTCGACCAGGTCGCCCTGCACCGCCGACGCCTCGAAGTTGATCTCGGAGATGTGCTTCGTGACGGCGCGGTAGTTGCCCAGCTGCACGATCGCGTAGATCGCCGCCTCCTCGTCGATCCACTTCAGCAGGCTCCCGCCGAACAGCGAGCCGTTCGCGTTGAGGTCCTCGGGGCGCACCCACTTGCGGGTGCGGAAGTTGATCCCGTCCTCGGACCACTGCCATGCCGGTGTCGTCTGCTTCGCCATGATCGTGAGCGTACGAGCGTCGTGAGTCGGCGGTGTTACGGGCGTCTTTCGTTCTGCTGCCGAGCGGCTCGGCCTGACCGCCTCTGCTCACGGCGGATCCGCCTGAGGCGGATACCGCCCTGCGACCGCGGGGACGAGCGGATGCTGGGGGCATGAGCGAAGACAACCCCATCCCGCAGTTCGGACCCGAAGCCCGACGCGCCCTGTTCCACGAGCGCGTGCTCGTGCTCGACGGCGCCCTCGACGACGACAACGGCACGCTGCTCATGACGCAGCTGCTCGCGCTCTCGGCCGAGGACGCGACGACCGACATCGCCCTGTGGATCCACTCGCCCGGCGGCTCGGTGCCGTCGATGCTGGCGATCCGCGACCTGATGCAGCTCGTGCCCAACGACGTGTCCACGCTCGCGCTCGGCCTGGCGTGCAGTGCCGGGCAGTTCCTCCTCTCGGCCGGCGCGAAGGGCAAGCGCCGCGCCCTGCCGCATGCCCGCATCCTCATGCACCAGGGATCCGCGGGTATCGGCGGTTCGGCGGGTGAGCTCGAGACGCAGGCCGACGATCTGCGGCACATGCGCGACACGGTGCTCGGCCTCATCGCCGACGACACGGGCCAGCCGGTCACGCGGATCTTCGAGGACTCGCTGCACGACCGCTGGTACACCGCCGCCGAGGCGTTGGACTACGGCTTCATCGACGACATCGTCGGTTCGCTCGCCGAGATCATGCCGCGTCGACGCGCGCGCGTCGGGCTGGGGGCGAGCGCATGAGCACCTACTCGATCCCGAACGTCATCGCGCAGCATCCTCGTGGTGAGCGCATCATGGACGTGTACTCGCACCTGCTCGCGGAGCGTGTGATCTACCTCGGCACCGGCATCGATGCCGGCGTCGCGAACGCGCTGATCGCGCAGTTGCTGCATCTCGACGCCGACAGCCCGGAGAGCGGCATCCAGTTCTACATCAACAGCGAGGGCGGAGACCCGGGCGCCGCGCTGGCGATCTACGACACCATGCAGCACATCCGTCCGCGCATCGCCACGACCTGCGTGGGTCAGGCGATCGGGCCGGCCGCGCTGCTGGTCGCCGCCGGCGACACGGGGGAGCGGGCCGCCCTGGCGCACGCGCGCATCGTGCTGCATCAACCCGCCGGGCAGTCCCGTGGCGCGATCCCGGACCTCATCCTCGCGGCCGACGAGGTGGTGCGCGTCCGCTCCGACATGGAGGCCATCCTCGCCAGGCACAGCGGCCGCACGGTCGAGGAGCTCCGTGCCGACACCGACCGCGACCGCGTCTTCACGGCATCCGCCGCGCTCGAGTACGGACTGATCGACACGGTGCTCGGCGCGCGGGTCGCGGCCGGCTGAGCGGATGCCGCGGCTCAGGCGGCCAGCGCGAACACCGCGCGCCCGGCCGAGACCAGGGCGGATGCCGGGGCCGTCTCGGTCCGCAGCTCGTCGGCGACCGCACTGGTGAGCTCGATGAGCGAGGTCTCGAGCGCGCCGCTGATCGCGGCGATCATCTCGCTGGAGGGCTCTTTCAGTCCGCGCTCGACCTCGGAGAGGTACTGCGGCGAGACGCCGGCCTTCTCGGCGGTCTCGGTGAGCGTCTCGTCGCGTTCGTGCCGGCGGCGGCGCAGCTGATCGCCGAGGAGCTGACGCCAGAGGGGCTCGGGGTCGTTCGGCCGGGGGCGGCGGGCGGGACGAGGGGCGCGGGAGAACGGGACGATGTCGGCCATGCCTCACGATATGCCGCGGCATCCGCCCTGTTCGAGGGGTTCTGCTCAGAGCAGAACCCCCGCGCCGTGTTTCCACATCTGGCCGACTTAGCGTGAACAGCCGGCTGATAGCTTTCTGCGCGCCGGGACGGCGACGAATCACGGTCGTCCCGGCGCCCTGTGGGGGACATGGGGGTAGGGCGGGGAGTGAGGCGGCCGGAGTCGCTCTCACTCCCCACGCCTCACGGCGACCGAAGCGAGAGCGGTACAGAGCAATGACCAACGGACTCAGGGAACTCATCCTTCTCGGCGATGTCATCGACCTCCCGCAGTCGGGCAGGGCCGTCTGATGGCTCGTCCCGTCGCATCCCGCCTCCTCGCCGTCGCAGCGGCCGGCGCCCTGCTCGCTGCGGGGTTCACCGCCGCCGGCGCACCCGCGCCCGCCGCCGCCGCGGAACCGCTGGCGTGCATCAACACCCTCTACTACGCCAACAACCAGGCCGGCACCGTGTGGCAGCTCGACCTGACCACCGGCACCGCATCGACGACCCCGACCTTCACCGTGCCCTCGACCGACGGTGCCTTCGCGAACCAGCTGGGTATCGGTGCAGGCGGCACCGCCGCGATCCTCGGGACATCGACGAGCGTCGTCGAGTACGAGCCGACGGCGAGCGCCGACGGCACCATCACCGCCTCGCCGAAGACTCCCGGTGTCGCCAACGGCACCATGGGCGCGATCAACCCCGCGAACGGGCTGTACTACTACGGCGCGTTCAATGCGACCTCGAGCGTGGACATCTACGTCTTCGATCCGGCGACGAACATCGCGCCGGCCGGACCGGTCCTGTCCGTCACGCCCGCCAACCCTCCCGGCTTCAACGGCGACCTCGCCTTCGACAAGACCGGTCGGCTGTACATCGTCGCCGGTGGCGCCTCCGAGGCGGCGCTGTATGTGGTCGATGGGACCGTGCCGACCTCGGGAACGGGCACCACCCTGCCCGCGCGCGAGCTCTCCCGGGGTGCGACCACCGTCCCGACCAACGGCATCGCGTTCGGGTCCGACGGTTTCCTCTACCTGGGCGGCAGCACCGTGCTGCAGAAGACGAACCCGATCACGGGTGCGCCCACCGGCACCACGTTCACCCTGACGGGGGCCGCATCCTCCGACCTCGGTTCCTGCGCGAACCCCTCCTCGGCGCAGACGGTCGCGCAGTTCGACGGTCCTCGCGCGACCCCCACCGATCAGGTGCGCGTCGTGCTCGAGGGCGGTTCGTACGGTCCGGACGGCACGACACCGGACTTCCCACCGGGATCGTCGGGTCCCGGCGGCGGAGGCGTTCCCAGCACACCGGGCCTCATCATTCCCGGCGAGACCTACACGATGCGGCAGGTGCCGGAAGGCACCACCGACCTGAACGACTACACGACCACGTGGTCGTGCACCGACGCCACCGGCGCCGTCGTCGCGAGCGGTACCGGCAACACGGCCACCTTCACAGCTCCCTCCGGCACGGACGGCGCGAACATCGTCTGCGCCTTCGTCAACGTGCTCCCGCCGCCCGTCGCCGTGCCGGATTCCGGCTCCGCTCCGTTCGGCGACCCGGTCACGCTGCCGGGCGCGAAGAACGACCAGCCGGGCACCGGCGCCATCCTGCCCGACCAGACCGTGTTCACCGACCCGGCCGCGACCGACGGCGGCAAACGACTCCAGACCCCCGAGGGCGTCTGGACGATCGCCCCGGACGGAGGCATCACGTTCACCCCGGCCCCGGGCTTCAGCGGCGACGCCACCACCGAGTACCGCATCGTCGACGACAACGGGCAGACCTCCACCACCACGGCGACCGCCACGGTGCGCCCCGGGCCGTCGGCAGTCGCCGACACCGCCGCGACGACGCAGGGGACGAGTGTGCAGATCCCCGTGCTCGGCAACGACGCACCCGGACAGAACGCCGACGGAACCCCGGGGACCATCCCGCCGGCATCCGTCCTCTTCGAGCCGACCGGGCAGCCGGCCGGTTCCGTCGTGAGCCCCGACGGCCGCCGCCTCGAGGTACCGGGCGAAGGCGTCTACACGATCGACCAGACGACCGGCGTCGTGACCTTCGCGCCGGATCCGACCTTCGACGGTCCGTCGACCACGCCCGTCGCGTACCGCTTCACCGACAGCCTGGGCAACCCGGCGTCGACGACCATCACGGTCACGGTCACGGCCGTGACTCCGACGGCCGTGAACGACTCGACCACCACCCCGCAGGCGACCCCGGTGACCGTCGACGTGGTCGACAACGACGTCCCCGGCCCCGGGGGTGCGATCGTGCCCACATCGACCGTCTTCACCGATCCGACCGCCACCGACGGCGGCAAGGCTCTCGTCACGCCCGAGGGCACCTGGCGCGTGACCCCGGCGGGGCAGGTCGAGTTCACGCCGGCCGCGGGCTTCTCCGGCACCGCGTCGACGCCCTACCGGGTCACCGACGAGAACGGCCAGCAGGCCACCGCCACCGTCTCGGTGACCGTGCGTCCGGGGCCGACCGCGAACCCCGACAACGCCTCGACACCGCAGAACGTCGACGTGTCGTTCCCGGTCCTCGGCAACGACGTGCCCGGCACGGCCGCCGACGGCAGCGCCGGCACGTTCGATCCTGATTCGCTGCGCTTCAGCGTCACCCCCGGTCTGCCGGTCGGCAGTGCCGTGAGCGGCGGCGGTCGCGTGCTCACGGTTCCCGGCGAGGGCGTCTACACCTTCGACCCCGCGACCCGTGACGTCACCTTCGATCCCGAGCCGCAGTTCACCGGAACGGCGACCCCGGTCACGTACACGGTCGAGGACTCGTTCGGCAATGCCGCGTCGACGACGGTCACGGTGACCGTCGCGTCCGTCGCGCCGATCGCGACCAGCGATGTCGCCAAGACCCCCGGTGACACGCCGGTGGTCATCGACATCCTCGCGAACGACGCCCCGGGCTCCGCGTCCGTGCCGCTCGTTCCCGGCTCGGTCGTGCTCACCTCGCCCGACGCCACAGACGGGGGGAAGACCCTCGTGGTTCCCGGGGAGGGCACGTGGACCGTCCGCAGCGACGGCACGGTGCGCTTCGTTCCGCTGCCGGACTACGCCGGGACGACCACTCCGGTCGGCTACACCGTCGCCGACACGAACGGCACCCTCGCGCCGGCGAACATCACGGTCACCGTGGGCAGCGGTGCGATCGCCGCACCGGATGCCGCGACCACGCCGCAGAACACCCCGGTCACCCTCAGCATCCTCGACAACGATCTCGCCAGCGACCTCGGCAACCCCTGCGATGCGGGCGAGACGAACGTCCCGGTCGGCTGCGACACGGGTGAGCTGGTGCCGGCGAGCGTCGTGTTCCCCGCGGACGGCCAGCCTGCGGGCGCGGTCGTGTCGAACGGCGGACGCACGATCACGGTCCCCGGCGAGGGCGTCTACACGGTGGCGCCCGCCACCGGAGCCGTCACGTTCACGCCGTTGCCGACCTTCACCGGTGCGGCGCAGACCATCGCCTACGCCGCGCTCGACACGCACGGTGCGGCGGTCGCCTCGACCGTCACGGTCACCGTCACCGGTGTGACCCCCGTGGCGCAGGACGACAGCGCGAGCACCCCCTACGGCGTACCGGTCACCATCGACCTGCTCGACGACGACAGGCCCGGCAGTGCGACCGCGCCGCTGACGCCCTCCGCCACCGTCTTCCCCGCCACGGGGCAGCCGAGCGGGGTCACGGTCTCGCCCGACGGCAAGACGCTGACGATCGACGGCCAGGGAAGCTACGTGATCGGCAGCACGGGCGCGGCCGTCTTCACTCCGGCTTCCGGGTTCACCGGAACCACGATCCCCGTGACGTACCGGATCGCGGATGCGAACGGCACCACCGCCGATGCCGCCGTGCAGGTCACGGTCCGCCCGGGCCCGTCTGCGACTCCCGACTCCGACTCGACGCTGCAGGGGGTCCCGGTGACGCTGCAGCCCTTCGGCAACGACGTCCCCTCACGCAACGCCGACGGCTCGGCCGGTGCCTGGGATCTCCCGACGCTGCGATTCCCGACGGCGGGCCAGCCGGCCGGCGCCCAGGTGCTCGACGGCGGCACCCGCCTCGTCGTGCCCGGGGAGGGCACGTACACCGCGGCCGCCGACGGCTCGGTCACGTTCACGCCTCTTCCCGCCTTCGCCGGCCTCGCCTCCGTCGTGTCGTACACCGGCACCGACGCGATCGGCAACGCCATCACCTCGACCATCACGATCGAGGTGACCCCGGTCGTTCCGACCGCGGCGGACGATGCGGCCGTGACGCCGTACGCGACCCCCGTGACGTTCGACTTCGTCGGGAACGACGATCCCGGTGACCCCGCGGTACCTCTCGATCTCGCCTCCGCGGTCTTCCAGGCATCCGGCGTCCCCGCGGGCCTGACCGCCGAGATCCGCGACGGCGGCAAGACGCTCGACGTCGCGGGCGAGGGCGTCTACACGCTGCGTGCCGACGGAACGGTGACGTTCACGCCCGCCGACGGGTTCAGCGGCACCACGACCCCGGTCCGCTACACGATCCTCGACGAGAACGGCTCAGCCGCGAACGCGGCGCTCACCGTGACCGTGCGACCCGGGCCCGACGCGAACGCCGATGTCGAGAGCACGCCGCAGAACGTGCCGGTGACCGTCGACATCCTCGGCAACGACAGTCCCGGCCAGCAGGCGGACGGGACGGACGGAGTCCTCGACCCCGCGTCCGTGGTCTTCCCCGCGACGGGTCAGCCGGCCGGTGCGACCGTCGGCGGAGGCGGCAAGACGCTCGACGTCCCCGGTGAGGGCACGTACGAGATCGGAGCGGACGGCCGGGTGACCTTCACGCCTGTTCCCACCTTCCGCGGTGCGGCGACGGGAGTGACCTACGCGGTCACGGATTCGCTGGGCAACTCCGCCAGTTCGACGCTCACGATCACGGTGGCAGGCGTCGACCCGGTCGCACGGAACAACTCCGCGACCACGGCGCCGGGAGTCCCGGTGGTGATCGATGTGATCGGCGACGACACCCCGGGAGCCACCGGAGTCCCGCTCGACCGCTCGACCCTCCGCATCGTCGGCTCCGACGGCGCACTCGTGACCGAGCTCACCGTGCCGGGTGAGGGCGTCTGGACCGTGGCGGACGGCAAGATCGTGTTCACCCCCGCCCCCGGCTTCGTCGGCACGACCCGACCGATCACCTACTCGGTGGCGGATGCGAACGGCACGCGGGTCACCGCGACGGTGACGGTGACGGTGGCCGCGGGTGCCTCGCTCCCGACGACCGGTGGTGCCGTGCCGTGGATCGCTCTCGGCGCCGGGCTCCTGCTGCTGCTCGCCGGGATCGTGATCCTGATCCGTCGACGTTCGGCCTGAGGTTGAGGACCACCGTCCTGACCGTCGTCGCGGCGCTCGCCGCGGCGGCGGTCCTCGCCGGATGCAGCCCGTCCGCTCCGCCGGCGCCCTCGGTCACCGGCGGAACGAACGCCGTGGACGACCTGACGATCGATGAGTGCCCGCCAGGGAGCGGGCGCCTGACGTCGGCCGGTTCGCTGCGCAACAGCCAGGGCGACGCGGGCGACTACCTCGTGCACGTGAGCTGGCTCGACGCCGACGGATCCGTGATCGCGTCGGCGTGGGAGGAGATCGAGGGGGTGGATGCCGGAGCATCCGTCGACTGGTCGGCATCCGCCGATCTCGGCGAGGCCTCCGCGAGCAGCTGCACCGTCGCCCTGACGCGCGGCATGCTATGAAGCACGGGCGCTACAGCGCGGCGGTCACCCCGGGGATCAGCTTCGTGAGGATCGCGCCGAGCTGAGCACGCTCCTCGTCGGTGAGCGGACCCAGCACCAGGTCGCGGATCTGCGCGACATGCACGGGAGCCGCCGACCGCAGCAGCTCGCGCCCCGCGGGGGTGAGCGTCGCCGAGAGCGTGCGCTTGTCGCTGCCGCAGGACGACCGCACCACCCAGCCGCGCTCCTCGAGAGAATCCAGAGCGTGGCTGAGGCGTGACCTGCTGAGGCCGGCGATCTGCGCGAGCTCGGTCATCGTGACGGTGCTCTCGCCCCGGCCGGCGAGCGTGATCAGGATCGCGTAGTGGGCGTGGTTGAGCCCGGTCTCCGCCTTGAGGGTGCGGTCCAGCACCTGCGGAAGCAGCTGCACGAAGCGGATCGTCGGCAGCCAGGTCGCCATCTCGGAATCGTCGAGCCGGCGCTCGTCCATCAGGCTGCGGACAGATCGAGGGTGTGCGCGGTGTGATCGCGCTTGGCCTGCAGGTAGCGGGAGTTGGCGTCCGAGAGGTGCACCCCGGTGGGCACGCGGTCCGTGACCCGGATGCCGAGGCCCTCGAGCTGCACCGCCTTGTCGGGGTTGTTGCTGAGAAGGCGGATGCCGTCCACCCCTGCGGCCTTCAGCATCTGCGCGGCGACGGTGTAGTCGCGCTCGTCCTCACCGTGACCGAGGGCGACGTTCGCCTCGTAGGTGTCGAGGCCGGAGTCCTGCAGGGCGTACGCGTCGAGCTTGGCGTAGAGGCCGATGCCGCGGCCCTCCTGGCGCAGGTACAGCAGGAAGCCGCCCTCGTCGGAGATCCGCTCGACCGCCTCGCGCAACTGCGGTCCGCAGTCGCAGCGCTCCGAGCCGAAGACGTCGCCGGTCAGGCATTCGCTGTGCGGGCGCACCAGCGGCGCGTCGCCACCGGCATCCGCTCGTTCCATCGCCGCGCGCCAGTCTCCGAGTCCCAGCAGGAGGTGCTCGCGGCCGTCGACGAGTCCGTCGAACGTGACCACATCGGCGGTCGTGGCGAAACCGTCGGCGAAACGCATCGGCACGCGTACCCGCGTGCGCTCGGTGGCGACCGGAACGACGGTTGAAGTTTCAATCATGCGAGATGCAACGCGACAGCGGGTGGTCTATTCCCGGCGTCGACGGATCAGCTTCAGCTCGCTGACGAGGATGCCGAGCACGACGAGCGCCCCGCCGACGAGCGCGGTGACCGGCAGACGCTCGCCGGCGATGCGCCCGATGACTCCGGCCCAGACCGGTTCTCCGGCGTAGATGATCGTCGCCCGGGTGGGCGACACCGACTTCTGCGCCCAGTTCATGGTGAGCTGGATCAGGCAGCTGGCCGCACCCAGGCCGACCGCGCAGCCGACCCAGATCCAGGAGAACTCGGGGATCCCCTCGCCGACCACCGGCATCGTCAGCAGCCCGAGCGCGCCCGCGGTCAGCAGCTGCACCACGGTGATGCGTCCGAGATCGATCTTCCCGGCGAACACGCTGATGAGGATGATCTCGGCCGCGATGGGGAGGGTACTGATCATGGTCGCGATCTCGCCCGTGCCGAGGCTGAACGTGAACGCGTCGGGGCCGGCGATGAGCAGCAACCCGAGGAAGGCGAGGCCCGCACCGATGAACGCCATCGCCGGAGGGCGCTTGCGGAACACCGCCCACTGTGCGAGGGGGACGAGAGGCACGTACATCGCGGTGATGAAGGCGGAGGTGCTGCTGTCGATCGTCTGCAGTCCGACGGTCTGGAGGCCGTAGCCGAGGTAGATCATCACGCCGATCGCGACGCCAGCGCCCACGTCCCGCCACCGGATGCCGCGCAGGACGCGACGGAAGATCACGACGCTGATGAGTCCGGCGATGAGGAACCGCACGCCGACGAAGAACCACGGGCCGGAATGCTGCATCGCCCAGTGCACGAGCAGGAACGTGCTGCCCCACACCGCGGTGATCGCGATGAGCGCGGCCTCCTGCGGACGGAAGCGCATCCAGCGAAGACGGGAAGAGGGCATCGCGGCCCTTTCTCGACGTTGCCGGATCGAGCCTATCCGGCAATCCATGACGCGCGAAGACGCGGCGGAGCCCGAGGCCGGATCGAGTCGATAGCCTCGGAGGATGAGCAGCTTCGTGAGCGTGACCGCGTTGAAGGACCTCCTCTCTCAGGGTGCCCCGGTGCGCCTGATCGACGTGCGGTGGCGGCTCGACCGTCCGGAGGCCGGGCACGACGACTATCTGACCGGGCACATCCCCGGCGCGGTGTTCGCTCCGCTCGACACCGAGCTCTCCACGCACGGCGCTCCCTCGGAGGGAAGGCATCCGCTCCCGTCCACCGCGACGCTTCAGGCGGCCGCCCGCCGCTGGGGTGTGAACGACGGCGACATCGTGGTCGCTTACGACGACGCGAAGAGCACGGCTGCTTCGCGGGCATGGTGGCTCCTCCGCCAGGCCGGCATCGACGTGCGGGTGCTCGACGGGGGCCTCCGCGCGTGGAAGGCCGCCGGGTTCGACGTCGCCACGGACGACGTGACCCCCGAAGCCGGCGACGTCGTGCTCGAGGAGATCGGCGGCGATGCGCTCTCGATCGACGAAGCAGCCGCGTTCCCGGCATCCGGTGTCCTGCTCGACGTGCGCGCTCCCGAGCGCTATCGCGGAGAGACCGAGCCGCTCGACCCGCAGGCCGGACACATCCCCGGCGCGCGCAACCTCCCCACGATGCTGCATCTCGACGCCGAGGGGCGCCTGCTCGACCCGGAGACCGTCCGTGCGACGTTCGCGGGTGTCGGCGTCACACCCGGGACGCCCGTCGCCGCCTACTGCGGCTCCGGCGTCACCGCTGCGCACACGGCGCTGATCCTCAGCGAGGTGGGCATCGATGCGAAGGTGTTCCCCGGATCGTGGAGCCAGTGGTCGAACACGCCAGGTCGGCCGGTCGCGACAGGTGATCAGCCCGGCTGATCGGCCGCGTCACGGCGAGGGCCGTACCCCCACAGCAGCTCCACGACGCCCGGTCCGAACGCCCGGTGGATCAGGTGCACCGAGCCCTGGCCGTTGAGTGACACCGGCGTGGTCGTGATTCCGGATGCCGTCTCCACGCGCTCCTCGCACCAGTCCGGCCGCGCATCCGGGTGGAACCGCACCCAGACCAGCAGCTCGCGGCACTGCCGCGCCACCGCGTGGCCGGTCTCGCGGGTCGGCGGGTAGTCCGGCGGGTACTCGACCGACCATTCCACCATCGTCGTGTCGGGCGCGGACAGTGGAGCGTCGAGCTCGAACAGCACGCCGTGGACCTCGCCGGCGGCGTGCGAATACGCTTCCGCGATGCGTCCTCCTGACACGGCCCGGAAGGTCGGTGCGGGAGTGCGGGTGCCGGGAGTCAGCTCGAGGAACGGGGTCCCCGTCATCGTGCCCGACGTCGCCTGGAGCACGCTCCGCGTGATGCAGTAGGACACGTTTCCGTCGGCGTCGACGTCTGTCACGGAGTGGGTCGTGACCTCGCGCGAGTGGTCGGGATACGGGGCTCCGAGCGCCGCGTACGCGTCCTTCACGGCCTGCTCGATGTCCTCCTGGTCGATCGGGAACTGGCTCGGTCCGAGGGGGCCTGTCCTCTTGGTGGAGGGGAGCAGGCGGGCGAGGGTGTCGTCCTCGAGGCCGAGCAGCTGCTCGATGTCGGCCAGCGCCGCCAGCGACTGCACGCCCTCGGGGCGGCGCGCGCCGGAGCGCCAGTAGCTCAACGTGGCCATCGAGACCCGGTTCCCACGACGCTTGAGCTGCCGCTGCAGCCAGGACAGCGTGACGTCCTTCGCATTGATGGCATCGCGAAGCGCCCCGGCGAACGCCTCCGAAGAGGACTCGCGATCGTCATATTCCAAACTCATCACAGACCTCCCCCGGTATGTGAAGGACACAACCTTAGAGTGAGCATACGACCGCACACGCTTACCTCAGGGGACCGGGTGGGCGAGTGGGGTCGCTCGGCTGTGTCGTCGAAGGGCAGGGTGCCCGACCTTGCGCACGACCAGTCTCACGCAGTGACGCCCCCTTACTGCGTTCGTCGTGAAGCCCGGTGATCGATCTGGGGAGATCCACCGGGCTTCACGAACACCTCTCCGGCGCCCTCCGGCACGCGGCTCCGCGGCCCGGCGGCCCCGCGTAGACTGGGAGGAACACCCCGGAGGACTCTGGATCGTCATGTCTGCCCCTGCTCGCGCATTCACCATGCGAAACGTGCAACTGCTGCGCGCGCTCTTCGCCGCCGTCGCCGCACTGATGATCACGTTCTCCTCCGACCACTCCGCTCCGGTGGGGCTCTCCGTTTTCAGCGGCTTCGTCCTGGTCACGGCGCTCATCCAGGTGCTGGCCGCGTGGCTGGTGCTGCCCGCGGGGTCGCGCTGGCCGCAGGTCCTGCTGGCCGCGTTCGGCATCATCGCCGGCATGGCGAGCGGCGTTCCCGCCTGGCGCTCGGATGATCTGTTCTTCGTCGTCGTCTCGGCCTGGGCGATCGTCACCGGTGGGGTCGAGCTCCTCGCCGGCATCCGCGCGCGCCGCACGGCCGACCCGCTCGCTCGGGACGCGATCACGATCGGTGCGCTCGGCATCCTCCTCGGTGTCGTCCTCCTGCTGATCCCCGCCGGATTCGTCCAGGAGTACACGATCGACAAGGCTGGCACGTTCCTGCTCTCCGGCATCATCCTCGGCGTGGGCATGTTCGGCGGCTACGCCGCGATCGTCGCCGTCTTCCTCGGCATCGCCGGCCTCACCCCGAAGCGGGCGGATGCCGTCGCCGCTGCCGCCGCGCCGCACGCCGCCGTCGGTGCTCACACGGCCACGGCGACAGATACCGATCAGAGCGCAGCCTCGGCCGAGCGCGGAGGAGAGCGATGAGCGACGAGAAGCCGACCCGCCGGGACATCCTGCGCCCGCTGCACCTGCTCGGCATCGCGCTCGGCTGCGGCGTCTTCGCGATGATCGTCACCCTGGTCTCGACCGGAGCCTTCACCGCGCGCGTGAACGCCGCGATCGCCGAGGGAAGCTACGACGGCCTGACGCCGGTGGCACTGGGCCTCGTGGTCGGCGGCGGTGCCTTCATCGTGACGCTGCTGATCCTCGCGATGTTGATCCTCGCCGTCGATCCGGCCGATGTCACCAAGACGATCGACCGTCCGGTGCTGTACGACGCGGAGCCCGACGAGGACTCCGGCGCCGAGAAGCCCGGACCGTCGCGCTCCTCCTGACGTCCGGATTCCTCACCGCGCCGGAAGGTTCATCCGGGCGAGGCGTGCCGGGTCGAGGATCGACACGACGTCGATCTTCCCGTCGTCGACGATCGTGCACCGACATCAGCGCGCTCTCCCGAGCGCTCGGGACTCGGCCAGGACATGGTCGGCGACTGCATGAGCGGAGAGGGTGATGTGCTCCTAACATCCGATCAAAGATGCCCCGAGCCTCCGTGTTCGACCGACTTTCGTCGAAAGAGGTACCCATTCGTCTATAGACATCCGAGGTCTGGTATCACACACTGACTTGTGGCGGACACGACGCACCGTTGCGCGAGCTGCCGATGCCCCAGATGACGATGATGCTCCGGAGGTTGCAGCGATGATGGTCCCCCTTTCCCGTCGACAGGTTCTGCAGGTGGGCGGTCTCGCCCTTCTCGCCCCGTTCGCCCCCCAGTTCCTCGCAGCTCGGCCCGCCGCGGCGGGCGTGCACGGCGCAGGAGTCTCCCTGCGCGCCGTGGCCGCCGGAGCGATTCCCCGACCGGAGCTGTCGCCACATGCGCTCTGGTACGGCACGCCCGCGGCGAACTGGGAGACTCAGGCGCTTCCGATCGGCAATGCCCGCCTCGGCGCGAAGCTGTTCGGAAACCCGGACGCCGAGATCATCCAGTTCAGCGAACAGAGCTTCTGGGGCGGCGTCAACGACTACGATAACGCGCTCGCCGGGCAGCCCGACGGGGCGTATGACACCAGCGTCACCGGGTTCGGATCCTTCCGCGACTTCGGCGAGGTGTCGGTCGCGTTCGGGGCGCGCAACACCGTGACCTCCCCCGGTGGACCCTATGAGGTGTCCGGGGGCGAGAGCGTCGAGAAGACGTATGACGGGGATTCCGGCACGAAGTGGTGCCTGATCGCCCCGCCCGCCGAGGTGATCTGGCAGGCGGACCTGGCCGAGCCGATCGCCGTGTCCTCGTACTCGCTCACGAGCGCGAACGACGTGCCGGACCGCGACCCCCAGGACTGGCGGCTCGAGGGTTCCGCCGACGGAGCGACGTGGGTCGCGCTCGACTCGAGGGCCGAAGCCCCGTTCGCGCAGCGATTCTTCACGAAGAGCTTCGCCTTCGCGAACACGGAGGTCTACGGCCACTACCGGATCGTGTTCGCGCCGAAGGCCGGCATCAGCCACTTCCAGGTCGCCGAGATCTCCCTGGGCGGCGTCGACCTGGCGCAGGGAAGTGCCGTGTACGTCTCTTCGCCGAGCGGTCACGCGGACGCGCTGGTCGGCAGCGTCGACGCCGATCCCACGACCGTGTGGGATGTCCCGGACTCCGGGTCCGGAGTGATCTGGCAGGTCGAGCTGAGCGCGAAGCGCGCGCTGAGCGGCTACGTTCTCGCGAGCGCTCCCGATGAGCCGGAGAAGGACCCGCAGAACTGGACGGTGTCCGGGTCCGACGACGGACGGGACTGGACCGCGCTCGACACCCGATCCGGTGAGACGTTCCCCGATCGCGGCACCGGACGCGCGTTCGCGTTCGCCAACTCCACCGCCTACTCGATGTACCGGATCGTCTTCTCCGCACCCGCGTCGTTCCGTCTGGGGGGCATCGCGTTCACGGGCGACGGCTTCAGCACCGCGGGAGCACGCGCCGTCGTCGACTACCGCCGCGCGCTCGACATCGCCGACGGCACCCACACCACGCACTTCGCGACGGCACAGGGGACGGTGCTGCGGGAAGCGTTCGCGAGCCGTGAGGCCGATGTCATCGCCGTCCGCTTCACCGCAGATCGGCCCGCTGCGCTCGACGCCCTCATCACGATGGTCTCGAAGCAGGAGGGCGTGCCCACCACGGCCGACGCCGCCGGGCGCCGACTGAGCTTCTCCGGAACCATGGCGAATCAGCTCGCGCACGCGGCCGTCGTGAGCATCTCCGACACGGATGGAGAGGTCACCGCCGAATCCGGTGGACTGCGCGTCGCCGGGGCGTCCTCGATCACTCTGCTGCTCGACGCGCGCACGGACTACCGGCTCAGCGCCGCGCACGGATGGCGCGGTGCGCCTCCCGGGCCTGTCATCGAGAACGCCCTCTCGGCCGCGGCATCGCTGTCCTGGGACGACCTGCGCGCCGCTCACACGGAGCAGGTCGCGAGCCTGATGCAGCGGGCGAAAGTCCAGTGGGGCCAGTCCGATGACGAGGTGATGGCCATGCCGACGGACCGCCGGCTCGCGCGCTACGGAGCGGGGGAGTCCGATCCGACGCTCGAGCAGACCCTGTACGCCTACGGGCGCTACCTGCTCCTCAGCTCCTCCCAGCCGGGCGGTCTTCCCGCGAACCTGCAGGGTCTGTGGAACAACAGCAACCAGCCGGCCTGGGCGAGCGACTATCACACGAACATCAACATCCAGATGAACTACTGGGGAGCCGAGTCCGCCGACCTCCCCGAGTCCCACGAGGCTCTGGCCGCGTTCATCCGCGAGGTGGCCGTGCCGAGCCGGGTCGCGACGCGCAACGCGTTCGGCGCCGACGTGCGCGGGTGGACCGCTCGTACTTCGCAGAGCATCTTCGGCGGCAACGCGTGGGAGTGGAACACGATCGCCAGCGCCTGGTACGCCCAGCACCTCTATGAGCACTGGGCATTCACGCAGGACAAGAAGTATCTGCGCGACCTCGCCTACCCGCTCATCAAGGAGATCTGCCAGTTCTGGGAGGACCAGCTCAAAGAGCTCCCGGACGGAACGCTCGTGGCGCCGATGGGCTGGTCGCCGGAGCACGGGCCGCGCGAAGACGGTGTCATGCACGACCAGCAGATCATCTGGGACCTCTTCCAGAACTATCTCGAGTGCGCGGAGGCGCTCGACGTCGACAAGAAGTACCGGAAGGCCGTCGCCGACATGCAGGAGCGGCTCGCGCCGAACAAGATCGGCCACTGGGGGCAGCTGCAGGAATGGCAGACGGACCGCGACGACCCCGAGGACATCCACCGGCACACGTCGCATCTGTTCGCGGTGTATCCCGGGCGCCAGATCACCCCGGACACCCCCGAGCTCTCGGCTGCGGCGCTGGTGTCCCTGAAGGCGCGGTGCGGCGAGAAGGAGGGTGTGCCCTTCACCGCCGCGACCGTGTCGGGAGACAGCCGCCGCTCCTGGACCTGGCCGTGGCGAGCAGGCCTCTTCGCCCGCCTCGGCGACGCCGAACGTGCCGGCATCATGGTGCGCGGCCTGCTCACCTACAACATCCTGCAGAACCTGTGGGCGAACCATCCGCCGTTCCAGCTCGACGGGAACTACGGCATCGTCGGCACGATGGTCGAGATGCTCCTGCAGAGCCACGGCGGGGTCATCCGTCTCCTTCCCGCCCTTCCCGCGGACTGGTCGGCGACCGGGTCGTTCGAAGGGCTGCGGGCGCGGGGCGGGTATCGCGTCGACTGCGAGTGGAGTGACGGGCAGGTCGTGTCCTACGACATCGTCGCGGATCGGGCGCCGAACATGCGCAACGTGATCGTGGTCGTCAACGGACAGCGTCGCAAGGTCAAGCCGGGCAACCCCAAGAACGGCAAGCCGATGCGCGATCTCGGGCCGGCCGACTGAACCGCAGGGTGCCGGCGGCCGGGCTCTCCCTGCCCCGGCACCCTGCGTGTCCGCCACGCCGATCAGGAATACTCCCGGAGACTCGGGGCTTGTGCCTAGAGTGACTGCCTCCGTCGACCGCGCCTCCATCGGACTGCGGTCGGAGCGAGGCCCCATCCTCGGCGCGCTGATGCTCTCCACCGGACTCATCGCGATCGACGCCACGATCCTGGCGACCGCCGTGCCCAGCATCGTCCGGGAGCTCGGCAGCTACCAGCAGTTCCCATGGCTGTTCTCCGTCTACCTGCTGGCGCAGGCGGTGAGCGTGCCGATCTACTCGCGCTTCGCCGACACGGTGGGGCGCAAGCCGATCATCCTGCTCGGCATCGCCCTGTTCCTGCTCGGCTCGATCCTCTGCGGGTTCGCGTGGAGCATGCCCGCCCTCATCGTGTTCCGCGTCATCCAGGGCCTCGGCGCCGGTGCCGTCGCGCCGATGTCGATGACGATCGTCGGCGACATCTACACGGTCGCCGAACGCGCCAAGGTGCAGGGCTACGTCGCGAGCGTCTGGGCGGTCTCGTCGGTCGTCGGGCCGGCACTCGGCGGCATCTTCGCGCAGCTCGACGCGTGGCGGTGGATCTTCTGGGTCAACATCCCGCTCTGTCTGATCGCCGGGTGGATGCTGCTGCGCACGTATCACGAGAAGAAGCAGACGCAGCGGCACCGCATCGACTACGCCGGAGCCGTGCTTCTCACGATCGGGCTCACCGGCATCATCCTCGGCATGCTCGAGGGCGGCAACGCCTGGGCGTGGCTGTCGGTGCAGAGCGCCCTCTGCTTCGGCGTCGGCATCCTCGCGCTCGCGGCGTTCGTCTTCGTCGAACGACGGGTCGCGGAGCCGATCGTCGATCTGCGCCTGGCGCGGCGGCGGCTGATCCTCACGACCACCATCGTCTCGCTCGGCGTCGGCGCGCTGATGATCGGCGTGACGAGCTTCGCCCCGGCGTATCTCGAGGGATCCATCGGCATCGCTCCGCTGCTCTCCGGGCTCGCGGTCGCCGCGCTGACCCTCGGATGGCCGCTCTCGGCGGCGAACGCCGGGCGCCTGTACCTGAGGATCGGCTTCCGCCGCACCACCCTCATCGGGATGAGCATCGCGACGATCGCCGCCATCGCCCTCGCCGCCGTCTCGCCGTGGCCGAACCCGTTCGTCATCGCGGGGGTCGCGTTCCTGTTCGGCTTCGGTCTGGGATGGAGCGCCGCTCCGACGCTGATCGCGGCGCAGGCCTCGGTCGGCTGGGGGGAGCGCGGCGCCGTGACCGGCATGAACGCGTTCGCCCGATCAGCGGGCAGCGCCGTCGGCGTCGCCGTCTTCGGGGCGATCTCGAACTCGGTGATCGCGCAGGGCGCGGGGCCGGGCGACCCCGACACGATCATCGCGGCATCCTTCTGGGTCTTCGTCGCGGTCGCCGTGACCGCCGTGCTCACCCTGCTCGCCGCCGCCTTCATGCCGAAGGATGCGGTGGTCGAGCGGTCGGGCGAGGTCGACGGCTAGCTCGCGGCGAGGCTCTGCGTGCACAATTCAGCAAGAATGCACGCCGCGCGAGAGTGGCGGCCCGGAAAGACGCGGAAGCAGGCTCCCGCCGCCGAAGGATCTGCTGAGTTATGCACGCGCGACCGGGCGTAATCCCGCGTCGGCGCGAGGCGTCAGCGCGCCAACTGCTCCGCGATCCCCGTGTAGGTCGCCGGGGTGAGGGCGAGCAGGCGCTGCTTCGCGGCGTCGCCGATCTCGAGCCCCTCGACGAAGGTCGCCAGGTCGGCTCCGCCGACGCGGTGACCGCGGGTGAGCTCCTTGAGCAGGGCGTAGGGGTCGGTGATCGTCGAGCGGCCGGCGACGACCTCGGCGCGGATGACGGTCTGGATCGCCTCGGCGAGAACCTCCCAGTTCACGTCGAGGTCGGCCAGCAGGACGTCGCGCGACAGCGAGATCGCGTTCAGTCCTCGGCGCAGGTTGTCGAGGGCGAGCTGCGAGTGCCCGAAGGCCACGCCGATGTTGCGCTGCGTCGTCGAGTCGGTGAGGTCGCGCTGCAGGCGGCTGGTGACCAGCGTCTGGCCGAGCGACGCGAACAGGGCGCCCGAGATCTCGAGGTTCGCCTCGGCGTTCTCGAAGCGGATCGGGTTGATCTTGTGGGGCATCGTCGACGACCCGGTGGCGCCGGCCACCGGGATCTGCGCGAAGTACCCGAGCGAGATGTACGTCCAGATGTCGGTGGCGAGGTTGTGCAGGATGCCGCCGGCATGACGCACGCGGTCGTAGAGCTCGACCTGCCAGTCGTGCGACTCGATCTGCGTCGTGAGCACGTTGAAGCCGAGCCCCAGCCCCTCGATGTACTCGCGGGCGATCGTCGGCCAGTCGGCGTCGGGATCGGCGGCGAGATGCGCCGACCAGGTGCCGGTCGCACCCGAGAACTTCGCCAGGTAGTCGGAGGCGGCGATCTGCCCGCGCACGCGCTCGAGACGCCACGCGAAGACGGCGATCTCCTTGCCCATGGTCGAGGGCGTCGCGGGCTGTCCGTGCGTGCGGGACAGCATCGGGGCGTCCGCGTGCTCGACGGCGAGCTCGCGGAGCTTGGCGATCACGGTGTCGAGGGCGGGCAGCCACACCTGCTCGACGGCGCGCTTCACCGTGAGAGCGTAGGAGGCCGAGTTGATGTCCTCACTCGTGCAGGCGAAGTGCGTGAGCTCGGCGATCGCATCGAGTCCGAGGGTCGAGAGCCGGTCGCGCACGAGGTACTCGATCGCCTTGACGTCGTGCTGCGTGACGGCTTCCTTCTCGGCGAGCCAGTCGATCTCGGCCTGACCGAAGTCGCGGTACAGCGCGCGCAGACGCTCCTTGTCGGCATCCGACAGCGGCGAGGTCTCGAACAGGGAACGGTCGGTGAGGGCGATCAGCCACTCGACCTCGACCTCGACCCGTGCGCGGTTCAGCCCGGCCTCGGAGAGGAAGTCGGCGAGGCCGGTGACGGCACCGCGGTAGCGGCCGTCGAGAGGGCTCAGCGGCTGGGGCGGGAGCGAAGGCTGGAAAGTCAGGGGAGTCCTCCTGATGAGGCCCCGAAGGCTCGGGGCGTGCGGGGGAGGCGAAGAGCGGGTTCGAGCTGCTGGAACAGGCCCCGCGTCGCCGCCTCAATCATACCGAGCACCGAATCGAACATCTCCGCGCCGGCGTAGTACGGATCCGGGACGTCGTGCGTCGACGCATTCGGGTCGAAGGCGAGCAGGAGAGTGACCTTGCCCTCCTCGTCCTCGTCCCTGGCCCACTCGCGGAGGATGCGCTCGTGCGTGCGGTCGAGGGCGACGACGAGGTCGTTGTCCGCGAAGGATGCCGCGGTGAACTGCCGGGCACGATGCTGCGATCCGTCGTAGCCCCGCCGCGCGAGTGAGTCGATCGTGCGGTGATCCGCGCGCTCGCCGAGGTGCCAGTCGCCGGTGCCGGCGCTGCGCGAGACGACGCGCGGCCCGAATCCCTGCCGATCGGCGAGGTCGCGGAACACGACCTCGGCCATGGGCGAGCGGCAGATGTTCCCCGTGCAGACGAAGATCACGCGAAAGGGATCCGGGGAAGTCACCCGTCCATTCTGCCTGGCGTCGGCTGTCCTGCACAGCGGTGGCCGCATCCCGGCTCTCCACCGCTGCGGCGAAAGCGGCTCCGGCGACAGGGGTGGATCACGGATGCTGGGCGCATGCACTCCTTCACACACGCCGAGGCCGGCGTCTCCGAAGCCCTCTGGGCGCAGGTCTCCGCCCTCCAGGATGTCCGCTCCGCCATGACCGCCCTCGACACCGCAGGAGCGGCTCTGGTCGGTCTCGTCGACGACTCGGACTGGCGATCCGACGGCGTCAGGGCGCTGAACGAGCTCCTCCGACTTCTCACGGAGCGCACGGGGGAACAGCGGGGTGCGCTCGCCGTTCGGGAGTGGGAGCTCGAAAGGGCGGTGGCGCAGTGAGCGGCGAACTGGAGATCGATCACGGTGGTGCGATCGCGGTCGACACGGAGCAGATGCGCGACGTCGGTGCGCGCGTGATGGCGCTGACCGAGCACTTCGATGACGCTCGCGCGGCGATCGAGCGCGCGTGTCACATCGCCGGTTCCTCCTCCCTCGCCGGCCAGGTCGACACCGCGGCCCTCTCGTCATGCGCCACGCGGATCGTCGAGCTGCGCACCGAGACGGAGGACGCGGCGACCGGCACGCTGCTGATGGCCGACGCCTTCGAGGTGGTCGAACTGAGCGCAGAGGCGGAGGCGCTGGCTCACTCGGACGCCGCAGCCGCCGGCGCCCTCCTCGCGCGGAGAGATCGGCTGCTGGCCACCGACGATCGCATCGGCGTCCTGGCCGGCCGGCTGGAGCGGAGCGGCTGGAAGGAGGAGCGGTTCGAAGGGTTGGACACGCAGTGGGACATGGGCGGGCTGCTGCCGCCGCTGTGGCTCATCGGGGCGTTCGTCGGCACGACCGCCCGCCTCGGAACCGTCCTCCCCGGCATGACGCTGAAGGGCAGCGTCGAACCGGTGACCGTGACCCCCGTGCGGGCATCGACCCCGGCGGCTCCTCCGTCGACCCTGCGCGGTGCCTTCGAGAGGATGCCGAAGGATGCGAGCGCGCAGGTCGCCGTCGAGAAGCTCACGTTCGCAGACGGGTCGACGAAGTACATGGTCTACCTCAAGGGCACGCAGAACTTCGTTCCGTGGGAAGCGGGCGGCGCCGAGCCCTGGGACATGAAGTCGAACGGTGAGCTCTACACCGGCGAGAAGTCGGCGTCGTACCAGGCGACGCTCGATGCGCTGGAGGCGGCGGGGGCGCGTCCCGGTGACACGGTGGGCGTCGTCGCCCACTCCCAGTCGGGCATGATCGCGGTCCATCTCGGGATGGAGAGCGAGTACGACGTCGACTTCATCGCGACGGCGGGAAGCCCCACCGGCGGCACGTTCCGCGACGACCAGCTCGTGGTCCAGATCGCGCACACCGACGACGTCGTGTCGAGCCTGGCGGGCGAGGGTTCTCCCGGTGGCACCGGCTCGCCGGACAGCTTCACCGCGACGCGTCTCGCCGACCCGAACCCGGGGATCCAGGACCTCCTGCTCGCGCCGCACAGGTTCGAGCCGTATCTGGAGACCGCCAAGATGATCGACGAGTCGAACGATCCCCGTGCCGAGGCCCTCGACGAGTACTGGGTCGGTCTCGGCGAGGCCGTCTCCGTCGAGCGCACCGAGTACCACGGCGAACGCGAGGAGCCCCTTCGATGAGCGCCCTCGGCGACAGGAGTCTCAGTCGCGGCGGCGCTGCTTCTTCGTCTGCGGGCGGAGGATGAAGCCGAAGATGCCGTTGATCACCGAGATGATGAGCGCGGCGAGCACGCCCCACCAGAAGTCGCCGACCGTCAGGCCCCAGCCGAACCCGCTCGTGATCCAGGCGGTGAGCCAGAGCAGGAAGCCGTTGATGATGAGCCCGATGAGGCCGAGCGTGAGGATGTAGAGCGGGAACGCGACGATCTTCACGACGGTGCCGATGATGGTGTTCACGATCGCGAAGATCGCGGCGACCGCGAGCAGCGTCAGCACGAGCTGGAGCGTCTCGCCGGGCGGGAACGCGGTGATCACGACCTGCAGGGCAGGGATCAGCGTGACGACCCAGAGGGCGAAGGCGTTGACGACGACGCGGATGATGAAGCGCATAGTGCGTCCAGTGTCGCACGCCCGCCCGCGCTTGTCAGGAAGTGGCGTCAGCGGATGTGCGCCGCGATGACCTCAGCGATCTCCTTCAACTCGAGCCTGCTCTGGGCGACGTCGAGGACGAAGTCGAAGGCTTCGTCGTTCGTGAACGTCACCTCATATCCGTTGAGCTCGATGAAGATGAAGGTGAGAAACAACGAGATTCTCTTGATCCCGTCGAAGAGGGCGTGATTCTGCGCCACGGAACTGATGAGCGCCGCAGCCTTCTCCTCGAATGTCGGGTACGCGTCGACGCCGAACATGCCAGCCGACGGCCGGGCAAGCGCAGAGAACAGAAGGCCCTCGTCCCGCACATGCAGGCCGAGCCTCTCGATCAGAGCGAGCGCCTGCTCCGGCTCGATGTACTCCGTCGCCACGGGTCAGGCGTCTTCGAGTCGCTTGAGCGTGTCCGCATACCGTTCCGCCACGCTCTTGGCGATCGAGAGCACGCGATCGGTCTTCGTCTCGCTGTTCGCGAATCGCGTCGCCGCTTCGATGATCACCGCGTGCTTTGACGTGTGCCGGGCGCGGGCGATCGCCTCGAGCTGGGCATCGAGTTCTTCCGGGAGCCGCACGGTCATAGCCATACCAGAATGGTACCACTCACTTCTCCCGTAGCCCGGGGACCCGAGACTTCTAGACTGGCGATGTGACCGAGCCGATCCTGCCCCGCATCCGCCCCGCCATCGCCGCGCTCGCGCCGTATCGGCAGGGCAGGCAGGCGGGTCCCGACGCGTTCAAGCTGTCCAGCAACGAGAACCCCTTCGATCCGCTGCCGTCGGTGCTCGAGGCACTGCAGCGCACGACGCCGATCAACCGCTACCCGGATGCGACCGCGGGTCGCCTGCGTGCGCGGCTCGGAGAGCGCTACGGCGTCGAGCCCGGCCAGGTGCATGTGGCCTCGGGCAGCGTCTCGATCCTGCACCAGGTGATCCTCGCGACGGCGTCGACGGGTGACGAGGTGATCTACGCGTGGCGCTCCTTCGAGGCGTACCCGAGCCTCCCGCTCGTCGCCGGCGCGACCGGCGTGCAGGTGCCCCTGACGGCCGACTCCCGGCACGACCTCGATGCGATGGCGGATGCCGTCACCGATCGCACGCGCGCCATCATCGTCTGCACGCCCAACAACCCGACCGGGCCGATCGTCACGAGCGCCGAGTTCGCCGCGTTCGTCGCACGGGTTCCGGCCGACATCCTCATCATCCTCGACGAGGCGTACGCCGAGTTCGTGACGGCGCCCGACGCGGTCGACGGTCTCGCCGAGCGCGTGTTCGAGCAGCATCCGAACGTCGTGGTGCTGCGCACCTTCTCGAAGGCGTACGGTCTGGCGGGACTCCGGGTCGGCTATGCGATCGGGCACGAGAAGGTGCTGGATGCCGCGCGCACCACCGGCATCCCGCTCTCGGTCACGTCCGCCGCGGAGAACGCCGCGATCGCGAGCCTCGACGCCGAGCCCGAGCTCCTCGAGCGGGTCGCCGTGATCGTCGAGCGCCGCACGCGCCTCGTGGAGGGCCTCCGTGCCCAGGGCTGGGATGTCCCGGATTCCCAGGCGAACTTCGTCTGGCTGCCGACGGGAGAGCGCACCGAGGAGGTGGCCGCGGCGTTCATCGAGAACGACCTCGTGGTCCGTCCGTTCCCCGGCGACGGCATCCGCATCTCCGCCGGCGAGGAGGACTCCATCGCCCGCGTCCTCGAGGTCGCGGCCGCCGCTCGCTGAGCCCGCGTCGCCCGCCGTTCCGCCCGATTCTCCGGTTTCCCGGGAGATACGAGGGGGCCCTAGGTATGCGTGACCGGGCATGCGGGCGCGGGTACCGTGAGGGATGTGACCTCGTCAGAGACTGAACTCGTCCGCGTCCTGGATCAGGACGGCCGCTTCGCGCCCAGCCCTGCTGCCGAGCAGTATCTGCCGCTGATCGAGGCGATCAGCGATGCAGAGCTCGAGCAGTTCTACCGCGACATGGTGGTCATCCGGGCCATCGACACCCAGGCGACCAACCTGCAACGGCAGGGGCAGCTCGCGCTGTGGCCGCCGAGCCGCGGTCAGGAGGCGGCGCAGGTCGGCTCTGGCCGGGCGGCGCGCGCTCAGGACACGATCTTCCCGTCCTACCGCGAGCACGCCGTCACCCGCATCCGCGGCGTCGACCCGGTCGACATCATCAAGCTGATGCGCGGCGTCTCGCACGGCGGCTGGGACCCGACGGATCCGAAGAACGGCAACACCCGCCTCTACACGCTGGTGCTCGGTTCGCAGGTGCTGCACGCGGCCGGATACGCGATGGGGCTCTCGTTCGACGGCCGCAGCGGCATCGGCGACCCCGACCGCGACGAGGCGGTCGTCGTCTACTACGGCGACGGCGCCTCCAGTCAGGGCGACGTGCACGAGGCCATGGTCTTCGCTGCGAGCTACCAGGCCCCCGTGGTCTTCTTCCTGCAGAACAACCACTGGGCGATCTCGGTGCCCGTCACGACGCAGTCGCGCGTGCCGCTCGTGCAGCGCAGCGCTGGTTACGGCATCCCGAGCATCCGGGTCGACGGCAACGACGTGCTCGCCAGCTACGCGGTCTCCCGTGTCGCGCTCGACGAGGCCCGCAGCGGCCAGGGTCCGCGGGCGATCGAGGCCGTCACGTATCGCCTCGGTGCCCACACCACGAGCGACGACCCGACGAAGTACCGGCACACCGACGAGGAGGACATCTGGGCGCTGCGCGACCCGATCGTCCGGATGCGCACGTTCCTCGAGGGGCGGGGTGCCGCGGCATCCTTCTTCGACGACGTCGACGCGGAGGGGGCGGATGCCGCGGAGGACCTGCGTGCCCGCACCGTCGAGCTCGGACCGCCGCCGGTGAGCCGGATGTTCGACCACGTCTACAGCGACCCGCATCCGCTGATCGAGGAGCAGAAGGCCTGGCAGGCGAAGTACGAGGCGTCGTTCGAGGGAGGACAGGCATGACTCTCGAGACGATGCCCCTGAGCAAGGCGATGAACGCCGGCCTCCGCAAGGCCATGGAGAACGATCCGAAGGTCATCCTCATGGGGGAGGACATCGGCAAGCTCGGCGGCGTCTTCCGCGTGACCGAGCACCTGCAGCGCGACTTCGGCGAGAAGCGGGTGCTCGACACCCCGCTGGCCGAGTCGGGGATCGTGGGCACCGCGATCGGACTCGCGATGACCGGGTTCCGCCCCGTCATCGAGATCCAGTTCGACGGGTTCGTGTTCCCGGCGTTCGACCAGATCACCACGCAGCTCGCGAAGCTCACCAACCGGCACGAGGGCAGGATCTCGCTGCCGATCGTGATCCGCATCCCCTACGGCGGGCACATCGGCGCGGTCGAGCATCACCAGGAGAGCCCGGAGGCGTACTTCACGCACACTCCGGGTCTGCGCGTGGTCTCGCCCTCGACGCCGAACGACGCGTACTGGATGATCCAGGAGGCGATCGCGTCGAACGACCCGGTGATCTTCATGGAACCGAAGAGCCGCTACTGGCCCAAGGGCGAGGTCGAGCTCGAGGCGTCCTCCGCTCCGCTGCACGCCTCGCGGGTCGTGCGCACCGGAACCGACGTGACCCTGGTCGGACACGGCGCCATGGTCACGACGCTCCTGCAGGCCGCGGCGCTCGCCGAAGCCGAAGGCGCCAGCTGCGAGGTCGTCGACGTGCGGTCCCTGTCGCCGGTCGACTACGAGCCGATCCTCGACTCGGTGCGCAAGACCGGACACATGGTCTACGCGCAGGAGGCGCAGGGCTTCACGAGCCTCGGCAGCGAGATCGCCGCGACCGTCATGGAGCGCGCCTTCTACGCGCTCGAAGCGCCGGTGCTGCGCGTCTCCGGGTACGACACCCCGTTCCCGCCCGCGAAGCTCGAGGGCCTGTACCTCCCGGATGCCGACCGCATCCTCGAAGCCGTCGACCGCTCCCTGGCCTACTGACACTGTTCCGAAAGGCATCCTCATGAGCACGCAGAACTTCAACCTCCCCGACGTCGGTGAGGGCCTGACCGAGGCCGAGATCGTGTCGTGGAAGGTGGCCCCGGGCGACACGGTCGCGATCAACGACGTGATCTGCGAGATCGAGACGGCCAAGTCGCTCGTCGAGCTGCCGTCGCCGCACGCCGGCGTCGTGGGCGAGCTGCTCGCGGCCGAGGGGGCGACGGTCGAGGTCGGCTCGCCGATCATCACCTTCACCACGGCGGATGCCGCTGCAGCGCCCGCGGTCGCGGTGGCCCCGGCACCCGAGGAGGGCGGCGGTTCCGTGCTGGTCGGCTACGGCACCGGCGGAGGTGCGACCTCGCGTCGCAAGCGTCCGGCCGAGCGAGCCGTGCGCTCGTCGGTCGGCGTGATCGCGAAGCCTCCGATCCGCAAGCTCGCCCGCGACCTCGGTGTCGACCTCACCGCCGTGGCCGCCACCGGCGCCGACGGCGAGGTCACGCGCGACGACGTCGTGAAGCACGCCTCCCAGGCGAGCGTCTTCCGCAACATCGAGACGCCCGAATGGGGAGAGGTGCGCGAGGAGACGGTTCCCGCTCCGCAGAGCGCCCCGGCCGGACTCGCCCGTGGACTCGCCCCCGCTCCGGCTCCCGCCGGCGCGAGCGATGACGGACGCACGGAGTCGATCCCGGTCAAGGGCGTCCGCAAGGCCACGTCATCGGCGATGGTGCAGAGCGCGTACTCGGCGCCGCACGTGACGGTGTGGAAGGAGATCGACGCGAGCCGCACGATGGAGCTCGTCAAGCGCCTGAAGGCGTCTCCGGACTACGCCGACATCCGCGTCTCGCCGCTGCTCATCATGGCGCGCGCCGTGATCTGGGCGGCCCGCCGCACCCCGATGGTCAACGCGGCGTGGATCGAGACGGATGCCGGAGCCGAGATCTCGGTGCGCCACTACGTGAACCTCGGCATCGCAGCGGCGACCCCGCGCGGCCTGCTCGTGCCGAACATCAAGGATGCGCAGGACCTGGGCATGAAGGACCTCGCCCGGGCGCTCAACCGCCTGACGCTCACGGCTCGCGAGGGCAAGACCTCGCCGGCCGACCAGCAGGGCGGCACGATCACGATCACCAACATCGGCGTGTTCGGGATGGATGCCGGCACCCCGATCATCAACCCCGGCGAGGCCGGAATCGTCGCCATGGGCACGATCAGCCAGAAGCCCTGGGTCGTCGACGGCGAGGTGCGTCCCCGCTGGGTGACGACGGTCGCGGGTTCCTTCGACCACCGCGTGATCGACGGCGACGGTATGAGCCGGTTCATCGCCGACGTGGCGTCCGTGTTGGAGGAGCCGGCACTGCTCGTCGACTGACACCGGAATCCCGCGCTCCTCGATGCGAAGGGCTCGCGACTACCCGTTGACGAGACGCGATGCCACGCGATCCCTCTGCCGGATGGCCGCGAGGTACTCCTTCCGCGCTTCCAGGATCGCGCTGCGGTCGTACGGCGCGGGACACGGGACTTCAGAGTCATGCCGGAGTCGGCGTGAATTCCATGCTTCTGTCATCGCGGGACCTGCGGTGCTCTTGGCCATTGCGACGAGGTTGTCGTACGCCTCCGCGATGTGAGTGTTCGCCGAGATCGTCAGGAGCGCTGCGCTCAACGCGAGCCTGGACTGAATCTCGCTTATCTGCGTACTCACCGTGGCCCGAGCATCCTTTCCCTGCCGTCGGCGAACAAGGAACGGCGCTTCCGCGTAGTCTTCCACGGCGCGCAGGGCCTCGCTGTACATGACTGCCCGCTTGTCCGCGCGAGACTGCCGTTGCTGCCACATGTAGCCGCCGACCGCGATACCTGCGGCGAGGACCGCAGCGACGATGGTGGCACCGGCTTCGGACAACCAGAAACAGGCGCTGAAGATGTTCGCCCACTCCATCAGGCAGCTTCCTCCAACCCGTGCGGTGCCTCATCGAAGGGCCAGTGGTAGTTGCTGTTCCGCCAGTAGTCCTCAGCAAAAAGGTGCCGCGCAGCGAGGTTCAGCAGTTCGTTGAGGCCCTTGTCCGGCGTCCACCTCCGCTCGACAGGGTCGTGCGGGTGGAACAGGCACAGGCTGTCATCCGGCATGCGGTGCGGCGACGCTGCCCCCAGGTCAGCGAACACCCGAGGATAGTTGGATGGCGCCAGATCGTAGGTCAAGTAGGTCGGGTAGCGATGGAACTCCACACGCACACGGACCGGCGCCGGGCGTGCTGTAACCGGGACATCCGCGACGTAGATGAGCAGGCTCGGTCGCTCTATGCGGCGAAGGCGCGAACTGTACTGCTGGCGCGCCTCCCGTTCGAGCGGGTAGAGCCATCCAGCCTCACTGCCCCACCACGGCTCAAACCGACGGACACCCAGAGGTTCGGACAGCGCCACCTGAGGCAGCCCCGGACAACTCACCGGACACCCCACGAGCGCACGGGTGTCGCTGCCGGGGTCGGTGTGGACGTGATCAACGCCGGTGCTCCGAACGTCGAGGAGGGCTTCGCGTGGAAGCGCACCCCCTCGCGGAGCAGGTTCGCGTGCGCCGGTGCGGGCAGCATGTTCGGATCGTTGAACATGTCGGCAAGCTCCTTGCACGCCAGAACCGGGAAGCCAGCCTGGTCGAGTTCGACGGCCTTCTCGAGACGGGCCGAGGCGTCACGGAGCCGTCCCAGGACCTCGGTCCGCGTGGCTTTGAGTTTGATGGGCTTGTCGCTGACGCCAGCAGGATCCTGCGTCTCACCCTGCTTCAACGATTCGATGGCGTAGTCGAACCAGGTGCGCATCGCGGTGATCAGCGAGCCGCTGGCGATACCGGCGCTGAGCGCGAGCGCCTTGATGTTCCAGGTGCACAGGGTGTCGCCGTTCATCCGATTCCAGTGCTTGAGGAGGCGGATCGTGCGCGCAAAGATGGCCTCGGTGCGCTTGTTTGCCTCTGCGATCATGCGAGTGTGCGCCTCGGGGTCGGAGCGATCCCAGCCGGTGAAGCGCGGGATGTAGAGCCCCTCGCCTGACGCGTTGTCGATGGCGACGATGACGTCCGCGGTGAAGTCGGGGAGACCTGGGCGAATCGGGTCCCGGAACCGGATGAGGATCGAACGCTTGCGGCCGCGGAACTCGATGCGCAGATCTTCGTACGTGTCAGCGAGCTCGCGGCGGATTGCAGCGGCGGCGCGCTCCTGCAGCTGGGTCGGACCCTTCTTGCCGGGTCCGTACTCCCGGCGCGGGTCGGCGATGACGATGCCGAGGTCGACGTCGGTCAGCGGCGTAAGTGCATCGCCGTGCGCAACGCTACCGTTGTAGTAGACGCGAGAACCAGAGAACTCTTTGCGAAGAGCGTTGGCGATGGCGGTGCGACGCTTCCGCGCCTCCGCGAGCTCCTCCTCGGTCACCTGGATCTTGGTGCGGGCGGTGTTTACCACCTGCTCGATGGTGGGGTACGGCTGGACCACGATAGGCCTCCTTCTGTGTCGTTGCCCCGGAGGATCCGGGTGCACGGAAGGCAGGCTTGACCAACCCACGGGAGTGGGCTTGATCACGCAACGAATTGCGCTTAGGGTCGAACTGTCCGACCAAAGACATCCGACCCCGACCTGCCTGAGCCCCGGCTCTGGCGAGTCGGGGTCTTCCTATTCCTTTCACTTACAAGTGTACCCCCTACCTCCGACATCGGGAGAGGTGGGATTCCCCCAGATGGCTTACAGCGGCCCAGAAGGCAAGCGCTCGACAACTTTGATCCACCTTCTCCGGCTTCACTCGCCAGACGTTCGTAGGCGGCTTCTGAGGGGTGAATATGAAGCAGGGACACGCCCTAGGAACTACACCGCTGTTATTCGGTGTTCATTGAATCGTCCGTCAAGTCGGTGTGAGCGCTCGGGGGTGACGCGCATCCTAGGCGTATCGCCTCCTGCAACCTGTTGTCCGGGACGGGTGAGTTCAGGACCTCGCGGCGCCGAGTAGCAGCGCGTCGGCGATCCCCTGCGTGGACTCGCCCTTGAACATGCTCTGCATGTGCTTGAGAACGCACTTCGCAAACTCCGGACATCCAGCATCTTCGAGAGCGAGGTCGGGGCGCTTCGAGCCCTCGATACCGCGGAAGAGATCGAACTGTTCCAGAATGACGTCGTCCACCGCCCTGGCCGCGTTGGCCGCAACGAGCATGAAGAACGAGTCGGCAGTGTGTACTTCATAGGCGAGATTGTCTGTGTCTACCTCGGCGTACCGACCATCCTCAACGATCACGTAGATGGCGTTGCTCGCGAGGGCTGCGGCATGAATGCCGGAATCGCGCTCGTCAGCGCCAGGCAAGTCAGGACCGGCGGGGTAGTCCGCCACGATGTCGTCCATGCTCACCCTGAGTAGCTCCCGCAGATCCACCGCGAGTCGCTCCTCGGCAAACACGTTCTCGGACGAGAACAGCACGAACAGCCCGCCGTTGGTGTGTGCGCGCAACAGAAACAGCCACTCGCGCAGCGTCTTGGAAAGTAAGACGTTCGCATCGACGAAGGCCACGGGGGTGCGCACACGCTCAGACTACCGCGCGCTCTCTGACTACACCCGGTCGTCGCCCAGCTTGATGAGAGTCTCGATTGCTTCCTGGCGAGCTTGTTCCCGATGCGCCCGAACGGCAGCCACTTCTCGTAGATGAAGCCGGTGATGAGAGCCAGCCATAACCGGCGTCAGCACCCCATCGCGGATCAACTTCATGACTGTGGGACGCGACACGCCAAGCAGCTCCGCCGCCGCGGATGTCGTCAGCAAGTCGGGCATCGTTTGGACGCTCATCGCGCCGCCGAGCGCGACCCGGTTGAGTACGTTGGAGAGCAACTCCACCACTCGGGGAGGCAGCGGTACTACGACTCCGGTTTCGGTGGTGAAAGTGAGCTGCGCGATCTTGTCGTCGCCCGCGGCCTTGACTGCTTCATTCGCAAGCGCCTGGGTCTCTTCGTCGACAAGTACCGTCCCGCGCGTGAGTAGCGTCGAGGATGCCATCAGTTCCTTCTTTCAGGTATGCGAAAACTGCGGCTAGCTGGGGACTAGGAGCTTCACCTACAGGTGAAAGAATAGACCAGCAGAGTCGTTTCTGGAAATGCCAACGCAGAATCGGAGCTGATTGCTTGTGCAAGCCTCGGGCCGAGGGCGTCGCGCACCTGCGACTCGAAGATGGGCCTCAGGGCGGTCCATCGGCAGATCAGGCCAAGTGGATGCCGGCTATGACGTGAACGTCTACGAAGTCGGACAACTCTATGTTCCGGGGTGAAGGCACGTCTCCGACTCCATCTCGTGGCGTTCGAATCGCGACGCGGCCGATAGTAGTAGGTGACGTCCGCACGGGCGAGAGACGAGAACAATCATGAACCTGCATGCAGTGCTTAAGAGGAACGCCAGCGCGATGGGCGCCAATCGAAACGGCTGGACGCTCACCGTCTTCGACGGCGAGCGGGAGGTCCGGTCCAACCTCACCTACGACCGAGCCCTTCCCCGGGAAATCTCGTTCACTGATCAGATTCGGGGGCGTCTGATCGATCTGGGGTATATCGCAGACGACTTTGAACTTGTTCCCGACGGGGACGCGTACCGGATCGACAACGTCCGTCCACTGCCCTGACAATCAAAGAGTCGGCGCTCTGGAATCTACTGGTGCATCTGCCTGAGTTTTCGGCATGCCGCCGCGAGTGTTGTCAAGGCAATGCACGCGATTTGATCTGCGACGTCAAGTCCGCAGCCTCTTCGACTGAGCGCGGTGGCGCCGTACGCATCGCCAGCCCGGCTCCGATCGGCGAAGCCCGCCCGAATCGCTCGTCGCTGGCGACGGGAGTGTTCGACTCACTTGAAGTGGGTCGCAACTGATACTTCGCAGCGCCATCGCGCTCCCGAACCGGAGGGCCACATGCGCTCTGGAGGAGGGAATCCTGCGGATCCTCCCCCCCCATCAGATCGCCTTCGCTCCGTGCGCGGCCAGATAGCAGACTCAGAGACGAAGTGTGCGCGAAATGGCAACCCTTCTTGTTGGCTGTTTGGCGACAGTTAGCGCCAGAGACTCAGCCGACGCCGTGCGTAAGAGGCGTGACGGTTACCTCGGCATCTGCGGCAGTGCAGGCGCGAGAGACGGCGTCGATTGCGTCGTTGTAGACCTCACGGTTGTCTCCGAACACCACCATGTGAGGGGGGTCGGGGATGGCCTCCTCGACTGCCATCATCCGCGTCTTCACGTCGCCGTCGGCGGAGAGGGCGATCGTGTCGAACTCGGCGTTCAGGTCCGCGAGCGGTTCCAGGAGAACGTCATTCTCTGCGACTCGATTGTCCAGGTCCAGGGTGAGGGCGGCGAAGTCTTTGCATGCTGCAACGTTGGGCAACTTCTCCGCAGCGGCATCGGATCCTGATGTGCCGCTGCACCCGACGAGGATGGTTGCCAATGCGCCAACGAGGAGGATTCCAGTGGCGATATGCTTCATGCCGCCCAGCGTAGTGGTCAGCAGCGCCTCAGGAGTCGTAGGATTCCGCGGATTTCGCGGTCCTGTGCGCGCTGGCGTATTTGAAGCTCGAGAGTTTGCAGGGACCGGCTGCGGCAGGTCCGGATCACGTCAGTCGACGACCCATGATTGATCCGTCGAGTCAGCCGCGCCAGCCTTCAGCGCAGCGAATACCCGCCGTCGACGTAGAGCGTCGAGCCGGTCGTGTAGCCGTTGACGAACAGGTGGATGACGGCATCCGCCACTTCGCCTTCGGTGCCGGGGCGACCGAGCAGGGTATCGGCGCTGAACTGCGCGAAGGCGGTCTCGCGGGCCGCCTCGTCGCGGTTCGCCCAGAGGTTGCCGTCGATCGTCCCGGGCGACACCGCGTTGACGCGGACCGGTGCGAGTTCGACGGCCAGGCCGCGCGCGAGGCCTTCGATCGCCGCGTTGGCAGCGACGTACGCGGGCGCGGCGGCGGGCGGGCGCACGCTCGCCGCTCCGGACATCAGGACGATCGAGGCCTCGGGGGAGAGCAGGTCCAGGGCGGCGTGCACGACCCGATACTGCCCCCAGAACTTGGACTCGAAGGGGGAAGTGGCCGCCTGCGGATCCAGGTCTCGCATCGACCCGACGACATAGTCGGCCGCGGTGGTGAAGATGCCGTCGACGGTCGGGACGTCGGCGAAGAAGCGGGTGATCGACTCCTCGTCGGAGGTGTCGACCGTGCTCCAGCGGGCTCGCGGCCCGAGTTCGGCGACCGCGGCCTCGAGCCGGCTCGGCGTGCGCCCGCCCAGCACGACCTCGGCTCCGAGGGTGAGGGATCGTCGCGCGACCTCGAGGCCGATCCCGGAGCCGCCCCCGATGAGGACGATCGTCCGATCGTGGAGGCGGGCGTCGAACGATTCCGTGGTGTGCGCTGACATGCCTCCATTCTGTGACGCCCCCGCAGAGTGACGCTTATGCGGTGTGCACATCTCTCATGAGAATCAGTGCACTCTGCATGTTCCTGTGTGCTGGCTGCGCGGATACCGTGGCCGGAACCCGTCCACATGACTCTGGAGAACACCATGGCCACCACGGCACACGCCGACGATTTCGCCCTCAGTCGCGTCCGTCCGGAAGCGCAGAAGCCCTGGTTCGGGATCGCGGTTCAGCGATTCGGTCAGGTCTCCGCTCTCTCGCAGTTCCTGCTGGGCGCCACGCTCGGCTACAGCATGACGTTCGGCGAGGCCTTCCTCGCACTCCTCCTCGGCTCGATCATCCTCGAAGTGATCATGTGCATCGTCGGCATCATCGGTCAGAAGGAAGGGCTCAACACGGCCCTCCTGGCCCGATGGACCGGATTCGGAGAGGTCGGCGCCTCCCTCGTCGGGCTCGCGATCGGCATCAGCCTGATCGGGTGGTTCGGCATCCAGAGCGCGATCTCCGCCGAGTCGCTCGATGCCCTCATGCCCGGCGCCCTGCCGATCTGGGCGTGGAGCCTGCTCTTCGGCCTCGCGGTCACCGCGATCGTCGCCTTCGGATTCAAGGGCATGCAGTGGCTGGCGAACATCACCGTGCCGCTGTTCCTGGTCCTCGTCGGGTGGTCGGTGATCAGCGAACTCGTCGATCACGACCTGGGCGAGCTGCTCACCGGACCCGCTCCCGGCCCGACCATGAGCGTGTGGGCGGGGACCGGCATCGTCGCCGGCGGTCTCATCGTCGGCGCGATCATCACCGCCGACATGACGCGCTTCAACCGGTCCCGTGCCGACGTGATCAAGCAGACCGTCGTCGGCGTCTCTCTGGGCGAGTTCGTGATCGGCCTCGCCGGCGTACTCCTGGCGCACGCCGCTGCTTCGGGCAACATCGTCGCGATCGTCACTTCGTCGATCGGCTTCGTGGGCCTGATCATCGTGATCACAGGAACCCTGAAGATCAACGACTGGAACCTCTACTCGTCGACGCTCGGACTCGTCAACTTCATCTCCACCGCGTTCAACAAGAACCTCCACCGCGTCACCACGACGATCGTCCTCGGTGTCGTCGGCTCGGTGCTCGCCGCCGTCGGCATCCTCGGTCAGTTCGCGGGCTTCCTCATCATCCTCGGAGTGGCGTTCCCCCCGATCGCGGGCATCATGGTCGCCGAGTACTTCATCGTGCGCCGCTGGCGTCCCGAGCTCGATGCGAGCAGGGAGACCGGCCGCCTTCCCGAGACGGCACCGCGCATCGTCCCGGCCACACTCGTGATCTGGCTCGTGTCGGCGGTCGCCGGCTACGTCATCACGTGGGGCATCCCTCCCGTGCTGTCGCTGATCCTCTCGATGGTCCTGTACGTCATCGCGGGCAAGCTCGGCTGGGTGCGCGGCGTCGGCACGGCTCGCACGGCGCAGCCCGAACTCGAGACGGATGCCGCCCCCGACGCGGTACCCGGTCTCGGCGCCACCAACTGACTCCCCGCTACAGACGTAACAGAAGCAAAAGCAGCGACAGAAAGAGAACCACCCACATGCACATCGGAATCGATGTCGGCGGAACCAACACCGATGCCGTCCTCATGGACGGCACGCACACGCTGGCGGCGGTGAAGCACGCGACGACCGAGGACGTGACGACCGGCATCGTCCAGGCGATCGACGCCCTGCGCTCCGGCCACCACTTCGACGGCGAGAACATCTCCGCCGTGATGATCGGCACGACCCACTTCATCAACGCCCTCGTCGAGGCCAAGCGTCTCGCACCAACCGCGGCGCTGCGTCTCGGGCTGCCCGCCACGAAGGCCCTCCCGCCGCTCGTCGACTGGCCCGCCGGTCTCGTCGAGGCGATCCAGGGCCGGAGCTACCTCGCACACGGCGGCTACGAGTTCGACGGGCGGCCGATCTCTCCGCTCGATCCGGACGAACTCCGCGAGCACGCCGCCGACATGCGTGCCAACGGCATCCGCTCCGTCGCGATCTCGTCCGTCTTCAGCCCCGTCAACCACGACCTCGAAGTCGAGGCGGCGCGGATCATCGCCGAAGAGCTCGGCGACGATGTGGCGATCTCCCTCTCGCACGAGATCGGCCGGATCGGACTGCTCGAGCGGGAGAACGCCACGATCATCAACGCCGCGCTCCGCGAGCTCGCATCCGAGATCGTCGACGGCCTGACGGCTGCGGTGCGCAGGCAGGGCATCCAGGCGCCGATCTTCCTCAGCCAGAACGACGGAACGCTCATGGACGAGGACTACGTGCGCCTGTACCCGGTCGCGACCTTCGCGTCCGGCCCGACGAACTCGATGCGCGGCGCGGCACTGACCAGCGGTCTCGCGACGTGCGCCGTCGTCGACATCGGCGGCACGACCACCGACATCGGCCTGCTCATCAACGGCTTCCCCCGCGAGACGGCGAACGAGGTGAAGGTGGCCGGCATCCGCACCAACTTCCGGATGCCGGACGTGCTGTCGATCGGAATCGGCGGCGGGTCCATCGTGAACGAGGAGACCGGCGAGGTCGGGCCCGAATCCGTGGGCTACCGGCTCACGACCGAGGCGCTCGTGTTCGGCGGGTCGACGCTCACCGCGACCGACATCGCCGTCGCGGCCGGTCGCGCCGACATCGGCGACGCCTCGAAGGTCGCCCACCTCGATGACGCGTTCGTCGAACGGGTCCTGAACCGGATCGGCGAGCGGGTCGCGGAGGCGGTGGACCGCATGCGCACCTCGCCCGAACCGATCCCGGTGGTGGCCGTCGGCGGCGGCTCGATCCTCGTCTCGGGGGAGCTCCCGATCTTCGGCGCCGCGCAGCGCCCCGAGAACTACGCGGTCGCGAACGCGATCGGCGCCTCCATCGCGCAGGTCGGCGGCGAGATCGACAAGGTCTACGCGATCGAGCCCGGTCGCCGGGAGGAGGCGATCGCCGCGGTGCGGGCGGAGGCCGTCGACAAGGCCATCGCCGCCGGTGCCTTCCCCGCCTCGGTCGAGATCGTCGACTTCGACGAGGTCCCGATCCCGTATCTCCCCGGCAACGCCACCCGCATTCGGGTCAAGGCCGTCGGCGACCTCGACATGGGCGGTGTGCGATGAGCTGGACGATCACCCGCGACGTCATCCCGGGACTCGCCCGCGGAGCAGCCGTGCTCGGCACCGGCGGCGGCGGCGATCCGTACATCGGAGCCCTGCTCGCCTCGCAGGCGCTGCGCCTCCACGGCGACGTCACGGTCGTCTCGCTCGACGAGGTGCCGGATGACGCGCTGGTCCTGACAGTAGCGATGATGGGTGCACCCACGGTGATGGTCGAGAAGCTCCCGAGTCTCGACGAGGTCACAGCCCCCGTGCGGGCGCTGGGAGCGGCCCTCGGCCGCGCCGTCACGCACATCGCGTGCGCGGAGGTCGGCGGCGTCAACTCGACGATCCCGATCGCCGCGGCCGCCGCGCTCGGTCTGCCGCTCATCGACGGCGACGGCATGGGCCGCGCGTTCCCCGAGCTCCAGATGGTGCTGCCGACCCTGTACGGCATCGATGCGTCGCCTCTCGCGTTCAGCGACGAGAAGGGCAACGTGGGCGTGCTGAACACCGTCGACAACAGCTGGACCGAGCGCATCGCGCGGGTCGCCTGCGTGGAGATGGGGTGTTCCGTGATGATCTCCGGTTTCCGGATGTCGGGGGCACAGGCGCGCGAGGCCCTGGTCGCGGACTCCCTGTCGCTGTGCCGCGAGATCGGTGAGGGCATCGACTCGGCTCGGGAGGCCAAGACGGATCCGGTCGCGCAGGTGGTCGCCCTTCTCGGCGGACGCGAGCTCTTCGACGGCAAGGTCGTCGACGTCGAGCGCGCGACCACGACGGGCTTCGCCCGCGGGAGGGCGAGGATCGAGGGTGTCGACTCGGCGCTCGAACTGTCGTTCCAGAACGAACACCTCATCGCGACGCTCGACGGACAGACCCTCGTGACGACACCGGACCTCATCATCGTGCTCGATCACGACTCGGGGGAGCCGATCACGACGGAGGGGCTGCGGTACGGCCAGCGGGTGCGCGTCATCGCCGCGCCGAGCGACGAGCGCTGGCACGGGGCTGCCGCGCTGGCCATGGTCGGGCCCGGCTACTTCGGGTACGACCTCCCTTCCCACCGCTTCGACGGTCGGGTCGAGACCATCGCCGAAGAGGATGCCGCGTGAGCTGGCAGCTGACCAGCGCGGACCTGCCCGATCTCGCCCGTGGGGCCACGCTCCTCGGAACCGGCGGCGGCGGCGATCCGTATATCGGCAAGATGCTCGTCGAACAGGTCCTCGGCGATCGGTCCATCACGATCCTCGACCCGGAGGATCTGACCGACGACATGTTCGTGATCCCAACGGCGCAGATGGGGGCGCCGACCGTGATGATCGAGAAGATCCCGGCGGGCTTCGAGGCCACGCTCGCCCTGCGCACGCTCGAGGAGCACCTCGGGCGGACGGCCGATGCGACGATGCCGATCGAATGCGGGGGCATCAACTCGATGATCCCGCTCATGGTGGCCGCCGAGACGGGCCTTCCGGTCGTCGACGCCGACGGGATGGGGCGCGCGTTCCCCGAGCTCTCGATGGAGACCTTCGCCGTCTACGGCGTGCACGGCTCCCCTCTCGCCCTCGCCGGCGAGCGGGGCGAGCGCGTGATCATCGACACCGGTGACGACGACCGGCAGATGGAATGGCTGGCGCGGGGGATCACCATCAGGCTCGGGGGCGTCGGGCACATCGCGGAGTACGCGATGTCGGGCGCGGATGTGAAGCGCACGGCGGTCCCGCGCACGATCTCGATGGCGCTCGCGCTGGGGCGGACGATCCGCCTGGCCAGAGAGGCACATCGATCGCCTTTCGAAGCCATCGCGGAGACGCTCTCTACGACCCTCTACCCGCATGTGCGCGAGCTGTTCGTCGGGAAGGTCACCGACGTGGAGCGCCGCACGACCGAGGGGTTCGCCAGAGGGACTGCCATCGTCTCGGCATCCGATCCCACGAGCGATGATCGACTCGAGATCTCGTTCCAGAACGAGAACCTCATCGCGCGCCGCAACGGCGAGGTCGTCGCCATCGTGCCCGACCTCATCTGCGTGGTCGACCACGAGTCCGCCGAACCCATCACGACCGAGGGTCTGCGCTACGGGCAGAGGGTGCGTGTGCTCGGTATTTCGACACCCGAGATGATGCGCACGCCCGAGGCCCTGCAGGCGTTCGGGCCGACGGCATTCGGGCTGACCGAGCCCTTCTCCCCGGTGGAGACAGCGGGGGAGCGGCGAGCCTAGGCTGAGGCCATGCCGGTCACCCTCGAGCTCGACAGCCTCCCCCCGCTGGCAGCCGGGTTCGCGCTGCTCGGCTCCGGTGGCGGCGGGGGCACGACGATGCTCGAGCTCGTGCTGAGGGACTCCCCGGACTGGCCGATCACGCTGCACGACGTCGATGACCTGGATCCTGACCTCCCGGTCCTCGGGGCAGCCTTCGTCGGCTCGACCATCCTCCTCGGCGAACGGCTCCCGGGAGCCGATCCCTTCGCACGGCTGATCGCCGCGGCGGAGCGCTGGCTGGGCCATCACGTGCCGGTCGTCTGCTCGCTCGAGGGCGGAGGCCTCAACGGCCTCGCGCCTTTCACACTGGCCGGCGAACGGATGATCGTCGACGCCGATCTGACCGGCCGCGCGGTCCCGGCACTCGATCAGATGTCGCTCCTGGTCGACGGCGTGCCGAACATCATCGTCACCTGCGACACGGGCGCCGGCGGCGTGGCCCTCGTCGAGACCGACCGGGCGATCGACATCGAACGCATCGTGCGAGCGGCGACGGTCCAGGCGGGCGGCGCCGGAGGCATGGTCTTCGCGGGCTTCACCGTCGAAGACCTGCGCGAACACTCGGTCGTCGGCAATGCCGCGCACGCGCTGAAACTGGGGCAGGCCTTCCTCTCCGCAGCGACCGGACCGCTCGGCGATCTCGCGGGGGCGCTGGGTGGACGCCTGCTCGCGGAGGGGCGCATCACCGCGATCGAGATCGACGAGCGGGACCCGCATGTGACCGTCTTCGGCATCGAAGGGAGCGCGGGAGAGGTGCACCGGCTCGTCGCCCGGTCCGAGAGCCTCGCGCTGATGACCGACGGCAGGCTCGAAGCCGCGGCCCCCGATCTGGTCGTCGTGCTCGACGCGATCTCGCGCGACATCCTGGAGGTTCCGCACCTGTCGATGGGGCGATACGTCGCCGTGGCCCACCTGGACGGACCGGAGTGGTGGTCGCAATCCGCCGAGCGCCTCCGCCATGTGGTCCCCTCCGCGTACGGGCTGGCTGAACTGGACGGACCGAGATGACCGACGCGCTCCTGCTGAGTGCTCTGCTCGCGCACCCAGAGAACGGCGGCGTGCGTGCGATCGCCGGGCCGGAGGATGTCGAGTGGACGGGCGTCGTCGTGGAGTCGGACGAGACGCGGCTCCCCTCCGACGGGACCGGACGCCTCGTGGTCCTCACGGAATCGCCGCCCGATCGTTCCTGGCAGCAGGACGCGCTCATCCGCCGCACGCGTGATCGTGGATTCCGAGCGCTCGCCGTGCCGCGGGCGGATGCCTTCGGTGCCGGTACCCGTGCGCTCGCCGAGCGGCTCGGGTTCACGGTGCTGCACGTCGATCGCCCCATCCAGCTCGCGAAGGCCTGCTGGCAGCTCGTCGAGGCGCGGGACGCTCTGGCTCTGCACTACGTGCGGAAGGTGGCGCAGTCGATCGAGTACCACGCCGACAGCCTCACCGATCTGCTGCGGCATCTCTCCTCGAGCGTGCGGCACGGAGTCGCCCTGCTCGATGCCGAGGGCGTGCTCCTCGAATCCGGGGGTGCGCTGGCTCCCGATGTGCACGCCTCCATCGACTTCACTCCGTGGCTCGACATCGTGCGCGTGCCCGCCGGCTCCGCAGCATCCGTGCGTGTCGACAGCCCCAGCAGAGAAGGGCTGCGGCTCGCGTTCTTCGGCGAGGGGCTCGACGAGCGGCAGGTCGGGGCGCTCGCGGTCGCCGCCGAGGTGGCGATGCCCGCCGTCGCCGCCCGCATCCTGATCGATGAGGTCAACGAGGTCAACGACGCGTCGGTGTCGTCGGGAGTCCTCCGCGATTTCGTCGATCTGCGCGGCACCCCGGATCTCGATGTGGAGCGCCGCATGCTCGAGCGCGGATGGCGCACGAGCGGGTACCACCTCGGGTTCCGCATCATCGGGCGCACCCGCGTCGACACCCTGCAGCTCCTCCGGTTCGTCATCGGCGAGCTCGGCCGCATCTCCGTCGACTCGCACGCGACCACGAGTGGTCGAGGCGTGACGGGATGGTTGACCTTCACGGATCCGCCGGCACCGCCCCAGATCGAGCAGCACGTCGCGTCGTTGCGAGAGTTGCATGTCGCCGCCCGTCGCTCGTTCAACGTCGCGACCGGCGTCGGCTCGGTGGCGAACGGCTCCGCGGGACTCACGACGTCGTTGAGCGAGGCGTCAGACGCGTCGAAGATCGCGGTGAACCGCTCGACCACGAGCTGGTTCGTCCGTGTCGACGGACTCGGGCTCGAGCGGCTCCTGCTCGCGTGGACCGGCAACGACACGTTCGTCCCGGCGGCGCAGTCGCTCCTCGCGCCGTTGCAGGAGGGTCGCGGCGAGCTGCTCACCACCCTGTCGGCGTACCTGGATCATGAGTCGGCTCTCGCCCCGACCGCGGCCGCTCTCGGCCTCCACCGCAACACCGTCGCGAGTCGCGTGCATCGCGCGCAGGAGCTGCTCGGCGTGGACATGGGCGATCCCGAGGTCCGGCTGGCGCTGCATCTCGCCTGCCGCGCGGTGCGCTGACGGCAAGGCCGGATGCCGCGCTACGCGCGCACGCGGAGACGCTGCTCCGCGAGCCTCGGCACCGCCTGCTCGCGCGCGGCACGGCGGGCGGTGGCGACGGCGCCGATCGACACGACCTCGGCGCCGAGCTCCGAAGCCAGGAGTTCCGGCGCCGGCAGGTGCAGCTCTCCGGGGAGCATCCGACGCGCTGCCGCGAGCACGGGCTCGACGCTCTCGGCGACCGCCCCGCACACGATCACGCGCGCCGGGTCGTACATGCTGCCGAGCACCCCCACTACGCGGGCGACCGTGGCGCCGACGCGATCCGTGACGAGCATCGCGTCCTCGTCGCCTGACGCGGCGAGGGTCAGCACGAGCCGGGGGTCGATGCGCTCCGCCGCGACGATGCGCCCGACGGCGCTGTCGCTGGCGATCTCGCCTGCGTCGACTGCGGCCTGCGCGTGGTTTCGCACCGAGTAGGAGAGCCCGAACGCCGAACCGACGCCGATGATGTGATCGAACACGACGCCCTCGCCGACGCCGCCGTGTGCACCGTGCAGGACGTGGCCGTCCACGACCACCCCGCCGCCGAAGCGCTCGCTCGCGAGCAGGGCGACGTAGTCGCGGCATCCGCTCGCCGCTCCGACGGCACCCTCGGCGATGGCCGCCAGCTGCGCGTCGTTCTTGATCTCGACGACCGGCGCCCAGTCGCGCAGGGCTTCGGCCAGCCCCGGGTTGGTCCGCTCCCAGAAGCCGTCGGGATGCGGCGGCGAGATGCCGTTGCGATCCACCGGGGCGGCGACTCCCACGCACAGGGCCAGAACATGCTCGCGGGGCACGCGGGCTTCCGCTAGCGCCGCGCCCAGGGCGGAGATGATCGTCGCACGCCGCTCCTCGGCAGAGTGGGTCGGGTCGACCTCGACGCGGTGGTGCACGAGCGTCGTCTCGAGCGGATCGGCGACCGTCACCGCGAGGTGGGTGTCGCCCGCATCGATGCCGACGACGACGCCGAGATCGGGGGAGAGGGCGAAGCGGCGTGCCGGACGGCCGGACCGGTAGCTGCCGACGGCGCGGGCGTTCGGCAGCTCGCGCAGCAGCGCGGCGTCGAGCAGCGTGTCCATGGCGTCGATTGCCGTGGAGCGTGTGAGCGAGGTGCCGGCCATGACCTCGGTCGCCGTGAACTCGCCCGCCGCCCAGGCGAAGTCGAGCACCGCCCCGACGCTTGCGCGCCCGGTGCCGAGATCCGCCGAGACTTCTGTCACGCCCCTTGACCTTTCTGTCGCGCCAATGAGAGAGTACCTCTCGACAGAGTAAATTCGCTCACTAGATTTAGTAAGCGTATCTACGGATCGAAAGGACGACGGTGTCTGAGAAACGAACACGCGCGTTGCGGATGATCGCGGGGGCCCTCGGGCTCACGCTGGTCGGAGCCGCACTCACGAGCTGTGCGGCCGGCTCGGGGGCGGAGACCATCCGCTTCACCTTCAGCAAGCGCGAGGCCATCGAGTTCATGACCGAACTCGTCGCGGAGTACAACTCCTCGCAGGACGAGGTGAAGGTCGAGATCGACACCTCGGGTGTCGACGTCGTCTCCGCCAGCTTCGTGCGGGGCAACCCGCCCGACATCATGCTCGCCAACTACAACTACGAGATCGCGCGATTCGTGCAGCGCTGCGCACTCACCGATCTCTCCGAGACGGATGCCGCTGCCGGCATCCGCGACGACCTCCAGCCGCTCATGGACCAGTACGGCTCCTGCGAGGGCCGCACCAGTGCGCTCCCGTACTCCGTGATGGCGGCATCCGTCATCTACAACAAGGAGATCTTCGACGCGCAGGGTCTCGAGGTCCCGCAGACCTGGGACGAGTTGCTCGCCGTCTGCGACCAGCTGAAGAATGCGGGCATCGACCCGTTCTACGCGACATTCAAGGACGACTGGACCGTCGCCCAGGGCTGGTACGACTACACGGCCGGCGGCTCGGTCGACGTCATCGACTTCTTCGATGCGATGGCGGAGGAGGGCACGGAGGTCGGCCCCGACGCCCCGGTGTCGTTCCAGCAGGACTTCGCCGAGCCGATGGACCGCATGATGCAGCTGGCGAGCGAGTACACCAACTCGGATGCCGCGAGCCGCGGCTACGGCGACGGCAATCTCGCTTTCGGCAAGGGCGAGGCCGCCATGTATCTCCAAGGTCCCTGGGCGTTCAGCGAGATCGAGAAGACCGCGCCCGACCTCGAACTCGGAACCTTCCCGCTGCCGATGACCGACGACCCGGCCGATCTCGGCGTGCGGGTCAACATGGACCTCGCCGCGATGATCCCGGTCGAATCGAATCACCAGGATGCCGCGCGCGACTTCTTGGAGTATCTGTATCTGCCCGAGAACATCGAGGCCTACAACGCCTCGCAACTCGGGTTCACCCCGACGACGGATGCTCCGGCGCCGGACGACCCGCGGGTCGAGGGAATGATCGAGTACTACGACAACGGCCAGATCTATCAGGGCCCGTCGGTTCTCGTGCCGAAGACGCTCCCGATGTTCAACTACGCGCAGGCCATGGTGCTCGGCGCATCGCCCGAGTCCACCCTCCGCACGATGGACGCCGACTGGGCGCGGATCGCGTTCCGCGCGCCAATACCCACCACTCAGGATTCCGCATCCGGCACGACAGAGGAGTCGACGCCATGACGAACACCGCGCTGCCGAACCCGGCAGTCCCCAGCATCACGAAACCGCCCGCCACTTCGACGGACACCACGTCGGTCATCACGGGAGGCACTCGCGGCCTGCGCCGTCGCACCGCGCGCGTGGAGCCGATCTACTACCTGTTCCTGCTCCCGACGCTCGTGATCTTCACGCTCGCGATCACGGTACCGGCCGTGATGGGCATCTTCTTCAGCTTCACCGACTCGATCGGCATCGGCGAGTGGAGCTTCAACGGGCTCACCAACTACGTCGCGATGTTCAGCGACCCGTCCATCCTGCAGAGCTACCTGTTCACGTTCGGCTTCTCGATCGCCACGGTGATCGTGGTCAACGTGGTCGCCTTCCTGCTCGCAGTCGGACTGACCTCGCGCATCCGCTTCAAGACCGGGCTGCGCACGATCTTCGTGATCCCGATGGTGATCTCGGGCATCATCATCGCCTACGTCTTCAACTTCCTGTTCTCGAACTCCCTCCCGGCCGCGGGTGCTGCCACCGGCATCCCCTTCCTCGAGACGAGCCTGCTGGCCAATCCCGACCTGGCCTGGGTCGCGATCGTCATCGTGACGGCGTGGCAGGCCGTGCCGGGGACGCTCCTCATCTACATCGCAGGACTCCTGTCGGTGCCCGGCGAGGTGTACGAGGCGGCGAGCATCGACGGCGCCAACAAGCGGCAGCAGCTTCTGCGCATCACGCTCCCGCTGGTCGCCGGCTACGTCGTGATCAACGTGATCCTCGGCTTCAAGGGCTTCCTCAACGCCTACGACATCATCGTCGGCCTCACCAACGGCGGCCCCGGCACCTCGACCCGCAGCGTCGCGATGACGATCATCGCGGGCTTCAACGGCGGCGACTACGCCTACCAGATGGCCAACGCGACCATCTTCTTCATCGTCGCCGTCCTCATCTCGCTCCTCCAGCTCTCGCTGACGCGCGGAAGGAACGCACTCTGATGTCGACGCAGACCATCACCACCCAGACCGCGGGCAAGAAGCCCCGCATCAGGATGGAGCGACCCAACTGGTCGGGCACGATCATCCTGATCCTGTGCGCGGTCACCGTGCTCCTCCCGCTGTACGTCACCATCTCGATGGCGTTCAAGACGACGGGGCAGGCGGTCGACGGCAACGCCTTCTCCCTGCCTGCGCCGTTCAGCATCGACGGGTTCGTCGAAGCCTGGAACCTCACCAAGTTCCCGATCGGAGCAGGCATCTCACTGCTCGTCACCGCCGGGACGGTCGCGGCAACGATCATCCTCGCGGCGTTCGCCTCGTATGCGATCGTGCGCAACTGGGACCGCAAGCTGTTCCGCTGGTCGTTCTTCTACCTGCTGGCCGCGATGTTCATCCCGTTCCCGGTGGTCGCGCTGCCGCAGATCCAGCTCACCGGCCGGGTCGGGCTCGACAACCCGTTCGGCGTGATCATCCTGGCCACGATGTTCCAGCTGAGCTTCAGCGTGCTGCTGTTCACGGCGTTCCTCCGCTCGATCCCCATCGAGCTGGAGGAGAGCGCGCGCATCGACGGTGCCACCACCTGGCAGACGTTCTGGCAGCTGATCTTCCCGCTGCTCGCCCCGATGAGCGCGACGGTCGGCATCTTCGCCTTCCTCTACGCCTGGAACGACTTCATGATGCCATCGTTGATCATCTCCGATCCGGCCATGCAGACTCTGCCGGTGCGGCAGAACCTGTTCCAGACCCAGTTCAGCAACAACTACAACGTCTCGTTCGCCTCGTACCTGATGGCGATGGCCCCCGCGATCCTGGCGTACCTGTTCACGCAGCGCTTCGTCATGGAGGGCGTGACGCAGGGCGCCGTCAAGGGCTGACTGCGTTTCGTCTCGCTTCGACAGGCTCAGCGACCGGTGGGTCCCTGAGCCTGTCGAAGGGCAACCAGACCGCAACAAGAAAGAAGGAGTCCCACTTCATGACCGACGTGCTTCCCGTCGAGACCCGCACGACCGACGCCGACACCGCCGCCTGGTGGCGGCAGGCCGCCGTGTACCAGATCTATCCGCGGAGCTTCGCCGACGCGAACGGCGACGGGCTGGGCGACATCCCCGGCATCGTCTCCCGCGCCGACTACCTCGCACAGCTCGGCATCGACGCGGTCTGGCTCAGCCCGTTCTACCCCTCGGCGCTTGCCGACGGCGGCTATGACGTGGCCGACTACCGCAACGTCGATCCCCGACTCGGCACGCTCGACGACTTCGACGCGATGGTCGAGGCGCTGCATGCCCGCGGCATCCGGGTCGTCGTCGACATCGTCCCGAACCACAGCTCCGACCTGCATGAGTGGTTCCAGGAGGCGCTCGCCGCGGGTCGCGGTTCGGCCGCCCGTGAGCGCTACATCTTCCGCGAGGGCGCAGGGCCCGACGGCTCCGAGCCCCCGACGGACTGGGGCGCGGCGTTCGGCGGCAGCGCGTGGGAGCGCGTCGCAGACGGCCAGTGGTACCTGCACAGCTTCGCGGTGGAACAGCCCGACCTGAACTGGGACCACCCCGAGGTGCGCGCTGACTTCCTGAAGACGCTGCGGTTCTGGTCGGACCGCGGAGTCGACGGGTTCCGCATCGACGTCGCCCACATGCTGACGAAGGACCTGACGGAGCCGCTGCCGAGTCAGGCCGAGCTCGACGCGATGGACCGCACGTCGGGACGGCATCCGCTGCTCGATCGCGACGAGGTGCACGAGATCTACGCCGAGTGGCGTGCGGTGTTCAACGAGTACGACCCGCCGCGCACGGCGGTCGCCGAGGCCTGGGTGGAGACTCCCGAGCGCCGCGCGCGGTATGCGTCGGCCGAGGGCCTGGGGCAGGCGTTCAACTTCGACCTGCTCGTCGCGGAGTTCTCTGCAGGGGACTTCCGCGAGGTCATCACCGAGAACCTTCAGCAGGCGCAGGCGAGCGGTTCGTCGACGACCTGGGTGCTGTCGAACCACGACGTGACCCGGCACGCCACGCGCTACGGGCTGCCGTCGCTGCGCGGGCGCGCGGTGAAGCAGGGCACCGAGTGGGTAGCTGCGGGCGGTCCGGCCGACCAGCTCGATCGCGAGGGCGGGCTGCGCCGTGCGCACGCCGCGACCCTGCTGCTGCTCGGGCTCCCCGGCAGCACGTACCTGTACCAGGGCGAGGAGCTCGGTCTGCACGAGGTTGCCCAGATCACTCCGGAGCAGCGCCAGGATCCGGCGTTCCTGCGGGAGGAGGCCTTCGACGGGCTCGGGCGGGACGGATGCCGCGTGCCGCTGCCGTGGACGGCATCCGGCTCCTCCTTCGGTTTCGGCGCTGGCGACGCGCACCTGCCGCAGCCGTCATGGTTCGCGGAGTACGCGGTCGACGTCGAGGCGGCGGACCCGTCGTCGACGCTCTCGCTCTACCGGGAGGCTCTGCGGCTGCGGCACCTGCTGCAGGCCGACGAGCGGCTGGAGTGGGTCGAGACCGGACGCGATGATGTGCTGCGCTTCGCCCGCCCCAACGGCTGGCAGGTCGTGACGAACTTCGGAACCGAGCCCTTCGACCTCGGGACGGATGCCGCGGACGTCGTGCTCGGTGCCGTCGTCGACGGCGCCGTGCCGGGGGAGCACACGGTCTGGATCGCACCGGCGGGGCTCGTCGGCTGACCGCCGCTCGCGCCATCTGCAGGTCGTCTTCACGGATGCAGGTCGAAATCTGTTCTTTCGACCTGCATCCGTGAAACGGACCTGCAAACCGCAGCTCGCGACGACCGGATACCGATTTGATAATGGTTCTCATTAGCGTTTAGAGTGAGATCATGAAGAAGCCCGTGCTCGCTCTCGCCCTCGCATCCGTCGCCGCCCTCGGGCTCGCCGGCTGCTCCACTCCTGCTGCGGGAGAGGGCGACGACGGCAAGGTCCAGGTCGTCGCGAGCACCAACGTCTACGGTTCCCTCGCGGCGCAGATCGGCGGCGACCGCGTCGAGGTCTCCTCGATCATCAACTCCGTGACCCAGGATCCGCATTCCTACGAGGCCACCGCGCGCGATCGACTGACCGTGCAGAAGGCCGACCTCGTGATCGAGAACGGCGGCGGCTACGACGCCTTCATCGACGATCTGCTCGACGGCTCGGATGCCGAGGTGCTCACCGCCGTCGAGTTCTCGCACGACTTCCCCGGCAATGAGGGCCATGAAGAGGGCGAGGCCGACGCGGAGGAGCACGACCACGACCACGCCGAGGGCGAAGAGGGTCACGAGGGCCACAACCACATCGAGGGCTTCAACGAGCACGTGTGGTTCGACCCGCACACGATGATCCATGTCGTGGAGGACATCGCTGCCGACCTTGCGGAGCTCGACCCCGAGGGCAAGGCCGACTTCACCGCCGCGGCGGACGAGATCGTCGCCGACCTGGAGGGGTTCGAGACCGACCTCGAGACGATCAAGACGGATGCCGCCGGTGCGAACGTCTTCATCACCGAGCCGCTTCCCGGCTACCTCGCGGCGGCCGCCGGCCTGACTGACGTCACGCCCGAAGGGTTCGCCGAGTCCGTCGAGGAGGGTACGGATGTCGCCCCGGCCGTCCTGCTCGATGCGCTGAACGTCATCGACAGCGGCGAGGTGACCGCGCTGCTCACCAACGCGCAGACCGGGGGCGCCGAGACGGATCGCGTGGAGACGGCCGCGAAGGATGCCGGCATCCCGGTTGTCGCCTTCACCGAGCTCCTGGAGGACGGATCGTCGTACTCTGAGTGGATGCGTGACGCGATCAAGAGCCTCGCCGCCGCCGTCCAGCCGTGACGGCGCCCCGTCGACAGGGAACCGACGCCTCGGGCGACCGCCCGGTGCTGGAGATCTCCGGCGCCGCCCTCCACCGCGGAGACCGTGAGCTGTGGTCCGGGCTCGACCTGACCGTGGAGCCCGGGGAGTTCATCGCCGTGCTCGGCCCCTCCGGTTCGGGCAAGACCACACTGCTGCGCAGCATCCTGGGTCTGCAGCCTCTGTCGTCGGGAACGATCGCCGTCGCGGGGGAGCCCGTGCACCGCGGCAACGCGCGCATCGGGTACATCCCGCAGCAGCGTTCCCTCGCGCCCGACACGAGCATGCGGGCGCGAGACCTGGTGGCGCTCGGCGTGCAGGGGAGTCGCTTCGGATTCCCCGTCCCGCATCGCGGCGACCGGGCCAAGGTCGATCGCCTGCTCGAGGCCGTGGGCGCCGCGCACTTCGCCGACCGTCGCGTCGGTCTGCTCTCCGGCGGCGAGCAGCAGCGGCTGCGCGTCGGCCAGGCGCTCGCCGATGAGCCGTCGCTGCTCCTGTGCGACGAGCCGCTGTCGAACCTCGACCTCGCGAACCAGGTCGGCGTGACCGACATCATCGACCGGCAGCGGCGCGAGCGAAAAGCTGCGGTGCTGTTCGTCACGCACGACATCAACCCGATCCTCAACCGCGTCGACCGGATCCTGTACATCGCAGGAGGACGGTTCCTGCTCGGCACCCCGGAAGAGGTGCTGCAGACGCGCGTGCTCACCGACCTCTACGGCACCCCGGTGTTCGTCCTGCGCGCCGGCGACCGCCTGGTGGTCGTGGGCGTTCCGGATGCCGAGCCGCACCACGACCACGGCGACCACGAGCACGGAGGAGACGCATGATCGCATCGGCGGGCCTCGTGCCGATGGTCGACTGGAGCGACGTCTTCTCCTTCCAGGACTACGGCGAGCTCGTGGCCCTGCTCGCGAACTCGATCATCGCCGGCGCCGTGCTCGGCATCGTCGGAGGGTTGATCGGCGTCTTCGTGATGCAGCGGGATCTCGCGTTCGCCGTGCACGGCGTGAGCGAACTGTCGTTCGCCGGAGCGGCCGCCGCCCTGCTCTTCGGCGGCAGCGTCGTCGCAGGGTCGCTCGGCGGGGCGCTCGTGGCGGCGATCCTCATCGGCGTCCTCGGCGCGAAGGCCAGGGACCGCAACTCGATCGTGGGCGTGCTCATGCCGTTCGGCCTCGGCCTCGGCATCCTGTTCCTCTCCCTGTACGACGGGCGGAGCGCCAACCGTTTCAGCCTGTTGACCGGGCAGATCGTGTCGGTCTCGAGCCCCGACCTCGGCTGGCTGATCGGCATCAGCATCGTCGTGCTGCTTGGGCTGCTCGTGATGTGGAACCCGCTGCGCTTCGACTCGCTCGACCCCGAGTCGGCCGCCGCGCGCGGAGTGCCCACCCGCGCCGTGAGCCTGATCTTCATGGTGCTGCTCGGACTCATCGTCGCGGTGAGCGTGCACATCATCGGCGCCCTGCTCGTCATGGCGCTGCTCGTGACGCCCGCCGCCGCGGCGATGCGGATCACCGCCGGGCCCGTGGCCGTTCCGTTCCTCGCCGCACTGTTCGGCTTCGTGTCGGCGGTCGGCGGCATCCTGCTCGCGCTCGCCGGCACCCTCCCGGTGAGTCCGTACATCACGACCCTGTCGTTCACGATCTACGTCGTGTGCTGGATCGTGCAGCGGGCCAGGGCCCGCGTGCGGCGCGTGGCCTGACCGCTGCGGGCCTGCGCGCGGCGAGAATATCGCTATGCGTGCGGCGAGTTGCTACACTGTAGTGCATGGTAGCTCCCACGAACGTTCGCTTCAGTGAGCCTGTCCACGATGCCCTGACCCGATACGTGCACCTCACCGGTCAGACGAAGTCCGGGGTCATCAACAGCGCCGTCGAAGAGTGGTTGAGGATGCAGGTGCACACCGGCATCCGGTTCGTCACGATCGAGACCGGTGAGCGGCGCGCGCGACTCGTCGACGGACCCGAGGTGTGGACCATCGCGGAAGCATGGCTGGCGCACGAACCGGAGAGGCGCAGGGTTCCGGAGTTGGCGGAGGTTCTCGGGTTGCCGGAGCGGTCGATCGAGGCTGCTCTGAGCTACTGGGCGGACTTTCGGGCTGAGATCGACGGCGTGATCGAGCGGCATCGCACTGCCCAGGACGAGGCGCTCGCGGCCTGGGAGAGGCGCCGCGCGATTGATGCCGCCTGACGTCCGATTCCTCCTCGACGAGCACTACCCGGCCTGGTTGGCCGACGCGCTTCGCGACGGGGGCATCGACGCCGTAGCGGTCGTCGAGCGGGAGGATCTTCGCGGTGTCCCCGACGCGACCGTCCTCCAGGTCGCCACCGATGAGCATCGGCTCGTGATCACCGAGGATGTGAATACCTTTGCGCTCGCCATGCATCGCACCCCTGAGCACAGCGGAGTCGTCTTCTGCCACCACAGGCGCTTCCCTCGGAACCGGCATGGGCTCGAAGGTCTGAGGCTGGCCCTGATCGCCTTTGCGGCGACGCCGCCTTCGTCGAGCAGTGAGCCATCCTTCGTGTGGTGGTTGTGAAAACGAATCGTCGGGTCACCGGCGGATGCCGCCGCTCACACCCGCGCGAGCGCCTCGATGTCCTCGAGGAACTGGGCTGCCGTCTCCGCGGAGACCGTCGTGCGCGTGCCGGCGATGGCTTCGAGGTAGTCCTCGGTGCTCGGGCCGGCGGCATCCGCTGCCGTGCCCTCGGCCCCCGGCAGCCGCGAGCCGACGGCGGCTTCGAACGCACGCTGGGAGGCGCTGCGCGCGGCGAACTCGATGTCGGCCGGCGAGAATCCCTCGGTGCGCTGCACGAGAGCCTCGACATCGACGGCGTCCCGGGTGACGTCCGGGATGTAGCGCCGCCAGATCGAGGCTCGGGCGGCACGGTCGGGCAGGCCGATCGGGATCACGTAGTCGAAGCGTCCGTGACGCAGGAATGCGCTGTCGAGGGCGCGGATGAAGTTCGTCGCGCACACGAGAAGGCGGCCGGGCTGCTCGCGGAACGCGGGGATGATCTTCAGCAGCTCATTCGTCACGCCCTGCAGCGGGGAGGGCGGCTCGCCGGAGCGCTGCGCCGCGATCTCTTCCACCTCGTCGATGAAGACCACGGCGTGCTCGAGCTCGGAGATCTTGGTGAAGGTTTCGCGGAGTGCGCCGGCGAGTCCCTGCGGATCGGCGGCGAGGCGGGAGGGGAACACCTCGACGAACGACCACTCGAGCCGCGAGGCGATGGCCTTGGCGAACGTGGTCTTGCCGGTGCCGGGAGGGCCGAACAGCACCACCGCACGCGGGGGCACGACGCCGAAGCTCTCGGCGAGGTCCTGCTCGGCGAGCGGCAGCACCAGCCGCTGCTCGAGGATGTCCTTCTCGCGACGCATGCCCGACACGGATTCCCAGAGGTCGCGCGGCATCTGGCGGCCGCCCAGCTCGGCGAGCGACGTGAGCTCCTGCCGCTGCACGGGGATGCGCCGCTCGAAGTAGCGCAGGTGGTGCTTCTGCTCGAACCCACGGGCGTCGAAAGCGGCCAGACGCGTCTCGACCTCGGGCATCAGGGCCGACAGCTTGGTGAGGCCGTACGGCGCCATGCTCTTCTCGAGGGCCGCGAGCAGGGCCGAGCCGATGCCGCGATCGCGCCAGGCGTCGTCGATGGCGAAGAACACCACCCAGCCCTGATCGTGCGCTGCACGTCCCACCACGGCCGCGATCACCTCATCGCCGTGCACGGCGACGATCGCGTGGTCCTTCTGGCACGACGCGACCACCTCGCTGAGGTCGTACACAGGCTCTGACCCCGATCGCTTCAGCTCCTCCCACAGGTGGAGGATGCCGCCCAGATCGTCATTGTGGAACTCGCGCAGTCGCCAGCCGGTCATCGGGACTCCCTCGTCTCGGATGCCGCAACGATACCGGCGGCTCGGTCCAGCACCCAGACGGGGGCGTAACACGCCGGCTCGGGAGGGCATCCGGGACCGTTCACGCGCTCCCAGCCCTCGTCAACCCCCGCCGCCTAGACTTGTCGCATGGCTCAGCGGAACACCTGGCAGCGCGAACGCGTGCGCGAAGCACTCGCCGACGCGCGCGGTTTCGTGAGCGCGCAGAATCTGCACGCCTCGCTGCGCGAGGACAACACCGGGATCGGGCTCGCGACCGTGTATCGCGCACTCGCCGGGCTCGCGGCATCCGGAGACGCCGACTCGCTGCAGAGCCCCGAGGGGGAAGCGCTCTATCGCGCCTGCACCACCCAGGGTCACCACCACCATCTGATCTGCCGCTCCTGCGGGCTGACCGTCGAGATCGAGGCGAAGGACGTCGAGCAGTGGGCGCATCGCACCGCGGCGCTCCACGGGTTCACCGAAGCCGCGCACGTGGTCGACATCTTCGGGCTGTGCACCCCCTGCACGAACAAGCGCGACGCCGAACGGGCAGCGAACGCGTGAGCCCCTCGGCAGGAACGGCGACCCGCCCGGGGCACACCCACGCGCATCGCCCGACGCGCTCTCCGCGCTCGGCCTGGGTCGGCGTCGGCCTCGGGGTCGCGATCATCGCCGCGCTGTTCCTCGTGGATCGCTTCCTGCCGTCGCTGTTCCCCGCGTCGCTCCCGACCAGGGCGCAGGACGGACTCACGCTCGCGCTGAGCGTGCTCATCGAGGCGCTGCCGTTCGTGGTCCTCGGCGTGCTGCTGTCGATCGTGGTGCAGGTCTGGCTTCCGGCCGACGTCATCCACCGCTGGCTGCCGAAGCGCGCCTGGGCGCGGCGGGCGGTGCTGTCGCTGCTCGGGATGCTGATCCCGGTGTGCGAGTGCGGCAACGTGCCGTTCGCGCGCGGCCTGATGATGCGCGGGCTCGCCCCGGCCGAGGCGCTCACCTTCCTGATCGCCGCGCCGATCGTGAATCCGATCGTGATCCTCACCACGCATGCGGCATTCGGCTGGGACGGCGGCATCCTCGTCGCCCGCCTCGTCGGCGGCTACCTGATCGCGAACCTCATCGGCTGGATCTACAGCCGGCACCCGTCGCCGGACTCCCTGCTCACCCAGCGCTTCGTCGACACCTGCGACCGCGTCACCCACGAGCCGGGCACGCCCGTGCGACGCAGCCTCACGCAGTTCCTCGTCGAGCTGCGCGCCGTGATGCCCGCCCTCGTGATCGGATCCGCGCTCGCCGGAGCCGTGCAGGTGCTGATCCCGCGCGACATGCTGCTCGCGATCGGATCGAATCCGGTGCTCTCGATCGTCGCGATGATGGTGCTCGCGATGACGGTCGCCATCTGCTCGAACGTGGATGCCTTCTTCGCTCTCTCCTTCGCGTCGACCTTCTCGTCCGGCGCGCTGGTCGCCTTCCTCCTGGTCGGCCCTCTCGTCGACATCAAGATGCTCGCACTCATGCGCACGACCTTCACCGGGCGCACCCTGGCCGGGATCGTCGGCGTGGTGGTGGCCGCGGCCTTCGCGATCGGGATCGGGGTGAACGTCCTTGTCTGAGCACACCTCTTCGCGCGCCCGCGCCCTGGGCAGTCGCTGGCTCGGCGTCGGCCTCGCCGCGGTCATCGCCGTCGTCACGCTCGGTCTCGGCGTCACCGGGCGGCTGACGCTCTACATCAGCCCCGAGTCGGTGTGGTTCGCGTGTGCCGCGGCCGTCGTGACCCTGGCCGGAGCGATCTGGTCGTTCGCGCTTCCCCTCGGCGAGGAGGGCGATCACGGACACGACCACGGGCACGGAGCGGATGCTGCGGATGATGCGCCGCCATCGGCCGCTTCCCCGCGCAGAACCCTCGCCGCCGTCGGCGCGGTCACCGGAGGGGTGATCGCCACGGGCGTGGTCGCCGCCGCCCTCGTGCTGCCGCCGGCGTCGCTGTCGGTCGAGCTGGCGATGTCGCGCGCGGGGGAGCAGACCGCGCTCTTCGCCGGCGCCGACACCGTCGCTCTCGGCGTCGCGGACACCACGACCTTCGGCATCGGCGACTGGGCGAGCGTCTTCGCCACCGCGACCAACACGACCGCCTACGACGGGGCCGCGGTCACCCTCACCGGCTTCGTCACGCCTGGATCCTCGGGCGACGACGGCGTGAACCTCACCCGATTGATCATCACGCACTGCGTGATCGACGCGCAGACCGCCACCCTGCCGGTCTCGGTCGACCCGAACGAGTACCCGACCGGCCAGTGGGTCGAGATCACCGGAACGGTCAGAGCGGATGCCGACGGCGACCTCCACATCGAGCCGACCGACGTCGTCGCGATCGATGAGCCGGGGGATCCTTATGAGTACTGAGGACGAGCGGCCCGAGATCCCCGCCGTCCCGCGCACGCGCGCCGAGATGCGCGCCGCCCGTGAGGCGGCGGAGGCGGCGGAAGCTGAGCGGATCAGTCGCGCGGCCGCATCCACCACCGATCCGACCGCGCAGCGCACTGACCAGCCGGATGCCGGCCCGGATGAGGCTGTTGCCCGCGATGCTGCTGCGCGTGAGGCTGCGGCGCGTGAGGCTGCGGCGCGTGAGGCTGCGGCGCGTGAGGCTGCGGCCCGTGAGGCTGCTGTCCGCCAGGCAGGCGACCGTGAGATTGCGGAGCAGGAAGCCGCTGCCCGGAAGATGGCGGCCTTCGAGGCCGCCGCTCGGGAAGATGTCGAGGCGACTGCTCGGGAAGATGTCGACGCGGATGCGGTTTCCGCGGTTCCCGTCGCCCCTGAGTCGGTGCTGGCCGGTCTGACGCCGGTCGCCCCGGACGCTGCCCCACGACCCGTTCTGGGGGCCGACACGCCAGATGTCGGACCGGATGCCACGGAACGTCCGACATCTGGCGTGTCGTCCGACACCGGAACGTCGTCCCCCCGGAAGCCCGCGGGGTCCCCTCGTCGCTTCCTCGTCGCACTCGGCGCCGTGCTCGGCGTCCTGGTGCTGGTCGGAACCGGCTTCGGCATCGTCAGTCTCCTGCAGGGACCGCGCATCTCCGAGGTGCAGGTCGATCCGGCGCAGGCGATCGAGGCCTCGGGCAGTCGGGTCATCCTCACGGCGAACCAGGCGCTCGCCGACATCGACCCCGAACAGGTCACGGTCGAGCCCGCGGTGCCCTTCACGGTCGACGCTTCGGGCCGAGGGGTCGGCATCCGCTTCACCGTGCCGCTCGACGAGTCGACGAAGTACACGGTACGCGTCGCCGATGTCGTGGGGAGGGGAGGAGGGCCGTCGACCGAGCTGAGCACGACGTTCTCCACTCCGGCCTCGAACATCTTCCTGCTCCGGCGCGACGCCTCCGGTGACGACACCATCTTCCGTACCGACCTCAGCGGCGAGAACGCGGTTCCGGTGTTCTCGCACGCCGAGATCAACGACTTCCGGGCGACGTCGACGAAGCTGGTCGTCTCCGTCGCCGAAGACGAGGGATCTCGGCTGCTGGTGATGGACCGCGATGGAAAGAACGAGCGCGAGCTGAAGCTCCCCGGCGTCGGGTACGTCGGGGCGATCCAGGTGTCCGAGCGGGGCGGACTCGTCGGCTACAGCTACTCGGACCGCGAGCTCAGCGACACCGAGGGCCGCGCCAGCGTGCTCGTCACGCAGCCGCTGAGCGGTGACGAGGAGCCGCAGATCATCGAGGTCGGCGGCGAGGAGGCGAGCGTCTTCGTCTGGCAGTTCGTCCCCGACAGCTCCGCCGTCCTGTTCATCGACTTCGACGGAGCGCTCTCGCTCGTCGACCGCTCGACCGACGCGGGAGTGCAGTCGCTGGGACTGGCATCCACGATCCAGGGGATCTCCCGCGGAACGTACACCGCGATCGTGGAGCGCGTCGACGGATCCGTGGTGGAGATCAACCTCGCCGACGGGTCGGAGGCGCCGCTGGCGGCATCCGATCCCGACTACGGCACGGCGACCTCGATCACTCCTTTCCCCGGCGGTACTCTCCGTCACGTCGTCCAGCGTGACGCGAACGGGATCCCCGTGGGGCAGGCGGTCATCCGCGTGGACGAGGACGGAAAGGCGACGCCGCTGGTCGAGGTCGGCTCGTCCGACAGGATCCTCCAGGCCTGTGCGTCTCCGAGCGGTCAGTACGCCGCCGTGGCCCTCGCCTCCGACATGGCGAACAACCCCTACGACGGCATGCTGCTGCCGCTGCCGGAGAACGTCGAGACGCACCTGATCGACATGGAGTCGGGCAAGGAGCTCGTCGCCCTCACCGGCTTCGACGCGTCCTGGTGCCAGACGGCCCCTCGCTTCTGAGATGGACTCTCGGTTCTGAGGTGGCGGAACACGATGGGCGGCGTCGCGCCACGCGTGCGGAGCTGAGCGGCTCGGCGGTCGAGGTCGCACCTCGTCTTCTCGGTGCGGAGTTGCGCACGGTCGTCGTCCCTCAGGGCGTCGCCACCGACGCCGCTCCCGTCGAGGTGCGCCTGCGCATCACCGAGGTCGAGGCGTACCACGGGCAGGGAACGGGGGCGCTGCCCGACCCCGGCTCGCACGCGCGCATGGGCCGCACGGCGCGGAACGCCACGATGTGGGGAGAGCCCGGACATCTGTACGTGTACCTGAGCCACGGCATCCACTCGTGCGTCAACGTCGTCTGCGGCCCCGAGGGTCAGGGAGACGGCGTGCTGCTCCGGGCGGGCGAGGTCGTCTTCGGAACGGATGCCGCGGCCCGACGCCGTGGTGCGACACTGCCGCTCGGCCGCACGGCGCTGCGCGATCTCGCGCGCGGCCCTGGTCGACTCGGTCAGGCCGTGGGCCTTCGGCATCCGGTGCACGACGGGATCGATGCGATCACCGGCGAAGAGCTTCACGGCGCCAGGGCGGAGCTGTGGCTCGGAGAGCCTGTGGGCGGCTTCGCGCGCGGTCCCCGAGTCGGCGTCGCCGGCGTTGCCGGAACGGACGCTTTCCCCTGGCGCTTCTGGCTCGAGGGCGACCCGACCGTGTCGGCGTTCCGCTGGGGTCGCGGGGCGCAGGCGGCTGCTTCCGGCGTGCTAGACTGACTCTTTGTCTGCGCACACTCCTGTGCGCAGTTCGCGTGCCTGCTGGGTTTTCTCGGTTCCTGAGCTTGTCGAAGGAGTCGAAGGGCCCGAGGCGTGCAGACAAGGGATCTTGGGTGGGGCCGTCGGCCTCACGGTAGAGAAGGAGTCACCATCATGGCAGCAGTGTGCCAGGTGACCGGAGCTGTTCCCGGTTTCGGTCACAACGTCTCGCACTCGCACCGCCGGACGAAGCGCCGCTTCGACCCGAACGTGCAGAAGAAGACGTATTTCGTCCCCTCGCTCGGTCGTAAGATCACGCTCAACGTGTCCGCCAAGGGCATCAAGGTGATCGACGTCCGCGGCATCGAGAACGTCGTCAAGGACCTCCAGGCGAAGGGTGTGAAGCTCTAATGGCCAAGAAGGCTCAGGACGTCCGTCCGATCATCAAGCTGCGTTCGACGGCAGGTACGGGTTACACGTACGTGACGAAGAAGAACCGCCGCAACACCCCCGACCGCCTCGTGCTGAAGAAGTACGACCCGGTCGTCCGCAAGCACGTCGAATTCCGAGAGGAGCGTTGATCAATGGCTAAGAAGAGCAAGATCGCTCGCAACGAGCAGCGCAAGGTCATCGTCGAGCGCTACGCCGAGCGTCGCGCCGAGCTGAAGAAGACCCTGGTCGACCCGAACGCCACCGACGAGGCCCGCGAGGCCGCACGCGTCGGCCTGCAGAAGCTGCCGCGCAACGCGTCGCCGGCTCGCGTGCGTTCGCGCGACGTCATCGACGGCCGCCCCCGCGGTGTCCTCACGAAGTTCGGCATCTCGCGTGTCCGCTTCCGTGACATGGCACACCGTGGCGAGCTGCCCGGCGTGACCAAGTCCAGCTGGTAAGCACCAGTACTCGAAAGGGGCGAGGATCTTCGGATCCTCGCCCCTTTTCGTGCGTCCGGGCGGGGTTGCCCGACGCGCAGCGCCCCGGCATCAGGCGACGGATGCCGTCGGCTGGGCCGCGTGCGACACCGCCCAGGCGAGGGCCTCGTCGGCGATCTCTTCCCAGCCGTCCTGGCTGACCAGGCGGTGCGTCCGTCCGGCGTACTCCTTGCGCTCGACGATCGCAGGGCTGCCGGTGGAGCGGTACTTCTTCTCGATCGCGCGGACGATGGCCGGCGGCACGACGTGGTCGATCTCGCCGGCGATCAGCAGCAGCGGTGCACGGTCGGTGCGGGCGTAGTCGACGCGGGTCACGCCGCCCTTCTCGTTCAGCACGGAGGTGACGCCCTCGAAGAAGACCCGGTTGTAGGAGTTCACCGCGTAGTCCTCCCAGAGCAGATCGGATGCTGCGCGGGGAAGGTCGTTGCCGAAGGTGAAGTGGAAGTGGCGCTTGGACAGCGGCTTGGCGCCGTTGCGGCCGAACGGGTTCGCGAGGATCGGCGTGCCGGTCCAGAGGGTGGAGAGGGGGAGTGCCGTGACGCCGGCCGTCTGTCCCGGCGCGACGCCCACGTAGGCGACACCGAGTCCGCGATCGGCGAGCATCTGGGTGATCACACCGCCGAACGAGTGGCCCATGATGATCGGCTTGACCGGGAGGGCGCGGATGATGCGCTCGTAGTGGTCGGCGATCTGCTTCAGGCCGATGCCCTTGAGGGCCTCCGGGTTCCGGCGGATGTCCTCGACCGTGCGGTCGTCGATACCGGGCCACCCGGGAACGACGACCTCGTGCCCCTTCGCCCGGAAGCGCTCGGCCCAGGTGTCCCAGCTCTTCGGCGTCATCCACAGCCCGTGGATCAGGACGATCGGTGCCTTGCCGGTGCTGGTGATGTCGGTGCTGTTCATGATGCCTTCTCCTTGTCGGGCCCCGCCCTGTGCGGCTGCCGTATAGTGATAGTAGACCGAACGTTCTATCTACCGCAACTCCTTTTCCGAATTTCTTCTCGAGGACCGGATACGAGGACCGGATGCGGGGATCGGATGCGACGATGAGAGGAGAGAGATCATGACCACCACCACGAAGCGCCCCAGTCCCGCCCGCGCACGATTGATCGACGCCGCCACCCGGCTCTTCTACGAGGAGGGCATCCACGCGGTGGGCGTGGATCGCGTGATCGAGGAGGCCGCGGTGACGCGCGCCACCCTCTACAAGCAGTTCGGCGGCAAGGAGAACCTCGTGCTCGCGTACCTCGCGAACGAGGACACGATGCTCCGGGAGCTGTTCGCTGCTGCCGGCTCAACCGGCGCTGCCCCCGACGACCTGCTGACCGCGGTGATCGACGGCATCGCCGCCGACATCCGCCACCGCCACACGCGCGGCTGCCCGTTCATCAATGCGGCCGCCGAGTATCCGGATGCCGCCGGCGCCGTGCGGCAGCTCATCGGCGAGCACCGCGAGTGGTTCCGTGCGACCCTGCAGGCCGTCGCCGAAGCGGCGGGTCTCGACCGGCCGGCCGACGTCGCGGCATCCCTCGTCCTGCTGCGGGACGCGGCCCTCGTGGGCGGATACCTCGACGGCGATGACCGCGTGACGCCGGCTTTCGAGCGCACCGCGCGTTCCGTGATCGACGCCCACCGGACCTGAAACGGCCTGAAACCTGTGACTGGAGTGACCAAAGTGGTGCGACACGCCCAGTAATTGCCCAAAACCCGCGAAATGACGCGGAAATGCGGGCGGTCGTTGATACATTCGAGGCGGTCGCAAGACCAGGAGCATCCGCTCCGAACCCACAACGATGCGACGGGATCTCGTCGCTGGAGGAGTGACATGGCTGACAAGTCCATCACCAAGACCGAGCTCGTCGCGAGCATCGCAAGCGCCACGGGCCAGAGCCAGGCCACCGTCTCCGGTGTCCTCGACTCGCTGTTCGCCACGGTCTCCGACGCCGTTGCCAAGGGCAGCAAGGTCTCGATCCCGGGCTGGATCTCGTTCGAGCAGGTCGACACGGCTGCCCGCACGGGCCGCAACCCGCAGACCGGCGCCGAGATCAAGATCCCGGCCGGCAAGCGCGTCAAGGTGACCGCTGGCTCCAAGCTCAAGGCTGCCGTCAAGTAATTCGACGCACCTTCACGAAGGCCGCCGTCCCTCGCGGGATGGCGGCCTTCGGCGTTCCCGGACGGTCAGCCGGCACGGATGCCGCGGCTTAGGCTGGTGGGGTGACTTCCCGCGCCGAGACGACCACCCGGTCCTCGGCGTATCGACTCGCCGGGATCGCGATCCTCCTCGTCGCGGCGGTCGTCGCGACCGTGATCGCGCTCGCCCTCGGAGGAGGCGCCAAGCCTCCGCTCCTGCAGGACCCTGGACCCTTCGTGCTGTGGGGCACTCCGATCGCGAGGCTGGTCATGAACATCGCCGGCGCCGCGATGCTCGGCTCCCTCGTGCTCGCCCTGTTCGCGCTGCGCGCCGGCGAGAAGGCTTTCGACGCGGCGCTGAACATCGCATCGGTCGGGGCCGCGATCTTCACGGTCGCGTCCGGGCTCGCCGGTTTCCTCGCGTTCATGGCGGCGTTCAACCCGAAGCTCAGCATCGAGCGCGAGTTCGGCACGCAGCTCGGCCGGTTCCTGCTCGACCTGCCCCTCGGCCAGTCCTGGCTCATCACCACGATCTTCGGCGCCGTCATCACGGTCCTCGCGTTCGCCTGGCGCACGTGGACACCCACGCTCATCACGGCTCTCCTCGCCGCGGCATCCTTCCTTCCGCTCGCGACGCAGGGGCACGCGGGAGATCTCGCCGGCCACAACATCGCGGTGAACTCGATCCTGCTGCACATGATCGCCGCGGCCGTCTGGCTTGGCGGACTGCTGCTGCTCGTGCTCCTGCGCGGACGCACCGACGTCGACACCCCGCGACTGGTGGCGCGATACTCGTCGCTCGCGATAGCGGCCTTCGCGGTCGTCGCGGTGTCGGGCGTCACTCGGTCGATCGTCGCGGTCGGCAGCTGGGACGCGCTCTGGGCCACCCCGTACGGCGCGATCGTCCTCGCGAAGGTCGCCCTGCTCGTCGGCATGGGCCTGCTCGGTGCCTGGTACCGCACCCGGCTCATCCCGAAGCTCTCCGGGGAACGCGCCACCCGCTGGTTCTGGATGCTGGTGCTCGGCGAGGTCGCCCTGATGGGGCTCGCCTCCGGCGCCGCGGCAGCGCTCGCTCGCACGCCCCCGCCGACCGGCGAGACCGCCGCGTTCGCCCAGACGCCCGCCGAGATCCTGACCGGCGCGACGCTCCCGCCGGAGCTCACCCTCGAGCGCTGGTTCACGGCATGGAACATCGACGTGCTCTGGCTCGTCGCCGCCGGGTTCGGACTCTTCCTCTACCTCGCCGGCGTGATCCGCCTGCACCGTCGCGGCGATCGTTGGCCGATCTACCGCACCGTGTTCTGGATCCTCGGGATGCTGCTGCTCGTCTGGGTGACCGGCGGGCCGATCAACGCGTACCAGGAGTACCTGTTCAGCGTGCACATGCTCGGGCACATGATGCTGTCGATGGCGATCCCGCTGCTGCTCGTGACCGGGGCCCCGATCACCCTCGCGCTGCGTGCCGTCCACAAGCGCGACGACGGCACCCGCGGCGGCCGCGAGTGGATCATGTGGGCCGTGCATTCGCCCGTCGCCCGCGTTCTCACGCATCCGTTCGTCGCGGCGGCCATCTTCATCCTGTCGCTGTGGGCGTTCTACTTCACCGATCTCGTGCGCTGGTCGATGTACGAGCATCTCGGTCACGAGTGGATGGTCATCCACTTCCTGATGTCGGGCTACCTGTTCGTGATGAGCCTGATCGGCGCCGACCCCGTGCCGTACCGCCTGCCGTACCCCGGACGCCTCATCACCCTCATCGCCATCATGGCCATGCACGCGTTCTTCGGCATCGCGATCATGATGCAGGACGGCCTCATGGTCGCCGACTGGTTCGGGTCGATGGGCCGCGCCTGGGGTGCAGACCCGATGGCGGACCAGTACGTCGGCGGCGGCATCGCCTGGTCGATCGGCGAGATCCCGACCCTGATCCTGGCGATCACGGTCGCGATCCAGTGGAGCCGCAACGACACGAAGCTGCAGCGTCGGACCGACCGGAACGCGGATCGCACCGGCGACGCCGAGCTGGCGGAGTACAACGCCAAGCTCGCGGCGCTCGCCGAGCGGGACCGGCGCGCCGCGGAGCACGAGCGCCGCTAGACGGACGGATCAGTCGGGGACGGTGTCGTCGGGGGATCCGACCCGGATCGACGCGGTTCCGTCCGGCAGGATGGTGATCGTGCCGTTGACCTGGAACGGCACGTCTTCGGACACCGGCTCGACGGAGCCGTCGAACAGGGACTGGATCTCGACCTCGACGTGGGCGACGGCATCCGTCGTCGGGATCTGCCAGTTGCCGCCGTCGGGTGCGACAGTGACCTGCGGCTGGGTGCTGATCGACCACTTCGGCGGGGAGGCGATGCGGTTCCTGACCTCGAGGCCGAACGGGCATGCGGCCGGCATCAGCACCTCCTGAGTCGTGCACTCGGTGAGGAACTCCTCGACGCGCTGCTGCACGACGCCGATGAACTCCTCGGTCGGAGTCGTCTGCACCTCGAGCGGCGTGATGGCCAGGGGAGTGTCGGCGAGGACCCCGGTGCCGGACGCCTGCGCGATGGGGGTGTCGACCGTGACGGAGTACAGGCCGGGCGTGAACACGAGCAGCGGCAGGGGATCGGCCGCGGCAGCCTCCGCCCCGGCGGCTGACACCTGGCGGCGATCGACCTCGAAGCCGTTCACGGCGAAACGGTCGGCCCCGAGCACCGTGAGGTCGACGACCGCCAGCGGGCTGGTGGTGAAGCGCCAGTCGGGGGTGACTCCGGCCCAGCCGTCCTGTTCGACGAGGAACGTGGTGGTTCCGGCGTGGCCGCCGGCCTTGTAGCTGACGGTCACGGCCGTCTTGCCGTCGGCGGGCTCCTCCGACTCGATCTCGACGTCGGTCAGCGGGGCGAGCGCGGCGTGACGGAGCATGGCCTCGGATGCCGCGGCATCGATGCCTGCCGCGTCCAGCGTCTCGCGGTCGACGGCCACGCCGGGGATCCGCAGGGCGTCTGCGGCACGGCCGGCGGCGAGGAGGTCGAGATAGCGGGTCACGAACGCCGACGGTCCGTAGAACTGCTGGTAGAGCGTGGCGGCGCCGGCGCCGATCGCGGCGAGGAGCAAGACGCCCACGAGCGCGAGCATCGCCAGGTCGGCACCGAGACGGGCGCGCCGGGCCCCCGTGGTCGCGACCTGCTGCATGGCGTCAGTCTAGGAGGGCGTCCTGGGACGACGCCGAGCGTCGGCGACTGCGGGCGGATGCCGGGACGTAGCATGGGTGGGCGCCCCGTGTCCGTCTGCTGCCCCTGTGAGTACCGTGTCCCTTCCCGCCCTGTCCGAGGAGCAGCAAGAGCTGTTCCGGCTCGTCGAGGACACCGGCGAGCACGTCTTCATCACCGGGCGCGCCGGCACCGGCAAGTCGACGCTCCTGCAGCACTTCGCCTGGAACACGAAGAAGCAGATCGCGATCTGCGCTCCGACCGGGGTCGCGGCGCTGAACGTGGAGGGGCAGACCATCCACTCCCTCTTCCGCCTGCCGATCGGGCTCATCGGCGACGCCGACATCGACCAGAACGACGCGACCCGTCGCATCCTCAATGCGATCGAGACCCTGGTGATCGACGAGATCTCCATGGTCAACGCCGATCTGATGGATGCCATCGACCGCTCGCTGCGGCAGGCGCGCGGTCGGCGCGGCGAGCCCTTCGGCGGAGTGCAGGTGGTGATGTTCGGCGATCCGTACCAGCTGGCTCCGGTGCCGCCGCGCGGCGACGAGGCCCGCTACGTGCAGGATCACTACCGGTCGTTCTGGTTCTTCGATGCGAAGGTGTGGGCGGGGCCCTGGACCGGTTCCGGCACGCGGGCCGAGTCGCACGGCTACGGCTCCTCCGATCAGGACGGCCTCTTCGCCGTCGACACGCGGGCCGAGCTGCACGTGCGCGAGCTGGTGAACATCCACCGGCAGTCCGACGACGGATTCAAGGCGATGCTGAACGCGGTGCGGTACGGGCGGGTGACGGCCGAGATCGCCGGGGTGCTCAACGCCCAGGGAGCCCGCACGCCGCCGGACCCCGAGCCCGGCGAGGTGCCGATGATCACGCTCGCGACCCGCAACGACATCGTGAACAAGATCAACAGCCAGCACTTGAACGCCCTGCCCGGCAAGGAGCAGACGGCGCGGGCCGAGGTCAGCGGCGACTTCGGGCGGGGCGAGGCGTCGCTGCCGGCGGAGTCGGAGCTGAAGCTCAAGGTCGGCGCGCAGGTCATGTTCCTGCGCAACGACACCGCGATGTCGGGCGAGCCGCCCCGCTGGGTGAACGGCACGATCGGCACCGTGATCCGCATCCTCGGGAGCGCGGTGCGCGTCGACATCGACGGCGAGGAGGTCGACGTCGAGCCGGCGGTCTGGGAACGCTTCCGCTACGCCTACGACCAGAGCACCAAGAAGCTCTCCCGCGACGTGGTGGCCGAGTTCACGCAGTTCCCGCTGCGCCTGGCCTGGGCCGTGACGATCCACAAGTCGCAGGGGAAGACGTACGAGCGCGCGATCATCGACCTGGGCTCCGGGGCGTTCGCCCCCGGCCAGACGTATGTCGCCCTCAGTCGGCTGACGTCTCTGGAGGGTCTGTACCTGTCGCGCGCGCTGCGCCCCACCGACATCCGCGTCGACGAGGACGTGCGGCGGTTCATGCGCGAGGCGTGGCTCGCGAAGTCGACGCCGGAGCTGCCGAAGGGGTGACGCGGCGTTTCGTCCCTTCGACAAGCTCAGGGACCCAGCCTCCTGGGTCGCTGAGCTTGTCGAAGCGTCCGAGCGGTCGCGTATCGTCAGGCCGCGACGCGGGCGCGGTCGAGGTCTTCGAAGAGCTCGGTGTTGAAGCGGTAGGCGAGGAGGACCTCGTCGATCACGCGCTCGCGCTCCGCCTGGTCCCACGGGGCGGCGTCGAGCTGCTCTCGGTAGACGTCCTTGAAGGCAGACGGGTCGGCGATGTCGTCGAACAGGTAGAAGCCGATGCCGTTGGTCTCGAACCCGAAGCGCCGGGCCATCACACGGCCGATGAAGATGCCGCCGGACAGATCGCCGAGGTACCGCGTGTAGTGGTGGGCGACGAAGCCGCCGGCCCAGGTCGCGCCGACCTGACGGATGCGCTCGACGTAGCGCTGGGTGGTCGGCAGTGGCGTGATGCGCGCGAGCCAGTCGGCCCCGAGCAGGAAGGCGAGGTCGGCCTCGAGAGCGGGCAGGCGGGTCAGCTTGTCGCTGAGGAAGACGGATGCCACGGGGTCCTGGCGCATCCGCTCGCCGGCTGCCTCGAGCGCCTCGTAGATGAAGTAGTGCTGCGAGACCAGCGAGATGTAGTCCTCGCGCGAGCCCTCGCCCTTCAGCAGGTCGGACATGAAGCCGGCGCCCTCGCTGCGGGAATGCGACCCGGAGGAGCGTTCGCGCAGGGCGGCGGAGAAGGAGAGGATCTCGGGCATGCGACCAGTGTAAGGCTTACCTAACCTGATGCGGAAGTGCGAGATGCGGCTCAGGCGTGCGGGCGCGGCTCGACTCCGAGACGTGCGCAGGCGGCGTCGTAGAGCGCGACGACCTCGCGGCGGACGGCCGGCCGGTCGTCGATCGAGCCGCCCGGCCACGGCACGCGGAGCTCGGAGACCGTGGCGTTCCGCGTGATCTCCCACACTCCGCCGTCGCCGTCGAAGCCGACCATCACGGCATCCGTGATCGGGGCATCGGCCGGTGCGGCGAAGGCGCGCGCGATGAGGAGGTTGTCATCGGTGTGGTCGCCGTTCATGTGGCGGAGGACGGCGGAGATCACATCGGCATCGAAGGCGTGGGGCACATTCACACCTTAGAGGCGCTCGGCGCAGCGGGTGCCGGTGCAGAAATTCAGCATCCGCGTTCTAGACTCGGGAGACACGTCTTCGGGGGTACTTTCCATGCAGCATCTCTCGTCGCGCCGGTGGCGCGCCGTCGCGGCCACTGCGGCCGTGATCGGTCTGGTCCTCACCGGCTGTTCCTCCGGTGAGACTTTCACGTACACGCCACCCGCTCAGGTCGACGGCGCACTGCCGGACGACACGGTCGCCGCCATGCAGGAAGCGGTCGACAGTGCGGTCGCGGCGTCCGGTGCCTCCGGGGCCATCGTCGGGGTGTGGGTCCCCTGGAGCGGCACCTGGGTCACGGCGACCGGCACGCAGGATCGTGACGGCGCGACGCCCGTCGACACCGACATGTCCTTCCGCATCGCCGACGTGACGCGTCTGATGACCTGCGATGTGCTCTACGCCCTCGTCGACGAGGGGACCGTCGAGCTCGACGCGAAGGTCCCGAAGTACGTGTCGGGCGTCGCCGACATGCAGGACATCACTCTCCTCGACCTCTGCAACGGCACCAGCGGCGCCGGGTCGTCCGAGGCGGTCGCGAAGAACGCCTGGCTGAACACCCCCGAGCGCGTGTGGGCGCCTCTGGAGCTCGCGGGCTACGGCCTGGGCATCACCCGCGTCGCCGCGCACACGACCTACCGCGATTCGGACTCGGGATATCTGCTGCTCGGCATGGCGCTCGAGCGCGCCTCCGGGATGACCGCCTCCGAGCTGATCGCGGAGTACGTCACCGAGCCCCTCGGCCTTCCTGACACGTCGCTGCCCGGCGTCAAGGCAGACCCGCCGTCGATGAACGGGCACTTCATCAACGGCGTCACGGGTGGATACACCTGCGCGGCACCGGTCGACATCACCGCGCTCTCGTCCAGCGCCGGTTTCACGGACTCCGGCGTCGTCTCGACGATCACCGACCTCGGCCGCTACGCGCAGGCCGAGGCGGCGCAGGTGCTCCGCAAGGACAAGGACAAGCCGAACCGCTTCGGTGCTCCGCTCCCGGTCGCTGCCGACGCCGCGTCCTGGTACCAGGCCACGGGCGGCGCCTACCTCGTCGGCTCGATGGTCGGCCAGCACGGCTGGACCCCCGGGTACGCGACGGCCGCCTACTCGGACCCGACGACCGGCTTCACGGTGGCGGTCGTGCTGAACGACTCCACGGCGGGCGCGACGTTCGCGCAGTACCTCTCGTGGGAGCTCGCAGCGATCGCCTCCAAGGCGCCGGCGGCCTCCGGCGAGACCGCACCGGAGTTCGGACTGCCGTTCACGGCCGGGCAGTACCACCAGGCCATCCTCGACGCCGCGCTCGTCTGCGTCGAACCGCCCGTGGAGTGATCCGGGGCTGATCCGGCAGAGGGAGGACGGCGACGATGGCGATCATCGACAACGCGATCTACGTGAACGGCGTCCGCACCGAGAATCCGCAGAGTCTCAGCGAGACGTTCGAGCGCATGCGCGAGCGCGGCGGGATGAGCTGGATCGGGCTGTACCGCCCCAGTGAGGCGGAGCTCCGCGCGGTCGCCGATGAGTTCGGCATCCATGCGCTCGTCGTCGAGGACGCGCTCGCCGGACACCAGCGGTCGAAGCTGGAGCGCTATGGCGACGTGCTGTTCATGGTCCTGCGACCGGCGCGCTACCTCGATGCGTCGGAGGAGGTCGAGTTCGGCGAGGTGCACGTCCTCGTCGGCCCGGACTTCGTGGTGACCATCCGGCACGCCGAGTCGCCCGATCTCGGGCGGGTCCGCCGGCGATTGGAAGACGATCCGACGCTGCTCGGCCACGGGCCGGAGGCGGTGCTCTACGCCATCCTCGACGAGGTGGTCGACGAGTACGCGCCGGTGCTGGCCGGGCTCGAGAACGACATCGACGAGATCGAGAGTCAGCTGTTCGAGGAGGACGTGGACGCCACACAGCGCATCTACGACCTCGGCCGCGAGGTCATCGACTTCCAGCGAGCGACGCAGCCGCTCTCGGGGATGCTGGAGGCCCTGCTGCGCGGGTCGGACAAGTACCGGGTGAGCGAGGAGCTGCAGAAGTATCTGCGCGACGTCCTCGACCACACGCTGCGCGTCACGGATCGCGCGACAACGTTCCGCACGGTGCTGGACAACGCCCTCACGGTCGAGTCGACCATCGTGGCGCGCCGGCAGAACGAGGAGATGCGGCGGATGACCGAGCTGAGCATCCGCCAGAACGATGAGGTCAAGAAGATCTCCGGATGGGCCGCGATCCTGTTCGCCCCGACGCTGGTCGGCACCATCTACGGGATGAACTTCGACCACATGCCCGAGCTGCACTGGGTGCTCGGCTATCCGATGGCGATCGGTCTGATGCTCGCCATGGGCGTCGGCCTGTACGCGGTCTTCAAGCGCAAGGGCTGGCTCTAGCCGCGAAGGAGCGCCCTGGTCTGCGTGAGCACGCTGTCGAGTGCGCGTGCCGCGGCCTCGGCGTCGGCGGGGGCGATGCTCGCCCAGATGGGCTCGGTCAGGGCTCCGATCTCGCGGCTGATCTCGGCGACCAGGTCGGCTCCCGCCGGGCTGAGCGCCTCGTCGACGACCAGGCCGCGCGCCTCGAGGCCGGACAGGAGGTCGGCAGCGTCGGTGAAATGCGCGCTGTCCCTGATGGTCTCGACGAGAGTGCCGGGGCCCTCGAACTGCGAGGTGAGGCGCAGCGCGACCCATTCACGCTCGGAGAGCCGTCGGTCGAGCAGAACCGTGCGCAGGAGCGCATTCAAGGCCTTCTCCGTCTGTCCGATGAGCTGTGTGCTGAAAGCGAGCATGGTCTTCTCCTTTTAGTTGGTCTGGCCAACGATATCAGATCGTGGGTAAGGCCAACGAGTAGGGTGGGGGCATGGAACGTCTCGACGGCCGGGCGACGTGGCAGGTCAGCCGCGCGCACCTGCGTGCCTACTCCCTTCTGCAGGAGCTGTTCGCCGATGCGGGAGCGCGGGCGTATCACTACCGTCTGCTCGCGGCGCTCGACGAAGCGGGTGCCGTGAGTCAAGCCGAGCTCGGGCGCGTGACGGGTCTCGACCGCAGCGATGTCTCGGTCGCGCTGAGCGCTCTGGAGAAGGACGCGCTCATCATGCGCGCTGCGCACCCGACCGACCGGCGGCAGAATCTCGTCTCCCTCACCGCGCGAGGGCGCGACGAGCTCCTGCGCCTCGACGCCGTCGTCGAGCAGGCGCAGACCGAGTTCCTGGCGCCGCTGACCGCGGAGGAACGCGGGGTCTTCCTCGACATGATCACCCGCCTCGGGCGCGAGCCGGACGCCGGGTCGTGAGCGGGGAGTGGCGGGATCCCTCCCGTTGCTGACCGTTCCGCGTCTTGTGGGGGCGCAGACGGCGGGCCCAAGCTGAACGGATGACCGCATCCTCCGACACCGCTCTGCTCGTGATCGACGCGCAGGAGTCCTTCCGCCAGCGTCCCGACGACTGGGCGGCCACCGCGAACCCCGCGGTGCTCGACAACATCGCGCTTCTCGTCGATCACGCCAGGACGGTCGGCGACCCGGTCGTGTGGATCACCCACTCCGAGCCCGGGACCGGGGGAGTGTTCGACCCCGCGCTCGGGTTCGTGCGCGTGATCGGTGAGCTCGCCCCGGCAGACGACGAAGCGGCCGTCACGAAGACCACGATCAACGCCTTCACGTCGACCGATCTCCAGGAGCGGCTGCAGGGTGCCGGCATCCGCCGGGTCGTGATCTGCGGCATCCGCACCGAGCAGTGCTGCGAGACGACGGCGCGCGTCGCCGCCGACCTCGGCTTCGAGGTCGAGTTCGTCACGGATGCCACGACGACCTCCGCCATCCCGTCCCACGGTGCGCTCGCCGCCGTGTCGGGTGACGACATCATGCGCCGCACCGAGAGCATCCTCTCCGCGCGCGGTTTCGCCACGATCACCGACACGAAGACGCGGATCGGGGCGAGCAGCGCCTGAGCGGCGCCCTTACGAAGACGCGTCGTCGGTCTCCACGCCCGGCCCGGGCCCGGGGCGGACCGGTGCGTCCGGAGCGATGTCGATGCGGGTGTTGCCGTCGTGCTCGCTCACCTCGATGCGCGGCGCGGTGTCGGCTTCGGTGGCATCGGGTGCCGCCGTCAGCTGATCGTGGCGCTTCTCCTCGAAGGTCTCGTCGTCTGCGGATGCGTGATCAGGCGTGCTCATGACTCTCCTCGGGGTTGCGGTCGTCATCGGTCTTCCGGCTCTCGGTGCGCTTCCGGCCCCACCTCGCCAGCAGGTACAGCGCCACTCCGACCGCGATCAGGATCGCGCCGAACAGCCACACGACGGGGCGCTGCTGCGTGAGGAGCAGGATGCAGGAGCCGATCCCCAGCACCGGCACGAAGGTCCACACGCGGAAGTGGTCCTGCTCGACGCGGTCCCGCCTCAGCACCAGCACCGACACGTTCACGCTGAGGAAGACGAACAGGAGCAGCAGCACGACGGTCTCGGCGAGCGTCGCCAGGTCGCCGACCAGGGTGAGCCCCATCGCCACGAGAGTTGTGGTGAGGATGGCGACCCACGGGGTCTTCCGGTTCGGCAGCACGCGGCCCAGCGCGGCAGGAAGCAGGTTCTGCTCGGCCATGCCGTAGGTCAGGCGGCTGACCATGATCATCGTCAGGAGGGCGCCGTTCGCGACCGCGATGAGCGCGATCAGACTGAACAGCCAGGAGGGAATGCTGACGCCGGTCGCCTCGACCACGGCGAGGAGCGGTCCGCTGGACTCCTGCAGATCCGCCGCCGGCAGCGCGATCGAGCTCGCCAGCCCCACCAGCACGTAGACCCCGCCCGCCGTGAAGAGCGCAGCGAACAGGGCGCGGGGATACGTGCGCCGCGGGTTCTTCACCTCTTCGATCATGTTGGCCGAGGTCTCGAACCCGACGAAGGAGTAGTACGCGATCACGGCGCCGGCGAGGACGGCCATGCCCACGCTCGTTCCCTCGGGCGTCTCGGTGATGCGCGACACGTCGCCGCCGCCCCCGCCGACGAAGACCGCGACGACGGCGATCACGATCACCAGTCCGCTGAGCTCGATCGCGGTCATGACGAGGTTGGCGCCCAGGGATTCCCGGATGCCGCGGGCGTTGAGGAGCGCGACCACAGCGAGGAACGCGATGGCGACGGGAATCGTCGGCAGATCGATGAACGTGCGGAAGTAGTCGCCGGCGAACGCGATGGCGAGCCCGGCGGCGCTGGTCACGCCGGCCGCCAGCATGCTGAACCCCACGAGGAAGGAGACGAGCGGACTGCGGAAGGCCCGCTCGGCGAAGACCGCCGATCCGCCGGCCCTCGGATACTTGGTCACGAGCTCCGCGTAGGAGCCGGCCGTGAGCAGCGCGAGCAGAAGCGCGAGCAGCAGAGGCGCCCAGAGCATCCCACCCACCTTCTCGGAGAGCACGCCCATGAGCGCGTAGATCCCCGCTCCGAGGACGTCGCCCAGGATGAAGGCGAAGAGCAGCGGTCCGGTGATGGCTCTGCGGAGGCGAGTGGGAGCCTCGGCGCCGGTCGCGGTCTCGGTGGTCATCCTCGAAAGCTAGGGCCGACGGCGGATCGCCGCGACGGGGTTGACAGATATGCCGGTGTCACGCACTCAGCATTCTCACAGACATGCCGCGCGGCGCGGCGATCCACTGCAGGATCGCCGATAAATTGTCGTCGCACGAAGGACGGTCCGCCGGCCTCCGGCAGGGGCGATCGAGGGGATCGCTTCACGACCTGACACAAGAAACGGGTTCTCTCATGACCGGTACCGCACGGAAGGCGCTCGCCGAAGGCCTCGCGACCTTCCTCTTCGTCCTCGCCATCATCGCCGCGGTGAACAGCGAAAGCCCGCTGACACCGCTCGCGATCGGCTTCACCCTCATGGTCCTCGTCTACTCGACGGGCCACATCTCGGGCGCGCACCTGAACCCGGCCGTCTCGGTCGGTGTCTTCCTGCGCGGCGGCCTCAGCGTCGTCGACTTCATCGCCTACCTCATCGCCCAGTTCGTCGGCGGCGCGCTGGCCGCCCTCGCCAGCCTGGCCGTGTGGCCGAGCGGCGGCAAGGCGGTCGTCATCGAGATCGGCCCGGCCTTCCTCGTCGAGGCGCTGTTCACGCTGATCCTCGTCTGGGTCGTGCTCAACACCGCCACCGCCAAGGGCACCGACGGCAACTCGTTCTACGGTCTCGCGATCGGCGCCACGGTGTTCGTCGGCGCGGCGACCGTCGGCTCGATCTCGGGCGGCGGCTTCAACCCGGCCGTGGCCCTCGGCCTCTCGGTGGGCGGCTACTTCGCGTGGAGCTCGCTGTGGCTCTACATCGTCGCTCCGGTCGTCGGTGCGGTGATCGCTGCGATCCTGTTCCGCGTGCTCAACGCGGATGACGCCAAGAAGATCGCCGGCGAGTAACTCCCGGCTCCGAAGCGCCGCGTCCTCTCCGGAGGGCGCGGCGCTTCTGCGTGCGGCCGTATCCTCCGAGGGAAATCCGTCGTGCGGGGGATGCCGTCGGCATCCGCCTTCCGTAGCGTGAAGCCATGCTGATCGTCGAGGAACTCCACCTGCTGCTGACCCGGCCGGACGGACGCGTCGAGAGCGCCGCGAGCGTGCACCGCCTGTTCGGTGCGATCGCCGCGGTCATCGTCGACCTCTCCGTGCAGGGTCGCGTCGTGGTGACGGAGGAGAAGAATCCCGCCGTGCAGGTCGTCTCGGCCGAGCCGACCGGGAATCCGGTGCTCGACGCCACCCTCGTCCGTCTCGAGCCGCTGAGCGGCAAGCGCCTGCAGTCGCTCCTGATGCGGTCGAAGCTCGACCCGCTCGACCACGTCATCGAGTCGCTCGTCGTCCAGGGTGTGCTCGTGCGCGGAGAGCGCGGCTTCTTCGGATGGGGTTCGCTGCGCACGCCCGAATCGGATCCCGGGCCCGAGATGCTGATCCGCTCCCGGCTCGCCGCCGTGCTGTCCGGTTCGGCCGCGCCCACTCAGGCGGACGTCACGATCCTCGCGATCCTGCAGGGGATGAACGCGGCGCATCCGATCCTGAAGAACGAGGCGGCCGGGGCATCAGCGGGTCAGCTGAAGAAGCGCATCGAGCAGCTCGTCTCGGGCTCGGCAGCGGGCGACGCCGTCACGAAGGCGGTGAACACGGCGATCGCTGCGGCGCTGATGGCCGCGATGACGCCGGTCATCGTCGCGACGACGACCGGCTGAGCGCCGCTCGGATCAGCGCACGACGGCGGTGACCGGGGCCTGCGCGTCCGACGTCGCGGGAATGCGCGCGCGTGCAGCGGCGATCACGATGACCACCAGCGCGGCGCCGGTGATGATCGCGCCGAGCCAGATCGGCGAGGTGTAGCCGAGCCCGGCGGAGATCCCCACGCCGCCGGCCCACGCGCCCAGCGCGTTGCCGACGTTGAACGCGCCGATGTTGGCGCCGGAGGCGAGCGTCGGCGCACCGCCGGCGTAGTGCATGACCCTGCTCTGCAGACCGGGCACCGTGCCGAACCCGAAGCCGCCCATCAGGAACAGGGCGAAGACGGTCGCGATCCCGGACTGCGCGAAGAGGGCGAAGAAGGCGAGCACGACGACCAGTGCCGCGATGAAGACGATGAGCGTACGGTCGATGGCCCGGTCGGCGAGGCGGCCGCCCAGCCAGTTGCCGAGCACGAGGCCGCCGCCGAAGAGCACCAGCAGCCAGGGCACGGCGGAGGACGCGAATCCGCTGACCTCGGTGAGCGTGTAGGCGATGTAGGTGAACGCCCCGAACATGCCGCCGAAGGCGAGGATCGTGACCACCAGCGAGAACCAGACCTGGCCGGACCGGAAGGCCCGCAGCTCCTGGCGGAGGCTGATGCTCTGATCGGGCCGCGGCAGGGCCGGTACGAGCGCCGCGATGCCGATGAACGCCAGCACGCCGATGGCGGAGATCACCCAGAAGGTCGAACGCCAGCCGAACTCCTGCCCGATGAACGTGCCGAACGGCACGCCGAAGACGTTCGCCGCGGTGAGGCCGGTGAACATGATCGCGATCGCACCGGCCTTCTTCTCCGGGGCCACCAGGCCGGCCGCGACGACAGAGCCGATGCCGAAGAACGCGCCGTGGCAGAGGGCGGCGATGATCCGGCCGGTCATGGCGGTGCCGTAGTCGGGAGCGAGCGCCGTGAGGGTGTTGCCGAGGATGAAGAGAACGAGCAGCCCCAGCAGCACGGGCTTGCGGGGCAGGCGCGTGGTCGCGGCGGTCAGAAGCAGAGCGCCCACGACGACGGCCAGCGCATAGCCGGAGATGAGCCAGCCGGCCGCGGATTCGGTGACACCGTAGTCGGCGGCGACCTCCGGCAGCAGTCCCATGATGACGAACTCGGTGAGTCCGATGCCGAACGCCCCGATGGCGAGTGCGATCAGTCCTGCGGGCATGACGATTCTCCTGATAAAGTGATTTGATTGCAGACGCCGGATATTGCGCGTCGAAGCACAATCGTTGCACACGCAACTATAAAGCGCAAGCAACTACTTGAGGAGTGCTGATGGGAATCGCGGACGACGCCGTCGAAGTGCGCGCCCAGGGGTGGCGGACACTGGCCGCTCTGCACGGTCTGATCGAAGCCGAGCTGGAGCGCGCCCTGGGTGACGCCGTCGGTCTCTCGGTCGTGGAGTACACCGTGCTCGACGCGCTGGAGCGTCAGGACGGCTGGCACATGCGCATGCAGCAGCTCGCCAGGGCGACCGCGCTGAGTCCCAGCGCCACGACCCGGCTCGTGAACCGCCTGGAGGACCGCGCTCTCCTCACGCGCGTGCTGTGCGCCGACGACCGCCGCGGCATCTACACCGAGCTGACGGCATCCGGTCGTGAGCTCTACGAACGAGCCCACCCGATCCACGACGCCACGCTCCGCCGCGCGCTGGACGAGGCGGCCACCCAGCCGGAGCTCGCTCCGGTGGTCGACGCGCTGCACGGCGTCGCGCTTCCGGCGCTCGTCACGACGACGACGGGCTGATCCCGCCCGGCGGCCGATCGTCCTGCGCGCCGGGAACGATCAGTCCCATCTCGTACGCACTGATCGCCGCCTGTGCGCGGTCGCGCAGATGGAGTTTGGTCAGGACGTTGCTGACGTGCGTCTTGACCGTGTGCTCGCTCACCACGAGTTCGGCGGCCATCTCCGCGTTCGACAGGGCGCGCCCCAACAGGACGAGGGTCTCGAGCTCTCGAGCGGTCAGCACCTCGCGGTACCGGGCAGGAATGCCGGGAAGAGGCTGCCTGCGCACTGCCGCCTCGATGAGTCGTCGTGTCACCGCCGGAGCGATCAGGGCGTCGCCCGCCGCGACCACCCGGACGGCCTGCACGAGGTCGTCGCGGCGCAGATCCTTGAGCAGGTAGCCGCTCGCGCCGGAGCGCAGTGCGTCGAAGACGTAGTCGTCCTGGTCGAAGGTGGTGAGCATGATCACCCGGGTCGCCGTGGCGGCGCAGATGGTCTTCGTCGCCGCGATCCCGTCGAGCTGCGGCATCCGGATATCCATCAGCATCACGTCGGGCCGGTGCACCTGGGCGGCGGCGATCGCCTGCAACCCGTCGCTCGCCTCGCCGACGACGTCGATGTCGGGCTGGGCGTCGAGGATCATCACGAAGCCCGTCCTGACCAGCTCCTGGTCATCGGCCACGACCACTCGAATGCTCATGAAGCGGGTATCCGAGCCGTGACCTCGAACCCGCTCGCTCCGACACGAGGGCCGGATCGCGCCGACCCACCGCACGCGGCGGCACGTTCCCGGATGCCGATCAGGCCGGCCCCGCTCCCGCTGTCCGCGCCGGGGGTCGTGGCGCGCTTGCCGTCGTCCACCACCGAGACGATCAGCTCGGAGTCGTCCCAGCGCAGCGCGACCGCGACATTCTCGGCATCGGCGTGCTTGATCACGTTGGTGAGCGCCTCCTGGACGATCCGATAGACCGCGACCTCCACGTCGGGTGGCAGCGCGCGGGGGATGCCGCTGGACTGGAGGGTTCCGTGCAGGCCGACGCCGGCGACGAGATCGGGGAGCCGGGCGAGAGTCGGCTGCGGAGTCCGAGCGAGGTCGGGCTCCGCGAGCAGGCCCAGCGTTCTTCGCAGCTGACCCATCGCATCGCGGCCCGCCTCGGCGATCGCGTCGAAGATGGCCTCGCTGCGCCCGGGAACAGCAGCTCCGGCTGCCGCTCCGGCCTCCGCCTGCACGACCATCAGGCTGACCGCGTGGGCGAGGATGTCGTGCATATCCCTGGCGATCCTGGCGCGCTCCCGCTCGGCTGCCCGCTCGGCCTCCACCGCACGCTCGCGCGCTGCCCGTGCCGCCCGTTCCTCGAGCATCGTCGTGTTCTCCCGGTGGAGTTTCGCACTTCGGCCCAATGCGTACGCCGCTCCCCACAGGATCGCCTCCCGGATCCCGACGGCGAGCGATCCGAAGACGCCGCCGATGATCGTGATCCCGGCCGCCGCCAGGACGAGGGTCAGCCGGCGCTGCCGCTGCGGTGCCCGCTCGGCCACCGCGTACATGAGCATGAGCGCGCCGTACCAGATCGGCTGCTCCGGCCCGTCACCGCCGACGATCGCGTACACGCCGATCCCCGCCGCGGAGATGAGCAGACAGGTGATCGGCGCATGCCGGCGCCCCAGGACGGGAAGCGAGACGAGCAGGACCGGCAGGAACTCGGCGGCGGTCCAGGGCCTGCCATCCCCGCGGGTGGTGGTCAGGAACGGGGTGACCTGTCCGGCCAATGCCAGCACCGTGAGTGCGGCATCCGCTCCGGCGGGGGGAAGGCTGCGCAGGCGCGCCGACCATCCGTGCAGCGCACGCCGTATCGCAGAAACGTCGGACATCGACTCCTCCTCGGATCGCGCCTGTGACCGACGCTACTCCCGCAGCCGCCGGCCGTCCTCACTCGCGCGAGGGAGATCCGAAATCGGTCGCACCGGCGATCCGCCGGGCTCCGTGGGCGAGCAGTGTGAGCGGTGTCCCGCATCCAGCAGAGGAGTCGTCATGTCATCGAATCACTCGCCCACCACCACATCGACCCCGTCGTGAGCCGGTCGGCGCCGTGCGCGCCGCCGCCATGATCATCGGTCCGTTCCTGCTTCTTGCGGGCGTGGTGCTCATGATCCTGCCCGGGTTCTGGACCCTGTCGCATCTGTTCTTCCTCGCCGGAAGCCTCGCGATGCTGCCGACAGGCGTCGCACTGCACAGTCTGTTCGTCGACCGGCATCCGACCTGGCCGAGCCGGACAGCGCTCGTGCTGACCTCGGCCGGCGCGTTGGCGCTGGCCGGCCAGTTCGTCATCGACTTCGTCGTCGTCCACCTCGGCGGCGGCGACGCCGAAGCCGTCGACCGCATGTTCGACACGATCCGGAGTGCCGCACCGATGGATCTGATCTTCTACACGGTGGGCCCTGCACTGCTGTTCACCGGACTCGCCGTCTTCGGGGTCCTCCTGATCCTCCGCCCGAACCCCCGGCGACTCCCGGGGTGGATGCTCGTCGCCGGCGCCTCGCTCATGGGCGTCGCACGGGTCGTCGAATCCCGGCCGACCGAGGTCGTCGCGCTCGCGATCATCGTCGTCGGGCTCGCACTCACCGTGCGGGCCGGGCGCGGAGAACCCCGCCCGGTCGCCACCGACCGCATCGGTCTCACCGTCGCACCGAAACGTCGCCGTCGGATGGTGCTTCTCGGCGCCCTCGGGGCGATCGTGCTCGTCGCGGCCGGCCTGACCCTGGTCACCGTCCTGCCGGCGGTGTCCACGACGCACGACCAGATCCGACTGCCGATCGAGCAGCAGCACCTGCGGCTGGACGTCTCCAGCGGTGATGTGGTCCTGCGCCACGGCACAGGAACGGAGATCATCGTCGATCGGACGACGCGACGAGGCATCACCGAGCCGACCATCCGGGAGACCTCCGGCGCCGACGGCATCGTCATCGAGGCCGACTGCAGCGGGCAGTTCAACTCCGGCTGCGAGGTCTCCTACGACATCACCATCCCGGACGGCTTCGACCTCGAGATCGAGATCGGCGGCGGCTCGCTCACCGCGCGCGACATCGAGGTCGGGACGGTGAACCTTCGGATCGCGAGCGGCGACGTCGAACTGGCCGGTGTGAGCGGCTTGTCGGAGGCTGTCGTCGATGTCGCCTCCGGGGAGGTCTCGCTCGACTTCGCGAGCGTTCCCGACAGCATCGACGCCACCGTCAGCTCCGGTCGCATCGAGATCGGTCTGCCCGACGGATCGTACGACGTGACCGCGGAGGCGGGCGCCGGAGACGAGCGGATCGATGTGGACGTCGACCCCGACAGTGACAGCGCGATCCGCGCACGCACAGGACAGGGCGACATCGAGATCGTCGGCAACGGCCGTCGATGACTCCCCACCAGCGCATGAATCAGCGAAACAACACCGGACAGGAAGGCACGCCCATGAATGATCAGCTGCTCACCGACAGGACCGCCGTGATCTACGGCGCCGGAGCCATCGGCGCCGCCACCGCGCGAGTGTTCGCCCGCGAGGGCGCCCGGGTGTTCCTCGCCGGGAGGACGCCGGCGAGGCTCGACGCCGTGGCACAGGGCATCGCGGCCGAGGGCGGTACGGTCGCGACCGCTCAGCTCGACGTGCACGATCAGCAGGCGGTCGAGCGGCACGCCGCTCAGGTCGCGTCGACCGAAGGGGGCATCGACATCGTCATGAATGCGGTGAGTGTTCCGCACGATCAGGGCACGGGCTTGGCTGATCTCTCGGTGGAGGCCTTCCTGCAGCCGATCGACGGCTTCCTGCGGATGCTGTTCATCACCAGCAAGGCCGTCGCGCCGCACATGGGGCATGAACGCCCTGGCGTCATCCTCACGCTGTCCGAGCCGGGTGCGAAGCTCACGGCGCCTGGGATCCTCGGGCACGGCGTCAGCGCGGCCGGCAAGGAGGCGTTCTCGCGCCTGCTCGCGGCCGAGCTGGCGGCGAGCAACATCCGGGTCGTCGGCATCCGCCCGCACGCGATCATCGATGCTCCGGCCGCGGGGTCCTACACCGGAGCCCTGTTCGAACAGTTCGCCGCGGCAGGCGGGCGCTCGGTCCAGGGCTTCCTCACCGAAGAGCTCGCGCAGGGGACGCTTCTGAAGCGCCTGCCCACTCTCTCGGAGGTCGCGGAGATGGCCGCTTTCCTCGCGTCGGATCGTGCAGGATCCATCACCGGGACCGTGGTCAACCTCTCCGCCGGGGCGCTGGTCGACTGAGGCAGAGGTCAGTCGATCTCGTCGGCCTCCGCGACCGGCGCTGTCGTGATCACGATCTTGCCGGTCGCGTGGCCTTCGATCGATCGCGCATACGCGGCACGCACATCTTCGAGCGGATGCACGGAGTCGATCGGAAGCTCGATCCTGCCGTCGGCGAGGAGCTGCGCGATCATCGCGAGCTCCGGCCCGCCGGCTTCCGCCCCGCCGACGCCGCGGACCGGATGACGGGATCGCGCCTCGCAGTCGGCGATGGTGTTGATCCGATCCGCGGGGACGCCCAGCGAGAGGGTGAGGTCGACGGTCCCGTGGCCGACGGTGTCGAGCACCACGGTGAGCCCGTCGGGCGCCGCCGCGCGCATCGCCTCGGTGAGGTCGTCGCCGTAGGCGAGGGGGTGGATGCCGAGCCGTTGCAGCAGCGGGTGGTTGCGGGTGCTGGCCGTCCCGAGCGCCCGCGCACCGCGCAGGACGCAGAGCTGCGCGGTGAGGATGCCGACACCGCCGGTCGCACCGCTCACGAGCACGACGTCGCCCTCGCCGATCCGCTGTGACTCCACGCTCGCGACGGCGGTGCGCCCGACGACGTTGAGTGCTCCCGCGACGAGGAGCGAGAGTCCCTCGGGCACGCGGACGAGCAGGTCGGGGTCGATCACCAGGTGGTCGGCCTGCGCCTCGTATCGCAGACCGCCGAAGACCCGCTCGCCGACGCGCCACCCGCTCACGTCATCGCCGAGCGCTTCGATCGTGCCGGAGAAGTCGTAGCCGTTGCCCGACGGCAGACTCCGCTCGTACGGGTCGTGCATCGGCTCGCCGCTGAACAGCTTCCAGTCCACGGGGTTCACGCCGGCCGCGGCGACCCGCACCAGGACCTCGCCCGGTGCGGAGCGAGGCACCGCACGGCGCTCGATCTCCAGCACCTCGGGCCCCCCGAACCGGCGGAAGACGACGCGTCGCGATGCGGCATCCGTCGGTTCGGGGGTCATGGGGACAGCCTAGGAGGCTCCGCGCGACAGCCAGTCGAGGATGACGCGGTTGGTCGCCTCCGCCTGCTCCTGCTGAATCCAGTGGCCGCTGTCGAGGTGCACCTCCTCGACGTTCGGCACGAACTCCGCGAGGTTCGGTGACGGCGCCACAGGGTCGCGATCGCCGGAGATCATGAGCGCGGGCTGGTGGATGATCGGATCGACGTCCCCGAGCAGATGCCAGTCGCGGTCGAAGTTGCGGTACCAGTTGATGCCGCCCGTGAACCCGGTCTTCTCGAAGGCGGCGACGTAGACGGCGAGCTCGTCTGCGCTCAACAGGGGTTCTCCGTGAGGCGAGTCGGTCAGCGCGAGTTCGATCATCGCGTTCCCGGGCTGTGGAGCCTGGAGCGGCTCGTTCCGGCGGTACAGGTTGCGGAGGAATCGCTCCGTGTTCGCGTCGAGCACGGCGTCGGCGACGCCGGGCTGCCGGTTGAAGTGGACGAAGTAGTAGTCGCTGCCGAGCACCTCCTCCATGAATTCGAGCCACGGCCGCTCACCGCGCGCGGGGTAGGGCAGGCTCAGGCAGATCACCTTGTTCACCCTGGTCGGGTGCAGCACGGTGAGGCTCCACACGACCATCGCGCCCCAGTCGTGACCGACGAAGGTCGCGTCCTCGTAGCCGTAGTGGTCGAGCAGGGCCACGAGATCGCCGGCCAGCTGCGCGACGTCGTAGGCGGTGACCTCGCTCGGGCGCGAGGAGTTTCCGAAGCCGCGCTGGTTCGGAGCGATCACGTGGTAGCCCGCGGCGACCAGCGCGGGCACCTGGTACCGCCAGGTGAAGGCGAGGTCCGGCCAGCCGTGGCACAGCACGATGGGTCGGCCGGCGTTCTCGCGGCCGGCTTCGAAGACCTCGAGGGTCACGCCGTTGACGGCGATCAGGGTCGGTTGAGGGAAGGAGAGGGAGGGAGTGAGTGTGTTCATGTTCTTCACGCTAGGGAGGTAAACAGGTCACCTGATGACCGGTTCATCTGGAAAAGTCGTCCCTATGCGAAGTGACCGACTCGTGGCCATCCTCCTCATGCTCCAGCGGCGCGAGCAGGTGACGGCCGCCGAGGTCGCCGCCGAGCTCGAGGTCTCGGAGCGCACCGCGCGTCGCGACCTCGACGCGCTGGGTCAGAGCGGCGTTCCGGTCTACTCGATCCAGGGCCGAGCCGGCGGCTGGCGGCTCCTCGGCGGCGGCCGCACCGATCTCTCCGGGCTCACCGCGAGCGAGACCCGCGCCCTGTTCCTCGTCGCCGGCCCGGCCTCGACGGCGACTCCGGCCGTGAGGTCTGCGCTCCGCAAGCTCGTGCGCGCCCTTCCGGAGTCGTTCCGGGACGAGGCCGAGGCCGCGGCGTCGTCATTGATCCTGGACTCCCAGCCGTGGGGGTCTCCGCGCACCGAGCGGCCGCGCCCTCCATTCCTCGACGACCTGCAGGATGCCGCGATCCGCGGCGTGCAGGTGCGACTCGGCTACGTCGACAGCTCCGGAGCGGCATCCGACAGAATCGTCCACCCGCTGGGCATCGTCGCCAAGGGCTCATCCTGGTACCTCGTCGCGTATACGGAGACCGGTCGGCGCACCTTCCGGATGGATCGGGTCTCGTCCGCCGTGGTGACCGAAGCAGCCGTCATCATCCCCGACGGCGTCGATCTCTCCGGAAGCTGGCAGGAGATCGCGGCCGACATCGACGTCAGGCGGTCGTCGCCCGTCGAGATCCTCGCGACCTGCGAGCCCGAGGGTCTCGACTATCTCAGAGTCGCCGTCGGCGACAACCTCGAGATCCGAGGAGCCGACGCCGACGGACGCATCTCCGTCGTGATCCGCGGGCCCGGCGAATACGGACTCGCAGGACTTCTCGCCGGACTGGTCGAATGGCTCGACATCATCGAGCCCTCCGGTGTTCGCGAACATCTCGCGTCCATCGGCAGCGCCCTCGTCGCACGGTACGGCGGCTCCGGTGCCACGCGCTGAGCGCATCGACACGGCTGGCGCGATTCACTCCGCTCTCTCTTCTCCGAGCACCTCGAACAGGCTCGAGAAGCCCTGGTCGCCGTGGCCGTCGGCGATGCGCCGGTCCATCAGCCTCTTGACCTCGCGCATGCGGACCGCGTCGACGCCGAGGGTCTCCCGGTGGCTGATCAGGTCGTCCATCAGAGCGGCCTGCACGTCGAGAGAGCCGAGATCGGGTCCGTACTCGCCGCTCGCGACGGCGGTGCCGAAGGCGTTCACTAGCGGTGCGTATCCGCCGATCGTGCCGGCGACTCTCTCCGCGAAGGCCGCGACGTCGACGCCTTCCGCGCGCACGAGGTCGAAGGCGTGCAGGAGCCCGATGAGGAACTCGTAGCCGACTGCCACCTGCGCCAGGAACTCCACGCCGGCCAGCCCAGGGTCCTCGCCGTAGTATGCGACGGTTCCGAGCGCCTCGAGCGTAGACCGCTGTGCCTTCCAGGCGTCCGGGTCGCCGCTGAACGAGAGCATCATGGTCGGCGTCCCCATGTACGGCGGGTCTCCCATGAGCCCGCCGTCGATGTACGTCGCCCCCTGCGCGTGCGCCCAGTCCGCGTTGATCCGCGCCTGAGCGGGCGAGCCGCTGGTGACGTTCACGAGGGCGCGGCCGGCGACAGCATCCGCGATCGTCTCCTGCACGGCCTCGACGGCAGGGCTATCGAGCAGGCAGATGACGACGAGCGGACTCGCGGCCACGGCATCCGCCGCGGTCTCCGCCACCGAGGCTCCCGCCGCCGCCAGGGGCTCGGCCTTGCTCGCCGTCCGGTTCCAGACGGTCGTGCGGTATCCGCGGTCGAGGAACGTTCGTGCGATCGCCGACCCCATGTTCCCGAGGCCGATCACGGTGACCTGGCTGTTCATCGTCATGACGTCCTTCCCCTTCAATGTGCGGTCGTGTCGGTCGGCTGCTCGTCGTCGGACCTCAGTCCGATGCCCCAGCTGGCGCCGCGCGCGATGAAGACCCCGATGACCGTGACGCCGGCGAACACCAGCATGAGCAGGCGGGCCGATCCGACGATGTCGGGCATGGCCAGGTTGACGAGCACTCCGGCCATCGCCGCGCTGAACGCGCTGGCGATGATGAACACGGTGTTCACCGCCGCGGCAGCCTTGGCGCCCTCCTCCTCGCCCGAGGTGCTGCCGAGCGCCGCGACCGTCAGGTGCGGGAAGCCCAAGCCGATGCCCGCTCCGGCGATGAAGAGAGTCGTGAACCACAGCGCGATGACGAGCACCGACGGGCCCTCGTGCTGCAGCAGGCCGTACGCGGCGAGGCCGAGGGCGACGACGAGCGGGCCCAGGGTGATCAGCGCCCGGCGCGAGCGGATGCCGGAGGCATTGGCGGTGAACACCTGGGTGATCGACCATCCGAGCGAGAGGGCTGCTCCGAGGAGTCCGGCCACGAACGGTGCCAGCCCGCCGATCTCCTGGCCGAACAGCGGGATGAACGCCTCGGTGCCGATCGCGAACGCGAGCACGGCGACCGTGAGGTACACCCATCCGAGCGAGGAGCCGTGCGCGAACGTCACGCGGGGGAGGATGCCGCGGCTGCCGCGCTTCTCCTGGCGCAGGAACCAGATGCCCAGCGCCACGCCGACGACCAGCGCGATCGCCGTGCCGAGACCCGCCGGGACCACGCTCGCGATCCCGACGGCGGCGACACCGCCGGACAGGAGGATGAGCGAGAGCCAGGGGAGCGACTCGCTCGACCGGCCCCGTGCGGTGCGCGGAAGCGCGCGGACCACGACGATGCCGATGAGTGCGGACACCACCGCGAGTCCGACGAACGTCACGCGCCAGGCATCCAGCTGGGCGAAGACACCGCCGACCACGGGGCCGACGATGTTGCCGACGCCCCACATGGCCGAGACCAGGGCGGCGCCTCGTGCCCACAGGCGTTCGGGCAGTGCCCGCTGGATGAGGGCGTAGCCGAGGCCGGCGAGCAGCCCACCGCCGAGACCCTGCACCGCACGGCCGAAGAGCAATGCCGACATCCACGGGCTCGCGGCGCACAGCAGCGAGCCGAGCGCGAACAGTCCCAACGCCAGCAGGTAGGCCCGCACGGCGCCCTGCTGCGTGAGGATCCTGCTCACCAGCATCGAGCTGACCACCGAGGCCAGCAGAAAGGTCATCATGGTCCACGCGTAGAACTCGGCGCCGCCGATCTCGCCGACGATCGTGGGGAGGAGGCTGGTCGTCAGATAGACGTTGCTGGCTTCGAGCAGCACGCCTCCGGCGAGCACGGAGGCGACGGGGGCGTAGCGGCTGCCCAGGAGTTCGCGCCAGGTGCCGCCGGCTGCGGTCTTCTGCGGGGTCTGCGTCATCGATCGTTCCTTCACGGCATCGGGGGAGGCTGACGGCCTCCGCGGCGCCGACTGCCGGCGACCTTTCGTCACGCTATGACCTCAAGTAAGCTTGAGGTCAAGAGGAGGGTCGAGATGTCTCTGGAACCCGATGATCTGCTGGCGATCGGCGAGGTGACGCAGCGCACCGGAGTGCCGGCATCCGCTCTCCACTTCTACGAGCAGCTCGGCCTGATCGCGTCGACGCGCACCCCGGGGAATCAGCGTCGATACCGCCGGCACATGCTGCGGCGGATCTCGCTGATCGTGGTCGCGAAACGGCTCGGCATCCCGCTCAGCGACGTGCAGGAGGTCTTCCAGAGCCTGCCGCTCGACGATCCGCCCTCGCAGCGCGACTGGCGACGGGTCGCCCAGCTCTGGCGTGCGCAGCTCGAAGTGCGCCGCACTCAGCTCGACCATCTGCAACGCGAGCTCACCGGCTGCATCGGCTGCGGCTGTCTCTCGCTCAAGGCCTGCCGGCTGCTGAACCCCGAGGACGCGCTGGGCGTCGACGGGCCGGGCCCGCGTCGCATCTGACGCGGGACCAGCCCGTCGATCGTCCCGGCCGTCAGGCCGGGACGGAGTGCGCTGTCGTGTGCGTGGACACCCGCGGCGTTCTCATCGCGATCGCGGTGACCAACGCCCCGACCAGGGCGAGGATCGCGGCGCCGATGAATGCCGCGGAGTATCCCTGGGTCAGTTCCACGCGAGAAGGATCCGTGCCGGAGATTCCGGAGACGACGGCCGTGAGGCCGGCGAGGCCGAGTGCGGAACCGATCTGGTAGCTGGTGCTCACGAGCCCCGAGGCCACGCCCGTCTCCGCCGGCGGTGCGGCGTTGATGGCCGTGCCGAGCGAGGGGACGAAGGCCAGCGACATGCCGAGGGCGGCCACGAGCGAGGCGGGCAGGACATCGACGACGTAGTTGCCGTCCGGTCGGACGAAGGCGAGCCAGGCGAGCCCCGCCGCCAGGAGGAGAAGACCGCTGACGATCAGCGCCTTCGCACCGAACCTCCCCTGCAGCCGTGGTGCGAGAGCGACCATGACGAGCACGACGAGGCCGGTCATCGGGAGGAGTGCGGCGCCGGCGGCGAAGGCGCTCGCGCCCAGCACCTGCTGGAGGTAGAGGTTCAGGAAGAACCACATCGAGACCCACGCCGCGCCCAGCAGGAGCTGTGCGCCGTTGGCCGCTCCGAGCAGCGGAGTGCGCAGCAGCCCGAGCCGAAGAAGCGGGTTGCGGCTCCGCGCCTGGACGAGGAAGAAGATCACCAGCAGGACGAGGCCTCCGCTCAGCAGGCCCAGGGTGGACCAGGTGAGCCAGCCGACCTCCGGCGCGTTGACCACCGCGTAGACGACCGCGGCGAGTCCGCCGGTGACGGTGATCGCGCCGACGATGTCGATCGATCCCGATGCCTTGCGGACGGTCCGGGGGAGCGACGTGGCCGTGAAGGCGAGCACGAACAGCGCGATCGGGACGGTGACGTAGAACACCCACGGCCAGCTCACGTACTCGGTGAGCACGCCGCCGAGGAAGACCCCGGCCGTCCCACCGATCGGGGCCGCAGCGCCGTACACCGCGAACGCCTTCGGCAGGTCGGAGGTGCCGCCGAAGAGCATCATCAGCAGGGTCAGCGCGGCGGGGGCGATGAGTGCGGAGCCGGCCCCCTGGATGGCGCGGCCGGTGATCTCGAGTCCGACAGTGCCGGCGGCGCCGGCGAGGATCGACCCGGCGATCAGGACGATCCAGCCGAGCACGAAGATCTTGCGGGCGCCGAAGACGTCGGCGAGGCGACCGCCGAGCAGGAGCAGGCCGCCGAAGGCGACCACGTAGGCGTTGAAGACCCACGACAACGACTCGGGGGTGAAGCCGAGCTCCCGTTGGATGTCGGGAAGAGCGACGCCGATGATCGAGGTGTCCATGATGACGACGAACTGCGCCATGGCGATCAGCACGAGGCCGAGCCAGCGCTTCGCCGGCGTTATGGGTGGGTGGGACATGGTGATTCCTCCTGAAGGGTGGCCCGGCGGTCCGGGCGAGATGCGGTAATACCCCAGGGGGGTATTACGTTCAGAGTAGCGGAATACCCGGGTGGGGTATACGGTTGGAACAAATACCCAGCAGGGGTATCCCAAGACGAGAAGAGGATGACATGGCGACGAACGAGTACCAGGTGACGGGCATGACGTGCGGGCACTGCGAGATGTCGGTGCGCGAAGAGGTCGGACAGGTCGCCGGAGTCGAAGGCATTCAGGTGAGTGCGAAGACCGGGCTGCTGGAGGTCACCGCCTCGGACGCGATCGACGACGCGCAGATTCTCGCGGCGGTCAAGGAGGCCGGCTACTCGGCGGTACGCGCGTCATGAAGACCGGCGCACGTCTCGCCCTGTACGGGCTCGGACTGATCGTCGCTTTCGGCGGAGCCTTCGGCATCGCCGCAGCGGTGGTTCCCGACGACGTGGTCGCCGGATGGCAGAAGGGAAGCGAAATGAACGGGCATGACGAGGGACACGAGTCCGGGGAGACGGCATCCGCATCGGCATCCGTCGCCACTGCGCTGAAGGGTCTGGCGCTCAGCATCGACGGGTACGTCCTGTCGCCGATCGAAGCGCCGACGACCGTGGGCGAGGCCGGTGAGCTCCGCTTCCAGATCCAGGATGCCGCCGGCGAGGCGGTGACCGACTACACGACGGCTCACGACAAGGATCTGCACCTGATCGTCGCGCGCTCGGACGGGAGCGGTTTCCAGCATGTGCACCCGCTGCTCGATGAGGCGACGGGCACATGGTCGCTGCCGTGGGAGTGGGAGGCGGCGGGAACGTACCGCGTGTTCGCCGACTTCACGCCGGGCGGCGCGGACGCGGCGAACCTGACCCTCTCGCGCACCGTGCAGGTGGCGGGCGAGTTCGTTCCGGTCGAGACGCAGCCGAGCGTGGCCTCCGAGGTCGACGGCTTCACCGTCTCCCTCGAAGGAGACGTGGTGGCAGGGTCTGCGAGTGAACTGGCCATCACCATCTCGCGTGACGGCGAACCCGTCACGACGTTGGAGCCCTACCTGGGGGCTTTCGGTCACCTCGTGGCTCTGCGCGAGGGCGATCTCGCCTTCCTGCACGTGCACGCCGAGGGGGACGAGCCCGAGGCCGGCGACACGTCGGGACCGGAGATCGTGTTCTTCGCCGAAGCCCCGACCGCCGGACACTACCTGCTGTACTTGGACTTCCAGGTCGACGGCGTGGTGCACACGGCCGAGTTCGTCGTCGACGCGGCACACGGAGACCACTCATGAGCACGACAGCCCCCCAGACCGCCGGCGCCGGCGTCGAGTTGGAGATCGGCGGGATGACGTGCGCCTCGTGCGCGATGCGGATCGAGAAGAAGCTCAACAAGCTCGACGGCGTCACGGCGACGGTCAACTACGCGACCGAGAAGGCGAAGGTCACGGTGCCGGAGGGGTACGACCCCGCGGCACTGATCGCCGAGGTGGAGAAGACCGGGTACACGGCCGTCCTGCCCGCGCCGAAGGGCGACAAGAAGAAGACCGGTGACGCCGACGAGGCGGACCCGGAGCTGCGTTCGCTGCGCAATCGGCTGATCGGATCGATCATCCTCACCGTTCCGGTGATCGCGATGGCGATGATCCCCGCTCTGCAGTTCACGTACTGGCAGTGGGCGTCGCTCGCGCTCGCCGCACCGGTGATCGTCTGGGCGGCGTGGCCGTTCCACCGGGCGGCCTGGATGAACCTTCGGCACGGTGCGGCCACGATGGACACGCTCATCTCGATGGGCACCTCGGCCGCGTTCCTCTGGTCGCTGTATGCGCTGTTCTTCGGCACGGCGGGCACGCCGGGGATGACGCATCCGTTCGAGTTCGCGCTGGCGCCGTCCGACGGTGCGGCGAACATCTACCTCGAGGTCGGCGCGGGCGTGACGATGTTCATCCTCGCCGGGCGCTACTTCGAGAAGCGCTCGAAGAAGCAGGCCGGGGCCGCTCTGCGGGCGCTGCTCGAGCTCGGCGCCAAGGAGGTCTCGATCGTTCGCGACGGGATCGAGGGCAAGATCCCCGTGGAGGACCTCCGCGTGGGCGATGAGTTCATCGTGCGTCCGGGCGAGAAGATCGCCACGGACGGGGTCGTGGTCTCCGGCACGTCGGCGGTCGACGCCTCCATGCTCACCGGGGAGTCCGTCCCCGTCGAGGTCGCCTCGGGGGATGCGGTGACCGGTGCCACCACGAACGTCGGGGGACGACTCGTGGTGCGGGCGACGCGGATCGGATCCGACACGCAGCTGGCGCAGATGGCCCGGCTCGTCGAAGACGCGCAGACCGGCAAGGCCGAGGTGCAGCGCCTCGCCGACCGGATCTCCGGGGTCTTCGTGCCGATCGTGATCGTTATCGCCGTCGCGGCACTCGGGGGCTGGTTGGGAGCCGGCTTCCCGGTGACGGCGGCGTTCACGGCAGCAGTCGCCGTGCTCGTGATCGCGTGCCCGTGCGCCCTGGGGCTGGCGACGCCGACGGCGCTGCTGGTCGGCACCGGTCGCGGCGCGCAGATGGGCATCCTCATCAAGGGTCCGGAGGTGCTGGAATCCACGCGCATGGTCGACACGGTCGTGCTCGACAAGACCGGCACCGTCACCAGCGGGAAGATGACCCTGGTGGATGTCGTCGTCGAGCCGGGTGTGGACCGCGCGGACCTGCTGCGGTTGGCCGGCGCGCTGGAGGATGCCTCGGAGCACCCCATCGCGCAGGCCATCGCCAAGGGCGCGACGCAGGAAGTCGGTGCGCTCGCCGCCCCGGAGGACTTCGCGAACATCGAGGGCAAGGGCGTGCAGGGCGTCGTGGACGGGCACGCGGTGCTGGTGGGCCGCGAGTCCCTGTTGGCCGAGTGGTCGCTGAAGCTGAGTCACGAGCTGGCATCCACGAAGGCGCGCGCGGAGAGCGAAGGCAAGACGGTCGTCGCCGTGGGCTGGGACGGCCAGGCGCGCGGCATCCTCATCGTGGCCGACACGGTCAAGCCGACGAGTGCCGAGGCGATCGCGCAGTTCAAGGCGATCGGTCTGACCCCGGTCCTGCTCACCGGAGACAACGAGGCGGTCGCACGGCAGATCGCCACCGAGGTCGGGATCGACGAGGTCATCGCCGAGGTGCTGCCTGCGGACAAGGTCGACGTCGTCCGCCGCCTTCAGAGCGAGGGCAAGGTCGTCGCGATGATCGGCGACGGCGTCAACGACGCCCCGGCGCTCGCGCAGGCCGACCTCGGTCTGGCGATGGGCACAGGAGCGGATGTCGCGATCGAAGCATCCGACATCACCCTGGTGCGCGGCGATCTGCGCAGCGCGGTCGATGCGATCCGGTTGTCTCGCAAGACGCTCGGAACCATCAAGACCAACCTGTTCTGGGCCTTCGCCTACAACGTCGCGGCGATCCCCGTCGCGGCCCTCGGGATGCTGAACCCGATGCTCGCGGGCGCGGCGATGGCGCTCTCCAGCGTCTTCGTCGTCGGCAACAGCCTGCGGTTGCGCGGGTTCAAGAGCGTCGCGGACCACAGCCAGTAGGCTCCGGGCCCAGGGTGCGCGCAGACCTTCCTAGGATCGAGAGATGACTTCTGCTGTCACTGATCTGCCGCTCCGCCGGGCTGCGCCGGAGGATGCCGCCGCCGTGCTGCGTCTGTTCGACGAGGCGATCGCCTGGTTCGTCTCGATCGGCAACACCGGCCAGTGGGGCACCGAGCCGGTCTCGGGCACGCCCCGCTGGGAGGCGCGGGCCGAGGAGTGGTGCTCCGGCGACGACAGCTGGGTGGTCGAGCATCCGGAGATCGGAGTCTGCGGGCTGATCGCGCTCGGCGACGCCGTCGACTACGTCCCGGCTGCCGTCGAGCCGGAGCTCTATGTCCGGGTGCTGATCGGCTCGCGGGATCCACGGGCGAAGGGCGTCGGACGCCGGCTGCTCGCCCTCGCGGACGAGCGCGCGGCCGCGAAGGGCGTCGACCTGCTTCGAGTCGACTGCTACGCCGGAGGGTCCGGCGACCTCGTGCGGTTCTACGAAGCCTGCGGGTACACCCGGGCGGGGACCTTCGCCGTGGGCGAGGAGCCCAACGCGTGGCCCGGCCAGGTGCTGGAGCGGCGACTCCCCTAGTACGGCACCTGACTGGTCAGGTGGAAGGTCATTCCCATCCACCTGTCCATGTAGGCGCTCTGGGCGCCGTTGCTGTACTTGAAGCAACCCGCGCCGCAGGAGCCCTGGTACACGTAGCTGTTCGCCGCGTTGGCGGCTCCAGCGGGTACGAGGAGGAGCGCGGCCGCGAGTGCGACGACGGCCCCGGCGCCGGCGGCGCGCTTCTTGATGTTCTTCATGGTCTGTTCCTCTCGGTCGTGCCCACCCCGCGCGCGTGCGGGAGCGGTCCGACCGTCAGTCTTCTCCGACCGGGAGGCGTGCACATCGGTGGAACTACGGACTCACGCGAACTCGTCTAGCGCCGGGGCGCCGGCGGGATGGAACTCGAGATGGCCTGCGCGATCGCGGCGGCGACGTCGGGGGTCCGCGATCGTGTGACAGATTGAAGCGATGAACTCCTCCGCCCGCCTCGCGCCTCCCCGCCGCACGCTCCTCGTCGGATTCGGCAAGCTCGGGCGGGGTCTCGCTCACCGGCTCGTCGCCGACGGCAGTGAGGTGTTCGCGCTGCGGCGCAGTGACGACGACCTGCCGGAGGGCGTCACCGGCATCCGCGCGGATCTGTCGGTCCCGCTGACCGAGCCTCTGCCTGCGGTCGACGCGATGGTCGTGACGCTTCCGCCGCCGGGAGGCGTCGACGGGTACCGCATCGCCCTGACCCACCTCCGCGACGCTCTGCCCTCCCTTCCCGATCGCACCGTGTTCGTCTCGTCGACGGGGGTCTTCGAGGCGACGGCATCCGATCACCCGATCACCGAGCAGGACGAGCCCGTGCCGGCATCCGATCGCTCCCGAGGTCTGTACGACGGGGAGCGCGCGGCGATCGAGCTGTTCTCGGCGGTGGTCGTGCGGCCGAGCGGGATCTACGGCCCGGGCCGAGGGTTCCTGCTCCGTCAGGTGCGCGAGCACAAGCCCGTGAACCACCGCCGCCGTACGAACCGCATCCACGAGGTGGATCTGGTACGCGCACTCGATCTGCTCCTGCGGATGCCGGAGCCGCCCGCCCTGGTCCACGCGGTCGATCAGGCGCCGGCGCCATTGGGAGACGTCGTCGCGCACATCGCGTTCCGGCTCGGCGTCGACGCGCCGCCGGGCGACCCGTCGGCCGAGGCGACCGGGCTCGTGCACGACGGGTCGCTGCTGCTGTCTCTGCTCGGAGATCTCGACTACCCGACGTACGTCGAGGGGTACGACGAGATGATCGCAGCCGAGCCCACCCCCTGAGAACCGGGCGAAGATGGAGGGAGCACGCACCCCCGCCAGCGCAACGACAGGAGCCCCATGTCTCTCGCCTCCGCCTTCGACGCCATCGAGGTCGAGCATCTTCGTCGCATCGGCGGGCTGAAGTGGTCGATGTTCCCCGACGCGGTGGGCGCCTTCGTCGCCGAGATGGACTTCGGGGTCGCACCCGGCATCTCCCGTGCACTGCACACGGCCGTCGACCAGGGCATCTTCGGATACCTTCCGACCGCCCTCTCCGACGAGATGTCGGAGGCCACGTCGGATTGGCTGCGTGACATGTACGGCTGGGCTGTGCCGGCATCCGACGTCCACCCGATCGCCGACGTGATCCAGGGCCTCGAGCTCGCGATGGAGCACTTCTCGCGCCCCGGCTCTCCGATCATCGTTCCGACGCCCGCCTACATGCCGTTCCTCTCGGTGCCGCCCGCGGCAGGGCGCGAGGTCATCCAGGTGCCGATGACGGTGACCGATGGGCGCTACACGCTCGATCTCGACGGCATCGACGCGGCGTTCCGTGCCGGGGCCGGCCTGCTGATCCTCTGCAACCCGTACAACCCGGTCGGTCGCGTCTTCACGCGCGAGGAGCTGCTCGCCGTCAGCGAGGTCGTCGAGCGTCACGGCGGGCGGGTGTTCTCCGACGAGATCCATGCGCCGCTCGTCTACGCCCCGGCGTCTCACATCCCCTACGCCTCGATCTCGGATGCCGCCGCCGCTCACACCGTCACCGCGACGTCTGCCTCCAAGGCCTGGAACCTCCCGGGCCTGAAGACGGCGCAGATCATCCTGAGCAACGACGCCGACCGCGCAGTCTGGGAGCCGATCGGGATGATGGCCTCGCACGGCGCGAGCAACCTCGGCGTCATCGCGAACACCGCCGCCTACCGCGACGACCGCGCCTGGCTCGCCGACGTCAAGGGCTACCTCGACGGCAATCGCCGGTTCCTCGGCGAGGCGCTGGCCGCGCGCATCCCGGAGATCTCCTACCGCGCACCCGAGGGGACGTACATCGGCTGGCTCGACGCGAGAGCGCTCGACCTCGGCGCGCAGCCGGCCGAGTTCTTCCGCGAGAAGGCCGGCGTCGCCCTCACCGACGGATCCGCCACCGGCACGGCCGGCATCGGATTCATGCGCTTCGTCTTCGCGACGCCCCGCCCGATCATCGAGCAGGCCGTCGATCGGATGGCCCTCGCGCTCGCCGCGCGCTGAGGCTGGAATAGTGGACTCGAATCCTTCCCCCAGAAAGCAGGACGATGACGTACACCGCTGAGCCGACCAGGTACGACTCGATCACGACGGCCCGATCCGGGCGGAGCGGACTGATCCTGCCGCGCGTCTCGTTGGGCCTGTGGAACAACTTCGGCGAGGACCGCACGTTCGAGACGCAGCGCGCGATCCTGCGCCGCGCCTTCGATCTGGGCGTCTTCCACTTCGACCTGGCCAACAACTACGGTCCGCCGGCCGGCAGCGCCGAGCAGAACTACGGTCGCATCCACCAGCTCGACTTCCAGCCCTACCGCGATGAGCTCATCATCTCGACGAAGGCGGGCTACCAGATGTGGGACGGGCCGTTCGGCGAATGGGGCTCGCGCAAGACCATGGTCGCGTCGCTCGATCAGTCCCTGCAGCGCCTCGGTCTCGAGTACGTCGACATCTACTACTCCCACCGGCCCGACCCCGAGACGCCCATCGAGGAGACCATGGGTGCGCTCGCCACCGCCGTCCGGCAGGGGAAGGCGTTGTACGCCGGCATCTCGAACTACTACACGCCGGAGGAGACGCGGGCTGCTGCGGCGGCACTCCGCGTCGAGGGTGTTCCCCTGACGATCCACCAGCCGCGGTACAACATGTTCGACCGCCGCATCGAGGAGCTGGGTCTGCTCGACACCCTGACCGAGCTCGGCACGGGCGCGATCGCCTTCTCCCCGCTGGATCAGGGACTGCTCACGGATCGCTACCTGAAGGGCATCCCGAGCGACTCCCGTGCGGCGACCGGACGATGGATGACCGAGTCGAACATCTCGGAGGCGTACCTCGATCGGGCGAAGGCCTTGAATGAGATCGCCTCGTCGCGCGGCCAGACCCTCGCTCAGCTGGCGATCCAGTGGGTGCTGCGCGACCCGGCGGTCACCAGCGCGCTGATCGGTGCGTCGAGCGTCCGCCAGCTGGAGGACTCCCTGCGCGCTCTCGACGGTGCTCCGCTGTCGGACGAGGAGATCGCCCGCCTCGAGCCGCTGGCCGCGAAGCCGGCGTGATCACAGCGCCGGATCGAGCTGCGTCAGCGCAGCATCCATCTGCTCTGCCATGTGCTGGTAGCCCACGTTGGAGGGATGCTGGCCGTCGGACGCCATCCAGCTGTCCTCCGAGCCGGCGTAATGACCGTCGAGCCAGCGACTCGCGCCCGGTATCCAGTCCGCGTCGATCTCGGCGGCGGCGGCCCGGACCCAGGCGATGATGGTCTCCACGGATTCCGGTCGTCTTTCGGTGTACCAGAAGGGCTCGACGACGATGATCCGTGCCGAGGGCAGTGCGTCGCGGATCCGGGTGAGGTCGGTGGTGATCGTCTTGCGGATGAGGTCGGCGCGCTGGGCATAGCTGAAGTTGTCGTTCAGGCCCATCGTGACGAAGACGATGTCGGGCTCGGACTCGATGATCTGCTCGGGAAGGTCGTCTTCGTCGAAGTCCGAGCGGTGGTTGACGAAGCCGAGTCCGTTCACGCTCGGGTTGAACTCGCGCCACCCGCGGCCCTCGCTGATGATCGTCGACCAGCGCAAAGACGGGTCGCTGGCGCCGGTCCCGAGCGTGTACGAATCTCCGTAGAACGAGACGAGCGGCCCGCTCCCGGGCGTCGGCGACACATCCGGCGCGGGCGTCGCGCTGCAGGCGGTGAGCCCCAGGGCGACGGCGACGACGGAAGCGAACGATCGGAGGAGGCGCATACCTCCTGTTCGTCGCGGACCGCGGGACGGATGGGGCGCGGCCAGCGCGGAGTTCCGGCCCCGTCTCACAGAGACCGGGTCGACGGCAGAGCTGCGGGGAGCGACCCGCCGAGCGCTTCGACCACCGGACAGGCGGCGTCCGCATCGATGACGGGGCGCTCGGCGATCACCAGTAGCGCGGCCCGGGTGCGCTGGAGGTCGGCGATGCGTCGATCGATGTCATCGACCTTCGACAGCGCCTGCTCGGTGACGATCGATGCCGGGACCGCTCCACCGGTGAGGGCGGCGAACGCGCTGAGCTCCGTGAGGGCGAACCCCAGCTCCTGCCCGCGCCGCAGGAAACGGACGTGGCGCGCGTCGTCTAGGTCGTACTCGCGGTAGCCGTTCGCCGCGCGCTTCACCGCCGGCAGCAGGCCTGCGCGTTCGTAGAATCGGATGGTCGATACCTTCACGCCCGCTTGCGCTGCGAGCTCGCTGATCATCACGAGCACACTCTAAACGGATGCCGTCGCCCGGCGCCGATGCGCGAGGACGGCGCCGCCCTGGACGACAGCCCAAGCGAGTTCGAGGGCGAGCAGGACTCCGGTCAAGGCGGTGGCCCCGTTCAGGAGGGCGGTCGCCATCCCCACCGAGAACAGCAGGCGCGCGGTGGTGTCGGCGACGCCGGCGGCGATCGTGGGCCGGAGGATCCGGAACACGGCCCAGACCACCACGATCGAACCCATGAGGTTCGCGAACATGACGGTGAAGACGTCATCCGGCGAGGGCGTGATGCCCGTGAGTCCGAGCGCTTCATGAGCCTGCGCCAGACCACCGAAGACGAGGACCGCCGTCCATGGCAGGGCGAAACCGGCGGTGATCACCAGGTCGTAGAGGGCGGAGATGCGGATCACGCGGAGCGTCGTCGATTCGGTCATGCCCTCATCGTCGAGCCTGCACCTCGGTGCAGTGTCAAGTCGTGGGTCGATCCAGCGCAGCATCCGAGGAAACGGCACGGGGGTCGAAAGGTTCAGAACATTTCGTGACGAATCGACAGGTGTGTCCGTCTTACCTGTGAGCGAGGATCTCGCTCCCGGTCGAAGCCCCAGAGGGGCGGGCGACCGGTCTTCAGATCGAGATAGGACCCGTCATGGCAAACCAGGACCAGAACACCCCCGCCGCTCCCGCCGAGAAGGAGCTGGCCCAGACCGCGACCGCGTCGAAGCCCGCTTCCGCCTCCCGCGTGGACCGGTCCTCGAGCTTCTCGACGTCCCGGATCCCCGCGGACTCGGATGCCGCAGGCAAGACGGTCATCGCCGACGGCGTGGTCGCCAAGGTCGCCGGCATCGCCGCCCGTGAGGTCCCGGGTGTGTTCGCGCTCGGCGGCGGCGGAGCACGCGCTTTCGGTGCGATCCGCGACGTGATCAACGCGACCGACCTCGCCCAGGGCGTCAAGGTCGAGGTCGGCGAGACCCAGGCCGCCGCAGACCTGACCATCGTCGTCGAGTACCCCGCCCCCATCCAGGAGGTCGCGGGCAACGTGCGCGCCGCCGTCGCCGGAGCCATCAGTCGACTGGTCGGCCTCGAGGTCGTCGAGGTCAACGTCGAGGTCAACGACGTGCACGTGCCCGGAACCGACAACCAGGAGAACGAGGAGTCGCGCGTCTCATGAGTCCCACCGTCACCGGCGCCCTGATCGGCGCCCTCCTCGCTCTCGCGGCGCTGCTGTTCGGGTTCTGGGGATTCCTCCTCATGGCCCTGTTCGCCGGCATCGGCGCGATCGTCGGCCGGATCGCCTCCGGCAAGATCGACGTTCGCGGGCTCGCCGACGCCTTCACAGGGCGGCGCACCTCCTGATGCGCGTCGACCAGCACATCGCCCCCGGTGGCGGCCCCGCGGGGGTCGCCACCGGAGGGGACACCGTCCCGGGCCGCATCGACGTGAGAGAGCGCGTGTACCGCACGGTCACCGAGCAGGCGTCCGCAACCCTGATCGGCGTGCCCCGCGGTGACGTGAAGGTCGATGTCGCCGAACACCCCGGAGGCATCGCCGTCCGCATCGCGACGCCGCTTCCCGTGCCCGATCTCGACGACACCGCCGCGATCTCCCAGAGTCCGCCGGTCCTCGACCGGGCACGTCAGCTGCAGGAGCAGCTGCAGCAGCGGCTCTCCGGCATCCTCGGCCGTCAGGTCACCCGCATCAACCTCACCATCACCGGTGCCGCCATCCCCGAAAGGAGACGAGTGCGATGAGCACCCCGGTCCTGCGCCGCGTCGTCCGACGCGAGACGCACTCGCCGCGCACCGTCGCGACCTTCGTCGCCGTCATCCTGCTGATCCTGGCGCTCGTCTACATCGGGCTGGAGATCGTGCTGAGTCTCGCCGCCCAGCCCGCGCTCCTCCTGGGGCCCGCCGCCGCAGGAGGATGGCTGATCGGCCTTCCGACCGCTCAGCCGGCCGGCCTCGTGATCGCCGGGAGCGCGGTCCTCGTTCTCCTCGGCGTGATCTTCGTGTGGCTCGCCGTCACCCCGGGGCGCCTGTCGAAGCACACCCTCGACGCGGGCGACCGTGCGGTCGTCGTCGACAACGGCGTGATCGCCAGCGCCCTGGCGCAGCACCTGTCGGAGGAGACGGGACTCGCACGCGAGAACATCACCGTCGGGGTCGCCCACCGCAGCGTCGACGTCACCGTGCGCCCCGGCGCCGGCATCCCGCTCGACAAGAGCATGGTGCAGTCGGCGGCCGAGCTCGAGCTGGAGACGTACCGACTGACCCGGAGCGTCCGAACACGGGTACGGATCGACCGCCCTGACACCAAGGAGGACGAGCTGTGAACACCACGAATCGCGCTCTCAACCGCACGCTGCTCCTGATCATCGGGCTGCTGTTCCTCGGGCTCGGGGCGGTCGGCATCGCCATCATGAGCTGGCCCACTGCGACCGACATCTGGACGTCGGCGGGAGAGGACACGCGCTCCTGGCTCGACCAGGCGATCGCGGCGTCCGCCATCGCGGGCGGCAACCTCTCATGGGTCGCCGTCGGCGTCGTCGCCGCGATCCTCGTCGTCGTCGTGCTGCTGATCCTGGCGCTGACCAGCATCGCGGGTCGCCGCTCGAAGACCGTCTTCCGTTCGTCGGGTGCGCAGAATCCCCTCGGTCGGGTCACGGTCACCGAGTCCTTCGTGTCGGATGCCGTGAAGAACTCGCTGGCGACACGGGACGAGATCCTCTCGACGCAGGTCACGGCCAACGACATCCGTCAGCGTCCGGTGCTGCACGTGGCCGTGACGCCGCGGCAGAACACCGACCCCCGCGAGGTCGTCGATCACCTCGACCGCCTGCTCACCAACCTCGCCGCCCTGACCGGACGCGAGACGGAGACCTACTTGTCGATCCACACCGGACTGCGTGCGCGCCTCGCGCACGATCAGCGTCGACTCTCCTGACAGAGAGGTTCGCGCCCACCCAGAGACTTATCGTCGGTCGCTGCGCGGCACGTCGATAAGGCGTCGGGGGATCATCCCGACGTCATGATCACCACAGGAAAGGAGCTCCCCATGGGACTCGATGACAAGATCAAGAACGCCGCTCAGGACATCGCCGGCAAGGCGAAGGAAGCGATCGGCAACGTGACCGACAACGACAAGCTCGTCGCCGAGGGCAAGGCCGACCAGGCCAAGTCCGACGTGAAGCAGGCCGGCGAGAACATCAAGGACGCCTTCAAGAAGTAATCAGGGCGACCCGGGATGCGGGGTGGGCGGGGGAGACCCTGCCCACCCTGTCTTCGTCAAACAGTGTCTGCGAACAGCTCCATGATCGCCTCGCCCATCTCGACCTGGGTGAGCACGATCTGGAAGGTGCCGTCCGGGTCGATGTGGAAATCGGTGCCCTGGCCGCCGGACCAGCCGTAGCGTCCGGCGTGCTCGCCCTCTGTCACGACGGCGACGCCGAAGCCCCAGCCGGTGCCGTTCCAGAACCCGGGGAAGAAGCTGTCCTCCGCCTTCGCCGCGGCCGGCACCTGATCCGTGCGCATCAGGTCGAGAAGCTCCGCATCGATGACGATCCTCCCGTCGTGGATGCCGCCGGCTGCCAGCATCCGTGCGAACGCGGCGTAGTCGGATGCCGTCGACACGAGCTCCGAATGGCTGAGGTCGAACGGGGCCGGGGCGACGGAGAACCCGCCTGCGGCGGGTTCGATCTCCACCAAGGTGCCGGACTCGTCGTGGCGATACGCGGCGGGCAGCCGATGCGCCTGCGCGATGGGCACGGTGTACCCGGTGTCGACCATGCCGAGCGGCTCGAACAGGTCGGTCCGCAGGTGATCCTCGAGCGATCCCTCGACCACGCGGGAGAGCAGGATGCCGAGGATCCCGAAGGAGTGGTGGTAGCGCCATCCGGTCCCGGGCTGGAAGGCGAGCGGCAGGTCGGCGAGGGCATCCAACCATTCCTGCGCACCGAGGGCGACGGGTTCCTGTCTGGCCTGGGTCCGGTTGGCGATCATCGCATCCTGCAACGGGCACGGCGCTGGCATCATGCCGTACCCCGACATGTTCGTCAGCAGATCCCGCACTGTGATCGGCGACTCGGCGGGCTCGACGTCATCGAGTGAGGACGTCGGAGTGCGCAGCACCTGACGATCCGCAAGCTCCGGCAGCCACCGTGCGACCGGATCATCGAGACCGAGCCGTCCGTCCTGCACGAGCCGCAACGCCGCCACCGTCACGATCGGCTTGGTCATCGACTGGATCCGCACGATCGCATCCGCCGGCAGATCGCCCGCCGTGACGACCTCGTCCGGTCCGTCGGGCCGACCGCGAACGGCGATGATCCCCGGCGCCGTCCCGCGCGAGACATGGTCTTCGAGAATCGGAAGCAGAGGATTCGTCATGCCCACCATTGAACACGCTGCGCGTCGCGAGCGAATGTCCGGAACAGCTCTGGACGTTACATGTGGAGGGACTGACGGGAATCGAACCCGCGCTATCTGCTTGGGAAGCAGAAGTTCTGCCATTGAACTACAGTCCCGAACCCGCTCGCGGAGCGGGTGAACGCAAGCCTACCCGTCCGCCGCCCGATGGCAAAAGCACGGGGCCACCGCGGATGCTGCTCCGCGGTGGCCCCGTGCGTCAGTCGCTCAGCGACGCCAGCGCCGCCGCCCGGCGAAGGCGAGTCCGCCGCCGACGAGCAGGAGCGCCGCCAGGGCGAGAGTCACGGTGAGGACGTTTCCGTCCAGTCCGGTCGCCGCGAGTCCGCCTCCGCCGCTCGTGCCGCTGGAGGCTCCGCCGCTTCCGCCGGTGCCCGTGCCCGGCTGCCCGGTTCCCGGCCCGGTTCCGGGGTCCGCCGCCCGCACGGTCAGAGCGGCGCGGAACTCCGTGCCGTCGGCCCGTGTCATCACGATGTGGTGCTGGCCCGCCGGGACGTTCGCCGGCACCTTCCACGTCAGCGACGCCGCTCCGGCCGCGTCAGCCGCCACCGTGCCCATGTCGACCGGGTCGGAGTGCAGCGCGAACGACACATCCTCCTCCGGCTCGAGCCCGGCGACCTCGACCGTGATGTTGTCGCCGGCGGTGACGGCATCCGTCGAGATCGTGATCTCGGGAGCCGCCGGGGTCACGGCTTCGTCGAGCGTCACCATGATCCAGCTCACCTGCACGTCGGCGTCACGGGTCGGTGCCAGCACCAGCTCGATCTCGCCCGCATCGCCCACGGTGATGTCGCCGTAGCTGCGCGTCTCGTCGGCCGCGACGTAGTCGTGGTCCTCCTCGACGACGGTGCCGTTGACGCTCACCCGTGCCCCGCGGTCATCCCACTGATCCCACGGATCCGCGTATCCGACGTGCACGCTGTAGCGACCTGGCTCGAGGTCGCCGAAGCGGTACGCGATGTCGCGCCCATCGACGGCGTAGCGGAGCGTGGAGAACATCGTGCCGTCGGTCGCACCCGACGACTTGCTGCCCTCGCTGACGTACCCCCAGGATGCGCCGGTGTCGGCATCCTCGCCGTAGGACTGGTCGGCGAGGGTGTTCTGCAGGTCGCCCTCATCCGCGGCATCCCGCAGTGCCTTCCAGTCCGCCGTCTCCTGCCCGCCGGCGTTCACCGCGTAGCGGAGCCCGTCGGGGACGACGGCGATCGTCCGGGTGAAGGTGCGTCCGCCGAACTCCGGCAGGGTGCCCGTGGCCGTCACGATGCCCGGCGCGTCGAACGATCCGCTGAAGCTCCACGTGACCGGCTGCTCCGTCGCGACGCCGTTCCTGGTCACGGTCACCACCGGCACGTCGAAGCTGCCGCCGACCGGGATCGTCTCCGGAACCGCCGAGACGTCCCACGCCGACCACTGGTCGAGCTGATCGAGAGTCCACTCGTCGTGCACCTCGACCGAGAGGGAGTCTCCGCCCTCGCCCATGCTGATCGGGAGCCACACCATCTGCGCGTTCTTCAGATCGGTGCCGCCGTTCCAGCGGTCGCCCATGTAGATGTACTTCCCCTGCTCGGGGTCGACCGGGATCACGGAGGACGGCTGCGAGTTCCAGGAGTTGCTCTGCGCCCACCACGGGAACGGGTCGCCCATCTCGGTCCACGCGCCCATGAGGTCGGTCGACGTCGCCCAGCGCGACGGGTTGGGGCTCCAGCCCGTCGTGCCGGAAGTGATCAGGAAGTACCGTTCGTCGTGCTGGAAGATCGCCGGGGATTCCCGGGACTGGTTCACGAAGATGCGGTTGTAGTCCACACCGAGCACGGCCTCATCCGCGGGCGTCGCGAGATCCGTGTACTCGTCGTCGAGCTTCGAGATGAACATGGTGGCGTTCTCCTCGCTCGAGTAGATGATGTACCCGGTGCCGTCGTCGTCCACGAACAGGTTCATGTCGCGCGCCATGCCGCCGTTGTTCGGGGCGTGGTTGGGCGGATCGGCATCCGCGGGGGCGTAGTTCAGCCGGTAGCTGTCGATGTAGCGGAACGGGCCGAACGGGGAGTCCGACACCGCGACGCCGGCATTCGCCTTCGCGTACTGCGCCGACGACGTCGCGGACGGCCCGTCCATGTGCGCCCACATGACCCACTTGCCGGTCTGCTCGTTGAAGATGACCTTCGGACGCTCGATGATCGGCGGGGTCACACCCTCGACCGGGACCGTGCCGAGGTCGCGGTAGACGGCATCCTTCTGCTCCTGCGTGTAGTCGCCGTAGAGCGCCTCGAAGTACGGCTCGTCGAACTGCTCCGTCGACGCCAGCGTGCGCAGCGCGACCCCGCGGTCCTCCCAGTTGTAGAGGTCGTAGGAGCTGTAGACGTGCACGCCCGGCGCCGAGTGGTAGCCGTTCGTGCGGTCCTCGCCGTAGAGGTAGTAGATCGTGCGGCCGTCGTCGTCGGTCGACGGGACGACCTGGCCGCCGTGCGCCTGGATGACCTCGCCGTTCGTGTCGAGCCATTCCTGGCCGGGGCGGAAGCTCGCGTAGGGCGCGATCTCATCGCGCGCCGCGTCCAGCTTCCACTGCTGGTTCGCGCCGCCGTTCGACTGCCAGACCCCGACGGATGCGCCCGCGGAGGTCGAGGAGCCCCCGACGTCGAGCACCTTCCCGCGGCCGGCGTTGAGCAGGCTGAAGGTGCTGCCGTTCGTCGACGTCATCATCCAGAGGGCCGACGGGTCGGCGGATGCCGTGGCGTCGTCGACGTCGCGGAGGACCGTGCTGTCGCCGTCGGCGACGAGTGCGCGACCGTCGGCGGCGCGCAGAGCGAAGCGGTCACGGGACGTTCCCGGCTGGTCGTCGATCAGCGATGCCGTCCACGTCTGGGCGCCGATCAGCTCGGGCTCGCGAGCGCTGCCGAGCTGCGTGCTGTCGTCGACCACGGTGAGCGCGTGCCCGCTCTGCACGCCGGTGAGCGTGTAGGAGGCGCCATCTCGGAGGGCGGGCGCGTCGGCGGCGACGCCTTCGACACCGGTGACCACGAACGTGGTCACCGACTTCGCGGGCACCGTCAGGGTCGCCGTTCCGTCGGCACCGACGGTGACCGCCGTGCCGGTGCGGAGGGCGTTCGCCTCGGGGTCGGATGCCGGTGACCCGGTCGTCACGATCGGCGTCACGGTCGCGCTCTGGTCGATGTCGCCGAAGAGCGACAGGTCGATCGTGATCGTGCGGTCCTGGTCGCTCTCGTTCGTGTGCACGAGCGTGGCGCCGGAGCCGTCGCCGTCGATCGCGGCGGTGGTGTCATCGTCGCCGACGCGCACGAGCTGGTCGCCCGGCTCGATGTAATGGGTGAAGTTGCGCAGCGTGTTGTACTTCGCGTTCGTGCGGAGCTGGCAGCTCGGGTCGGCGTCGCCGTCGGCGATCCGGCGGGCGGAGTCGCCGTTCGCGTCGCAGTCGAAGTCGATGAAGATCGAACCCCAGTTCTTCTTCTCCACCTTCTCCATGTTGTAGAGGTCCTCGACCGGCTGCCACAGCACCCAGGCGTCCGGTTCGAGTTCGCGCAGGTCGTCGCTGACCAGCTGGGCGATGCCGAGACCATTCTCGATCGCATCCGGGTTCCAGCTGTCGCCGCCCCAGTTGCCCTCGACCTCGCTCATCCACAGCGGCTTGTCGGCGCTCTTCGCGATGTCGCGAGCCAGCGGACGGCCGCTGGTGCCGTAGGTGTGCACGTTGAGCTGCGAGACCACGTCTCGCGCCTCGGCATCCCACCCGTTCCAGTCCTCGACGAACCGGTCGGGGTTCGTCTCGTCGGGGCCGGAGATCGCGGCATCCGTCGTGGTGTCGGACTCGGCGAGTTCGGCGGCGAGGGCCTTGAGCACCTCGGCCTGCAGGGCGGGTCCGGCGTGGGCACCCTCCTGTCGGCTCGCGCTCGTCGGCCAGCCGTCGTCGCCCAGGGTCGTGCCCCAGTAGTTGGTGTTCGGCTCGTTCAGGGGATCGATCGTGTCGAAGGAGATGCCCTGGGTGTCCTCGACGTGCTCGACGACCGTCTTCACGTAGGTCGCGAAGGTGCCGAGCGAGTCCTGGCGGATCTGGTCCGCCCAGGCGTCGGTGCCGCCGCTGACGAATCCGCTCTCGGTCATGAAGTAGGGCGGGGAGTTGCTGAAGGCCTCCCACGTGTCGACCTGGTCCTTGATCGCCGACACCCAGGCGAGCTGCGCGGCATCCGCCGAGAAGTCGTAGTCGCTCGCGTTCTCGCCGGTCCACGCGGCGCGGTAGCGGTCGCGGTCGGCGAAGTCCGACGTGATCTCGCCGCTGTCGTCGGTGAGGGGTGCGTCGGGGTTCCACCATCCGGGCACGGCGCCGCCGGGTCGGAGATAGGCGGGTACATCGGAGGCGTTGCCGCCGCCGATGTTGTACCGCGCGATGTTGAGGTTCAGGCCGTCGTCTCCGAACACCTTGCCGATGAGCTCATCACGCAGCTCTTCCGGGTAGGAGCCGGTGGCGTTCGCCATCCAGACCAGGCTCGATCCCCATCCCTGGAACGGCCCGCCGGCATAGGCCGGATTGGGCGTGAGGGTGAGATCGGATTCGGCGGCGCTGGCCGCCTGGGGGAGGGCGGCGAGTCCGCTCGCTGTCGCCGCAAGCACGGCGGCCATGGCGAGCGCGCGCCGGGGTGAGGTCGCTCTTCTTTCAGACATCCTTGTCCATTCCGATTGTGTTGACGTCAACATGTCAACGTCAACACAATCTAGCGGAAGACGATCCTCCCGACAAGGGTGCGGGGGACAACTAGGCTGAACCCGTGCTTCTCAGCGATCGCGACATCAGGGCAGAACTCGCATCGGGCCGCGTCGGCCTGGAACCGCACGAGCCGGAGATGATCCAGCCGTCGAGCATCGACGTGCGCCTCGATCGGTACTTCCGCCTCTTCGACAACCACAAGTACCCGTTCATCGATCCGTCGGTCGATCAGCCCGAGCTCACGCGCCTGATCGAGGTCGATCCGGAGGAGCCGTTCATCCTGCACCCGGGGGAGTTCGCCCTCGGTGCGACGTACGAGCAGGTCACTCTTCCCGACGACGTCGCCGCCCGCCTCGAGGGCAAGTCGTCGCTCGGCCGCCTCGGCCTGATCACGCACTCGACGGCCGGGTTCATCGACCCGGGATTCACCGGGCACGTGACGCTCGAGCTCGCGAACGTCGCGACCCTGCCGATCAAGCTCTGGCCGGGGATGAAGATCGGGCAGCTGTGCTTCTTCCGCCTGACCTCGCCGGCCGAGAACCCGTACGGCTCCGGCCCCTACGGCAACCGGTACCAGGGGCAGCGGGGCCCGACGGCCTCCCGCTCCTTCCAGAACTTCCATCGGACGGATGTCGGCGTGACCGACGTCGGAGCAACAGGGGGCTGACATGAGTGACGGCAGCGGCACGACTCCGGATGAACCGGTCACCCCGGAAGAGCCGGCGATCGCGCCCGCGGATGCCGTCATCCCGCCGCCTCCGCCGGAGATCCCGATCCCGGAGGGGCTGCTGACCCCTCCGCCGGCGGAGATCCCGGTGCCGGACGCGGTGATCCCGCCGCCCCCGCCCGAGGCGCGCCTGCGCTCGTCCGAGCGCCCGCGCCCCGCGATCCTCGAAGGGGATCAGCCCGCCGCCGTCGCCGACGACTGGGCCAAGCCGTCGGTCGCGCCCGAGGTCCCGACCTCGGGCGGCTATCGCGGCCTCACCGTCGCGATCTTCGCCTTCCTGCTGATCCTGCTCACCGCCGCGGTCGTCACCGGGATCTATCTGCTCAGCACCGGCCGCTTCCCGTTCGTGGTGTTCGATCTCGACGCCTCCGCGCTGGGCCTGGGCGTGGTGCTGCCGCTCTGAGCGGGCGGGTGGCGTGGGAGCTGCGCCCGAGCACGGCGGCGGATGCGACCTGGATCGCCGAGCTGCGGGCGATCGTGCTCCGTGACGACCTGGAGCGCCTGGGTCGTTATGACCCGGTGCGCGTGCGACGGCGGTTCCTCGATGCCTTCGGCTCGTCGTCGACCCGTGTGATCGTGATCGACGGGGCGGATGCCGGGTCCATCGCGCTGCGAGCCGACGAGGAGGGTGCCGTGTGGATCGAGCACTTCTACCTCGATCCCCGGCAGCAGGGGCGCGGGATCGGATCAGCGGTGCTCGCCCTGGTCCTCGCCGAGTGCCTCACGCCGCGGTTCCGACTCAACGTGCTCCAGGGCAGTCCCGCGCGGCGGCTCTACGAACGGGCCGGCTTCGTCGTCGACAGCGAAGACGAGATCGACGTCTTCATGACACGGGCGCAGATCTGACCACGGCATCCGTCGTGACCGGCTGGGCCTGACCCTCGGTCGTGCCGAGCGCGTCGACGCCCGCGAGTCCGCCGGCCACGAATGCCACGACCGCGTCGAGGGTGGCATCCGCCGAGAGCACCCTCGTGTGCCCGTAGTCGTCGGTGCGCAGCAGTCGTGAGCGCGCGCCGTGCGCGGCGTGCAGGCGCAGCGAATCGGCATCCGGCATCCGACGATCGCCGCGATCGTGCACGACGAGCAGCGACGTGTCGGCGGGGAGCGGATGCTGCGCCGCGTCGGACAACGCCCCGGTCGCGGTCTCCTCCGTGCCGAAGCGCCGGCGGAACCGCGCCTTCATGTTGTCGGCCGTGGTCTGGTCGACCTGGAACTCGCGCACGAACTCGTCGATGAAGGCGTAGGGACCGGCACCCCCGGCGATCGCGACCACGGCCGGCGTCGGCACGCTCGATCGTGCAGCCGCCAGGGCGGCGAGGGCGCCGAAGGAGTGCCCGACGATCGCGGCGAACGGTCCGTGGATCGCCTGCAGCTCCTCGGCCAGGGCGACCCAGTCGCGCACGTCGGTGCGGCGGCCCTTCGATGCGCCATGCGCGGGAGCGTCGAACGTGACCACACGGAAGCCCTCGAACACGAGTTCTCGCACGAGCGGCGCGAACTGCGAGGCACGGCCGCGCCAACCGTGGAGCACGAGCACGGTGCGGGGCCCCGTGCCCCACTCGTAGCCGGCGACCTCGATGCCACGCACGGCGAGGCGACGGTGCCGGGCTTCGCTGTGCGTGGTGGCATCCCAGTCCCGAACGGGCATCCGCGGGCCGGTCGCGAAGAACGCCCGGAGGGCGAGTCCGCCGGCGAGGGTGGGGGACAGTGCCGCGGTGGTGCGAATGCCGCGGGCGGCGAGTGCAGGCAGGGACGACATGGTTTCTCCTTCGCCGAAACAATACGAACGATCATACGTATAGTAGGCGAACGATCGTTCGTATACTAGGGGGATGTCGGATCATGCAGTTCTGGACGGCCGAAGGGCCCGCGGCGATGCCTCGCGCCGCGTGGTGCTGCAGAGCGCGACCGACCTGGCATCGGTCGACGGGCTTGACGGACTCACGATCGGGCGGCTCTCCGAGGCGTCCGGCTACAGCAAGAGCAGCATCGCCACGCTCTTCCAGAGCAAGGAGCGGCTGCAGCTCGCGACGGTCGCCGCCGCGCGGGAGATCTTCGTGGCGCAGATCGTCGAACCGGCCAGGTCCGAGCCGCGTGGAGTCCGCCGGTTGGCGGCGCTGATGCGTAACGGACTCGTCTACTCCCGCGACCGCGTGTTCACCGGTGGATGCTTCTTCGCCGCGACCGCGGCCGATGTCGACTCGAAACCCGGCCCCGTGAGCGACGCCGTACGTGCGGGCCTGTCGGACTGGTACGCCTACGTGGGGATGCAGATCCGCTACGCGGTCGATGCCGGCGAGATAGAGGTCGACGACATCGAGGTCCTCGCCTTCGAGTTGATCGCCTTGGATGACCAGGCGAACTCGCGTTCGCTGCTCATGCGCGACGAGCGTCCGTACGCCCTGGCCGCTGCGGCCATGCGCGGACGCCTGCGCGCGGCCGGTGCCGACGAAGACGCGGTCGCCCTGCTCGAGCTATGAGCCTGGGCCCCGGCGACCTCGGTCGTTGAGCGAGCGCAGCGAGACGAAACGCCCCACCCGACGTCGTGTCGGATGGGGCGTTCCCTGTTTCATGAGCCTGGAGCTCAGGCGTCGCGACCGCGGCTGTAGCCGGCATCGAAGCCGCGCTCGTACGCGTGCTGCGCGAACCGCGCGGCGCGCTGCGGGCCGTGGCCGCGGTGACCGTGGTCTCCGCGCTCACCGTACTCGCCCTCGTGGAAGCCCGGGTGGCCGTGGTGGCCGTGCCCGCGCTCGCCGTGGCGGCACTCGTCGTCACGCTGGTCGGCGTCGGGACCGAAGCCGCGACCCGGACCGAAGCCGGGACCGAAGCCGTGACCGAAGCCGCGTCCCGGACCGAAGCCGCGACCGAAGGGCCGACCGAATCGGCCCGGGAGTCCGCGACCTTCGCCGCGCCCGCCGAAGCCGTGACGACGACCGCGCGGAAGCGGGGTCTCCTCGTCCCAGCCGAAGGCGCGGGCGATCTTCTCGAGTGACGCGAGGGTGGTGGCCATCTCCTCTTCGGAGACGGCGTCGGAGACCTTCGCGCGGATGCCGTCGACGACGGCGCCGAGGCGCTCCTTGGCCGCGCGGCCCTCGTCGGTGAGCGTCCAGCCGTCGCCGTCTGCGGCGACCCAGCCGCGCTCGACGAGGCGGTGCAGCTTGTGGTCGTTGAGCGGACGATGCGCCGGGATGGTCCCGTCGACGACGTTGAGGATCCGCCAGTCGCGGCGGCTCGCCTGCTCGGCCTCGAAGGCCGAGGCGAACTCGGCCGCCATCAGGCGGTCGGCGGCCTTCAGCCAGAAGCCGAAGGGGCGGGAACTGTTCTGGGGGTTCTGTGTATCGGTGTTCATGAGTAGTCCTTAGATGTCAGTGTGCATGTGGTTGTCACATGTCATGTATATGTAGTGTGACATGGAGTAAGGATCCATGTCAAGTCGCATGTAAAATGAATTCGTGACCGCCGAACCGAACGATCCCGCCGAAGCCATCGCCCAGGCGCTCTCCCGTCTGCGCGGACGTCGTCTCGGGGGCGGCCCCGGCGGCCGCGGTCACGGCGGTCCTCATGGCTGGCCCGGCGGAGCGCCGGGCGACCACGGCGATCACGGGCCCTTCGGTCACCGCGGCCATCCGGGCATGCCGCCGTGGATGGCGGATCCCTCCGGGCGCATGGGCGGCCCCGCCCGGATGCGGATGCTGGAGGCGCTCGCCGCGGCATCCGTTCCGCTGAGCGTCAGCGCGCTCGGCGAGGCGATCGGCGTCGATCAGCCCCGCGCGTCACGGCTCGTGCAGCAGGGGGTCGAGCGGGGCTTCGTGCGTCGCGAGGCCGACCCCGACGACGCGCGCCGCACGCGCATCGCGCTCACCGACGAGGGCCGTCGCGTCGCGCGCGGCATGCGGGGGGAGCGACGCGAGATGCTGGCCGGAGCGCTGGCGGCCTTCACCGAGGAGGAGCGCGCCGAGCTCGCGCGACTGCTGAACAAGCTCGCCGACAACTGGCAGCGCTGAGCCGCCGCCTACGACGCGGAGAACTCCAGGGACGGCTCGTCGTCGACCGAGAGCGACAGCACGACGGTCTCGACCGCCTCATGCTCCTCGATCCGCTGCTCGACATCGCGCAGCCGACGGGCGACGTCATGCTCGAGCGCGTCGCCGGCGAGGTCGACCTCCGCGACGATGAACAGGCGGTTCGGTCCCACGTACTCGATGTGCAGGTAGGTCACCCGCTCGATCTGGGGCAGCGCGAGAAGCGCGGTGCCGACACGGGCCCGCAGCTTCGGCGCCGCCGTCGTGCCCACGAGGAACTCGATGTTCCGGCTGATGAGGATGATCGCGACCACGGCGAGCAGGATGCCGACGAGGATCGAGCCCACGGCATCCCACGCGGCGACGCCGGTGATCTGGTGGAGGAGGATCGCGCCACCCGCCAGGACCAGTCCGATGAGCGCCGCGGCGTCTTCGAAGAACACGGCGCGGAGGGTCGTGTCGCTCGTCTCGAGCACGAAGTCCCACGTCGACGAGCCGCGCTCCTTCGCCAGCCGGCGCGACTTCACCATCGCCTGCGTGAACGACGCGCCCTCGAGGACGAAGGCGATGCCCAGCACGATGTACGCGACGAGCGGGCTCTCGACCGGACCGGTCTCGGACAGCTCCTGGATGCCGTGCATGATCGACACGATCGCTCCGGCGGTGAAGATGCCGAACGCGGCGATCAGCGACCACACGAACGCGTTGCGTCCGTAGCCGAGCGGATGCCGGGCGTCCTTCGTGCGCGCACCGCGGCGGTCGGCGATGAGCAGGAAGATCTCGTTGCCGGCATCCGCCCACGAGTGCGCCGCCTCGGCGACCATCGACGCCGATGAGGTGATGACGGCGGCGATCGTCTTGGCGATCGCGACCAGGATGTTGGCGAGGAAGGCGATGATCACGGTCACGCGGTCAGGCTACTCCCGTCAGCGCGGCGCCTTCACCGGGAGCAGCAGCACGAACCCGAGGATCAGGACGAGCACGATGCCGAGGATGCCGTAGGCGGTCTGGCTCGTCGCCACGATGAGCACCGTCCAGGCGCCCGAGGCGATCCAGCTCGCCGCGCGACCCGTCGTGGCGTAGAGGCCGAAGATCTCGCCCTCGCGGCCGGCCGGGGTGACGCGGGCGAGGAACGAGCGGGCAGCGGCCTGCGCCGGGCCGACGAACGCGCAGAGGATGAGGCCGCCGATCCAGAACACCATCGATCCGCCGTCACGGAGGAAGAACACTGCGAGGCCCGCGACCACCATCGAACCGATCGAGGCGAGGATGATGCGCTTCGGTCCGACGCGGTCGTCGAGTCGTCCCGCGAGGATCGTGGAGACGCCGGCGATGAGGTTCGCGGCGATGCCGAAGATGATGATCGCCTGCGTCTCGAAGCCGAACACCGCCGTGCCGATGATGGCGCCGAACGCGAAGACGCCGCCGAGTCCGTCGCGGAAGACGGCGCTCGAGAGCAGGTACCAGAAGGTCGGCCGGGTCTCGGGGTCGCGGTAGAGGCCGGCGACGTCCTTCACGAGCAGCGCGTACGACTGGAAGAAGCCGACCTTGCGTTCCGGGCGGCCGAGTGAGGGCTCCGGCACATTCAGGAAGATCGGGATGCTGAAGATGATCGTCCAGACCGCGCACCCGACTGCGATCAGCCGATAGGCGAGGCCGTTGTCGGTCGACATGCCGAACCAGTCGAACGTGTCGAGCACCACCACGATGACGAGGGCGAGGATGCCGCCGATGTAGCCGAAGCCCCAGCCGAGGCCCGAGATGCGGCCGACGTTCTTCGGCGTCGCGATGCCGATGAGCATCGCGTTCGAGTTCACCGCGGCGATCTCGCCGAACACAGATCCGGCCGAGATGAGCGCCACTCCGAGCCAGAACAGGCTGGGGGTCGGTTCGACGAACCACAGGCCGAGCATGCAGAAGACCAGGGCGCCGGTGCCGATCCCGAGCCAGAGCTTCTGCCTGCCCGCGGCATCCGCTCGCTGGCCGAGGACGGGCGCGAGCAGCAGGATGCCGAAGGCGGCGATCGTCGAACCCAGTCCCAGGCCGGAGGCGAGGTCGGCTTCGGCGGCCTTGCGCACGGGGTCGGACGAGTCGAGAGCGGCGATGTCGGCGGGGAGGAAGCCCTTGCCGACCAGGTACAGCGCCGTGAACACGAACGTGAGGATGACGGTGTTGAACGGCTGCGTCGCCCAGTCCCACAGCGCCCACGAGTAGACCTGCTTCTTCGGGGCCGGAGTCTCGCCGCGCAGATCCAGTCCGATCACGCCGACGGCGCCGCTGTTCGCTGTGGCGACGGGCTCGGGAACGCCGGGGTGCGCGTCAGGTTCGCTCATGGTCGAAGTCTGGCGCTGCGCGGTGAACGGGCGGTGACGGCGCGCCGCGCGCTCATCCGCGACCGCAGAAGTGGCGCCTCAGTCCGTGCGCAGGGGCCGCAGCGTGCGGGCGTAGTCCTCCTTCAGCACCGCGAGGTGCAGCCACGCCTCGATGCGCGTCACCCCGGGTAGCGCCCGCAGACGTTCGAGGCTGGCGTACAGGGCGCCGGCCGAGGGCTCGACGAGGGTGGCGACCGCATCGAACCGACCGAGCGTGCGCGCGGCGAAGTCGACGCCGCGTCCCCTGCGCAGTTCCTCGATCACCGCTTCGTCGTCGTCGCCGAGGATCATGCCGACACCCATCGACAGCTGTCGGTGCGCGAGACCGCGTGCCTCGACCGCGCTGATCTTGATGACTCCCGCATCGATGAGCCGCTGCACGCGCGTGGCCACCGCGGAGGGGGAGAGCCGCACCTCCTCGCCGAGCGCGCGGAAGCTCCGGCGTCCGTCGGTCTGCAGCTGCTCGATCAGAGCCTCGTCGATCGCGTCGAGCGTGACCCCGCCGTGGTACTCCGAGACGAAGAATCCCTTCACGACGGTCGAGTAGATGATCGTGCTGATGTCGAGCACACCGGTGATCGCGCGGATCTGGGCGAGCAGGTCGTGCAGCTCCGACATCGAGCCGACCCGGATCTCCGTGACCACGTCGTGCGCTCCGCCGACCGCCGACACCAGCACCGTCTCGTCGAGGTCCCGCAGGTGCTCCGCGACGACCTCGACGGCACCGTCGGTGCGGATCGAGACGTGCGCGAGGACGTGTTGGCCGAGGAAGACGGGATCGACGGCGGCGACCACCCGCACGGTGCGGTCTTCGAGCATGGCCTTCAGCCGGGCGGCGACGGCGGCCCGGGACTGCCCGAGGCGCACGGACAGCGAGCGGATGCTGGCGCGCCCGTCCTCCTGGAGGGCCCGGATGAGTTCGGCGTCGAAATCCACGGCTTTCCTCCGATTCGTCATCTTTCCCGGGATCGCTCGCCCGGGAGAGCACAACCTCAGCCTAAGAGGTAGAACGACCGACGGGAAGGCGACACATGTCTCCGGTCGCGAACATTTCTCCAGTGAATGACTCTTCTCGCTGGAGTTCTGGCCTTGTCGCAGGCTCCGTACGGACGTAGCATCCTCCGTTATCCGACATCTTCCGCAAAGGAGCGGTTCCCTCATGACCTCCACGCACAGCAAGGCCCGACGCGCAGGCATCGCCGCCTTCGTCGGCACCACCATCGAGTGGTACGACTTCTACGTATACGCGACGGCCGCCGCCCTCGTCTTCGGCCCCCTGTTCTTCCCGAGCGGAGACCGGCTCGCCGAGACCGCCGCTGCTTTCGCGACCTTCGCGGTCGCCTTCCTCGTCCGGCCCCTCGGTGGCATCATCTTCGGCCACATCGGCGACAAGCTCGGCCGGCGCACCTCGCTCGTCATCACCCTGCTGATGATGGGCGCCGCCACCGTGCTGGTCGGCTGCCTGCCCACCTACGAGAACATCGGCATCCTGGCGCCGGTCCTCCTGATCCTGCTCCGCGCCATCCAGGGCCTGGCGGTCGGCGGCGAGTGGGGCGGCGCGGTGCTGATGAGCGTCGAGCACGCCCCCGAGAAGTCGAAGACGTTCTACGGCGGCTTCACGCAGCTGGGCAACCCGGCCGGCGCCCTGCTGGCCTCGGGCATCTTCGCCATCATGTCTCGCGTCAGCCCCGACTTCATCATGGACGGCGGATGGCGCATCCCGTTCCTGCTGTCGATCGTGCTGGTCGGCGTCGGGTTCTGGGTCCGCTACCGCGTCGAGGAGACCCCGGTCTTCGAGGCGAAGGTCGAGGGCCGCAAGCAGTCGATGCCCCTGGCCTACGCCCTGCGCACGAACTGGAAGCCGATCCTGCTCGGCATCGGCATCCTGCCGATCTCGACCGGCGGCTACTACCTCGCGACCACGTTCGTCACCGCCTACGCGACCGGCGAGCCGATCTCGGTCAGCGAGCAGGTCATCCTCGACGCGATGACGATCGCCTCCTTCGTGGAGTTCGTCGTGACCCTCCCGGTCGCCTGGCTGGGCGACAAGTGGGGTCGCAAGAACGTCATGTACATCGGTCTGGTCACCTCGGTGCTCACGTTCGTGCCGTTCCTGCTGATCATGCCCGGCCGCGTCGAACCGCTCATCTTCCTGTTCGCCTCGCTGGTGCGCATCGCGATGAGCGCGACGTACGCCCCGATCGCGGCCCTGCTCGCGCAGATGTTCCGCCCGCAGGCCCGGTACACCTCCCTCGCTCTCGCCTACGGTGTGGGTGCGGCGCTCTGGGCCGGATTCTCGCCGTGGTTCGCGACGCAGCTCATCGCCTGGACCGGCAGCATCTGGTCGGTCATCGCGATGTTCACCGGCATGGCGATCATCGCCGGCATCTGCACCCGCCTCGCCCCGCAGCACTCGGATGAGGCGCCGGTCACCGCGTCGTTCACCGCCCGCACCGACACGACCGCGAACAGGCTGCCATGAGAAAGCTCACTCCCTTCGATCGCTCCGCTCAGACGGTGCCGCGACTCCTCACGGCGCGCGCGATCCACATGGCGGATGCCGAGGCCACGACGGCCACGGCGATGCTCACCGATCGCGGGCGGATCCTCGCGATCGGCAGTGCGGACGAGTGCGAGGCCGTGGCCGACCGTGCCGGCCTCGCACCCGAACGGGTCGACCTGGGTGATGCGGTGGTCGTCCCCGGCTTCATCGACGCGCACGCCCACCCGCTGATGTACGGGCAGCTGATGACCTGGGTCGACTGCGGACCCGAGAAGGCCGGAAGCATCCCCGAGATCGTCGCCCTGCTGCAGGCCGCTGCCGCGGAGACGCCCGCCGGGCGTCCGGTGCGCGGCTACGGGTACGAGCAGCGGAACCTCGCCGAGAAGCGGCATCCGACCCGCTTCGAGCTCGACGAGGTCGCGACCGACCGCGAGGTGTATCTGATGAACGCCTCCGGTCACGGCGGCGTCGTCAACTCGCACACCCTCGCCGTGAACGGCGTCGGCCGCGACACCCCCAACCCCGACGGCGGCGAGTTCTTCCGCGATGCCGATGGCGAGCTGACCGGCGAGTTGTCGGATGCCGCGTGCAACATCCTCACCGGCGTGCACGGCGTGAAGATCGGCCACCACGGCCCGAACTTCCACCTCGCCGACGAGCCCGAGGAGCACCTCCGCCAGCTGGATGCCGCGACGCAGCGCTTCCTCGCCGGCGGGGTCACCTCGATCGGCGACGCGCAGGTCACGCGCCGCGAGTTCGACATGTACCTGCGGCTCGCCGAGGCCGGACGCCTCGAGCTGCGCGTCTCGATGTACCTGCTCTCGCACCTGCTCGACGAGGCGCTCGAGATGGGCCTGGTCGGACAGTTCGGCAACGCGCACCTCAGCTTCGCCGGCATCAAGCTCTACGCCGACGGCACGCTCGGCGGCTGGACCGCGTACTTCCCCGACGGCTATGTGGGCGATCCGTGCCGCACCGGCCAGCTGTACCACGAGCCCGCCGAGTACACGGCGCTGATCAGCAAGGCTCACGCCGCCGGTCTCCAGACCGCGACGCACGCGCAGTCGCCGACCGCGATCGAGATGGTGGTGTCCGCGATCGAGGCCGCGCTCGCCGAACGTCCGGATGCCGATGCCCGCCACCGCATCGAGCACTGCGGGCTGCCGACCCCCGAGCAGATCGCGCGGATGGCCGTCTCCGGCATCCGTCCGGTGAACCAGACCCAGCACTACTTCAACTGGGGCGAAGGTGTGGAGGAGGCCATCGGCACCCCGGGCGAGCGCTTCAACCCGCTCGGTGAGTTCGAGCGCGCGGGCGTGCCGTTCACGATCTCGTCGGATGCCCCGGTCGCCGAGCCCATCCCGCTCGAGGCCATCCAGACCGCGGTCACCCGCGTGACCCGCCGCGGTCACAAGCTCGGGCCGGACGACCTGCGGGTCTCCGCTCTCGCCGCGCTCCGCGCCCACACGATCGAGGGTGCGGTATCGATCGGCCGCGAAGACGACCTCGGCTCGCTCGAGGTCGGCAAGTACGCCGACTTCGCCGTGCTCTCCGACGACCCGCTGGTCGTCGCGGGAGAGGACATCGCGGCGATCACCGTGCGCGAGACCTGGGTCGACGGGGAGCGCCGGTACCGTGCCTGACGTCATGACGAACAACGAGCAGTATGCCGACACCGCAGGCCGCGCCGTGCTCGAGACCATCCGCGCCTATGGCGTGACCGCGATCTTCGGCATCCCCGGCACGCACAACCTCGAGCTCTACCGGCCGCTCGCCGAACTCGGCATCCGCGCGGTGACCAACCGCCACGAGCAGGGCTCGGGCTACGGCGCCGACGGCTGGGCGCAGCAGACCGGGCTCCCCGGTGTCGTGATCACGACCTCCGGCCCCGGTCTGCAGAACGCCATGAGCGCGATCGGCACCGCGTTCTGCGAGTCGCGACCGATGATCGTGCTGTCGCCCGGCGTGGCCCTCGGAGCGGAGTTCGCCGACGTCGGCACGCTGCACGAGACGAAGGATGCCACCGCGATGGTCGGCGCGATCGCCGAGTGGTCGCGCCGCGTGCACTCGGCTGCGGAAGCCGTCGAAGCCGTGCACGATGCCTTCACGCTCTTCCGAACCGGTCGCCCGCGGCCCGTGCACATCGAGATCCCCCTCGATGTCCTCGAGGCCCCCGCAGACGTCCCCCAGGCGGATCGGATCGCGCGCCCCGAGCCCGCCCCTGCCGCGGGCGACCCCTCCTCCATCGCTCAGGCGGCGGGGCTGCTGGCCTCGGCGCGCCGACCGGTGATCGTCGCCGGCGGCGGAGCGACGGATGCCGCACCCGAGGTCGCGGCGCTCGCCGAGCGTCTCGGAGCTCCGGTGCTGACGACCCTCAACGGCAAGGGCGTGGTCGACGAGCGGCATCCGCTCTCGCTCGGATCGAACCTGCGGCTCGCGGCCGCCCGCGCCGTCGCGGAGGACGCCGACGTGCTGCTCGTGATCGGCTCGAAGCTCGGCGAGGCCGAGCTGTGGGCTCCGCGGCTGGAGGCGCGCGGTGGCGTGATCCGCGTCGACATCTCGCCGGCGCAGCGCGACAAGAACCTCGACGCGACCGTCGGGATCACCGGCGATGCGGCGGCCGTCGGTCGTGCTCTGCTGGCCGCGCTGCCGTCGGAGGCGCGACCGGCGCCCGACCTCGGGGCGGCACGAGACGCGATCGACGCCGAGATGCGCGAGACCGCGCCGGAGGCCGTCGCCCTGGCCCAGATCATCGCCGACGCTCTGCCCGACGATGCGATCGTCGCGGGCGACTCCTCGCAGATCGTCTACATGGCGCTCGGGAGCGTGCTGCGCTCGCCGCGTCCGCACTCCCTGCTCTACACGCCGACCTACGCGACCCTCGGCTACGGCCTGCCCGCCGCGATCGGGGCGCGGGTCGCCCAGACCGAACACCCGGTCGTCACCGTGATCGGCGACGGCGCGCTGATGTTCTGCGTCAACGAACTCGTCACCGCCGTCGAGCAGCGACTCGACGTGACGATCGTGTGCGTCGACAACGGCGGCTACGCCGAGATCCGGCAGAACGAGGTCGATCGCGGGATGACGCCCGTCGGCGTCGACCTCGTGCAGCCCGACTGGGCCGCGCTCGCGACGGCGTTCGGCGCGACCGGGCGCCGGGTCGACCGGACCGAGGACATCGCGTCGAGCATCCGCGAGGCCATCGCCGAGGGCGACGTGCAGCTCGTCCACATCCCCATGGAAAGACAGGACTGATCATGACCGAGAACGTGGGCCCCATCGACGCCTCCGTGAACCCCCGGTACTCGGGGATCGCGACCTTCGCACGCCTCCCGCGGATCGAGGACGTGCCGCGCGCCGACATCGCCGTCGTCGGCATCCCGTTCGACTCGGGGGTGAGCTACCGCCCGGGCACGCGCTTCGGCCCGTCGCATGTGCGCGAGTCGTCGCGCCTGCTGCGTCCGTACAACCCGGCGCAGGACGTGTCGCCGTTCGCGATCGCCCAAGTGGTGGATGCCGGTGACATCCCGGTGAACCCGTTCGATCTGGCCGCCGCGGTGAGCGAGGTCGAGACCGCGGCGATCGCGCTCGGCGAGCAGGTGCAGCGCATCGTCACGATCGGCGGCGACCACACGGTGGCGCTCCCGCTGCTGCGAGCGGTCGCCGCCAAGCACGGCCCGGTCGCGGTGCTGCATTTCGACGCGCACCTCGACACCTGGGACACCTACTTCGGAGCTCCGATCACGCACGGCACGCCCTTCCGCCGGGCGAGCGAGGAGGGGCTGATCGACCTCACCGCCAGCTGCCACGTCGGCACCCGTGGTCCGCTGTATTCCAAGCAGGACATCGAGGACGACGAGCGCCTCGGCTTCTCGATCGTGTCGAGCGAGTACATCGAGGAGCACGGCGTCGAGGCCGCGATCGCGCGGATCCTGCAGCGCATCGGCGACAAGCCGCTCTACGTCTCGATCGACATCGACGTGCTCGACCCCGCGCACGCCCCCGGCACCGGCACGCCCGAGGCCGGCGGGCTGACCAGTCGCGAGCTGCTGCGGATCCTCCGGGCGCTCGGTTCGCAGCACATCGTCGGCGCCGACGTCGTCGAGGTGTCGCCGGCCTACGACCACGCCCAGATCACCGGCATCGCCGCGAGTCATGTGGTCTACGAGCTCGTGAGCCTCCTGGCCTCGCAGGTCGCGCAGCCCTAGCCCCGGCATCCGTCCCCGCCTTCTTCCGTTCCGGTCGCACTTCGTGCCGCCCAGCGGCCGAGATTGCGGCAACAACTGCGACCGGAACGCCGCTCACCGGCAACAACTGCGACCGGAACGCCGCACCTCAGGCATACGACGCGGCGAGCAGCTCGGCGAACAGCTCCTCCGGGTCGCGTTCCACCCGGCGCCGGGTGAACCAGTCGCAGATGTTGACGCAGTCGCGGTGCAGCAGGTCGAGGCCCTGCGGGTTCGCGATGATGTCGACGATCTGCGGCAGGTCGATCACCCGCACGCGGCCCTCGTGCACGAGCAGGTTGTACGCCGAGAGGTCGCCGTGCGCGAACCCTGCGGCCGCGAACACCCGCATGATCTCGACCACCTGGTCGTAGAAGCCCGCGAGCTCCGCACGGTCGCTGCGCACCTGGGCGAGGCGGGGTGCCGCGGTGCCGTGCGCGTCGCCGAGGAACTCCATCAGCACCTCGGTGCCGTTGACCTGCACCGGGTACGGCACGGGTGCGCCCAGCTCCCACATCCGGCAGAGCGCCTCGAACTCGGCGAACGACCACTGCGCGGCGGCGACCTCCCGCCCATGGGTCGACTTCTTCGCGAGGGCGCGGGTGTCGCGGGTGTTCCGGGTGCTGCGACCCTCGGTGTAGACGGCCGAGCGGTGGAAGCTGCTGTGCTCGGCCGAGCGGTAGCGCTTCGCCGCCAGCAGCGTGTGCTGCGCCGGGTCGTCGGGAACCGCGCGCTCGAGCAGGAACACGTCGGCCTCTTTGCCGGTCTTGAGGATGCCGAGCTCGGTGTCGAGCGCGCCGGCCGAGGTCACGACCCAGTCGGGCCAGGGCTCCGGCCCGCGTTCCGTCGGGGTGACGGCCGGCCAGGTCGACCAGCGCTGGTTCTCGCCGGGTTCGACGTCGGCGAAGGAGAGTTCTGTCGCGAAGGGATCAGACAGGAAGGGATCAGACAAGATGTGGCTCCGGAAAGGGGAGGCCACACCAGGGATCAGGAGCGGGTGGCCTCGAAGGGAAGGTGGTCGGCGGAGAGCGCGACGAAGACGGTGTTCATGTCCTCAGCTCCTTCCGCTCGGGCCTTCCGGGCTCGTCCCGGTGCGTCGATGAGCCTAGGGCGTGCGCGCCGGGCTTGTCCAGACCCGGACGAATGGTCGGATGCCGCGGACGACCGGTCGGGCGTCGACCCCCGGAACCTGAGAGCGTGGAACCATGACCACGACAGCGCCGATCCCGACGACCGCATCCCCTTCTCGAGCAGGGCGGATGCCGTACGGCGGCCTCATCGTCGTGATGATGATGAGCTTCCTGCTGGTGACAGCGGAGTTCCTGCCCAACGGTGTGCTCACCGAGATGGCGGAGTCGCTGGGCGTCACCCCGGGGCAGGCCGGGCAGACCGTCACCGTGACCGCCCTGGTCGGGCTGCTCGTGGCGCCGACGATCGGCCTGATCTTCCCGCGCCTCGACCGTCGCTCGCTGCTCGTGTGGATGGCGCTCGCCGCGGCTGTGTCGAACCTCATCGTCGCGATCTCTCCGAACCTCGTGATCGTGCTGCTCGCCCGGTTCCTGCTGGGCGCCGCGATCAGCGCGTTCTGGTCGATGTCGATCACGGTCGCCGCCCGCATCGCCGGTCCCGAGCGCCTCGGTCGCGCGGTGATGTTCACCGCCGCCGGGACCTCGCTCGCCACCGTCGCCGGCGTGCCGATCGGAGTGATGCTGAGCGAGCTCATCGACTGGCGCATGGTCTTCGCCCTGGCGGGCGTGGTCACCGGGCTGCTCGCGATCGCGCTCCGAGTGCTCCTGCCGTCGGTGCCGGCGGCTCAGGCGTCCAGCATCCGTCTCCTGGTCGACACCGTCCGCCGCCCCGGCATCAGCCTCGGCATGATCGGCCACGTGCTGATCGTGCTCGGCCACTTCCTCGCCTACACCTACGTGCGTCTCGCGCTGGAGCGCATCCCGGATGTCGACGCCTCGACCATCGTCGTGCTGCTCGCCCTGTTCGGCGCGGGTGGCCTGATCGGCAACCTCGTGATCGGCTTGATGATCGACCGGTCGTTCGCCTTCTTCGCCGTGTTCGCACCCGTCGTCATCGCGGTGGCGGTCGCCTCGATGATCCTGCTCTCCGGCACCGTCCTCGGGATCGGGATCGTCGTGTTCGTCTGGGGCCTCTTCTTCGCCTCCTGGCTGATCGTCGTGAACACCTGGGTCGGTCACCGGATGCCGGATCGCCTCGAGGCCGGCGGCAGCCTGGTGGTCGTCGGGTTCCAGGGCGCCATCATGATCGCGGCGGGCGTCGGCGGATTCCTGGTCGACACGATGAGCATCGAGCTCGTCTACGCCGTCGGAGCGGTGATCCTGCTCGTCGGCGCCGTGCTGTTCGGCGCATCGAACCGCATCAAGTCCTGAGCGGGATCTCGGCACACCCGGCCGGCCGCAGTCAGCTGCGCACAGCTTCGGAGTCCACGGCCGACACCCCGCCGCTTCGGAGCCCCGCGCGGCGAGTCGTTCGCGGGGCTCCGAAGTTGTGCCCGCTGCCGGATCCCGGATCCCGGATGCCGGATGCCGGATGCCGGGCGCCGGATGCCGGATGCCGGCCGGCCGGGGGCTACGCGGGGACGGGCGTGCGGTGGGCCATGCGCCAGGACGAGGGGGTCATGCCGGTGCGGCGGCGGAACGCGCGGCTGAACCCCTCGTCCGAGGCGTAGCCCAGCTCCCGGGAGATCTCGGAGACGGGTCGTCCGGCGTCCAGCATCCGCTTCGCCGCGTCGACGCGCACCTCGGTGACGTAGTCGGCGGGGGAGCGGCCGACGGCGTTGCGGAAGCGTTCCGCGAAGGTCGAGCGCGACATCGCGCTGACGCCGGCGAGGCGCTCGACGGTCCAGTCGCGGCCCGGCTCCTCGTGGATGGCCTCGACGACGCGGTCGAGGAAGGGGTCGTTCGACAGCGAGGGCCAGCCCTGCGGCGCGCAGCCGTTCGCCGCCCAGGCGCGGATGAGCGACAGCAGCACGGTGGTCGCCATCATCCGGCAGATCAGCGGATCGCCCTGACGGACGGGGCACGTGGTCGGGTCGACGAGGCCCATGTTCTCGGCCAGAGCCGCGGCCGCGGGCTCGAGGGCGTCGAAGCCCGTGACGGTGATGAACTCGGGCAGGACCGCGCGCAGCTGCGAGGCGGCATCCGCGAGTTCGAGGTCGACGACCATCAGGCTGGCGGCCTCCTCGGCCTCGAGGGCGAACGGCGATCCGCCCAGCATGAGGAACGCGTCGCCGGCGACGAGCCGATCGCGGTGGCCCTGCGGGTCGATCGTGAGGCGGCGCGAACCGGGATCGACGTCGAGACGGCATCCGTCTCCGAGTGGCGGATGCCCGTGCACGCTGCCCTCGGCGATGTACACGAGCGTGATCATGTCGTGCGGGATCGGCAGCAGCGCCCCCGCGGGAAGCGAGGTGCGCCGGGCCACGCCGACGCGCAGATCGACGGTGCTGAGCACCTGCGAGAGCGCGTCCGCATCCACTGTCACCATGCCTTCGGCAACATCGTGCCGCCGCCGGGTATTCCACCGTTCGAATCGAACGGCGCCGCGGCCCGGATACGCTGGGAGGACGCCACCCGAGGAGTCCCGTGTTCCGCACCCCCGACCGCCTGTTCCGAGTTCTCGCGATCGCGGAGGCGATTACCTGGACGATCCTGATCGCCGCGATCATCGCCCGTGCGGTCGGCGCGCCCGGCGTGGTGGTGACCGTGGGCGGCGGCATCCACGGCTTCGTGTTCCTCGCCTACGCGGCCTCGGCCGTGCTCGTCGCGCTCAACCAGCGCTGGCACCTCGGCGTCGGCGTGCTGGCGGTCGTCAGCGCGATCGTCCCCTACGCCACGATCCCCACCGAGATCTGGCTGCACCGCACGGGCCGGCTCGACGGCGCCTGGCGCCTCGATGCGACCGACGATCCCCGGGACCGCCGCTGGTACGACCGGCTGATGCGCTGGTTCCTGCGTCGGCCCCTCGTGCTGGTGCTCCTGCTCGCGGTCGGCATCGTCGCGCTCTACGTGATCCTGCTGCTGGTCGGTCCTCCCGGCGGCAAGTGAGGCCTCGCGCTCTCTGGAGGATCAGGGGGTGACGACCACCGCGTTGGCCTCGTTGACGAGGTCCATGGTCGCCTCGGCGCCGATGCCGCCCGTGCAGTCCACGATCACGTACAGGCCGACACCGGTCGCCGTGAACGCGCGTGCGGCCATGGTCCAGGTGCGGTCGCCCTCCGTGCCGACGACCTGGCGGGTCTCGACGCCGCCGGCGCCGCCGACCAGGTAGCTGAACTCTCCGGTGGTCGCGACCGGCGTGATGTCGGCGGTCGGCGTCTGCAGCAGAACCCCGAGGATCGCGTCGGACGAGGCGCTGTCGTCACCGTCGACCACCGCCACGTCGGAGGTCCGGCCCTGCCAGAACTGCGCGGTGCAGGTGTCGTCGAGCGTGCCGTACGTCCAGCCCCCGTTGCCGTCGTCGGGCGTCACCGACTTCCAGTCGTCGTCGGCCAGGAACCCGTCGCCCCATTCGATGTACGCGCTGCTCGAGAGCTCCTGGCCCTCGTCGAACGTCAGGGTCGATCCGCCCGCCGGCTCCTCGGCGGGCTCGTCGGTCGCTTCCGGCCCGCTGGACGGCGTGCTCTCGGACGGTCCGCCGGTCGGGATCTGCGCGAAGAGGCATCCGCTGAGCGGGAGCACCGCCGTCACGACGACTGCCGCGGCGGCGAGACGGAGCAACGGGGAGATCTGCGAGGTGCGCGTCATGGCGGTCAGCCTAGCCCCGCGCCCGGCCGCGGAGGATGGGCAGCCCTGCTCAGCGCTCAGTGCGCGGTCGCGACGCCGATCGTGTCGTGCACGATGACCGCCGCCACACGGGCTCCGGCTCCGGCCGCGACGATGAGCTGCTGCGGTCCGGGGGTCGCCGCGTCGCCCGCCGCGTAGAGACCCGGCACGTCGGTGCGTCCGGAGCGATCGGTGACTAGGTGCCCCGCGTCGTCGAGAGTCGGCGCGATCCCGTCGAGGAACGACAGCTCGGTCTCCCACTCCGGGCGCACGAATCCGCCGTCCACGGCGATCGTCGCCCCGTCGGCCAGGCGGATCGCCTCGAGCCGTCCGCGGTCGCCGACGAGTTCGACGATCGGATGCCGCAGCACGGTGATGCCGGCGACGGCGAGCTCTGCCTCCTCGGCTGCGGTCACGACATCGGCGCCGTTCGTGAAGACCGTGAGCGTCTCGGTCCACCGGCCGATCAGGCGCGCACGGGAGGCGAGGTCGGCGGACTCCCCGATGAGCGCGAGGCGTCGGCCCTGCAGCTCCCACGCATCGCACGCGGCGCAGCTGAACAGGCTCATGCCGTAGAAGCCGCGCAGGTTCGGCACGTCGGGAAGCGTCTCGCGGAGTCCGGTCGCCAGCAGCACCGAACGTGCCGAGACCGTCGTCTCGGGCTCCCGACGCCCGACCTCGGCGTCGAAGCGCGCACCGTCGGCTCCGGCATCCGTCGACCGGAGAGCGGCGACGCGCACGCGCGAGCGGATCTCGACGTTCGGGTAGGCGGCGAGCTCCTCGCGGGCGATGCGACGCAGCTCATGCGGCGGCACGCCGTCGCGGGTGAGGAAGCCGTGCGAGCTCAGCGTCGCGGCGTTCCGCGGACGATCGGCGTCGACGACGAGCACGCGCACGAGGGAGCGGCCGAGGTTCAGCGCGGCCGAGAGGCCGGCGGGACCGCCGCCGACGATGAGCACGTCGTACGGAGCCCTCTCATTCATGCGCACCCTCCTGCGGGGGAAGGGCGGCGACCACCGGATGGTCGAACGCGTAGACGCCGACCTTGGCGGCGCCGCCGGGCGATCCGATCTCCGAGAAGAAGTCGACATTCGCCCTGTAGTAATCCTGCCACTCATCCGGCAGGTCGTCTTCGTAGTAGATCGCCTCGACGGGGCACACGGGTTCGCAGGCGCCGCAGTCGACGCACTCGTCCGGGTGGATGTACAGCGAGCGCTCGCCCTCGTAGATGCAGTCCACCGGGCACTCGTCGATGCAGGCCCGGTCCTTCACATCCACGCAGGGCAGTGCGATGACGTAGGTCATCGGACGAGCGCGCCGTCGCGCGACACCGCCTGCGACGACACCGCGACCTGCTCCTCGCGCGGCACGACCTTGACCCGCTCACGGGCGTGGGTGTGCGTCTCGCCGAGGTGGCGCTCATGCGCGTCGAGGGCGAGCCAGCCGTCCCACGTCGTGTACGCCGTCTCGCGGGCGTCGAGCAGGTCGAGCACGTCCTCGCCCTTCGACGGGCTCAGGGACCCAGGGCCGTCGGTCAGCAGGCCGGCCTCGGCGTCCGCGATCAGGTTCGTGATCGTCTCGAGCGCGTCGGACTTCGTGTGCCCGATCAGGCCGACGGGTCCGCGCTTGATCCAGCCGGTCGCGTACAGACCCGTCTCGCCGTCGACGCGGCCGCCGGCGTTCGGCACGACGCCGCGCGCCTCGTCGAACGGGGCGTCGACCACACGGGTGCCGTAGTAGCCCACCGCGCGGTAGACGGCCTGCACGGCGTAGTCGCGGAACTCGCCCGTGCCGGTCAGTCGCGGCGCGGCATCCGCTTCGCCGGTCACGAGACGCGTGCGCTCGAAGCGGATGCCCTCGACCTCCCCGTCGCCGGTGATCTCCACCGGCGCGTGCCAGAAGTGCAGATGCAGCCGACGGGATGCCGTGCCGGCGGGGCGCTCGCGCCAGCCGTTCAGCGTGCGGAGCATCACCTTGAGCTGGTTGTTCGGGGCGGAGGCCGGATCGACGCCCTCGAAGTCCTCGTCGTACAGGACGATGTCGACGTCGCGCACCTCGCCGAGCTCGCGGAGCTCGATCGGTGTGAACTTGATGTCGGCGGGGCCGCGGCGGCCGAACACGTGCACGTCGGTCACGGCTGACGACTCGAGGCCGTCGAGCACGTTGTCCGGCACCTCGGTCGTGCGCAGGTCGACGGCGTGCTTGGCCAGCACGCGCGCGACGTCGAGGGCCACGTTGCCGTTGCCGATCACGGCGACCGACGAGGCGTCGAGAGGCCAGGTGCGGGCGACGTCGGGGTGGCCGTCGAACCAGGCCACGAAGTCGGCGGCGCCGTACGAGCCGGGCAGCTCGACGCCGGGGATGTCGAGCACGGCGTCGCGGATCGCGCCGGTCGCGAGGATCACCGCGTGGTAGCGCTCGCGCAGCTCGTCGAGCGCGATGTCGCGCCCGACCTCGACGTTGCCGATGAAGCGGATCGTGCGGCGAGACGAGGAGGTCGACGCGTCGAGCATCTCGTGCAGCGAGTTCACGATGCCCTTGATGCGGGGGTGGTCCGGTGCGACGCCGTAGCGGATCAGCCCGTACGGCGCAGGGAGCGACTCGAACAGATCGATCTCGACATCGGCGTCCGGGCGCGCGGCCACTGCGGTGGCGAGGAGGTTGCCGGCGTAGATGCCGGCCGGACCGGCGCCGACGATCGCGACGCGCAGGGCAGGAGGGAAGGAGGTCATGACAGCCTTTCGGGGGCGCGTTCAGCGCGAGCGAGAGAACAGGGAGGAGAGGGGAGAACGACGAGCGGATGCCGGTTCGAGCGCGTCGATCGCCTGGACGAGGCCCGTGTCGACGGCGAGACCCGCGTCGAGAGCATCGGCCCAGTGCGGCTTGGGCGTCACGGGGACGATGGGCTCATGGCCTGGGTCGCTGAGCTCATGGCCTGGGTCGCTGAGCTTGTCGAAGCGTCGGGTGAAAGTGCGGCCCTTCGACGAGCTCAGGGACCCAGCGGCGTGCGGGCTCAGGGCCACCACGTCACCGACAACGACGACCGCCGGCGACCGCACCTGGCGGCTCGCGGCGAGGTGCGCGATCGTGCCGAGAGTACCGATGGTGACGCGCTCGCCCTCGCCGTAGCCGTCTTCGATGATCGCGACAGGGCAGTCGACCCCGCGGGCGCCGCTGCTCAGCACGTGCGCGGAGTGCCCCAGCGTGTTCACGCCCATCAGCAGCACGACCGTGTGGTCGCCCCTGGACAGGCTCAGGACCCCACCGGGCTCGATCTGGTCGTGGCCGCTGAGCACGGTGAAGGATGCCGCGACGCCGCGATGGGTCAGCGGGATGCCGGCGACGGCAGGAACCGACACGGCGCTCGTGATGCCGGGGACGACCTCGACCGGGATGCCGGCCTCCTCGCAGTGCTGCTGCTCCTCGCGTCCGCGTCCGTAGACGAAGGGGTCGCCGCCCTTCAGCCGCACGACGCGGCGCCCCGCCAGGGCGTGCTGGACGAGAAGGTCGTTGATGCCGTCCTGCGGCACCGGATGGTGACCGGGCAGCTTGCCCACATCGATGACCTCGGCGGCGAGGTGCACGCCGTCCGCGGCGAGCTGCTCGAGCACCGCGCGGGCGCCGAGGCGGTCGGCGACGATCACGTCGGCCTCCTGCAGTGCGCGGAGGCCGCGGAGGGTGAGCAGGCCGGCGTCGCCGGGTCCCGCTCCCACGAGGGTGACTGTTCCGGTCATCGGTCGCCTCCCAGCGCGAGGCCGCGGCTCTGCAGCATCCGTCGTTCCAACGGCCCGAAGATCGCGAGCTCGATGAGGATGCCGATCGCGAGGATCAGCAGGATGGTGCCGAGCACGCCGGCGAGATCGGCGAGTTCGCGCGACTGCTGCAGCATCGAGCCGAGCCCGAAGCCGATCGAACCGCCCACGGCGATGATCTCCGCGGCCATGAGTGAGCGCCACGAGAACGCCCATCCCTGCTTGAGTCCGGCGACGTAGCCGGGGAGCGCGGCGGGAAGGATGACGGCCGTGGCGAGCTGCCACCGGCTCGCTCCGAGCACCGTCCCGACGCGGCGCAGCTGCGGCGGCACCTGGTCGATGCCGGAGAGCAGTCCGTTCACGATCGAGGGGATCGCGCCCATGAGGATCACGAAGTACACCGTCGCGTCGGAGAGGCCGAACCAGATGATCGCGGCGGGCACCCAGGCCACGGAGGGCAGCACGGTGAGGCCGGAGATGAGGGGACCGGCGGCACGGCGTAGCGGCTTCCACTCGGCCAGGAGCAGACCGAGCGGGGTGCCGACGGCGATCGCGATGAGGAAGCCGATGACCCCGCGCTCGAGGCTGGTCAGCACGGCCTCCTGCAGGCGGCCGGTCTCCCAGGCCTCGCCGAGCGCTCCGGCCACCTGCAGCGGACCGGGAGCGATGTCGGGCCGCGGGTCGGCGATGACGACGTAGGCCTGCCAGGCGGCGAGCAGCGCCAGCAGCAGAACGATGGGCGGCAGCACCTTCGACAGCGCCGTGCGCCATCGGGGGCGGAGGTCGCCCTGCGCGCTCTGCAGGCGGTCGAGGCCCGCGGAGAGCGTACGGAGCTCGTCGTCCTTGGTCTCGCTGCGCTCGCTCGAAAGTCGAGGGGCGGTGGTGTCACGCGGCATTGCGGCGGATCTCCTTCCGCAGCTCGGCGGTGATCTCGGTGGCGAGGGCGGCGACCTCCGGCGACTCGATGCGCCGGCCGGTGGTCGTGGCGACCTTCCACTCCCCGGCGACCCGACCGGGGCGGCTGGAGAGCAGGATCACGCGCTGTCCGAGCCGCGCTGCCTCGCGCACGTTGTGGGTGACGAAGACGATCGTGCGGCCGGTGGCGCGCCACACCCGCTCGAGCTCCTCGTGCAGCAGATCGCGGGTGATCGCGTCGAGCGCGGCGAAGGGCTCGTCCATCAGCAGCACGGGACGGTCCTGGGCGAGGGCGCGGGCGAGCGCGACGCGCTGGCGCATGCCGCCGGACAGCTCATGGGGTCGCTTGTCTCCCGCTTCGGCGAGGTTCACGGTCGCGAGCAGACGCTGCGCCTCCTCGCGGCGCTCGCCGCGGGGGACGCCGCGCAGCCGGAGTGCGAGCTCGACGTTCTTGCGCGCGGTGAGCCAGGGCATCAGCGCGGATTCCTGGAACATCACCGCCGCGCCGCCCTTCGACGGACTCAGCGACCCCGTGGCGGTCCGGATCTCGCCGGACGTGAGGGGCTCGAGCCCGGCGATGAGGTTCAGCAGCGTGGACTTGCCGCATCCCGATGCGCCGAGCAGGCACACGAACTCGCCGGGCGCGATGTCGAGCGTCACGTCGTCGAGCACGAGCGGCCCCGAGCCGTACCGCTTGGTCACGTGGGAGAGGCGCACCGCGGGGTCGACCGCCGGAGGCTGCGCGGCCGGAGGCGTCACGCCGTCGAAGCTCGGCGTGAGCGCGGCGACCGCGCCCTTCGACGGGCTCAGGGACCCAGCTTCAGCCGACCCCACGGGCGCACTCATCATTCGTCCCCGAGTCCGGCGGCGGAGACGGGCTTCCCGCCGTCCTTCGCGAGCAGCGCGTTCAGTGCGCGCAGGTCGAACAGCCCGTCGATCGAGCCCTTCTTCTGCGTGCCGGCGGCCAGGCCGTTGTCGACCAGGGCGGCGAAGGTCTCCGCGTGCGGATCGACGGTGAAGGTGACGTTGTCGAGCGCGCGGGCGAGCACGTCGTCCGACAGTCTCTTGCCGGTCGCCTCCTCCAGCGCGTCGTTGATGACGGTCGGCGCTTCGTCGGCGTGCTCGTCGAGCCAGGCGACGGAGGCCACGTGCCCCTCGAGCAGATCCTCGACGACGTCGGGATGCTGCTCCGCGAACTCCGCACGCACCAGCAGCACGGTGGTCGGGAACGCGCCGTCCTTCCACAGGTCGGCTTCGTCGACGAGCACGTGCGCGCCCGCTTCGACCACGAGACGCGACACCCACGGCTCCGGCAGCCAGGCACCGTCGAGCTCGCCCTGCTGGAACAGCGTGAGCGTCTGCGCGTTCTCGGTCGGGGTGATCGTGACATCGCCGCCGCCGGCAGTCGAGGTCTCGAAACCCTCCTCGGCCAGCCAGCTGCGCAGCGCGACATCCTGCGTGTTGCCCAGCTGCGGGGTCGCGATGTTCGCGCCCGCGAGGTCTTCCGGGCTGTCGATCCCGTCGCGCACGACGAGGGCGGCGCCGCCCGAGGTGGCGCCCGCGATGATGTGCGCCGACTCCCCTCCCGACTGGATGAAGGTGTTGATCGACGGGTTCGGTCCGATGTACGTGGCATCGATGGCCCCGGCCGACAGCGCTTCGATCGCGGCGGGGCCGGCGTTGAAGACCTCGGTCTTCAGGTCGATGTCGCCGAGCGCGTCCTCGAACAGACCCTCGGAGAGTCCGACGAGCGCCGGTGCGTGCGTGACGTTCGCGAAGTAGCCCAGGCGCACCTCGGCCGGGGCCTCGGCCTCGCCCTTCGCGTCGTCTCCGGTCGCGGATGCGGAGGCGCAGCCGGCCAGCATCATCGCAGCGAGTCCCAGGGCAGTGAGTGTCGTGGTGGTTCTGTTGATCTTCACGGTTTCGCCTCCTCAGCGGTCAGATGGTGCAGGTGGGGTGGTGCAGGTTCGGTGGTGCAGGTCTCAGGGTTCGTCGATCACCGTCGCGGCGGCGAGCGTCGCGCCGTCGGCGGGGTGGATGAGCAGGAGCGAGCCGCCGGAGCGATCGCGCGCATACGGCTCGATCGGCAGGTCGGCGGCGAAGCGCAGCCGCACCCGGCCGATCTCGTTCGCGGCGAGCGACGGCGCGTCCTCGTGCGCGAGCGTCTCGAGGTCACGGCGCGACAGCACCTCGGCGACCAGCGCCTGCACGGTGGCGGTGCCGTGCTTGACGAGCACCTTCGCGCCCGCGACGACCGGGCGCGCGTCCAGCTGGAAGAGCTCGACCACGGCCTCGCGCCTTCCCGCCGGAGCGGTGCCGACCGCGGCGATCAGCGCACCGCGGGCGGCGTCGATCTCATCGGCGAGCGTGAGGGTCACGGACTGCGGCGCGGTCGCGGCATCCGCCGGCTCTCCGGCCACGTGGATGCCGGTGACGGTCGTCTCATGCCCGCCGGGGAACACGTCGACGCGGTCGCCGACCTGCACGACGCCCGAGGCGATGCGCCCGGCGAAGCCGCGGTAGTCGCGGTACTGCTCGGCATCGAGGATCTCGGGCGACAGCCCGCCCTGCGGGCGCAGCACCAGCTGCACCGGGAGCCGGAGAGCGGATGCCGCGGCATCCGCCTCGTCCTGACGCGGCAGCTCCTCGAGCAGTTCGATCAGCGTCGGGCCGGAGTACCACGGGGTGCGCTCGGAGCGGTCGACGATGTTGTCGCCTTCCAGGGCCGAGACGGGGAGAACGTGGATGCCCTGCAGGCCCAGTTGCTCGGCCACGCGCGCTGCCTCGAGCTCGATCGCCACGTAGACGTTCTCGTCGAAGCCGGTGAGGTCGATCTTGTTGACGGCGATGATCACGTGCGCGACGCGCAGCAGAGAGACGACCGCGAGGTGGCGGCGCGTCTGCTCGACGATGCCCTTGCGGGCGTCGACCAGCACGATCACGGCGTCGGCGGTGGCGGAGCCGGTGACCATGTTGCGCGTGTACTGCACGTGCCCGGGGCAGTCGGCGAGGATGAAGCTGCGGCGATCCGTCGCGAAATACCGGTAGGCGACGTCGATCGTGATGCCCTGCTCGCGCTCGGCGCGGAGGCCGTCGGTGAGCAGCGCGAAGTCGAACTCGCCGTGCGCGAAACCGCGCTGCCGCGACGTCGACGCGACCTGCTCGAGCTGGTCGGCGAGGATCGCCTTCGCGTCGTGCAGCAGGCGCCCGACGAGGGTCGACTTGCCGTCATCGACCGATCCGGCGGTGGCGAAGCGGAACAGTGTGCCCTTCGACGTGCTCAGGGACCCCGTCTCAACAGCAGTCATCAGAAGTACCCGTCCTTCTTGCGGTCTTCCATGGCCGCCTCGCTGATGCGGTCGTCGGCGCGGGTGGCGCCGCGCTCCGTGAGCGTGGACCGGCCGACCTCGGCGACGACGGATGCCGTGTCCGCGGCATCCGATTCCACGGCTCCGGTGCAGCTCATGTCGCCGACCGTGCGGTAGCGGACCACGCGGCGTTCGGTCTCCTCGCCGGTGCGCGGCTGCGAGAACTCGCCGATCGCCCACCACATGCCGTCGCGGCGGAACACCTCGCGCTCGTGCGCGTAGTACAGGGGAGGCAGCGCGATGCCCTCGCGCTCGATGTAGCGCCAGACGTCGAGCTCTGTCCAGTTCGAGATCGGGAAGGCGCGCACGTGCTGACCGGGAAGGTGGCGGCCGTTGTAGAGGCTCCAGAGCTCCGGGCGCTGGTTGCGCGGATCCCACTGGCCGAACTCGTCGCGCAGGGAGATGATCCGCTCCTTGGCTCGCGCCTTGTCCTCGTCCCGGCGGGCGCCGCCGAACACGGCGTCGTGCTTCCCCGCGGCGATGGCGTCGAGCAGCGGCTGCGTCTGCAGCGGGTTGCGCGTGCCGTCGGGGCGCTCGGCGAGGCGACCGTCGTCGATGTACGACTGCACGCTCGCCACTTCGAGACGGATGCCGAGCCGGGCGACCGTCTCGTCGCGGAAGGCGATCACCTCGGGGAAGTTGTGTCCGGTGTCGACGTGCAGCACCGGGAAGGGCACGCGTCCGGGGGCGAAGGCCTTGGCCGCGAGGTGCAGCACGACGACGGAGTCCTTGCCACCGGAGAACAGCAACACGGGGCGCTCGAACTCCGCGACGACCTCGCGGATGATGTGGATCGCCTCGGCCTCGAGCAGGTCGAGCGCCGACAGTCGGGTGGGGGCGGTGACAGTCATAGGTGCAACCCGCATTCCGTCTTGGACAGTCCGGCCCAGCGGCCGGATCGAGGATCTTCGCCGGCCGCCACGGGCTTCGTGCAGGGCGCGCAGCCGATCGACGGATAGCCGTTCGCGATCAGCGGGTTCACGGGCACCTCGTTCGTGGTCGCGTAGTCGATGAGGTCGTCGAAGCTCCAGGCGGCGACGGGGTTCACCTTGACCAGTCCGTTGCGCTCGTCCCAGACGATCAGCGGGGTGTCGGCGCGGGTCGGTGCCTCTTCACGACGCACACCGGTGAACCACAGCTCGTAGTCGCCCAGCGATCGCTGCAGCGGCTCGACCTTGCGCAGCGCGCAGCACAGCCCGGGATCGCGGGCGAACAGGTCTTCGCCGTACTCGGCATCCTGCTCGCGCACGGACTGCACGGGCTTCACGTCGACGATGCGCACGTCGAGCTCGCGCTCGACCTCGTTGCGCGTGACCGTCGTCTCGGCGAAGTGGTAGCCGGTGTCGAGGAACAGCACGTCGACACCGGGGAGGCTCTGTGCGACCAGATGCGGCAGCGCGGCATCCGCCATCGAGCAGGCCACAGTGGCCTGGCTGACGGCGAAGTTCTCGGCGACCCAGGCGACGACCTCGGCGGGGCTCGCCTCATCGGCCTGGCGGCTGCGCAGCTCCACGGCGCCGCGCTCGGCGAGGGCGCGGAGCTCGTCCGCGGAGCGGCGAGCCGGGCGGGCAGGACGGCCCTTCGACAAGCTCAGGGACCCAACCTCGATGGGGCTCATTGCAGCGCCTCCTCGTCGGCCCGGTGCGCCCAGACGGCGAAGGTCTCGTCGAGCTCCCGATCGGCGAGGTAGCGGCGGATGACCCGCTCGGCGTAGTCGGCGATGCCGTCGGCGGCCACCTTCAGGCCGCGCACGGTGCGGCCGAGGCCGGCCTCCTCGCGGTCGACGTTGGCCAGGCCGCCGCCGAGGTGCACCTGGTATCCGGGAACCTGCTCGCCGTCGATGGACACGAGCTGACCCTTCAGGCCGATGTCTGCGATCTGGATGCGGGCGCACGAGTTCGGGCATCCGTTCACGTGCAGGGTGATGGGGCGGCCGATCTCGGGCTCGAGTTCGCCGAGGCGCTGCTCGAGCTGCGTGATCGCCTCCGCCGCGTTGGCCTTGGTCTCGACGATCGCGAGCTTGCAGTACTCGATGCCGGTGCAGGCGATCGTGCCGCGCCGGAACAGGCTGGGGCGGGCGGACAGGCCGATCGCATCGAGGCCTGCGATGAGGTTCTCGACCTCGGGCTCGGGCACGTCGAGCACGATGAGCTTCTGGTGCGGGGTGGTGCGGACGCGCTGCGACCCGTGCACCTCGGCGAGGTCGGCGAGCGCCGTGAGGGTCGAGCCGGAGACGCGGCCGACGAGCGGGGCCGCGCCGACGAAGAACCGGCCGTCCTTCTGGGCGTGCACGCCGACGTGATCGCCCAGGCTCGTCGGCTTGGGGGCGGCGGGGCCGTCGGGGAGAGGGCTGTCGAGATACTCCGTCTCGAGCACCTCGCGGAAGCGCTCGACGCCCCAGTCGGCGAGCAGGAACTTCAGGCGTGCCTTGTTGCGGAGGCGGCGGTAGCCGTAGTCGCGGAAGATCCGGGTCACCCCGTGCCAGACCTCGGCGACCCGGTCGGGCGCGACGAAGACGCCGAGGCGCTCGCCGAGGCGCGGCACCACCGAGAGCGCGCCGCCGACCCACAGGTCGTAGCCGATCCCGAGCTCGGGATGCTCGACGGCGACGAACGCGCAGTCGTTGATCTCGTGGACGACGTCCTGGCTGGGGTGGCCGGTGATGGCGGTCTTGAACTTGCGCGGCAGGTTCGCGAGCGTGGCATCGCCGATGAAGCGGTCCGCGATCTCCTGGATCTGCGGGGTCGGATCGATGATCTCGTCGGCCGCGATGCCGGCGACGGGGGAGCCGAGGATGACCCGCGGCACGTCGCCGCAGGCCTCGGTGGTGCTGAGCCCGACCTCTTCCAGTCGACGCCAGATCTCCGGGACGTCTTCGACCTGCACCCAGTGCAGCTGCACGTTCTGGCGATCGGTGAGGTCGGCGGAGTCGCGGGCGAACTCGGTCGAGATCTCGCCGATCACCCGGAGCTGCTGCGTGGTGAGCTGCCCGCCGTCGATGCGCACGCGCAGCATGAAGTACTCGTCCTCGAGCTCGTGCGGCTCGAGCTGGGCGGTGCGGCCGCCGTCGATGCCCGGCTTGCGCTGGGTGTACAGCCCCCACCAGCGGAAGCGTCCGTGCAGGTCGGTCGGGTCGATCGACGCGAATCCGCCCTTCGCGTAGATCGTCTCGATGCGCTCCCGCACGTTGAGCCCGTCGTCTGCGAGCTTGAACTCCTCGTTCGCGTTCAGGGGTTCGCGACCGTCGACCGCCCACTGTCCGTGGGGTTTGGTCGGCGTCCGTGTGGTGCGCGTGCGGGCACCACGGATCGGCGTCGGCTGCTCGATGGTCATGTCCTGCTCCCTGGGATGGCTTCGCATCAAAGTAGGAGCTTGGACTCGGTGCAAGAACCTCGATGACACGGGGCGTCAGGGGGCGTCACAGAGAGACACACGGCCGCCGGAATATTGACAGAGGGCCCGTCGGTCCGGATCAGGCGATCTGCGGGACGGTCTCCTCGTATCGCGAGACCACGATGTCGATCAGCGGATCCGGCACCGTGCCGCCGTCGAGCAGCGGGAGCGTGAGCACGCGCCCGGCCGCCTGCCGCTCCGCGAGGTCGAAGAAGTAGCCGCGAGCCAGGAGATAGGTCGAGACGACCGCGTCCGGGTGCGCCGCGAGAGCCGTCGGCAGGTCGGGCTCGCGCGCGGCGAGATACGCGAGTTCCACTCGGCGGCCGAGGTGCTCGCGCAGGACGGTCGCCATGCCCTCGGCATCCGTCAGCGAACGCGGATCGCGGGACCCGGCGACCGCGAGGATCACCGGGAGAGCGGATGCCGCGGGCATCCGCTCCGCGAGCACGGCGGCCAGTCGGGGGTCGGGGCCCAGGGGAGCCGCCACGACGGCATCCGCCCGGTCGGCGACCATGCCGTGCAGGTCGTGATGCACGTGGAATCCGCTCGACAGCAGCAGCGGGACGACCACGACGGGTCCGTCGATCGCCGCGAGGGCGTCGACCGCGTCGGGCTCCTGCACGTCGACGAAGGCGGCGCGCACCTTGACGTCGGGGAGCCGGGCGGCGACCGCTTCGACGAGGTCCGCGATCGCGCGCGCCCCGGCCGTGTCGGACGTGCCGTGGGAGACGGCGAGCAGGGTGGGTCGAGCCATGCGGCCAGCCTAGGAGGTGCGTATGACGGAGATGTTTCCGTGATGATGTGAGGTTCTGTTAGTTCGCTTGGCGCCCTCCCACGACACGCCTACCGTGTCGGCATGACGAACGATGGAGTTTCTCAGACCGACCGGCATGCCCTAGAACGACTCGTGATCGATCGACGCACACTGCTCCTCGCCGGTGGAGCGGCGGCGCTCGCCACGACGTTCGCGGTCGCGGGGCGCCCGGCATCCGCCAGCGCCGCCTGCGAGGCTCTCGTCCACCAGGACGGCTTCGCGACGCCGAGCGCGGGCAACTGGACGGGGCGCATCTTCGACGGCGACAGTGCCGAGCTCGCGGCCGCCGATCTGTGGAGCGACCAGACGCTGTTCCCGCCGGCGCGCTATGCGATCGTGCCCGACCCCGCGGGCTCCGGCCGCCCGGTGATGCGCTTCACCGTTCCGGCCGATCAGACCTCGTACCGGGCGGAGATCGCCCGCAAGCAGTTCGCTCCCGGTCGCTATCGCTATCGCGTCTCGCACTACATCCCCACCGACTACGTGCCCTACGAGTACGGCACGCTGCTCGCGCAGTGGCACGGTTTCACCCTGCCGGACGGCCGCGCCACCAACCCGCCGCTCGCTCTCGTGCTCGACGGGGCGCCGACGCCCGCCTGGGAGTTCCACACCTACGAACTGCTGCCCGACCTCACGACGAGACTCACGCGGCACCCGCTGCCGGTGCCGGTGGTGCACGGCCGCTGGAATGACTGGACCTTCGACATCAGCTGGTCCACGCCGTCCACGCCCGGTCGGGTGATCATCACCCACGGCGGCTCGACGGTGCTCGACATCTCCGGCGACAACAACTACCACCAGCAGTGGCCGCCGTACTTCCAGACCGGCATCTACCGGTCTTCGTGGCGGACCGGAGGGTATCCGGCCCAGCCCGACCTCCAGATCTATCACCGGGGCATCACCGTCCACGATCTCACCGGGTGCGCCGCCGGGTGAGTCCGGGCGTTCGGAGCGTGACGCTCTGCGACGGGCGCGCCACCCGATGCGGTCGACGGCGAGCGGTTCCGGCATCCTTGGGGGATGGCCAAGCAGCTCATCGTCAACCTGTTCGAGATGGCGACGCCCGGGCACATCACTCACGGACTGTGGCGCCAGCCCGACAACCAGCGCGAGCGCTATGCCGACATCTCGTATTGGACCGAGCTCGCGCAGGTCGCCGAGGCCGCCGGGTTCGACGCGATCTTCCTCGCCGACGTCGTGGGTGCGTACGACGTGTACGACGACAGCTTCGAGCCGGCGCTGGAGCGCGGGCTGCAGATCCCGAACATCGACCCGCTGCTGCTCGTGGCCGCGATGGCGGCCGTCACCGAGCACGTCGGCTTCGGCGTGACCTTCTCCACGACGTACGAGCCGCCGTTCGCGTTCGCGCGGCGGATGGCGACGCTCGATCACCTGACCCGCGGGCGGGTGGGGTGGAACATCGTGACCTCGTATCTGCCGAACGCCGCGCGGAACTTCGGTCTCGACGATCAGATCCCCCACGACACCCGGTACGAGATCGCCGCCGAGTACATCGACGTCCTGTACAAGCTGTGGGAGGGCTCCTGGGATGACGACGCGGTCGTCGCCGACAAGGAGGTCGGCACGTACAGCCGCGTGGGTGCGGTGCGGGCGATCGATCACGTCGGCACGCACTTCCGCGTGAAGGGTCCGCACCTGTCCGAGCCGTCGCGGCAGCGCGTGCCGCTGCTGTTCCAGGCATCGGCGTCGAAGGCAGGCATCGCGTTCGCGGCGCAGCACGCCGAGGTGCTGTTCACGGCCGACCGTCCGCCCGGAGCGCTCGAGCGCAACATCGCCGCGATCCGGGACGAGAGCGTGCGTCGCGGTCGGCTCCCCGAGGACACCCGGTACGTCGTGATGGCCACCGTGATCGTCGCCCCCACCGAGGAGGAGGCGCGGGCGAAGTACGAGGGCTACCGGACGTTCCGAGACCCCGAGGGGGCGTTCATCCACATGAGCGTGCCGTTCCATCCGCTGCAGCATCCCGCCGACATCACCGTGCGGGAGGCGCTCGAGCGCGAGGGGCGGCAGGACGTCATCGATGCCGGAGGGCTGCCCCTGCACCTGACGGTCGGGCAGTTCGCCGGCGCGGTCGACGAGGCATGGGATTCGCGGTTCCTCGCCGTCGGAAGCCCCGAGCAGGTGGCCGACACGATCGAGCGCTGGCTCGACGTCGACGGGATCGACGGCATCAACCTGCGTCAGTACCACTCCTTCGACACGGCCAGGGATTTCGGTGAGCTCGTCGTGCCCGAGCTTCGTCGGCGGGGACGGATGCGCGTGGCGTACACGCCGGGGGAGACCCTGCGCGAACGGATCTTCGGCGAGGGGCCGCGCCTGCCGGAGCGGCATCCTGCGGCGCGGTACCGCGGGGGAGCGAACCTCTAGACTCGCGGCATGCGGCTCCGCGCCATCGACCTGGTCGACGTCCTCGTGTACCTGGTCGTCCTCGGCACCTTCACCCAGCTGTTCCCTGCGGTGATCTCCGAGAGCTTCCTGCTGTCGCTGCTGACGGCGATCCTGCTGAAGCTCGTGCTCGAAGTCGTGGCGTGGGTCAAGACGAAGGCGCTCGCGCGCATACGCTCCGACGGCGGTCTTGCGAGGCGGGCCGTCGGGGTGGTGGTGCTGCTGCTCGTGATGCCGGGCAGCAAGTTCCTCGTGCTGGAGCTGGTCGACCTGGTCTTCGGAGACGCCGTGTATCTCGGTGGTTTCTTCCTCGTGACGCTGCTCATCGTCGTGCTCATGCTGGCGCGCGGGGCGGTGCGCCGGCTGCTGGTGCGTCCGGCGGCTGCTAAGGCCTCCGATTGACGCCGTCAGCACGGCATGCCGGTGTATCGGTTTGTGGGGCTGATCTGGGGGTTTGAATGTCGGTGGCCCCTGGTTCACTAGGGGTATGACAGCACTGGCGGACGCGACGGTCGAGCAGGTGAACGCCCTGGGGGCGGTCACCGAGATGCTCGTCGAGGTCGAGCGCACGATCAGCAGCATGCAGGCGGTGCGGGATGGTTTCCTCGCGGTCGGGTCCCGGTTGGCGGTCGACGTCGCCCGGCAGGCCGCGTCGCGGGACGAGGCGGAGCTGGCGTTGCGGACGGTCGCGGCCGAGTTCGCGGCCGCGTTGCGCGTGTCGGATCGGACGGTGCAGCGGCGGATGACGGACGCGTCGTTCCTGGTGGAGCGTTTCCCGCGGGTGTGGCGGGCGCTGGGCGCCGGGCTCATCAGTGCCGGGCATGCCCGGGTGATCTGCGACGCCGGTGAGCACTTGGATGATCCCGCTGCCCGGGATGCGTACGCGGGAGAGGTGCTCGGGTTCGCGGAGACCGAGTCCCCGAACCGTGTCGCCCGGATGGCGAGGCGGGTCGCGGAACGCTACCAGTCCCGTCCGATCGGTGAACGACACAAGGATGCGCGGGCGAAGCGGGGCGTGTGGGTGAAAGACCTCCCCGACGGGATGGCCGAACTCGGCATGTGCGGCCCCGCCGCGCTCGTGCACGGCGCGTTCGACCGGATCACCGCCATGGCGAAAACCGTGCAGGAACAGACGGTGCAGGAACAGACGAATCCGACTGCGCCTGGCACGGATGCCGCCGCGCAGGCGCGGGAGAGCGCATTCGGCCCGGCCGCCGACAAGAAGCACGACGGCACTGCCGCCAAGGACCCGCGCACCCTCTCGCAGATCCGCGCCGACCTCACCCTCGATCTCCTCCTCACCGGCATACCGGCCGGACACGACACTGCGGCCGGGCTGCTCGCCGCGATCACCGCCACCGTGTCCGTCACCGTCCCCGTCATAACCCTCATGGGCGCCGGGACCACCCCTGCGGAACTGAACGGGCGCACCCCGATCGACCCCGACACCGCGAGACGCCTGGCGGGTGCGGCATCCGGATGGGATCGCATCCTCACCCACCCCATCACCGGGGCGCTCCTCACCGTCGACCGGTACCGACCTGGCGCTGACCTGAAACGACACCTGCGGGCTCGGGATCAACGCTGCCGATTCCCCACCTGCGGATACCCACCATCGGACTGCGACATCGACCACCACCACGACGCCGCCCACGGCGGTGCGACCACCGCCGAGAACCTCGGCCACCTCTGCCGACGGCACCACACCCTCAAACACCAGACCCCGTGGCACGTCGAACCCCTCGCCGACGGGTTGTACGCCTGGACCAGCCCCACCGGCCGCACCTACATCGACACACCACCAGCGCCCCACACCATCACCTTCACCGAAGACGACACCCCACCACCCTTCTGACGCAGGGGCGCCCCGAAAACCGGCTCAGTTCGCCGGCGCGTCCACCGCGATGAAGTTCTTCGACAGCACCTCCTGCACGACAGGGCCGACCGGCTCGCCCTCGCACGTGACGATGACCCACACCGAGTAGTCGGCTTTCACGAAAGCTCGCGCGGCCATGAAGTATCCGACCTCGTTGAACGTGTAGCTGAACTGGCGGTGCTCCACGCCGGAGCCTTCTCCTCCGTAGCGCAGGAACTCTCCGTCGGTGAGCCAGTCCCGCCCGAGGAAGTCGTCACCGGCCTGATGCTCGATCATGGCGTCGGTGGCCTCCCTGTCGTCCATGCCGGTCGCGTCACCGAGCACACCGCCCCGGAACGAGGCCGTGCAAGCACCGCTGGCATTCACATACGACCATCGCCCCGGCTGGTCGGCCGGCAGAGCCTCCCACTCCTCGTCCTCGATCAGACCGTCGCCCCACCCGATGTCCGAATCCGCCGGCAGTTCCGCGCCCGCAGCGAAGGTCACGTCTTGCGAGACCGACCCGATCCCCGCACCCGGTGTCGGGCTCGCGCCCGGTGCGCGGCTCGAGTCCGCACTCCTCGCCTCGCGCGAGATCGGTGGTGCGGCGCACCCGCTCGCGACAGCCAGGAAGGCAGCCACGGCGATGACGGCAGGGATGCGGAGGGTGGTGGGATGAATTCGTCGAGTCATGCTGCGGGAGCCTAGGCAGTCGCCGCATCCGCCGATCCGCCCCTGTGGATAACTCCCGAAGCGCAAACTTGAGCCGTCTCGTATCAACTTTGTTTGACAGCATCCGCACCTCGGAGTACAGTTGAGTCATCGCGACTCAGGTTTCCCTGATCGCCGCAGATTTCCGAACCACAACAACTTCCAACAAAGGAGAAAACACATGGCACGTGCTGTCGGTATCGACCTCGGAACCACCAACTCCGTCGTCAGCGTCCTCGAGGGCGGCGAGCCCAAGGTCATCGCCAACGCCGAGGGCTTCCGCACCACCCCCTCGGTGGTCGCCTTCACCAAAGACGGAGAGGTGCTGGTCGGCGAGACCGCCAAGCGCCAGGCCGTCACCAACGTCGACCGGACGATCTCTTCCGTCAAGCGCCACATGGGCACCGACTGGAGCTTCGACGTCGACGGCAAGAAGTGGACGCCGCAGGAGATCTCCGCGCGCATCCTCATGAAGCTCAAGCGCGACGCCGAGTCCTACCTGGGCGACACGGTGACCGATGCGGTCATCACCGTCCCCGCGTACTTCAACGACGCCGAGCGCCAGGCCACCAAGGAGGCCGGTGAGATCGCGGGCCTCAACGTCCTGCGCATCATCAACGAACCGACCGCCGCCGCCCTCGCCTACGGTCTCGACCGCGGCAAGGAAGACGAGCTCATCCTCGTCTTCGACCTCGGTGGCGGAACGTTCGACGTCTCCCTCCTCGAGGTGGGCAAGGACGACGACTTCTCGACCATCCAGGTGCGCTCGACCGCCGGTGACAACCGCCTCGGTGGAGACGACTGGGACCAGCGTCTCGTGGACTTCCTCATCAAGCAGTTCAAGGAGACCACGGGCGTCGACGTCTCGGGTGACAAGATCGCCCTCCAGCGCCTCAAGGAGGCTGCCGAGCAGGCCAAGAAGGAGCTCTCCTCCTCGACCTCGACCAGCATCAACCTCCCGTACCTGTCGCTGACGGAGTCCGGCCCGGTGTCGCTGAGCGAGACCATCACCCGCGCGAAGTTCGAGGACCTCACCAAGGACCTCCTCGACCGCACCAAGAAGCCGTTCGAAGACGTCATCCGCGAGGCCGGCATCAAGGTCGCCGACATCGCTCACGTCGTGCTCGTCGGTGGATCGACGCGTATGCCCGCCGTCGCCGAGCTCGTCAAGCGCGAGGCCGGCAAGGAAGCGAACAAGGGCGTCAACCCGGATGAGGTCGTCGCCGTCGGCGCTGCCCTGCAGGCCGGAGTCCTCAAGGGTGAGCGCAAGGACGTGCTGCTCATCGACGTCACCCCCCTGAGCCTCGGTATCGAGACCAAGGGCGGCATGATGACCAAGCTCATCGAGCGCAACACGGCCATCCCGACCAAGCGCAGCGAGACCTTCACCACGGCAGACGACAACCAGCCGTCCGTCGCGATCCAGGTCTTCCAGGGCGAGCGCGACTTCACGCGCGACAACAAGCCGCTCGGCACGTTCGAGCTGACCGGCATCGCCCCGGCCCCCCGCGGCATCCCGCAGATCGAGGTCACCTTCGACATCGACGCCAACGGCATCGTGCACGTGTCCGCCAAGGACAAGGGCACCGGCAAGGAGCAGTCGATGACGATCACGGGCGGCTCGTCGCTGTCCAAGGAAGACATCGACCGCATGGTGCGCGAGGCCGAGGAGAACGCGGCCGAAGACAAGAAGCGCCGTGAGGCCGCCGAGGTCCGCAACCAGGCCGAGACCCTCGCCTACTCGATCGACAAGCTGATCAAGGACAACGAGGACAAGCTCCCCGCCGACGTGAAGGAGTCGGTCCAGGCCGACGTCGACGCCCTCAAGACCGCACTCGCGGGCGAGGACGACGACGCCGTGAAGACCGCATTCGACAAGCTGAACGAGTCGCAGGGCAAGCTCGGCGAAGCGATCTACGCCACGTCGCAGGCGGATGCCGCGGCCGGCGCCGCCCCCGAGGGTGACGCTCCCTCCGATGACAGCTCCTCCGACGAGGACGTCATCGACGCCGAGGTCGTCGACGACGAGGAAGACAAGAAGTAATCATGACGGACAAGAACTTCGACGACAACGCCGGGGTTCCGGAAGAGGGGTCGGACGCGAACGCGTCCGGCCCCCAGCCGCAGAACCCCGACTCCACCGAGGCTGCAGCGGCCGAGGGCTCTGACGACGACCTCACGGTCGACGACATCCTCGGCGCGACGCAGACCGGTGAGGCCGCGGCGGAAGACGCCGTCCTCGCCGACCTCGAGTCCACCCTGCTGAACGACCTCAAGCGTCTGCAGGCCGAGTATGCCAACTACCGCCGCCGCACCGAGGAGCAGCGTCAGATCGAGAGCGAGCGAGCGAAGGGCGAGGCCGCCAAGGGTCTCATCCCCGTGCTCGACGACCTCGATCGCGCCGCCCAGCACGGCGACCTCGTCGAGGGCACGCCCTTCGCCGTGATCGCCGACAAGGTGCGCGCGGTGGTGGAGCGCCTCGGCGTCGTCTCCTACGGCGAGCAGGGCGAGGAATTCGACCCGCAGCGCCACGAGGCGATCTTCCAGCAGCCCACTCCGGGCGCCACCAAGACCACGGTGCTCGAAGTCGTCGAGGTGGGATACCGCCTCGGTGACATCGAACTGCGTCCCGCGAAGGTCGTCGTCGCCGTACCTGCCGAGTAGGTGATCGATGGCTAGCCAGGATTGGTTCGACAAGGACTTCTACAAGACCCTCGGGGTCTCGAAGGACGTCAGCGACGCCGATCTCAAGAAGACGTACCGCAAGCTGGCGCGCAAGTACCACCCCGATTCCAATCAGGGTGATGCGGCGGCAGAGGCGAAGTTCAAGGAGATCAGCGAGGCGTACTCGGTGCTCTCCGACGCCGAGCAGCGCAAGGAGTACGACGAGATCCGTGCCATGGGCTCGGGCGCACGCTTCACGGCGGGCGGCGCGGGTGCCGGCGGATTCGAAGACGTGTTCAGCCGCTTCGGCCAGCAGGGACGCGGCCAGTCCGCCGACTTCGAGGACATCTTCGCGATGTTCAACCAGGGGCAGGGCGGTTCGTTCGGCAACGGCCGCTTCGGGCAGACCTCCGGCGGGTTCCGCGGTTACGGGGGACCGCAGCGCGGCGCCGACGTCACGGCGCGCACGACGATCGACTTCATCACGGCCGTGCAGGGCGAGACCATCTCCCTGCAGGGCGAAGACGGCAAGCCGTTCAAGGTGAAGATCCCCGCCGGCGTCGCCGACGGGCAGAAGATCCGTCTGCGCGGTCGCGGTCGTCCCTCGCCCGACGGTGGGGAGCGCGGTGACATCGTGGTGCAGATCACGGTGCGCCCGCATCCCGTCTTCACACGTGACGGGCTGAACCTGCGCCTCATCGTGCCGGTGACGTTCACCGAGGCGACGCTCGGCGCGACCATCGAGGTGCCGACTCTCGGCGGCGACGTGGTCAAGCTCCGCGTCGCACCGGGCACGCCCTCCGGTCGTGTGCTGCGCGTCAAAGGCCGCGGCGTCACGACGTCGAAGGGCACCGGCGACCTGCTCGCCGAGCTCCAGGTCGCGGTGCCGACGCACCTCGACGAGGCCGCCCGCGCGGCACTGGAGAAGTTTCAGGAGCTCGAGCCGACGGAGAACCCGCGCGCCGAGCTGATGGCGAAGGCGCGTCGCTGAACATGATCGCGACGACATCCGCGAGCACCGGGGAGGTGAGCGTCCATGACTGAAGGTGGCATGGACGCCGACACTCCGGTGTTCGCGATCGCCGTCGCCGCTGAGCTCGCGGGCATGCACCCGCAGACGCTCCGGCAGTACGACCGCATCGGTCTGGTCGTGCCCGGCCGCACCTCCGGCGGCTCGCGCCGCTATTCCACCCGCAACATCGAACAGCTCCGCGAGGTGGCCGAGCTGTCCGCCCAGGGCGTCAGCCTCCCCGCGATCGCGCGCCTCCTCGACCTCGAGGACGAGAACCGGATGCTGCGCGCCCGGGTCATCCAGCTCGACGCGGCGCTGCGCGCCGAACGCGAGAGCCGCCCCGGCGTGCGCGTCTTCGCCGCGGGCTCCACCGGCGTGGTGCCGATGCCCTCCGGCCGCCGCATCCGCCGTTCCACAGAGGTCATGCTGTGGAATCCGCGAGGGAACTGAGCGACGCGCTCGACGTCCCGGTCGGTGTGACCGGGATCAGCACGAGCCCCTTCGCGATCAGCGCCGCCGAGGAATGGGACTGGCACCGGCACGACGCCGACGAGCTGCTGTGGTCGGCACGCGGGTCCCTCGTCGTCGAGACCGCCGTCGGGTTCCACGCCGTCCCGTGGACGGTCGGACTCTGGATCCCGGCAGGTGAGCCGCACCGCGTGACCGCGTCCAAGGGGACCGAGTTCTCGTGCACCTTCCTCGCGCCCGGGATCGCCTCCCCGCCGCGTGAGGGTGTCGGCGGCGTCGGCATCCCGATGGCCGCCCGCGCGCTCCTCGATGAACTCGCGACACAGGACATGGCCGACGAGACGCGCCGGCTCGCGGAGCAGCTCGTGCCCCGCCTGCTCCATCGCGCGGAGCTGCTGCATCTCACCCTGACCCTGCCCGACGATGATCGGGCGAGGCGGATCGCGGAGGCCGTGCAGCAGGATCCGGCCGATGCGCGCACGCTGCAGGAATGGGGTGCCCTCGTCGGCGCGAGCGAGCGGCATCTCGCGCGGCTTTTCCGCCGCGATTCCGGCCTCTCCTTCGCCGAGTGGCGCACCCGGGCACGGATGCTCGCGGCGATCGTGATGCTGGCCGAGGGCCTTCCGGTCGCGATGGTCGGGAGGCGTGTCGGCTACGCGCGGTCGAGCGCTTTCGTGCAGGCGTTCCGTCGCGAGTTGGGGACGACACCGGGAGCATTCGCGGTCTCCGCGCTGTAATTCGTCTTCCTCGCGACATCCACTGGCAGGTTCGCGACATCGAGACGGGGGATGATCGATGAGGCACTTAGGTAAGCCTCAGCTAATCTCCCCGAATCGAAGGTCCGTTCATGACGCCCTCCCGCATCCGTCGTCTCCGCGCCGTCGCCCTCGCGACCGGCGCCGTGTTCCTGCTCACCTCGTGCGCGTCCGCACAGGCGGGTGAATCCGGCGGCGAGACCCTCACCATCGACACCGAGTTCGGCGAGGTCACCGTGCCGACCGAACCCGAGGCGGCGCTCGGCTTCTACACGACCGACGTCGACATCCTCATCACGCTCGGGTACCCGCTGGCCTCCGAGCAGCCGATCCGCGACGACTGGGACTCGTTCCCGAGCTACTTCCCGCAGGAGGAGCTCGAAGGCATCAAGGGGTTCCACAACTACCCGGAGTTCAACCTCGAGCACATCCTCGAGGTCGGTCCCGACTTCATCCTCAACGGCATCGGCTACGAGACCGACCTGCATGACAAGCTGACCCCGATCGCCCCGACCTACACGTACAACGCCTTCGACGGCGGCGACTGGCGCGACAAGTTCCAGACCCTCGCCGCCGACCTCGGCCGGGAGAAGCAGGCCCAGGCCTGGCTCGACGACTACGCGGCGCGCATCGCCGAGGTTAAGGAGCAGCTCGACGCCGAGGGCATCGCCCCCGTCGTCGCCGACATCTCGTTCTGGGAAGGCCAGATCAACGTCGGCTGCTACAGCATCTCCTGCCTGGTCTTCGCTGATCTCGGTCTTGAGATCAGCCCGCTCGCCGACAGCGACGGCGACGGAAAGCCCGACAGCGACGGCACCTCCCTCAGCATGGAGCAGGTCGGACAGCTCGCCGACATCGACGTCATCTTCACCGGGGTGAGCGAAGACGGCTCCGGTCTGATCACCGACGAGGAGGCCCTGCAGGCGAACCCGCTCTGGACCGCACTCCCCGCCATCGCGAACGGCGAGGTCCACGGCTACAACTACGAGATGAGCTACGGCTCGCCGAGCGGCCAGGACGGCCTGCTCGAGGTCGTGCGCAAGGCGCTGCTCCCGTGAGCCGCCCCGAGGTGAACCGCGTCCATCGCGTCGAGGTCGTCGAGGTCGAGCGGCTGACGCCCGGCATGGTCCGCATCGTCTTCGCCGGCGACGGTCTGGAGGGCTTCCTCTCCTCCGGAGTGGGCGACGAGTACCTGCGGCTGTTCCTGCCGAAGGCGGGTCATGACGAGCCCGTGCTCCCGTCGCCGACCGCGGACGGCTACTGGGAGTTCCCGGAGGGTGTCGACTCCACCGAGGTGCGCACGTACACCGTGCGGTCGTGGGATGCCGTGTTCGGCCGTCTCGTGATCGACTTCGTCGTGCACGAGGGCGGCATCGCCGCCACCTGGGCGCTCGGAGCCCAGCCGGGCCACGTCGTCGGGGTGAACACCCCGCGCGGTCTGTACGACCCGCCCGAGGGCATCCGCTGGCAGCTGCTCGTCGCCGACGCGACGGGGCTTCCCGCCGCACTGCGCCTGGCCGAGCAGGCTCCGGCAGGCGTGCGCACGCGAGTGGTGCTGGAGGTCGGCGAGCCGGCCGACGAGCAGCGCGTCGACTTGCCGGCCGACGTCGAGCTCACCTGGGTGCACGGCGGCAACGGCCACGGCCCGAGCCGCGTCGAGGACATCGTGCGCGCGAGCGAGTTCCCCCGTGAACCCGGCTACGTCTGGGTCGCGGGCGAGACCCGCGTGACCCGCGGGGTGCGCAAGCATCTGCGTCACGAGCTCCGGCTGCCGTCCACGGCGTACAAGGTCGTCGGCTACTGGACCGCGAATTCGGAGCAATGGAGCGAGCGCTTCGAATCGCTCCCCGACACGGTCCGTGATCGGCTGCGCGCGATGTGGGATGACGAGACGCGCGATGCCGAAGAGGTCGAAGACGAGTACGAGGCCACCCTTGAGGCTCACGGACTCTGAGATCGCGCCGCCTCGGGAGGTCGCAGAGCAACCGGTGCAGACGAGCGAGGCCGCGGACAATGCGCGCGCAGCGATATCCGTCTCACGCCGGCGGCGGATGCTGGGCTTCGCGCTCGCGGTCGGCGCCCTCGCGACGTGCATCCTGCTGAGCTTCACGATCGGCTCCCAGCAGCTCTCGATCGAGCAGATCGTCGCCGCGCTGCAGGGGGCCGACAGTGAGGCGTGGACCATCATCCGCGACCTCCGCGGACCGCGCACGGCGCTCGGCATCCTCGTGGGGGCGGCGCTCGGCATCGCCGGGGCGCTGATGCAGGCGTTCACCCGGAACCCGCTGGCCGACCCCGGCATCCTCGGGGTCAACGCGGGCGCGGCATTCGCCGTGGCCGCCGGCGCGGCGGCTTTCGGTATCACCACCCTGTCGGGCACGATCTGGTTCGCGCTCCTCGGTGCGGTCGCCACGACGTTCGCGGTGTGGGCGATCGGCGCCTCCGGGCGTCGCGGCGTCGACCCGCTGCGGATCACGCTCGCGGGTGTCGCGATCGGCGCCTTCCTCAGCGGCATCACCTCGGGCATCACGCTCCTGCTCCCGGAGGTCTTCGACCGGATGCGCGGCTGGAACGCCGGCAGCATCGCCAGCACGCCGTCCGCGCAGATCGGATGGGTGCTGCCGTTCCTGCTCGTCGGCTTCGTGCTCGCCTTCGCGGTGGCGCGACCGCTGAACGCGGTAGCGCTCGGCGACGACCTCGCGGTCTCGCTGGGCTCACGGATCGTGCGCACCCGCGTGCTCGCGATCATCGCGGCGACGCTGCTGTGCGCGGCTGCGACCGCTGTCGCCGGACCCATCGGCTTCGTCGGCCTCATGGTGCCGCACGCCGTCCGCTGGTTCACCGGGCCGGACCAGCGCTGGATCTTCGCCGGAAGCCTGATCGCCGCTCCCGTGCTCGTGCTCGCGAGCGACATCGTCGGTCGGGTCGTGCTGCGCAGCGGCGAACTGCCCGTCGGCATCGTGACCGCGTTCGTCGGGGCACCCGTGCTGATCATGCTCGTCCGCCGCCGAGGGGCGAGCGCCCTGTGAGCGTGCACATCGAGCGCGGTCACCGCACCTGGCTTCTGCGATCGCGGGGCGGCGGCATCAGCATCCTCCTCCGGCGCCGCCCGGTTATCGTCGTGGCGGCGCTGCTGCTCGCCGCGGCGGCGGTGGCCGTCGTGAGTCTCGGCGTCGGCGACTACGTCGTGCCGATCCCCGACGTCGTCGCCACCGTCTTCGGCTTCGGCGACTCGCGTTCGCAGCTGGTCGTGTGGGGATGGCGGATGCCGCGCGTGCTGCTCGCGCTCGCGCTGGGCGCCGCGCTGGGCGCGGCCGGCGCGATCTTCCAGTCGCTGACGCGCAACCCTCTCGGCAGTCCCGACATCATCGGCTTCGACTCGGGTGCGTACGTCGGCGCGCTGCTGGTCATCACGACCGTCGGCACCGGGTACCTCGCGGTCGCCGGCGGAGCGCTCGTGGGGGGACTCGCGACCGCCTTGCTCGTGTACGTGCTGGCGTATCGGCGAGGGTTCCAAGGATTCCGGCTGATCATCGTCGGCATCGCCGTCTCCGCCATGCTCGCCTCGGTGAGCACGTGGGTCATCCTCAACACCGACCTGAACATCGCCCTCGCGGCATCGGCGTGGGGGAGCGGCTCACTCAACGCGGTCGGCTGGGCGCAGGCGACTCCCGCCGTCGTGATCCTGGTCGCGCTGTGGGGCGTCGCCGCCGTCCTGTCCCGCGGCATGCACGCCCTCGAGGTCGGTGACGATGCGGCGGTCGCGCTGGGTGTGCGGACCGGGCGGGTACGGCTGCGACTGGTCGTGCTCGGCGTCGCGTTCACGGCGACGGCCACCGCGGCGGCAGGGCCGATCGCCTTCGTGTCGCTCGCCGCCCCGCAGCTGGCACGCCGCCTGACCCGCTCCGCCGGCGTCACGCTGTCGGGCTCGGCCGCGATGGGGGCGCTGCTGCTCGTCGTGAGCGATCTGATCGCGCAGCGGATCTTCGCGCCATCGCAGCTCCCCGTCGGCGTGATCACCGTCGCGCTAGGCGGGGCCTATCTCATCTGGTTGCTGATCTCGGAGGCGAGAAGACGATGACCGACACTGCTGTGGACCGCCTGGGCGTCGAGCGAGGGCCCGAGGCGCGACTGCGCGCGCGGGACGTCACCCTGGGCTACGACCGACGCGTCATCGCCAACGGCCTGACCGTCGACATCCCCACCGGATCGTTCACGGTCGTCATCGGGCCGAACGCATGCGGCAAGTCGACGCTCCTGCGTGCGCTCGCGCGGGTGATGAAGCCGTCGGCGGGATCCATCCTGCTCGACGGGCGGGAGATCGCGGAGTACCCGGCGAAGGAGGTCGCCCGTCGGCTCGGACTGCTGCCGCAGACCTCGATCGCCCCGGAAGGCATCACGGTGGCCGACCTCGTGGCGCGGGGACGGCATCCTCATCAGGGGGTCTTCCGCCAGTGGACGACGGCTGACGAACTGGCCGTGGCCGAGGCGCTCGTCGCGACCAACACCGCCGATCTCGCCGCGCGTCAGGTCGAGGAGCTCTCCGGAGGGCAGCGGCAGCGGGTGTGGGTCGCCATGGTGCTGGCGCAGGAGACGCCGCTTCTGCTCCTCGACGAGCCGACCACGTTCCTCGACATCGCGCATCAGTACGAGCTGCTCGAGCTGCTGCGTCGCCTGCACGACCAGGGCGGACGAACCCTGGTCGCCGTGCTGCACGATCTGAATCAGGCGGCGCGGTACGCCGACCACCTCATCGTGATGCGCGACGGGCGGGTGATCACGACGGGCGCCCCGGATGAGGTGATGACCGAGCAGCTGATCGAGGAGGTCTTCGGGCTGCCATGCACGATCATCCCCGATCCGCACACCGGCTCGCCGCTCGTGGTCCCGCGGCCGCGGTAGGTTCTACGGCGTCGGGGTTCCGAAGACGGGCATCTCGAGCGCTGCGGCCCACGCCGTCCCGGACGTGGACGACAGCGCCGTCACGCGAACGTAGCGTGCCGTCTGCGGCGCGAAGTTCGCGAACTGCCAGGCAGTCGTCTGCTGCCACTCGCCGCTCGCCACCGTGGTGTAGGTCTGTCCGTCACCCGACAGCTCCACCGTGTAGGCCTTGATCATCGCATTCGTGAAAGCGCGCGAGAGATAGCCGATGCCATCGACGGATTGCTGTCGACCGAGGTCGAACGTGAGGATGTGGGGGAACACCGTGGTCGGCTGGGTCGCCCAGCGGCTGACCCAGCCGGTTGCCGCGTTGTCATCATTCGCGTATGTCGCCGGCGCGAATTCGCGGACGAGCTCCTCCGACGATGCCGTCACCGTGATCTGCGAGGGGAGGATGCGCGAGCGCACGACATCGAACGTGCAGGCGTCCACCCAACCCGACTTCCAGCCTCCGGGTCCGGAGAACCGCACGGCGAATGTCCGCTTGTCGCCGAGCGAGCCCCCCAATGGTGCGCCGCTGATCTCGGTGGAATAGGCGCTCGCGCTCCCCGTCGTGCTGATCGTGGTGACGGAGTTCGCGGAGATCGTCTCGTAGGCGCCCTGATTCGTGCGCTGCCCGAATTCCGCATTGGTGCTCGAGTACCCGGTCACCCCGGCAGGCACCCGCCACGACAGCGTCACCCGATTGACGCCGAGGGCGCCGTTGCGCGTCGTGCACGGACTCGCCGCGGGAGAGGGGACCGTGAGTGCGCTGAAGCTGGCTCGGGATTGCTCGCTGTCGATCCACGATGCATCTGTGAGCGGGGGCGAGGAGGCGAACTGCGCCCCGGCGAGCGCGACCACAGCGGTCAGAGCGAGCAGCAGGCGACGCCGACGTCGGATGTTCACGTCGGTTCCTCACGGTCTCTGCGACGCACGACGCCGATGACTGTCGAGCCCAGAACGATGAGGAGCATCGCTGCAACGAGGAGCCAGGTCGCGGGCGCGGATGATCCCGTCGTCGCCAGGCCGCCGTCGGGATGCGCTGCGATGCTCTCCTGCCCGGCCTGCGCGACAACAGTGAGCTGCGTGCTCTCGGTGCTTGCGACGCCCAGCGAGACCGAGAGTCTGAGGTGAGCGACATCGGACGTCGGGAACGTGAGGAGCAGTTCCGCTTCGCCGGTACGCGGCACGGCCCAGGCTGATTTCAGGGATGTGGTCTCTCCTGCGCAGCCGGCCGGCTGCCAGTCCACGGTGCAGCGTGCGATGTCGACGAGGAGTGGCGCACCTCCCTCGGCGCTCATGCTGAGGCGCACGATCGCGGGTTCCGGTGCGTTCGCGCTCACATCGACGCTCCACTGCACGGGCTCGCCGGGAATGAGCGTCGAGGCGGCATCCCAATCGGCGATCGATACGATCCGCAGCACCTCTCCCTGGATCACTTCGGTGGTCGTCGCCGCGGAGGCCGCCTCAGAGCCGAGGAGACCGCCGAGCAGCACGACCGTGGCCGACGTCACCAGCAGCCGCCGCGGATTCATGGCTGCTCTCCGTCACCCACGCCGGTGCGCCGGCGTCCTCGGGGCCAGAATGCCCACAGCACCAGCGCTGCCGCCGCGACCGTCACCCCGCCGAGCACGACCGGGTTGCCCATGGCCGCGATCGCCGGCGCCAGCCCGGGGATCGCGAATCGTACGATGCGCACGGATGTGACTGTGTGCGGCGATGGATCGTCCTGCGCGTTGGCGTCGCCGCGCAGAGTGACCAGGCGTTCCTTCGGCGTCGAACCTGCTTCGACCGAGGTCACGCGATGCGTGATCGGGAGCGTGCCGGGGCGATCCACGGTGACGACGTCGCCGACGCTGATCTCGGATGCCGGGATCAGCTGCACGATCGCCACGGAGCCCGCGGGGATGGTCGGAGACATCGATCCGGTGCGGAACATGATGAGAGTCACGTTCGCGGTCATGGCCAGCACCACCAGCACGATGCAGAGCGCCCCGAGTCCAGCGGCGATCCAGAGCACGATGTCCGTCAGCACGCCGCTGATCCGGCCCGTCGAGCGAGAGCCTGGGGCGCGCGTGCGCTGAAGTGCCTGCGTCGCCGGCGTGTCCATGCTCATCTCCGATCTCTTCTTCTCATCCCTGCGGCGACCTGACGAGGCGAGCACCTCAGCCCGACGTAGCGGTGAACTCCCAGGCGGCCGTCAGCGTCGTCCCCTGCGCGGCGGTGGGCGTTCCCGCCGGCAGTGTCACCTCGAAGCAGTAATTGACCTGATTGGCGCCGTTCGCGGACAGCGCCTGCGTCGATGTCGAACCGACGGTGAGCGGTGATCCCGCCGCCAGTCCCGCCAGCGCGGTTCCGGCAGCGAAGTTGGCGGCGTTGCAGGTCGTCTGGCTGATCGTGCGCACGCTGTAGGTCAGATACGCGCCGAGGCCGGCGTTGTTCGACGCGTTCGCGCGGAGTTGCACGGCGCCGGCCATCGAGGGATTCACCGTCTTGACGCTGAACAGAGCGTAGACGGCGTCGCCCGGCGACATCGCCGACGCGACGGCGGGGACGGCGAACGACAGCGTCGCGGCTGCCGGAGCGGTGGCGTGCTGCGAGAAGGTGGCGCCATCCGTCGCGCCCTGGATGTTGAAGGTGCCGGCGGTGAAGGTCGCGCCTCCGTATTCGGAGTCGTTCCAGGCGGCCAGCGTGCTGGACACTCCGATTCCCAGCACCAGGCCGCACGCGAGAACAGCCCGCGCTCTTCGGAGCCGCCATCGCCTCGGCGTCATACCGACCGAGGTGACCCGTTCCTGCATGATCAGTTCGGTGTCGAGGTCGCGGTGAACTCCCACGTCGCCGAGCCTGTCGCACCCTGCGTGATGGTTGCTGCGGCCGTCACGGCGAAGCACAGCTGGACAGCGGTCCCCGGCGTCCCGATCGCTGCGCCTTTGGCAAGCGGCACAGCGGTCGCACCGGTGAGTGCGCTCAACGTCGGGCCCGAGGCGATCACGGTTCCCGCTGCGGAGGCGTCGCACACGGCGTCCGGTGCGATCGCCCGGATCGTGTAGGAGAGATTCGCCTCGTTGCCGCCGGTGCCTGCTGTGATCGTGTCGGGCACGAGCGTGGCGTTGTTGCTCGTGGTGCCGTCCAGGCGCACCCACAGGGGTGCGTAGACCACGTCGCCGGGTGACAGTGCTGTGGCGGCGGGGAGTGAGAATGCCAGCGTCGCGGCTGCATCGCCGCGATCGACGTTGTGGTCGACGTAGCCGGCGGTGGCGCTCGTGACCGACCCTTGAAGGTTGAAGGATCCGGCGGTGAAGGTGCCGGTGGCGAATTCGGAATCGTTCCACGCGGCCAATGTGACGGCGGCGCCGATGCCGAGCACGAGACCTCCCGCCAACACGGCCAGGACCTTTCGTCGATCTGTCTTGGTGGACATGGCGGTTCTCCCTTGAATCTCATGGCGGTAATACCGAGATTCTGGACGCGTCGGACCGAAATACTGATATAAAGCGTGCGACCGGGACCGGCCAGACGATCGAGAGAGACTGCACCGTCGAAGACTCTAGATTCTTGAAATCGATTTCGCTACATTCGGGGCATGCATCGTCGCACAGCATCATCCCGGCGCGCCCTGGTCGCCGCATCGGTCGTCGTCGTTCTCGGGTTGCCCGGATGCGCGGGAGGCGGACCGCCGTCCGTCGATCCGGACCCCGACAAGCCCTTCGTGCTGGAGGGCGTCTCGAAGCTCACCGAGATCGCGCAGCTCACCGGTCCGGATGCCATGAACGACACGGCATCCTTCTCCGTCGCCGGTACGGATCTGGGCTCGATGGTGAACGTCGGCGACAAGACGTTCTTCTTCTTCGGCGACACGTTCGGCGAGCGGGACCCCGAGTCCATCGGCGGCCAGGGCGGCTTCTGGAGGTCGAACGTCGCGGCCTGGACGACCGACGACGACCCCACGGACGGCATCGACTTCGAGGGGTGGGTGGAAGACGACATCGGGCTCGCGGGAGCGCTGATCGAAGGCGATCACGACGCCAACGGGGCCGGCGGAGAGGTGACGAAGATCCCCACTTGCGGCTTCGCGATCGGCGAGACGATCTATGTGTCGTACATGTCGGTGAAGTTCTGGGGCGAGCCCGGCGCCTGGGATGCGAACCGCTCCGCGCTCATCGTCTCGCGGGATGACGGCAGGACCTGGTCCCCGGTCGACGGCGTCGAGTGGCCAGGGGACTCGAACTTCATCCAGTTCGCGACCGCGCAGGTGACGGAGGGCGGCGAGGACTGGATCTACTTCTGGTCGATCCCCTCGGGCCGGTTCGGCGGCGTCCAGCTGATGCGCGTGCGCGCCACGGAGGCGGCGGTCGAGGACCCGTCGGCGTACTCGTACTTCGCCGGGCTCGACGGCGATGCGCCGCAGTGGAGCGACGAGATGAGGGATGCGGAGACGATCGTCGACGGCACTATCGGCGAGCTCTCGGTGATGTGGTCGACCTATCTCGAACGCTGGATCATGACCTATTCGGATGCCGGCAGCGCCTACATCCGCGAGGGCATCACGCCGTGGGGACCATGGGGTGAGGCCATCGAGCTCGTGCCCGGATCGGAGTATCCGGGGCTGTATTCGCCGTACCTGAATCCGCGCTACGTCACGGAGGACGGTCGCCGCATCCACTTCACGCTCTCGCTCTGGGATCCGTACAACGTGTTCTGGTTCTCGGCCGACCTGGAACGCGCCGACTGAAATATCGCGAGGCCTGTTTCCCTTGCGCATGAAATCGATTTCGCCTACTCTGGCGCTACCCGATCACTGAGGATCGATCGGCCTGCACAGCAGCGACTCGATGAGGAGTCTGTTCCCTGAGGAGGAACCAATGAGAATCACCACCCGCACCCGACGCACAGCGATCGCCGCCCTCGGCGCGCTGGCGGTCGGCTCTCTGCTCGCCGCCTGCGGCGCGGGCACCCCCGGTGGAACGGCAGGAGGCGACGGCGGCGAAGACGGCGTCACCACGATCCAGTTCTGGCACCGGAGCTTCACGCCGGTCGAGAACGAGTGGTACGCCGACATCGTCAAGCAGTTCAACAAGTCGCAGGACGAGATCAAGGTCGTCGACACCGAGGTTCCCGCCGACGCGTGGGATCAGAAGATGAAGGCCGCGCAGGCCGCAGGCAAGGCGCCGGACGTCTACACCAGCTCCGCCAACCTGCTCGATCTGGTGAACGCCGGATCCGTGCACGAGCTCGACTCGATCGTCTCGAAGGACGCGCTCGGCGAGATCATGGACACCGCCACCTCGATCTCCGAGGTCGAGGGCAAGCACTACGCCTACCCGCTGCTGCTCGAACCGCAGACCGTGCTGTTCTGGAACACCGACATGCTCGATGCCGCGGGCGTCGACTCCTCCGCGGCTCCCGAGACCTGGGACGACCTGCTCGCCGCCTGCGCGAAGATCCAGCCGACGCTCGCCGAGGGCCAGTACTGCATCTCGCCCGCGCAGGACGCCGTGACCATGGCCTGGTCGACCGTGGGCCAGCAGTACAACTTCGCCGGGCACCTCGCACTCACGGACGACTGGTCCGCGCCCGACATCGACAACGACGGCTACCGCGATCTCATGACGCAGTACAAGGAGCTGTGGGACAAGGGATACATGCCCAAGCAGCCGCTCGCCGCGTACGTCGGCGGGGAGGACTTCGGCCAGCAGAAGGTGGCCTTCAAGGTCTCCGGCTCGTGGATGATGTCGGAGATCGGCTCCGACTACGCCGACCTGCTCGCCAAGACGGGCGTCGGCGCATTCCCGAGCGCTTCCGGTGCCGACGGCCGCACGGCCACGACCATGGGCAACTTCACCTGGGTGGTCGACGCCAAGAGCAAGAACGCGGAGGCCGCAGGGAAGTTCCTCGAGTGGGCGATCGCCGGCGACCCCGAGAACCTCGTGCCGTTCTTCGTCGACACCCAATTCACCAAGGTGCCTGTCCGCCAGTCGGTGCAGGATGCGGTCGCGGCGAGCCAGGAAGCCGCCGACGCCCCGTGGTCGAGCATCATCGTCGACGACATCGCGCCCGACGCGATCGCCGGCGCCACCTACCCGTGGGACGTGAACCTCGCCGTGGGCACCGCCATGGAGTCCGTGATGAAGGGCTCGGCGTCGGCGGACGACGCGATCAACACGGCCAAGGCCGCGATCCAGACGGTCATCGACCGTGACGGGCTGCCCGACAAGGCGCCCAAGAACTGATATCGCTCGCTGTCCGGGGGCCGGGGGTCCCGGTCCCCGGACAGCGTCGCACCCTGAGATCGCGACGAGGTGGAAATGGCCAGTCAGGCTGTGCAGGAACGCCGGGAGATCCGGCAGAGGAAGAACCGGTACCGGTACCGGGACAACAGAACCGCCTACTGGTTCCTGGTGCCGCTGGTGGTACTGCTGGGGATCTTCGTGATCTGGCCCGCCATCTACGCCGGATACCTGTCCTTCCAGGACTGGAGCTTCTACAAGGACCCGGAATTCGTCGGCATCCGCAACTATGCCAACGTGCTGAAGGACCCGCTGTTCATCGCCACGATCGGTCGCGGCTTCCTGTTCGTGCTGATGACCGTGCCGGCGATGCTGATCCTGGCGTTCCTGTTCGCCAGCCTCGTCGTCGCGGTGTCGCGTCGGGCGGCGAGCATCCTCAAGGTCAGCATCTACATCCCGACCATCATCTCCGCGGTTATCACGTCGATCATCTTCGTCCTGATCTACAACTACTCCGGCGGTCTGCTCAACGCCTTCCTCGGCGTCTTCGGAGTCGACCCGATCGCCTGGATCGGCGACCCGAAATGGGCGCTCCTCGCGGTCGCCGTCCCCGCCATCTGGCTGGGCATGGGACTCACCTCGCTGATCATGGTCGCGGCCATGGTCGACATCCCCACCGAGTACTACGAGGCGGCGGCGATGGAGGGCGCGAACTGGGGGCAGAAGACCGCGTACATCACGATCCCGCAGATGAAGAACGTGGTGCTGTACCTGCTGATCACCGGGTTCGTCGCGGCGATCCAGCAGTTCGAGCTCCCCCTCGTGATGACCCAGGGCGGTCCGCTCGACTCGACGACCCTGCCGAACCTCTTCATCTTCAACCACTTCCGCAACGACGTGAACGTCGGCTACTCGATCGCGGCCGCTCTGCTGCTGTTCGTGGTGCTGGGGACCATCTCGGCCCTCGTGTTCAAGTTCGTCAACTCCGAAAGGCTGGTGGACTGAGATGGCCGTCATGCAGGAGACCACCCGCATCGTCCTCGCCGGCAAGGAGCCGCGGGCACAGCGCAGAGCGCCGCGCACGGCCGGCGGCTGGCTCGTCGTCATCGGCAAGGTGATCCTCGGCGCGATCTTCGTGGTCGCGTCGCTGTTCCCCCTCGCGTGGATGGTGATCGCCGGGTTCAAGTCGAAGACCGAGGTCGTCGAGACGCCGTTCCAGTTCTTCCCCGAGGTCTGGTTGTGGCAGAACTACGCGCAGATCCTCGCCGACCCCACGTTCCTGCAGACGCTGCTGTGGACGTTCTTCGGCGCCGTCCTGTTCACGGTCGGCAGCCTGGCGGTCAACTCCCTCGCCGCCTATGCCTTCGCCCGCCTGGACTTCCGATTCAAGGGCACCATCTGGGCCATCGTGATCACGACGATGTTCATCCCCGGCATGACGATCCTGCTCACGAGCTTCATCGTCGTGACCCGCCTGTCGATGCTCGACACCCTCGCCGTGCTCGTGATCCCCGGGCTCGCCAGCGCAGGCATGGTCTTCTTCATCCGGCAGTTCTACCTGAACATCCCGAAGAGCCTCGAGGAGGCCGCGATGCTCGACGGCTGCGGCCGGTTCGGCATCTTCGTCCGCATCTTCCTGCCGCTGTCCAAGCCGCCCTTCGTCGTCATGGGCATCACGGCGTTCCTCGCCTACTGGAACTCGTACGTCTGGCCGATCCTGACCATCACCTCGCCCGAGCGCTTCGTCCTGCAGCAGTACCTCGCGACCTTCCGCTCCGAGCGCAGCACCGAGCTCGGACTCCTGATGGCGGGGTCCGTGCTGGCCGCGGCCCCCGTGATCATCCTGTTCCTGATCTTCCAGCGCCAGATCATCGGCAACATCAAGATGGCGGGTCTCAAGTAGAGGAGAGGTCGATGGAGACCGAGAACACGCACGGCGGCGGAATCAGTCGCCGAGGAGTACTGCAGGGAGCCGCCGTGCTCGGCGCCGCGTTCGTCGCGGCGACGGCACCGGCGCCACCGGCATCCGCCGCCGGACTGACGGTGACGAGGATCAAGGTGCTCGCGGGTACCCAGAGCCCGCTGCAGTACGGGGTGGGCGCGACCGACCTCGGCATCCCGGCCCGCACGCCGGACGGGCGGATGCTGTTCGTCTTCGGCGACACATGGGCCGACACTGTGGGAGGCGCGAACTGGCGCTCGCCGGTGGCGCTGTACTCGTCGACGACGAACCTCAACGCCGGTGTGACCTTCAACGGATGCGGTGGAGCGGGCGCGAACACGCAGGGGGTGGCGCCACAGCTCTGGTATTACCCGCACGACGCGTACTTCACGACCGTGATCCCATCCGACGTGATCACGATCGGATCGCGGATGTACCTGCACGCGATCGTGAACGGTCCGCAGTTCGGCGCGGTGCGCTGGACGGAGCTGTGGATGTCGGACGACAACGGCGCCACCTGGCAGCACACCGGGCTGCAGTTCCCCGCCGACATGGCGGGCGGGAAGTTCCAGTGCATCACGTGGGGTCTGGGCAGCGACGGCTACGTGTACATCTACGGCACCGGATTCCAGCGCGACAAGGGCATCGTGCTCTACCGGGTGCCGTCGAACAACATGACCACGCTGTCCGCCTATCAGCCCTGGGGTTTCGCGAACGGATCCTGGGGCTGGGGAAAGCCCGTGACCGAGGTGCTGCCCGGAGGGTTCGGCGAGATGTGCCTCCGGCCCCTCGGCGGCAAATGGATCCTCACCTGCTTCAACGCCCCGGAGTACCGGATCGACGCGATGGTGCTGAACACCCCGACCGACAACCTGTACACGGCGACCAAGACGACGCTGCTGCACGGCACCGAGTGGGGGACGGAGGATGCCTCGCACGTGGCGCAGCTGTACGGCGGATACATCATCCCCGGGTCCACGCTGTCCGATCTGCACCTCAGCGTGAGCCAGTGGCACACCGGGAACAACAGCGTCTATCACTCGGAGCAGTTCCGGGTGCAGGGACTCGTGTAGGCATCCGCCCGCGGATCAGAGCTCGACGAACCCCGACACGACCACGTCGGCACGGCCGCCCACCCATACCTGATCGGCCTCCTGGCTGATCAGGATCCGTCCGCGGCGTCCGATGGCCGTGCCCTGTGCGGCGAGGTACGGGGCGCGGGCGCGACCGGTCGAGAGCAGCCACTCCGCCGCCGCGGCGTTCAGGCTGCCGGTCACGGGGTCCTCCCGCAGCGGGCCGTCGCCGTCGGTGAAGAAGGCGCGCAGCTCGAACGCGGTCTCGGCTCCTTCCGAGTGAGGGCCGATCACGCCGATGTCCCAGACTCCGGGGTGACCTGCGACATCCGGGCGGAGGTCGAGAACCGTCTCGGCGCTGTCCAGCAGCAGACCGACCCAGCCGGGGCCGTTGTCGAGCCACTCGGCGTCGACGAGCTTTTCGCGGCTGATGCCCAGGATCTCGACCAGCTCGGTGACGAGCTCGGGTGCGACGGGGCCGGAGCGCGTCCGCGGCGGCGAGGCGAAGGCCAGTCGGTCGCCGTTCACCCGCACGGGGATCAGGCCGGCGGGGCACTGCTGGATCACCGTGCCGGGGGTCGACGGCAGCCCGCCGGCATCCAGCCACGCCCTGGTCGTCCCGAGCGTCGGATGGCCCGCGAACGGGAGCTCGGTGCTCAGGCTGAAGATGCGTACGCGGTAGTCGGCTCCCGGCTCGGTCGGAGGCAGCACGAAGGTGCATTCGGAGAGGTTCGTCCACACCGAGAACCGGCGCAGGTCATCGTCGTCGAGGCCCTCCGCATCGAGAACGACGGCGACGGGGTTGCCCGTGCCCGGGGTGTCGCCGAACACATCGACCTGTCGGAATCCGCGCTGCATGTCTGGAGGATATCCGGTGGACGGAGCACTCAGCAGACGGAAAGCTCGCCTTCGTACGGTCGAAACAGGGAATGCCCCTGCTCCGCGCCTGGCGCGGTGTCCTGCCACGAAGGAACACCTCCTCATGACGAACACCACCGCCCCCTCCGCAGCCACGTCGACGGGACTCCTCGTCCTCCGCGTCGTCGTCGGTGCGATCTTCGCCGCCCACGGCGCTCAGAAGATCTTCGAGTACACCCTGCCGGGCACGATCGGCAGCTTCGCGGGCATGGGGATCCCGTTGCCCGAGATCGCGGCACCGGTCGTCGCGTTCGTCGAACTCGTCGGCGGCATCCTGCTGATCGCCGGGTTCTTCACCCGCCCGGTGGGCATTCTCCTCGCCATCGACATGGCCGTCGCACTCGTCGCCGTTCACCTTCCCGCCGGGCTCTGGGTCGGCGAGGGCGGCTACGAGTTCGTGGCCGTGCTCGGCGTCGCGGCTCTCGCGCTCGCGTTCACCGGTGCGGGGAAGTTCTCGCTCGACCGCGCTCTGCTGCGCGGACGCGTCCCGGCCTGGATCGCCTGAGGATCGCAGGGCGCTCGGGCGGCCTCAGTCCTGAGGGGCCCGGGCGGGGCTCGCGCCGATGTCCGGAACCGGAGCGGTCCCTAGGTGGACCTCCAGGTCGTCGGCCGTCGGCGTCTTCGGGCGCCGTGCGGTCGGCCGGTCGAGGTAGAACAGCGCGGTCGAGGCGATGTCATCCCGCAGCGGCAGGTACCGCCATCCGCTGCGCCAGCCGAGAGCCTGGATGTCGACCTTCGGGATGCCGGTGGCGAAGTGGATCGGGTCGAGAAGGTGCCAGCGGTACATGCCGAAGCGCTGCTGGCTCACATACAGGCCGTCCGGCCTGATCACCTGCGGCATCCCGAGATAGGGCGTCGAGAACTCGGTGTAGCCCTTCCCGGGGATGTCGAAGTTCCAGGCGCCGCCGAAGTAGTCCTCGGTGCCGGTGCCGCAGATCGTCGGGTAGTCGGTGTCGTCGTCGAGGTAGAACTTGATCTCGCCCTCGCCCCACCAGCCGTTCGAGTTCACGCCCCATGCGATGTACGTGCCGACGTACTGGCCCTGGCCTTCGATCCCCTCGAGGATGACGTGCGGGGTCAGGTCCTCCAGCGGGTTCGACCGGCGCCACTGCGCGTGGAAGTAGCCGTCGTTCGAGTAGTCGCCGCCGATCTCGTACGTCACCTGGTAGTACACGCGGACGTCGACGACGGAGGTGTTCTCGACGGTCAGGCGGGCGCCGTCCTTGAACGGCATCGGCCAGTACGAGTTGAACCCGCCATGAGGGTTCGCGGCGATCGTCTGCGAGTTCACCTGCGCGAACACGCCCCAGCCGTTGCAGAAGAAGTCGCCGTACGGCACTTCGATCGCCGGCTCGTCCGATCCGTCCCAGTAGGCGCGCAGCAGCAGCGTGCGCCAATTGTCGGTGTGCGTGGTGATCCAGATGTGCGTGATCTTGCCGGCCCCCTGGATGCTCGCGAGCTCGAGCGTCTCGCCGGCCTTGATGTCGACGCTCGGTGAGATCTTCCAGCCGGGGCCGAGGTCACGCGCGTTCCCCGCGCCCGTGCCCTCGGTCGCCCGGCCTCCGCCCCCAGCGGATCCGTCGAAGTTCTCCGGTGAGATCGAACGCGTCTGCACGGATCGCAGCGCTGCGAGGGATGCCAGGTCGGAGGTAGCAGAAGTCATGGGCGCTAATGTAATCGATTTCAGCGCAGAACTCCAGAGATCGCGTGCGTGCGCGATACTGTTGCTTCACGCCCGGCGCGACCGGGCAGGCAGTGAGGGTGCATGGCCACGATCTACGACGTCGCAGAGCTCGCGGGAGTCTCTCCCGCGACGGTCTCGCGCGTCTTCAACGGCACGAGCGTGTCGGACGAGAAGGTCGCCGCCGTCCGGGATGCCGCGGAGAAGCTGAGCTTCACTCCGAACCGCACCGCGCGCACGCTGCGCCGCCAGAGCTCCGAGGTGATCGCTCTCGTGATCCCGGACATCGAGAACCCCTACTTCACCGAGATGGCCCGCGGGGTCGAGGATGTCGCCTCCGAAGCCGGCTACTCGGTCGTGCTCTGCAACTCCGACGCCCAGATGGAGAAGGAGGCCACGTACCTCCGGATCGCGATCGCCGAGCACATGTCGGGCGTCATCATCGCGACGGCCGACGAGGGCACCAAGCTCGACACCATCCTGGCGACCGGGCGACCCATCGTGGCTGTCGACCGGAGCACGACCTACGACATCGACGGCGTCGTGATGGCGAACCGCGCCGCCGGGACCTCGGCCACCAAAGACCTGATCGACGCCGGGTACCGTCGCATCGCCTACATCGGCGGCCCTGAGCACATCGACACGGCGGCGGAGCGCGCGGCGGGATGGCGCACGGCGCTCGGCGCCGCGTATCCGGAGCTCGACCTCGATGCGCTGCAGCGATTCGAGACCTTCCGTGTCGACGGCGGCCGCGCCGCCATGGAAGACCTCCTCTCGCTGCCGGAACCGCCGGACGCCGTGGTCGCCGGAAACAACCTCATCGGCGTCGGCGCGATCCAGGTTCTCACCGAGCACGGGCTCACACCGCCCCAGGTCGGCGTCGCGGTGATCGGCTCGCTGCCCTTCACCACGCTGTCGCCCAGCGCGGTGACCGTCGTGCGGCTTCCCGCCCGGCACATGGGCGTGACCGCCGCGCGCATGCTGCTCGAGCGCATCAAGGGAGACAAGCAGCCGGCGCGGACCGTCGTGCTGCGCAACGAGGTGCAGCCAGCGAGCCCGCGGGCCTGAGCGGCCTTCGCTCAGGAAGAACCCCAGAAGCGGGTCGCCAGATTCGCGACCTCCTTGTCGAGGTCTTCGAGGCGCCGGTCGATCGATCCGAGTCGCGTGTCGACCTTCGCATCCATCGCGTCGAAGCGGGCGTCGAATTTCGCGTCCATGGCCTCGAAGCGGGCGTCGAATTTCGCATCCATGGCCTCGAAGCGGGCGTCGAATTTCGCATCCATGGCCTCGAAGCGGGCGTCGAACACTCCCTGAAGTCCTTCGAGGCGGGCTTCGATCTCTCGGCGGAATGATGTGAGCGTGCTGTCGTTCTGGCGGGTGAGCGAGGTGAGCGTGCTCTCGTTCTGGTGGGAGAGCGAGGCGAGCGTGCTGTCGTTCTGGCGGGTGAGCGAGGTGAGCGTGATCTCGTTCTGGCGGGTGAGCGAGGCGAGCGTGCTCTCGTTCTGGTGGGAGAGCGAGGCGAGCGTGCTCTCGTTCTGGTGGGAGAGCACCGTCAGTGTCTTGTGACCCTGTCGCAGCAGCAGAGAGATCACGCCGATCATCACGGCGGCGAACACGCCGATCAAAGTCCACACCTGCGGTTCGGTCATCTCCATGGCTCCATTCTGCGAACGAAAGGCCAGATTGTCACGGTATTCCGGGTGCCGACCGTCCGAATCCCACGAGCTGTGGACAACACGAATCGCGCAAGTTCGGTGCAGCAAGAGTGGCAGCCGCTTGCGCCTTGAAATCGATTTCGCGTACAGTGACGATCAGGTTTCAGGTTCCGCAGTTCGGGTTTCAAGGAGGACGCCATGCGCTGCACCCTCGGGGTGGACATCGGCACGTCCAGCAGCAAGGGCGTGCTGGTCGCCGACGACGGCGTGATCCTGGCGACCGCGACGCGTTCGCACGACGTCAGCCGCCCGCGCACGGGCTGGGTGGAGATGGACGGGCGCGTGTGGTGGGACGAGTTCGTCGCGATCGTGCGCGAGCTGCTCGCCGCGGCACCCGCCGCCGAGGTCGCGGGTGTCGGCGTGAGCGGCATGGGGCCCTGCATCCTGCTCGCGGACGACGCGGACGAGCCCGTGCGCCCCGCGATCCTGTACGGCGTGGACACCCGATCGGGGGCGCAGATCGAGCGGATGACGGCAGAGCTGGGCGTCGACGAGATCGCGCGGATCGGCGGCTCGACGCTCACCTCGCAGGCGGGCGGTCCGAAGCTGGCCTGGGTCGCCGAGGAGGATCCCGACGCCTGGGCGCGTGCACGACGCCTGTTCATGCCTGCCTCGTGGCTCGCCCGCAGGCTCACCGGCGCCTATGTCCTCGACCATCAGTCGGCGAGTCAGGTCTCCCCGCTGTACGACATCGAGAACGAGCGCTGGCACGAGCCGTGGTGGGAGAGGTACGCAGGCCGCATCGAGCAGCCGTCGCTCGCCTGGGCGGGCGATGTCGCCGGAAAGGTGACCGCGGACGCGGCATCCGCCACCGGCATTCCCGCGGGAACCGCGGTCATCACCGGCACGATCGACGCGTGGACCGAGGCGGTGAGCGTGGGTGCGCACGAGGTCGGCGACCTGATGCTGATGTACGGAACGACCATGTTCCTCGTGGCCACGGGTGCCGAGACGCTGCGCACCCCGTCGATGTGGACCACCGCCGGGGCCTTCGCCGGCACGCGGAACCTGGCCGGCGGTCTCTCCACCTCGGGCGCCCTGACGGCTTGGCTGAAGGACCTCACCGGCGCGGACTACCCCGAGCTTCTCGCGGATGCCGAGGCGTCAGGACCCGGAGCTGCGGGACTGCTTTTGCTGCCCTACTTCGCGGGGGAGCGCACCCCGATCCAGGATCCGGATGCCCGCGGCGTGATCGCGGGGCTCACGCTCGAGCACACGTGCGGTGACCTCTACCGCGCGGCGCTCGAGGCGACGGCCCTCGGCGTGCGGCACAACGTCGAGACCATGCGCGCGGCCGGGGCCGACATCCGGCGCATCGTCGCGGTCGGCGGCGGCACGCAGGGCCGGCTGTGGATGCAGGTGGTCTCCGACGTGACCGGGCTCGTCCAGGAGGTGCCGGCGACGACCATCGGCGCGAGCTACGGTGCGGCCTTCCTCGCGGCGACCGCGATCGCCGCTGCGGGGGAGGCCCCCGCGATCACCGATTGGAACCCGATCATCGAGACCATCCGCCCTGACCCGGCGCTCCGCACCTTCTACGACACCCTCTTCGACCGCTACGTGCGGCTGTACGAGGGGTCGAAGGACGTGGTGCACGAGCTGGCCGCCGCGCAGCGGGGAGCATCCGCATGAACCGGCGTGCCCGCGGCATCCCGCACACCTCGCAGGCGACGGCGTTCCCGCTCGGCGGCATCGGCACCGGCAACGTCTCGATCGGCGCCCGCGGCGAGCTGCGCGACTGGGAGTTCGAGAACCTGCCGGACAAGGGGCGGCGCAACCCGCACTCGTTCTTCGCGATCCATGCCGCGCCCGAGGGCGGCACTCCGGTGACCCGCGTGCTCGAGGCGCGGCTCACCGGTCGTCACGATGCGGATGCCGGCTACGCCTTCGACCAGCTGGCCGGTCTCCCGCGTCTCGACGGCGCCACCCTGCACGGCGAGTACCCGGTCGTCGACGTCGACTTCACCGACGCCGTCCTGCCGGTCGAGGTCTCGCTTCACGCCTTCACCCCCCTCGTGCCCCTCGACGCCGACGACTCCGGGATCCCGGCCGCCGTGCTGCGCTACCGCGTGACCAACCCCGGTGCGGTGCCCGTCGCCGTCACGGTGGTGGGCAGCGTCTCGCACACCGCCGGGCGCGGAGCCGCCGGACCCGACGCCCCGTGGGGGATGCGCGCGACGCAGACAGTGCGGTGGCGCGACGACGGCGACGTGCGCGGCCTCGACTTCGGCATCGACCTCCCGCAGGACGACCCCGGCTACGGCACACTGAGCCTCACCACGACGGATGCCGCCACCACGGCGAAGCCCCAATGGGTCACGAGCTACTGGCCCGACGGAGCGCGCCTGTTCTGGAACGACCTGACCGACGACGGGCTGCTCGCCCCGGAGCCCCGGCTCACCCTCGAGGATCGTCCCCGCGGGCTGTTCGCCGAGCTCGACGAGAGTGGGTCCCTGAGCTCGTCGAAGGGCGCTCCGCTCACCGAGGAGCAGATGCTCGCGAAGCTCCCCCGCCTGCGCACCGGCTCCCTCGGCGTCGTCCACACCCTCGCCCCGGGCGAGGCCCGCGATTTCGAGTTCGTGCTGGCGTGGAGCTTCCCGAACCGCCGGCGCGGCTGGCACGGCCACATCGTGTTCGCGGATCCTCCTGAGGACGGCCCGCTGTCGCCCATAGTCCGCAACCACTACGCGACCCTCTGGGCCGACGCCTGGTCGGCGGCGACGCATCTGCACCGTGAGCTCCCGGCCCTCGAAGGGGCGACCGATGCCTTCGTCGAGGCGCTGTACGGGAGCAGCCTCGACCCGGTGCTGGTCGACGCGATCGGGGCGAACATCGCCGCCGCGCGCTCGACGACGGGGTTCGTGCTCGAGTCCCCGAACCCCGAGCTGGGGGAGGGGCCGGTGTTCGCGGCCTGGGAGGGATCGTTCGATCACGGCGGCTCCTGCGAGGGCACCTGCACGCACGTCTGGTCGTACGCGCAGACGCTCGCCTGGCTGTTCCCCTCGCTCGAGCGGAGCGCGCGCCGGGTCGAGTACCTGCTCGAGACCGATGGCGAGGGAGCGCAGAAATTCCGCGGCAACCGCATCTTCGGCGGACCCGCGTGGTTCATGGCTCCGGCTGTCGACGGACAGCTCGGCACGCTGCTGCGCCTGCACCGGGAATGGCGGTTCAGCGGCGACGACGAGTTCCTGCGCGAGCTGTGGCCCGCGGCATCCCGCACCCTCGACTACGCGATCCGCGAATGGGACCGCGACGGCGACGGCCTGCTCGACGGCGAGATGCACAACACCTACGACATCGAGTTCCACGGCGCCGAGCCGCTCGCCAACGGCGTGTACCTGGCGGCGCTCCGCGCCGGCGTCCGGATGGCGGAGCACCTGGGCGAGCAGGAGCGGGCCCGCGCGTGGTCGACGCGCGCCGACCACGTCGCCGCGGCCATGGACGAGACGCTCTGGAACGGCGAGTACTACCGCCAGGTGATCGATGATGCCGACGCGCACCGCTACCAGTACGGCGAGGGGGTGCTCTCCGACCAGCTGCTGGGGCAGTTCCACGCCTACGTGAACGGCCTCGGGCACATCCTGCCCGCGGAGCGCGTCGGCTCCGCGCTCGCCGCGATCGTGGCGCACAACCACCGCGACGACCTCTCGGCGCATGAGAGCACGCAGCGCGTCTACGCGCTGAACGACGAGGGCGGGCTGCTGCTCGCGTCCTGGCCGCACGGCGGACGACCCGCGATCCCGTTCGTGTACTCGGACGAGGTGTGGACCGGCGTCGAGCATCAGGTCGCGGCATCCCTCCTCTTCGCCGGCCGCTACGACGACGCCCTGCTCGTCGAACGGACGCTGCGTGCCCGCTACGACGGGGGCCACCGCAGTCCGTGGAACGAGATCGAGTGCGGCAACCACTACGCCCGCTCGCTCGCGTCGTGGGCGCTGCTGCTCGGTGCGACGGGCGCGCAGTGGGATGCGCCGACGGGAGTGCTGTCGTTCGCGCCCTGCGCTTCGACAAGCTCAGCGACCCAGGGTGGAGGCTCAGCGACCCAGGGTGGAGGCTCAGGGACCCAGGGGGCCGAGAGGTTCCTGTTCACCACGGGCACGGGCTGGGGACGCGTCGAGATCGACCGCGATGCCCTCACCCTCCACCTCGACGGCGGCGAGCTCGACATCGCCGACCTGCAGCTGCACGGCCGGAGCCTCGGCCGCGGCATCCGACTCCGAGCGAGCGAATCCCAGCGGTTCCCGCTCACCACGACCCCAACACCGGAGGCATCATGACCACCTACACCCTGCCGGCCCCGGCATCCCGCCCGGCGTCTGCACCGAAGACCGCCTACCTGATCGCCTCCGGCGACCTGCGCGAATCCGCCAACACGGGCGGCTGGCCCGTGCAGGTCGAACTCGAAGCCGGCGTCACCGGTGTCTTCAACGACCTCGGCTGGACCGTCATCCGCGCCAACGAGGTCGACCCCGCGACCGGCCACGGCTTCATCTCCAGCCAGCGCATGGGCCTCGAGGTCTTCAAGAACATCCCGACGGATGCTCCGCTCATCGTCGCCGAGGCCGTGTGGCAGTACTCGCACCATGTGCTCGCTGGTCTGCGCTCGCATCAGGGGCCGATTCTCACGGTCGCGAACTTCGCGGGTGACTGGCCGGGACTCGTCGGACTGCTCGGCCTCAACGCCGGACTGACCAAGATGGACAAGCCGTACGCGTCGATCTGGTCGGTCGACTTCAGCGACGACTGGTTCAAGGCCGGCATCAAGGAGTGGACCGAGACCGGGTCGATCACGCACGACGCCTCGCACGTGCGGGCCCTGCCCGAGCTGCCGGACAGCCCCGAGAAGCAGCTCGGGGAGGCGCTCGCCGCCGAGCTGCTCGCCGAGAAGGCCATCATCGGCGTCTTCGACGAAGGCTGCATGGGCATGTACAACGCGATCTTCGACGACGAGCTGCTGAACAAGACCGGCATCTACAAGGAGCGCCTGTCGCAGTCGGCCCTGTACGCCGAGATGCTCAAGGTCTCCGAAGGCGAGGCGGATGCCGCCTACGACTGGCTGATCGACGCCGGAATGACATTCCAGTACGGCGAGGATGCCGCGACCGAGCTCACCCGCGAGCAGGTTCAGTGGCAGCTGAAGATGTACATCGCCGCCCTCCGCATCGCCGATGACTTCGGGCTCGACGCGGTCGGCATCCAGTACCAGCAGGGTCTGAAGGACCTGGTGCCCGCATCCGATCTGGCCGAGGGCATCCTGAACTCCACCGAGCGCCCGCCGGTGACCTCGCGCGACGGGTCACGCGTGCTGCACGAGGGCCGCGCGTTCCCGCATTTCAATGAGGCCGACGAGGGCGTCGCGGTCGACGCGCTCGTGACCGACCGGGTCTGGCGCGCGATGGGGCTCGTGCCAGACAACACGCTGCACGACGTGCGCTGGGGCGAGGACTTCGACGGGCAGTTCGTGTGGGTCTACGAGATCTCGGGCTCCGTGCCGGCCTCGCACCTGGGCGGATGGCAGAACGCCGAGGGCTGGCGTCAGGGGCACGTGTTCTTCCCCGCGGGCGGTGCGACGATCAACGGCGTCTCGAAGCCGGGCGAGATCGTGCTGTCGCGGGTCTTCATCGCCGACGGCATCCTGCAGGCCGACATCTTCCGGGCATCCGTCGTCGAGCTGCCGGCCGAGGAGACGCAGCGCCGCAAGGACGCCACCAACCCGGAGTGGCCGATCGCGCACGTGGTGCTGCACGGCATCTCGCGCGACCAGTTCATGGCGCGGCACAAGGCCAACCACGCCCAGCTCGTCTATGCCCCGGATGCCGAGACCGCCGACAAGGCGCTGATCGCCAAGGCCGCGATGTTCGCGGGCATGGGCATCAAGGTCAACCTCGTGGGAGACGTCGCCGTCTGACCTGAGCATCGACCCTTCACCTCGTTTCGCTTAAGCGATATAGTCGGCGGCAGGTCGCACCGATGCGGCCTGATCTCGACGTCGATGATGAAGGAGAAGATCTGCCATGAGTCAGTCACGCATCAGGAGTCACCGGTTCCGAAAAGGCCTCGCGGCCGTGGCGGGCCTCGCCGTCGCCGCAGCCGGTGCTGTCGCTGCGAGCCCGGCCGCCGCGACCGAAGCGCCCGAGAACGACCCGCAGCTCGCGGTCTATGTGGAAGTGAACTCTAACGATTTAGCGAACGTCGCCGACTACACCCTCGCCGATTCCGGGCGTGTAGCCGTGGACCTGGCGATGATCTTCGCCGCGAACATCAACTACGACGGCGAGAAGGCGAACCTGCACTTCAACGAGCGCGTGACCGAGACGCTGAACGACGCCGAGAACCAGATCCGCCCGGTGCAGGAGCAGGGAACGAAGGTGCTGCTCTCGGTGCTCGGCAACCACCAGGGCGCGGGATTCGCGAACTTCACCTCCTACGAGCAGGCCGATGCGTTCGCCGCCCAGCTCGCCGACGCGGTGACGACCTACGGACTCGACGGCATCGACTTCGACGACGAGTGGACGGAGTACGGCGCCAACGGCACGCCGCAGCCCAACGCGGAGTCGTTCGGATGGCTGGCCACGGCGCTGCGTGGTCGACTCGGCGACGACAAGATCATCAGCCTGTACGCGATCGGCCCGTCGTACACGACGACGGACTTCACGCTGTTCGATGCCGAGGGCGTGCTCGACTACGCCTGGAACCCCTATTACCCGACCTATGACGCGCCGAGGGTGCCGGGGCTCGAGGACCGCACGCGCATCGGAGCCGCGGCGATCGACCTCGCGAACACCAGTGCTGCGACAGCGGCGGACTTTGCGAACCGCACGGTCGCCGATGGCTACGGGGTCTACGTGGCGTACAACCTCACCGCGACCGATCAGTCCGCTTATCTCTCCGGCATCACGCAGGCGCTCAAGGGAGAGGCGACCGAGTACCGCGCGTCGCCGAAGGACCGCACGGCTCCGACCATCACGGTGAAGCAGGGTGCCGAGTTCACCACGGGATCCTCCGACGCGTACTCCCAGGTCAGCTTCAAGCTGTACGACGCGGGCCAGATCGATCGGCTCTTCGTCAACGGCGTGCTGAAGGACCTCACGAACAACACGTGGAGCGACCTCAACTTCGTGAAGCCGGGAGCCTTCGGGGCGGTCGCCGGAGCGAACACGCTCGAGGTGCTCGACGTCGCGGGGAACCGCACCGAGGTGTCGTTCGTGCTTGCCGGCTGATCCGCTGGTCGGCTGACCTTCCCGGTGAGTGATCAGCCCAGGTCGAACAGCTCGACCTGACGGATCGTGACCTCGGCCTCCGCCCGCACGCGGAGCGCCGAGGTCACGATGCGCGTCGCCAGGGTGAAGGGCGTCGTGCGGTTCGGCAGCAGCGCTGCCCGGTGCGTGGTGCGGACGGGAACCCACTTCTCATCCGGCCCGAGCATCTCCCAGCGGAGCGCAGAAGCGGATGCCGGAGCCACCGCCGTCATCGTGAGGTCGCTGACGCCGCGGGGCTCGGAGAACCGCCACCCCACCCACTCCCCGGCTCGCAGCGCCGTACCGGCATCCCCCGAGAGCGCCCCGTCGTCGAACACCCGCTCGGCGTGGCGGAGTCCGGGCGAGGATACGATGCGGCCTCCGGTCGACGTCAGGTCCTCGCGCCAGGCCTCGACCTGGTTCGTGGCCGAGCGATCGCGCGCCTCGAGCGCTGCCGCCGGATCGAGGCCGAACACCAGCTCGAGCACGGCGTCGCCGACGAGCGCGTCGATCGGCAGCTCGGCCGCAGACAGGCGCACGCCGTCGAGCCGTGCCTCCTGCAGCACCCGGGCCGTCGGTGAGCTGCGCCGAGAGACGACGCGCAGCGAGGAGCCGTCGCCGCGATCGACCCGGATGTCGTCGAAGAGCGGCGACCCGATCCGCAGCACGCCCGAGGCGAGCTCCAGCGGATACAGCCCGAGCGCGGCCCACAGCCACCAGGCGCTCATCTCACCGTTGTCCTCGTCGCCGGGGAAGCCCTGGCCGATGTGCGCGCCGGCGAACAGGCGCCCGGCGAGGTCATGCACGATGCCCGCCGTCCGCCATGGCTGGTCGCTGAACGCGTACATGAAGGGGATGTGGTGCGCCGGCTGGTTCGAGATCGCGCACATGCCGGAGCGCAGCGATCGTGCCTCCCGCTGCTCGTGGATGACCGTGCCGTATGCGCCGCCGAACCGCTCGTCGGCGGTCTCGGGCTCGGCGAAGAGGGCGTCGAGATGACGACCGAGGCCGTCGGGACCGCCGTAGAGGTCGGCCAGCCCGGCGCCGTCGTGCACGGCGCCGACCGACATCCCCCACGCGTTCGTCTCGACGTTGTCACCGCCCCAGGACCTCGGGTCGAATCCCGAGGCGGCGAAGGCGCCGTCGTCATCCCGGCCGCGGAAGAACCCCGTGCTGTCGTCGAACAGGGTGCGATACGATCGGGCCCGATTCGCGAAGTAGCGGGCGAAGGACCGGTAGCGCGCAGCATCCACGTCCGATGCCGACGCGGATTCCGACTCCGACTCGGTGGCGAGCCGGGAGGCGAATCGCCCCAGCGCGGCATCGCTCACGGCGTTCTCGATGCTCCAGCTCATGCCTTCGGGGACCTCCGAGGCGATGTATCCGGTGAAGCGGCCTCGGGCGATGCCCTTGCGGCCACGACGGGCGTCGGGCCCCGGTTCGCAGGCGTTCCGCCATCCGCTCTCGAAGGCGGTGACGCGGTCGAACTCCACGCCCCAGCGCGCGGCGTCGGCGAAGATCTGATCGCTCGACGTGCCCACCATGCTGTCGACGTACCCCGGGGCGCTCCACCGCGCCATCCAGCCTCCGCGGCGATACTGCTCCAACTGCCCGTCGAGGAGGCGCCCCGTGAGGGCGGGGTCGAGCAGGGCGAGCGCCGGCCACTCGGTGCGGTACGTGTCCCAGTAGCCGTTGTTGACGACGAGCTCGCCGTCGGCTGCCGGTTCGCCTTCGTGGACCGGGACCTCGGCGAACACGTCGGCGAACCGCCAGATGGGGGTCTCGGCCGTGCCGGCGTTCTCGGCCGCGCTGTTCGGGTACAGGTGCATCCGGTGGAGGGCGGCGGCGATGCGTGACCGGTGCTCCTCATCGGCGAGCGACCGGTACGGAGCATCCTCCGCGGGCAGCGGCGGGATCGTGACGCGCCCGAGCAGACGATTCCAGGCTGCCGCAGCGCGGTCGCGCAGCTGATCGTACGAGGTCGTCGCGGGGGCCTCGATCGAGAGGCTGCGCCTGGCCTGCTCGACGGCCAGGAAGGAGACCGCGATCCGCACCTCGAGCGATCCGCGGCCGCTCACGTATCCGGCGACCTCGCCGCGGCCGTCGTCGTCGAGACGGCCGCGCTCATCGGGCTGATCGCGACCCCGCAGGACGGTACCGGCGAAGAAGCAGCGGGGCGCGTTGCCCCAATCCGCAGGGCCCTCCGGGATCCAGCCCTCGAACCCTCCGGCATCCGTCCACTCGTGGCGCCCGCCGGCGGTGAGCTGATCGATCACGAAGCCGACGCGAGCGCTGGGGTCCGCGGTGTGCACCCGGAAGGCCGCCGCGTGCGAGGTCGCGGTCATCTCGACGTGCAGGCCGTCGCCGAGGTCGGCGGCATACTCGTGCGGATGCGCGCGCTCGGTGCCGGAGACGATCCAGCGTCGGCGGCCGGCACGCTGCGAGGTGGGGAGGCCGAGGAAGGGCATCAGCTGCAGCACCGAGCGGTCGCCGATCCACGGGCTCGGCTGGTGCGAGAACTGGAGCGCTTCGAGCCGGCGCCCGCGGGGATCATCGTGCACGAACGGACGGTACGGCCAGCGAGAGTCGGCGGCGTCGGTCGCCGGGGTGACGAACGTGAAGCCGTGCGGCACGGCAACGGCCGGGATCGTGTTCCCGCGGGAGAATCGCGGTCCTGAGTGCGACCCTCGGCGCGTGTCGACGCGTTCGACGGGAGTGAGCGGTGCGGATGCCGCGCGCTGCTCGATCACGAGCTGCACATAGCCGGAGACGCGCGGAGGGAGATCCGCCGCGGTGGCGAGCGTCTCGGTGCCGAGCACGATCTCGACCGTGCCGGTGCGGTGGGCGACCGGGGCGAGCGCGACGGTGTCGGCGTTCCACTGCTCCGGGAAGCTCCAGCGCGCGGCGAACTGCTCTTCGGCGGTGATCGGGAAGTCGTAGCGGTCGCGGACCGCCGGGATATCGCTCAGCCGGGTGCCGTCGGCGAATCGCACGTCGATCGTGACCGCGAGCGCCGCATGAGGTGCCAGCGTCGCCGCGGGGCCGTCCGCGTAGAACGCCCAGTGCAGCACGGTGTCGGGCGAGAACTCGAGGTCGAGGAGTTCCGGTGCATCGATCCGCTGCTCCCCGGCGGACGGATCGAACGCGAAGGCGAACACTGGCCCGGACAGGATGCCCGCGCGGGGACGGGATGAGGGAGGATCGGCCGGGCCGTCCGCCGGCGAGAGGTGCGTGGCGCTCACCCCTTGATCGCGCCCTCCTGCACGCCCTTGAAGAAGAACCGCTGCGTGAACGAGAACATGATGACGATCGGCACGAGCGCGATCATGGTCCCGGCCGCGATCAGTCGCGGGTCGACCGAGAAGCTGCTGTTGAGGTAGGCCATGCCGACCGTCAGCGTGTACTTCGCGGGGTCGGACAGCACGATGAGGGGCCACAGGTAGTCGTCCCAGGCGCCGATGAACGCGAAGATCGCGACCACCGAGACCATGCCGCGGATATTCGGCCACACGATGTGCCGGATGCGCTGCCAGGTGGTCGCGCCGTCGACCGTCGCGGCATCCAACACGTCCTTCGGGATCATGCGGCAGGCCGTCGCGATCAGGAGCACGTTCATCGCGCTGATGGCGCCGGGAAGGAAGACTCCCCAGAGGGTGTCGGCGAGCCCCAGGGCGCGGATCGTGAGGAAGTTGCTCGTCACGGTCACCTCGCCGGGGAACAGCAGCGTGGAGAGGAGGATCGCCATCACGATCCACTTGCCACGGAACCGCATGCAGCCGAGCGCGTAGCCGGCGAAGGTGGCCAGCACGACGTTGCTGACGACCGTGCCGAGGGAGACGAGCAGCGAGTGCCACGCGTAGAGGTAGACCGGCACGATGTCGGCGACGGTCGAGTAGTTCCCCAGCGTGGGCTCGCGCGGGATGAGGTTCGGCGGGAAGGAGTAGATGTTCTCCTGCGGGCCCTTGAACGAGGTCGACAGCTGCCAGACGAACGGGCCGATGACGAGCACGAGGACGAGCAGCAGCAGGGCGTAGCGGCCGATGAGGCCGCCGAGCGTCGGCTTGCTGAAGTCGCCGGAGCCCCGTCGGCGGAAGATGCGCTCGCGCTCGGGACGTACAGGCTGGTCCGGCGTGCGACGGTCGTCGTCGGCGCGGGGCGGGGTGAGGATGCTCATGCGGGGGCCTTCGCCTTCTTCTCGCGATTCATGAACGCGATCGCGGCGAGCGGGAAGAGGGTGAGGAGGAAGAGCGCCACGCTGATCGCCGACGCGTACCCGATGTTGCCGTTCAGGCCGGAACCGACCTGGCGGATGAGCATCACCAGCGACATGTCGTAGCCGCCGGGTCCTCCCGTGCTCTTGGACAGCACGTCGAGCTCGGCGAACACTCTCATCGCCGAGACGGCGATGAGCACGGCGATCAGGAGCATCGCGCCGCGTACCGAGGGGATCGTGACGGAGAGGAAGCGGCGGAACGCCCCGGCGCCGTCGAGCATCGCGGCCTCGTGCAGCTCCTTGCCGACGTTGCCGAGGGCGGCGAGGTACACGACCATGTAGTAGCCGAGCCCCTTCCACACCGTGAGCAGGATCGCGCAGCCCAACAGCAGCCAGCGGTCGACGAGGAAGGCCATCGGCTTGTCGACCAGTCCGAGGAACTCGAGCGTCTGGTTGATGATGCCGCGGCTGTCGAACAGCCAGGTCCAGATGAGTGCCACCACGACGACCGAGGCGATCACGGGGAAGTAGAACGTGGTGCGGAAGAACGAGATGCCGGGCAGCTTCTTCTGCACGAGCAGGGCCAGGAGGAGCGGGAGGATCGTGAGCAGCGGCACGCACACGACGACGTAGATGATGCAGGTCGTCAGCGCGTTCCAGAACATCTCGTCGCCGAACATGCGGTCGTAGTTCGCCACGCCGACGAACTCGGGCGTCCGCAGCGGACGCGCGTCGGTGAAGCTGAGGAAGACCGTGTTGAGGAACGGCCAGAGCGCGAACACCAGCACCCAGATCACGGCGGGGCCGAGGAGCAGCCAGGGCGTGAACCATCGGTGGGATCTCATCGATCTCACCCTGCTCCGGATGCCGGTGTCCGCGCGCATGCTTACTGGTCCACGCGGTTCGCGTTGGCGTACTCGACGATCTTGTCGAGCTGCGTCGCGGCATCCGCTTCGCCGTTGATGGCGAGGGCGATCTGCTGCGTCATGTAGGTCGCCATGTCGGACGTCCACTGGAACGGCAGAGCCTTGGCACCCTCCATCGCGGTGAACACGGTGTCGATCGCGGCGAGCTGCTTCTCGTCGGTGATCGACGAGGAGATGTTCTCCACGACCTTGTCGCCACCTGCGGCGGTGCCGGGTGCGGTGCCGACGGCGAGCGACGAGAAGGCGACCTGGTTCTCCTCGTTGGTCACGAACTCGGCGAAGGCGAGAGCGGCTTCCTTGTTGTCGGAGTCGGCCGAGACGTTGAGTCCCTGCACGTACAGCGGCGGCACCCCCAGGCGCTGCGTCGCGACGGTGTTCTCCAGCAGAACGGGGGCGTCCTTCTGCAGGTCGGTGGTGAAGCCGGTGCCTCCGGTCGTGAACGCGACCTTCTCCTGGATGTAGGACTCGGCGTTCCCGCCGTAGTCGCCGGTCAGAGCCTCGGCGGGCATCGCACCCGCCGCGTAGGCGTCGGCATAGGCCTCGATGATCTTCGCGGCCTCGTCGGTGTTGAAGTCGAACTCGCCCTTGTCGTCGATGACCTCCATGCCGGCGGCCGTGAAGGTGTCGAGCGCGGGGATCGACGAGAGCAGCTGCACCTTGCCGTCGGACTCCGTGGCGACCTTCTTCGCGAGGGTGAGGAGCTCGTCGACCGTGGTCGGCAGGTTGTCCTCGGTGACCCCGTACGGGGCGAGCTGCGCGAGGTTCCACCAGGACGCATCGCTGGAGAGGTACCAGGGGAGTCCGTACGTGCCCTCGACCTCGGGGTACTGGCTGTAGGCGTCCCAGGCGCCGGCGTTGTAGACGGACTTCAGATCGGGGTCGGCCGTGTCGATGTCGACGAGCTTGCCGGCGGCGACGAGCGGGTAGGCGATGTCCGGCGGCAGGTTCAGCACGTCGGGGAGGGTGTCGGCGTTCGCCTGGCTGAGGATCTTCTCCTGGTAGCCGTCACCCGGCTGGTCGAGCCACTCGACCGTGACGTCGGGGTTCTCCTTCTCGAACGCGTCGATCAGATCCTCGAAGTAGGGCGTGAACTTCTCGTTCTTGAGCGACCAGGTCTGGAACTGGATCGTTCCGCTCAGCTCGCCGGAGGTGTCGATGGGGCCGGTGTCGCCGGAGCCTCCGCCGCCTCCCGTGCAACTCGTCAGCGCCAGGACGCCGATGCTGAATGCTGCCAGGGCGGCAATGCGTGTCGGAACTCTCATCGTGCTTCTTCCTCGAGGCGGGCGATTCCGCGTTGTAGTCCACATGCGAGTGGACTACAACGCTTTAGCAGATGAAACCATCCGATTCTCCGCCTGTCAAGGTGCTGGCGGAGGGTCTCACGGGAATCAGTTCCGGGCGGTGGGATGTTCGTTGCTCAAGCGTTATAGTGATCCGACATGCCCTCACCGGAGGGCGCCGTCGGAAAGGTCCGGACACATGACGCAGCGTGGCGCTCTCGATGCTCCCCTGAGATTCGGGGCGAACTACACGCCGTCGAAGGACTGGATGCACTCCTGGCTCGACTTCACGCCGGACGACGTGCGCCGCGACTTCGCCGCGCTCGCCGAGCTGGGGCTCGACCACGTCAGGGTCTTCCCGCTGTGGAACGTCCTCCAGCCGAACCGCACGCTCATCCGCACGAAGGCCGTCGACGACGTGCGCGCCATGGTCGACATCGCCGGCGAGTTCGGGCTGGACGCCAGCGTCGACGTGATCCAGGGGCACCTCTCGAGCTTCGACTTCGTCCCGTCCTGGCTGTACACCTGGCATGACAAGAACATGTTCACCGATCCGAAGGCGCTGGAGGGGCAGGTCGCGCTCGTCGACCGGCTCGGCCAGGCGCTGCGCGAGGCCCCGAACTTCCTCGGCCTGACCCTCGGGAACGAGACGAACCAGTTCTCGGCGCACACGCATCCTTCGCCCTGGCCGGTCACGCAGGACGAGGCCGGCGAGTGGATCTCCGCGCTGCTGGCGGCGGCGGATGCCGCGGCTCCCGGCCATGCGAACGTGCACAGCGAGTACGACGCGGTCTGGTACATGGATGGCCACGGGTTCACGCCCGCGCACGCCTCGCGCCTCGGGGCGATGACCACGATCCACTCCTGGATCTTCAACGGCACCGCCCAGCGCTACGGCGGGCGCTCGGTCGCCTCCGACCGCCACGCGGAATACCTGATCGAGCTCTCCCGCGCCTTCGCGACGGACCCGGAGCGGGTGGTGTGGCTGCAGGAGGTCGGCGCCCCCTCCAACTGTCTCGAGGAAGACGAGATGCCCGGCTTCCTGGAGGCCACGGTGCGCTCGGCCGCCCGCACCGAGAACCTCTGGGGCATCACCTGGTGGTGCTCGCATGACGTGAGCCGTGAGCTCGGCGACTTCCCCGAGCTGGAGTACTCGCTCGGCCTGGTCGGCCAGGACGGCAAGGCGAAGCCCCTCGGCCGCCGATTCGCCGAGCTCATCCCGGAGCTGCGCGCACGCCAGGCGCCGCCCGCACGCGAGACTGCGATCGTGGTCGAGGTCGACGAGCGCGAGGTGCCGGTGAGCCGCGCAACACTGAGCCCCGGGGGAGTGGTGTTCCAGGCGTGGGTGGATGCCTGCGCCGCCGGTCTCGACCCGGCGCTGGTCACCTCGCGGACGGCGCTCGACCCCGCCGCGCTCGATGCGCGCGGCATCCGTCGTCTGATCCGCCCCGACGTGTCGGCGAACGAGGTCGACCCCTACGGCTCGGTGAACACGGTCGTCGGAGCCTGACGGGCGGGCAGGACGCTCGAGCGAGTTCGCACTTCGACCGGCGCTTCGTTTCGGCCGGGTCTCGAGCGATGCGAGCGAAGGATCCGCCTACGAGATCAATTCCTGGGTCAATGTCATCGGACCGGGTTACACGCCACATGCTTCGCACGAACACTCGGTTGGTCAGAGGCGCGTGCGCTGCCAGCCGCGGATGCGCTCAAGGTTCGCTCGAGAACTAGTAACAACTTTCCCGATACCCGCAGTTCCAAGTTCGAAACGGCCAGGTGGTCAGCGGGCTCCGAGAGTTTGTTCGCGTCCTCCAGACTGGCACTCCGTCGCTATCGACGTGAGTACATGGCCCGGACGGCCTTGTACGCGGTGTCCTCTCTGAACGTTCGTCTCACAAAGGGAGACGGGACGAATGTACCGAGCCGCGTCGAGATGATGCGTGCTGGGCGTCTCGATCACGTGCAATTGAAGGGTCGGCACGACGCATGGGTGCGAAGGCAGCTAGACCAAGGTTCCCAGCCACGCATTCGTGTGGGTGGAAACAGCGCTACCCAGTGCGCCGCCAAGCCCGGTACCGAACGCCTTCATTACCGCGTCGCCGATCTCGCGGAAGCGAGATGACCGCGCAGTCCCGCTCGCTTCTTCGCGCAGCTGCGCAGCGAACTCTCCGGTCCGGCGTGCCTCGTCTGGGACGAGGATCGCGGTCAGCTGATCGAGCATGGCGGCGATCTCGACCGCGCCCTTGCTCGCGTCGTTCGTCTGCATCTGCACGACGTTCGGACTGTTGTGAGCTACTTGCGCGGGCGCATGGAACGTATACGACGTGGAAGCCGCTTGCGGTGCCTCGGAGTGGAGTTCGCGGCCGGACTCGACCAGATCCTCCCCTTTGACCGTGAGGCCGACACGAAGCGGGTCGGGGCGTTGGTCCGCCCCGGGTCCCTCGATGAGCCCGCGGTCGGCAAGCCACTTTCCTGCGCGTGTCAGGTCCTCCATGGCATACGGGTCGCCGAGGAACGTAAGCCCCGCCTCAAGGAAGTGGTCGGCGACAGCGAGCGTGTTGTCCCTCGTGTGCTCATAGATCCATCGCAGATAGTCGTTACGCGCCTGCCGCTGGCGTTCTACGGGGTCGGAACGTCGAGCAACGTATTCTGCCCACGCGTCGCGCCCGTCCGAGGTCGGGCGGGCAGCCCATCCTCCGGAGTAGCGCTCATCGAGGTTGACCTGCTGTTGATCACGGAGCGCGCGGGCGTCTGCGGTGACGGACGCCCGCTCCGCTGCGTCGCCCGGGTCAACCATCAGCATCCCGGGTGTTGCGTGCGTTTCACCGTCGTCGACGACGCGGATGATCTTTCCCAGAAGGCTCAATCGGCGGTGTTCAACTCTGAGTTCACTCACGTTGGTGAGCGTAGCGCGAAGCGTTCCCCTGTCCGAATGTTTCGCGCCATGCAACTCCGACGGTGGGCGGACAAGTCGCCCACCAGGTGACGACCTCTCGCGCACCGACACATTTCGCGAGGTGCTTTGAGTCCTCGGCCGCGTGTACAACGGGCGAGTCGAAGGTTCAAGGATCCGCGACTCTCTGGTCTCGCGTAGCTCGACCCCGGACGCAATGGGCAAGCGTTTGCGGTACTGAGCGATACCCATGAGGAGTTGGAACCGCTAAAAACTTCTGTCTCAGTTGATGCGCAACCCGATTGGGTACTACGGAGATCGCAACCACCTGAGGTACCCGCCCAGCTCAGTTGCGCATGGGCGACGGCCAGTATCTTCGATACATGGAGTCCTCTGAGCGGATCGCGCGCGCCATCGACAACACTTTGGCAGCGGTGGCCGCTAACTCTCCCACCACGGTAATCTGCCGGTCAGCGCTTAGGGTCGCCACGCTGCGACAGGACACGGTTGCAGAGTTCTGGCTACGCATGGAGGTGCAAGGTCTTGGGGACGACAGCAAGGAGAGGAACAGACTGCTGCTCGCGCGCCTCACAGCGGAAGTGGGCACCCAAGAAGCGATGAAGCAATGGGAGCGTGCTGCAGAGACGTTTCAAGCGCGCCGCACCGTCGAGCAAGGCGGGAAGAACGTGATCCTGTCTCAATCCGTGGGTGAACTCGAGACCAACCTCGCCTCGATGGTGGCGCTACACGAGGATGAGATCCCTGCCGGGATGACCCCCATCGACGTAGGACTCGCGTACCTCGACCGAAAGAAGGCACGGACGAGTCTTTACGTTCCTATCGCGCTACGCAGATCGATGCTTGAGCGCACGAAGGACGCTGCCTACACCTACGTGCTGGACGTCGAAGCCCAGATTCTCGCTGGAGAAACCGTGCCGGACTCCGTCGCGCGAGGTCGTGAATTCGTTGAAACGGAACTCGCGAGACGCGCACCCAAAGCTTTAGAAGCACTCCGGGCTGCAGAATCCCGCTCCGATGGCGACGGGCACGAAGCCACCAGCCACGCTGCGACATCATGTCGACGCGCCATCAAGGCTCTAGCTGACGCTTTGTACCCACCAGGCGCCCCGGTCACAGGCGAGGACGGATTGTCTCGGTTGATGGACGACGATCACTACCGCAACCGCCTCACGGCCTGGGTCCTCGAGCGCCGGGGGCGGTCGACGCATGCGGACCTGCTCGCTTCGAATCTGGTGTCTCTCGGCACTCGGCTGAAGTCACTCGATGACCTCGCGAGCAAAGGCGTGCACGCGGACCTGTCCCGTGCCGAGGTGGAGTCGTGCGTGTCCTGGGTCTATATGCTGGCCGCTGATCTCTTACGCGTCGATGTGCAGGCCAACTCATAGCGCGGGCACGCGTTCGCGCCAGTCCCGGCGCGCGTCAGGTGGGCGCTATTACGGGGGCGACCCCGCCAGGAATGGCGGGCAAAGCGGCGATGTCATGCGACTGACAACCCATCGCGTGTTCGGGTATCAGGTGGGGCTGGTGCATATCCTCCGGGCCCCGGTCAAAGTCATCCAATTGTTACCGCACCCTTTCACGGCGCTCTAATTCCCCGTCGTCGGGCATCACCCCAATCTGGTTCAGGGTCGTGCCCGTGCCCGCGCCCTCGGTCCGTTGGAAGACAGCGATCCAAGCGATGACATCCTCGCCATACTTCCGGCGGCCCGCAGCGTCTCGCTCATACCGCGAACGGCCCACCGTTTCGATTCAGCCGAGCCGCGCCGGCGGGGCTGTGCTCTCGCGTGCGGTGAGCACGGGCGTCGGGCCCTCCACGCTCGGCAGGTTCGCCCCGGCCTCGATCTGCTGCAGCAACAGGGTCGCCGCGCGCTCGCCGAGTTCGAACGTGTCGCGGGTCATCGCGGTGATCGACGGGTTGATCAGCCCGGCGATCACGGAGTCATCGAACGACGCGAGCGACACGTCCCGCGGCACCGCGCGTCCCATCTCCTGCGAGACGCGGAGACCGGCGACGGCCATCACGTCGTTGTCGTAGACGATCGCGGTCGGGCGCTGCCGCCCGGAGAGCAGCGAGCGGGTGACCGCGGATGCCCGTGCCGGCGAGAAGTCCGTCGTGATCACCTCGCCCTCGATCCCGTCGGATGCCATGCGCTCCAGGACCTCGGCGCGCAGGTGCGTGTGCTCGAGGTCGGCGGGGCCGCCGACGTAGGCGATGCGGGTGTGGCCGAGGGCCGCGAGGTACGAGAAGAGCGTCTCGGCCACGGCATCGTCACCGATCCAGACGCTCGGCACCGAACCCTCGGGCGACGGCTTGGATCCGATCATGACCGCACGCGCGTCGAGGGCCGTGATGCGGTCCACGCGGGGGTCGTCGTCGCGCGGATCGATGAAGATGAAGCCGTCGACCTGGTTCGACGATCGCCACTGCCGGTGCACCTCCATCTCCTCGGCGACATCGGCCACGAGGCGGAGCTGCAGGCTCACCTTGCTCACCGACAGGCGCGACTCGATTCCGGCGATGAGGTCGGTGAAGAACGCCTCGGATCCGAGGGACCGTGCGGGCCGGGCGAGCGCGAAGCCGACCGTGTTCGCCTTCGCCCCGACCAGCGCACGCGCCGCCGAGCTCGGCTGCCAGCCGTTCTCCTCGACGATCGAGAGGATGCGCTGCCTGGTCTCGTCGCTCACACCGGGGCGGCCGTTCAGCGCGAACGAGACGGCGCCGGGAGAGACCCCGGCCATGCGCGCGATATCGGCGATGGTGACGCGTTTCGCCGGGCTCATAGTCACTCACCATACTTGATCGGTTTAGTCTCGTGAAAGCACGGATCGAGTGTCCTAGACTTGGGTCACTAGATCGTTTTAGTTGCCCTCACCGTCGAGCCGGAGATCCCCCATATGCATGACGACACCTCGCTCACCGTCGGCCGCGTCAAGCGCGTCCTCGAAGAGCGCATCCGCCCGGCCATCCACTCGGCGTCCGTGCCGTTGGAGGTCGAGCTCCACGAACTGCCCGGCGAGCCGATCAGCCCGCAGGATGGCCTCGCGCTCGACTACGCTCCCGGTGCCGTCGGGGCGCCCTGGGGTCCGGCCTGGGGGACCACCTGGTTCCGGCTGACGGGTCGCGTCCCCGCCGAGTGGGCGGGTCGTCGCGTCGAGGCCGTGATCGACCTCGGGTTCGACATCAACATGCCCGGCTTCCAGTGCGAGGCCCTCGTCTACCGCCCGGACGGCAGCCCGGTGAAGAGCATCAACCCGCGCAACCAGTGGCTGCCGATCACCGAGGCCGCCCACGGCGAAGAGCCCGTCGAGCTGTACCTCGAGGCCGCGGCCAACCCGGTGCTGCTCGACTACCACCCCTTCCTGCCGACGCAGGAGGGCGACATCCAGACCTCCTCGCGTGAGCCGCTCTACCGTTCGCGGCGGATGGACCTCGCCGTGTTCGAGCGGGACGTCTTCGAGCTCTCGCTCGACCTCGAGGTGCTGTTCGAGCTGCAGGCCGAACTCACGCCGACATCGCCGCGGCGCATGCGCATCCTGCAGGCGATGGACGACGCGCTCGATGCCCTCGACCTGCAGCGCATCGCGCAGACCGCACCCGACGCCCGTGCCCGCCTCGCCGAGGTGCTCGCGGCCCCGGCGGAGGCGAGCGCGCACCGCATCTCGGCCATCGGCCACGCGCACATCGACTCCGCGTGGCTGTGGCCGGTGCGCGAGACGATCCGCAAGGTCGCGCGCACCACCTCGTCGATGACGACCCTGCTCGAGGAGCAGCCCGAGTTTCAGTACGGCATGTCCAGCGCGCAGCAGTACGCCTGGCTCAAAGAGCACCGTCCCGAGGTGTACGAGCGGGTGAAGGCGGCGGTCGCCGAGGGGCGCTTCTTGCCGCTCGGCGGCATGTGGGTCGAGTCTGACACCGTGATGCCGACGGGCGAGTCTCTGGTGCGCCAGTTCTCGCACGGCCAGCGCTTCTTCGAGCGCGAGTTCGGCATCCGATCGAAGGGCGTCTGGCTGCCGGACAGCTTCGGATACTCCCCGGCCCTGCCGCAGCTCATGCGCCGCGCCGGCTTCGAATGGTTCTTCACGCAGAAGATCTCCTGGAACCAGCAGAACGTGTTCCCGCACCACTCGTTCCTGTGGGAGGGCATCGACGGCTCGCAGGTGTTCACGCACTTCCCGTCGATGGACACCTACAACTCGCAGCTCAGCGGCATGGAGGTCGCGAAGGCCTCCCGCCAGTTCAAGGAGAACCGGCTCAGCTCCCGATCGATCGCGCCCGTCGGCTGGGGCGACGGCGGCGGCGGCACGACCCGCGAGATGACCGGCAAGGCCACGCGCCTCGCGAACCTCGAGGGCAGCGCGCAGGTCGTGTGGGAGCACCCCGACGTGTTCTTCGACGCGGCCAAGGCGGAACTGCCGCACCCGGCCGTGTGGGTAGGCGAGCTCTATCTCGAGCTGCACCGCGGGACCCTCACCAGCCAGCACGCCACGAAGGCGCTGCACCGCTGGGCCGAGCACGCCCTCATCGAGGCCGAGCTGTGGGCGACGACGGATGCCGTGCGCACGGGTGCGTCGTACCCGCAGGACGAGCTCGACAGGCTCTGGAAGATCGTCCTGCTCCATGAGTTCCACGACATCCTCCCCGGCACCTCGATCGCCTGGGTGCACCGCGAGGCCGTCGAGGTGCTCACGAACGTGCTGTCGGATGCCGAGGAGATCTCGGCATCCGCGCGGCGATCCCTCGCCGGCGAGGGGGAGCGCGAGCTGCTCTTCGAGCCGACCTCCGTCGGGCGCGGGCGTGCGCTCGGGGCATCGTTCGTGGTCGAGCCGACCGCAGCCTCGGTGTCGCTCACCGCGGAGGACGGCGGCTGGCGCCTGGAGAACGACCTCGTCTCCGTTCTCGTCTCGGCGGAGGGGCTGATCGTGTCGGCCGTCGACCGCGCCTCCGGCCGCGAGGCCGTCGCGGCGGGACAGGCGGCGAACCTCTTCCAGCTGCACCAGGATTTCCCGAACATGTGGGACGCGTGGGACATCGACAAGTACTACCGCAACAGCGTCGACGACCTCACCGACGTGTCGTCGATCGATGCGACCGTCCACGGTGGCACGGCGGTCGTCACCGTGCGCCGGGAGTTCTCGGAGTCGACCATCGAGCAGAGGATCTCCCTCGCCCCCGGTGAGCGCACGGTGCTGCTGCGCAACGACGTGGATTGGCACGAGACCGAGAAGCTGCTCAAGCTCGCCTTCCCGCTCGACGTGCAGGCCTCGCACACCGATGCCGAGACGCAGTTCGGCTACCAGTCGCGGGTGACGCACACCAACACGAGCTGGGAGGCGGCGAAGTTCGAGACCTCGATGCACCGCTTCGTGCTGGTGCGCGAGGCCGACTTCGGCGTCGCGCTGGTGAACGACTCGATCTACGGGTACGACACCACTCGGGAGGTCGACGGCGATGCGGTGGCGACGACCGTGCGCCTGTCGCTGCTGCGCGCCCCGCGCTTCCCCGACCCCGACACCGATCACGGGCATCACCAGATCGAGGTCGGCTTCGTGGTCGGCGCGGATGCCGGGATCGCGACCACCGAGGGCATCAGGATGAACGCTGTGCCCACCGTCGTGCGCGGGGCGCGCGAGGTCGAGCCGTTGGTCTCGGTCGAGGGTGATGGCATGATCGTGTCGGCGGTCAAGCTCGCCGATGACGGCTCCGGCGACGTGATCGTGCGCGTGTACGAGTCCCTCGGCCGGCGCACGACGGGCGCGCTCACCGTGGACTTCCCGCACCGCGAGGTGCGCGAGGTGACGCTCATCGAAGACGAGCTCGACGAGCCGCGCCTCGGTGGCGAACTGAAGCTGCGGCCCTTCGAGGTGCGTACGCTCCGCATCACCCGCTGAGTTCGACCCCGCTGAGGTGATCGACCGCCTCGCTCCGGCTGTGATGCTGGCGCGAGGCGGCGATCAGCGAGACGATGGCCTCATGGCGACCATCGACGATCTGCGCGAGATCGCGCTCGCGCTGCCCGGCGTGCACGAGGTGATCGACGGACACACCGGTGACGCCGCGTGGCGGGTCAAGAGCGGGATGTTCACCGGTCTTCGCGGTCCGCGACAGACCGACCTCCGTCAGCTCGAGGAACTCGGACGCGAGTGGCCGGCCGGCATCGTGATCGGAGTGCGGACGGCGAGCCTCGAGGAGAAGGAGGCGCTGCTCGCTGCCGAGCCGGATGTGCTCTTCACGATCCCGCATTTCGACGGGTACCCGGGGCTGCTCGTACGGCTCGACGTGATCGATCGGGAGCGGCTCACCGAGCTCGTCACGGACGCCTGGCTGTCGCGCGCCCCCGTGCGAGTCGCGAAGGAGTGGCTCGCGGAGCACGGGCTGGAGTGACCCGCCCTAGGCGCCCTTCTTCAGCGCCCGGGTGATGCCGTCGACCATCTGCAGCTGCTCGTCGTCGAGGCGGTCGATGAAGAGTTCGCGGATCGCGCGCAGGTGGGGCACGTTCGCGCGACGGAATGCCGCTGACCCCTCGTCGGTGAGCACCACGACGGCGCCGCGATTGTCGGTCGCGCAGTCATCGCGACGGATCAGCCCGCGACGTTCCATGCGGCCGAGGTGGTGCGAGACGCGGCTGCGCTCCCAGCCGATGGTCGCGGCGAGTTCGCTCGATCGGAGCTCGTGACCGCTCTGGTCGCTGAGCGCCAGGAGGACCGAGTAGTCCGCGGGCGAGAGGTCCGATTCGTCCTGAAGCCGCCGGCCCAGTTCGCCCTGCATGGCGGCGACGGTCTCGATGAAGTCCCGCCAGATGCGCAGCTGCGGCGCGGTGGGCGTGCTTCGTGCTGCCATGGTCGCCTCCTTTAGTTGACATGTCCATCATATCGGAGTAGAACTTGAATGCAAGTGATTGACGTATCAATAAAAGAGAGAAGGAAAGCGTCGTGAACCCGCAGGGATTCGAGATCGGCCTCAACTCGTTCGGCGACACCGCGTCGTCGGGTGGACGGGACCTGAGCGGTGCAGAGACTCTGCGACTGCTCGTGGACGAGGCGCGTCGCGCCGAGGACGCCGGGATCGACGTCTTCAGCGTCGGCGAGCACTATCGCCCGGGGCACAACGACTCCGCCACCCCGGTGCTCCTCGCCGCGATGGCCACCGCCACCGAACGGATCGCCCTCGGTACGAGTGTCACGGTGCTCAGCACCAACGACCCGGTGCGGCTCTATCACGAGTTCTCGACCCTCGATGCGGTCTCGAACGGCCGCGCGCAGCTCGTGCTCGGCCGGGCGTCGGCGACGGAGTCGTTCCCGCTGTTCGGCTACGACCTCGCCGACTACGAAGAGCTGTTCGAGGAGAAGCTCGACCTCTTCATGCGCCTGCAGCGCGAGGAGGCCGTCACCTGGTCGGGCACCACCCGGGCGCCGCTGCGCGATCACGTCGCCCAGCCGCGGATGCGGCCGGGCGGCATCCCCACCTGGATCGGCGTCGGCGGCAGCCCCCAGTCCGTCATCCGCGCCGCGAACTACGGGCTGCCGCTCATGCTCGCCATCATCGGCGGCAACCCGCAGCGCTTCGCCGGCCATGTCGACCTCTACCATCGGGCTCTCTCCCAGGCGGGGAACGCGCCCCAGCCCGTGGGGATGCACTCGCTCGGACTCGTGGCCGACACCGATGAGGAGGCGCGGGAGACCTGGTGGCGCTTCTGGGAGCCGGTCGTGACCGACCTCGCGAACGAGCGCGGCTTCTACGCACCCACCCGCGCACGGTACGAGCACGAGATCGCCGAGGGCGCCCTGTTCGTCGGCTCGCCCGAGACGGTCGCGCAGAAGATCGCGCGGTCCGCACGCGATCTCCAGCTCGACCGCTTCGACCTGAAGTACGACATCATGCATCTCCCGCGCGAGGCCCGCGCCCGCACCATCGAGCTGCTCGGCCGCGAGGTCGCCCCGCGCGTGCGGGAGCTGCTCTCCCTCGAGCGCGCCGCGTGAACACCCCCACCCAAAGAAGGAAAGCAGTCATGAACGACTCGGCATCCGTCGACAACCTTGAATTCGGCCTCGACACCTTCGGCGACCTCACCGAAGACGAGAACGGCGAGCTCTCCAGCCACGCCGCGGCCATCCGTCAGACCGTCGACGAGGCGGTGCTCGCCGATCAGCTCGGCGTCGACGTGTTCCTCGTGGGCGAGCATCACCGGCCCGAGTACGCGATCTCGAGTCCTGAGACCGTGCTGGCGGGCATCGCGACCCGCACCTCCCGCATCCGTCTGGGGTCCGGGGTCACGGTCTTGAGCTCCGATGATCCCGTGCGCGTGTTCCAGCGCTTCGCCACGGTCGACGCCCTGTCGAGCGGTCGTGCGGAGGTCATCCTCGGCCGCGGATCCTTCACCGAGTCCTTCCCGCTGTTCGGGCACGACCTGGCCGACTACGAGGTGCTCTTCGACGAGAAGATCGACCTGTTCGCCGAGCTCCTGAAGGAGGGGCCGGTCACGTGGTCCGGCACCCAGCGCCCCGCTCTCGTCGACGCGGATGTCTTCCCCAAGACCGAGGGTGGGTTGAGCACCTGGGTCGGCGTCGGCGGTTCGCCGCAGTCGGTGATCCGCACGGCCCACTACGGCTTCCCGCTCATGCTCGCGATCATCGGCGGGGCGCCCGACCGCTTCGCCGGCTACATCGATCTGTATCGGCGCGCTGCCGCCCAGTTCGGCACGACCGCGCACCCGGTCGGCATGCACTCGCCCGGCTTCATCGCCGACACCGATGAGGAGGCGCGCGAGCTGCTCTGGCCGCGGTACAAGGTGATCCGCGACCGGATCGGGGCGCTGCGCGGCTGGCCGCCGATCCGCCGCGAGGAGTTCGACCACGAGATCGAGCACGGCTCCATGTACGTCGGCTCGCCCGAGACCGTGGCGCAGAAGATCGCCCAGACGCTCGGCGCACTCGACGTCGGCCGTTTCGACCTCATCTACACGATGGGATTCCTGCCGGCTGCAGCGCGGATGCGGGCGGTCGAGCTCTACGGGTCGGTCGTGATCCCGCGTGTGCGGGAGCTGCTGGCCGTACAGCGCGCCGAGAGCGAGGAGGCGGCATGAGCGGCCGCACGGAGGTGACCACGATCGGGATCCTCGGCGCCGGCAAGGTGGGCACGGTCCTCGCCCGACTGGCTGTCGCCGCGGAGTACCGCGTGCTCATCGCGGGCTCCGGCGATCCGGCGAAGATCGCCCTGACCGTGGAGGTGCTCGCCCCGGGCGCCGAGGCGACCACGGCGGCATCCGCCGCGGCCCGGGCCGACATCGTGATCCTCGCGCTGCCGCTCGGGAAGCACCGCTCCCTCCCGGTGGAGGAGCTGCGCGGGAAAGTCGTCATCGACGCGATGAACTACTGGTGGGAGACCGACGGCATCCGGGAGGAGTTCACTGGTTCGACGAGCGAGATCGTGCAGCGGTTCCTGCCGGGGTCGGTCATCGTGAAAGCCTTCAACCACATGGGCTATCACGACATGGAGGAGGAGGCCCGACCCTCCGGGGGCGCCGGACGCAAGGCGATCGCGCTCGCCGGAGACGACGAAGACGCTCTCGCCCGGGTGGCGCGGTTGATCGACGGCCTGGGGTTCGACCCGCTTCGGGCCGGCGCCCTCGCCGACGGCATCCGCCTGCAGCCCGGTGCCGGGGCCTTCGGAGCGAACGTCTCGCGCGAGGAGCTCCTCGAGATCGTCGAGGCGTTCGATCCGGAGCGGGACCGGCTGACGCTCCCCGCCTTCGGGTGACGGTATGGCGGTCAGTCCGCGGCGAGCAGGAAGGGGCGGGCGGCGGCGAGGAACGCGCGCGGGTCGTCGGCCCAGAGGCGGATGCGGGTGACCTCGTGCCGTCCGCCCTTGGGCCGGAGTCCGGGGAGGCGGATGCCGACGGGACGTTCGAGCTCGATCTCGATGTTGGTCTCGTCCTGCATCCGTTCGGCGTACTCGGCACCCTGTTCGGTCGGGGTGACCCGTGGCAACTTCGGCTCGTCGACGCGCTTCGCGATGGCGACGGAGGCGATGTCGTCCCAGGAGATCGGGACATCGAGCTCGAGTCCGCTGCGGATGCGGATGCCGTCGGGTCCGACCGCGTGCGGCCGCATCAGCATCGCGCACAGCAGACCGATCATCCACGTCAGTCCCCAGATGCCCAGGATGAGGATCGGGATCCGCACGGCGGGCCACGGGTGCACGATGAGGTCGAGGATGGGGATCTCGACGGCCGAGAGCACGATGAAGATGATGAGGATCGTCAGCACCGGCTGGTGATACGCGATGCCGGTCCCGCCGGCGGGGACGGCCGGGCGCCGGGCGATCGCGCGGGCGATGCTCGAGTAGACGCGCAACTCGGAGATCCACGCGCGGTGGAGGAAGCTCAGCGCGCGGGCCGTGCGGGTGGGTGCGTCTGAGCGGTTCGCCTTCGTCTCGGTGGTCATGACGCGGCCTGGTCTTCTTCGCCGGCCGCCTCCACCACGAGGGTCTCGAGGCGGGTCGCGATCGCGGCGATGCCGCGCTCGAGGGCCGCTCGGTCCTCCGGGGCGACAGCGGCGAGGAGGGTGTCGTTGAGTTCGGCGTGCTCGCCCTGCATCCGCGCCATCGTGTCGGCCGCCGTGGAGGTCAGTTCGACGATCACGGAGCGCCGGTCGGTCGGGTGCGGGGTGCGGCGCACGTGGCCGGATGCCTCGAGCCCGTCGACCAGGCCGGTGATGTTGCGCGGCGTGACCTCGCAGAGCCGAGCGAGGTCACGCTGCGTCGACGGGCCGGCGTGCTGCAGCACCCAGAGGAGGTGCACGCGGGCGGTCGTGAGTCCGGTGCCGTCGAACGCGCGCGCCATGTCGCGCTGGAAGAGCTCGCCGATCAGCAGCAACCGGTCCAGCAGCAGTGTCTCCATATCCGTGAGCATACTACATAGTTACCTCGCTTCACGAGTTGGATGAGCGCCGGTCAGGCGACGGCCGTGGCCTCCAGCTCGACCAGCTGGCCGGGGACGGCCAGGCGGGTGACCTGGAGCATCGTCGTGGTGGGGGCGACGGTGGCGGCGGCCAGGCGTGCTGCCAGCACGCCGTAGTGCGGGAAGAGAGCGTCGACGTCGGTCGTGTAGACGTTCAGGCGCACGAGGTTCCCCAGCGACATGCCGGCCGCGGCGAGCACCCCTTCGACGTTGTCGAGGCTCAGCGCGAGCTGGGCTGCGATATCCCCGTCATGCTCCGGCCGGCCCTCCGCGCTCATCGCGGTCTGGCCCGAGATGTACAGCGTCCGGGTCTCGCCGGAGACGAGCTCGCCCTGGTTGAAACCCAGCTCCTGCGACCAGGCCACCGGGTTCACGGCGGTGCGTTCGAGAGTCATGTCTGTTCCTTTCGTCCTACGATCACGCCTCGAGAAGAGGCTCAGCATCCAGACTTGCAAGCAATCACGACACCCTCTGTCATGTATTCCTGAGAGAATCTCCTATGCGCGCAGATCGCCTGGTCTCCCTCGTGCTGCTGCTCCGGCAACGCGGCCGCCTGTCCGCGACGGCGCTCGCCGAAGAGCTGGAGGTCTCGACGCGCACGGTGCTGCGCGACATCGAGGCGCTCTCGACCGCGGGCGTGCCCGTCTACGCGGATCGCGGCCGTCACGGCGGCTTCACGCTCCTGCCCGGGTTCCGCACTGAGCTCACCGGCCTCAATCACGATGAGGCGCTCGCGCTGCTCACCGCCGGCGGCGCCGGGGCGAAAGAGGTGTTCGGGCTCAGCTCGGCCCTGTCATCCGCGATGCGGAAGATCGTCGACGCGCTGCCCGAGAGTCACCAGATCACCGCGGCGGATGCTGCCCGTCGTATCCTCGTCGACCCGGAAGCCGACCTCCTCTCCCGGCGTCGGATCGCCGAGATCATCCCGGAGCCGATCATGAGCGAGGTGCGCCGCGCCGTGCTCGTCGGCCATCGGCTGCGCATCCGCTACGCGGCCGAGGCCCGCGATCCGGTCTGGCGCACGGTCGACCCGATCGGTCTCGTCACGGTGCGCGACAAGGGCTACCTCCTCGCGACCGTCGACGGCGGCGACCGCACCTACCGCCTCTCACGCATCCTCGCCGCTGAAGAGCTCGCGGAGCCGGCACAGCGCGCCGCTGACGTCGACCTGGTCGCGCTGTGGCAGCAGCGGAGCGCGCGCTTCCGCGAGGGGGAGGATCCGCTCACCGTGGTTGCCCGCGTCGACCCGGCGCGGCGCGAAGAGCTCGCATCCACGGCCGTCACGATCGTCGACGAGGCGATCGACGCGACGGGCGCCCTGCGGATGACCGCGACCTTCCAAGACCTCCGACACGCGGAATGGGCGCTCTGGCAGCTCGGCACCGGCGCGGAAGCCCTCGAGCCCCGCGAACTCCGCGAGGCACTGCGCGCCCGCGCGATCGCGGTCGCCGCCAGCTACACCGAGTCCGTGTGAGTCCGGTCAGGCCGGGTCGAGCCGGAGCACCTCGGGGGACTCGCCACCCTCGAGATCGTCCGCGATGCGGATGCTGCGCGCCAGGTCGTCGAGTGCGCCGGTGAGGGTGCCGAAGCGCTCCCGGTCGCTGCACACGGCGGTCAGCGTGACCAGGTGGGTTCCGGTGTCCCATGTGTAGGTGGCGAACGGGGGCGTGGCCTCGGATGTCGGAAGCGGGACGAGCAGCTTCTCACCCGCACCCAGACGGGTCGGGAACGACTGCGTGTCGTCGTACTCCATCGGCATCGAGGCGCGCGCGACGCGCACGTCCGGCGTGAGCACCTGTGCCGTGGCCATCGCGACGACCAGCTCGGGCTCGGCCTTCCATGTCCAGACCAGGACCCGGCCGTCGGCGCGCTTCATGAGCATCGGCGCCGCCTGGCTCATCGCCCAGGCGCCGAAGCGGGAGCCCGGGCGCTCGGTGGCCCCGACGGCCGCGTTGACCTGCCCCAGGAGCATCCGGATCGCGGCCTTGCGGTGACGCCGGCCGCGCCACCCGAGCGAGTCCGTCACGGGAATCCAGAGCCGGGGATCGGCGTCGGCAGTCAGTCGCATGGCCCCACGCTAACGGGTGACCCTGGGGGATGCCGGTACGCCTCGGCGGCGCGATCAGGCCCCTCGGGTAGAGTGGCCAGCGCCCGATCGGGCTCCCCTGGCCGCCGTACCGTAAGGCAGAATGTCTTCCTCTTCCTCCGATCCGACGAACGCAGCGGGGACCCCGCCCCGTCCGCTGAAGATCCTGATCGGGTGCGACACGTTCGCGCCCGACATCAACGGCGCCGCCCGCTTCGCCGAGCGCCTCGCCGCGGGGCTGGTCCAGCGCGGGCATGAGGTGCACGTCTCCGCCCCCAACCAGGCCTACCGTCGCGCGCAGCCTCGCACCGAGGTGATCGAGGGTGAGCCGATGACCCTGCACCGGCTGCCGTCGGTGCGCTGGCCCCCGCACGACTGGTTGCGGTTCGTCTGGCCGTGGCGTTCGAAGCACTATGCGCGGGTCGTGCTCGACCGCGTGCAGCCCGATGTGGTGCACATCCAGTCGCATATCGTGATCGGCCGCGGGCTGGCACACGTCGCCCGTGAGCGCGGCATCCCGGTCATCGCGACCAACCACGTCATGGCCGAGAACATCCTCGACCACACCACCATGCCGAAGTTCATCGACGACCTGGTGCTGAAATGGGCGTGGGGCGATGCCAAGCGCACCTTCGACTTGACCCGCGCGATCACCACGCCCACCCGTCGTGCCGCAGACTTCCTCGAGAAGACGGTCGCGGTGCAGGGTGTCATCCCGGTCAGCTGCGGCATCGACCGCACGCAGTACACCCCCGTGATCGCCCCGCGCGAGAAGAACCGCATCGTCTTCGTCGGCCGTCTCACCGCCGAGAAGCAGGTGGAGGTCATCCTGCAGGCGATGACCAAGCTCGACCCCGCCCTCGACACCACGTTCGACATCGTCGGCGGCGGCGACCAGCGCAAGCAGCTGGAGAGCCTCGCAGCCCAGCTCGGTCTCGCCGACCGCGTCACCTTCCACGGCCGCACCACCGACGAGGACCTCCGCGCGCTGCTGTCGCGCGCGAGCCTCTTCGTGATCGCCTCGATCGCCGAACTGCAGTCCATCGCGACCATGGAGGCCATGGCATCCGCACTGCCGATCGTCGCCGCGGATGCCGTCGCCCTGCCGCACCTCGTGCACGACGGCGAGAACGGCCACCTGTTCGAGCCGGGCAACGTCGACGATCTCGCGGCGCGTCTGACCGACGTGCTCACGGCTTCGCCGGCGGAATACGAGCGGATGCAGCGGGCCTCGCTGGACGGCGTCGCGATCCACGACATCAACCGCACCCTCGACACCTTCGAAGCGCTGTACCGCGACGAGCCGCTGCCCGAGTAGACGGGCACCGCGACATGCACATCGTCTTCTTCGGCGATCAGCACCTCGACTCCCTCGGCGGAGCGCAGGTGTCGATGCGGCTGCAGCGCGAGTTCCTGGAACGGGCCGGGCACACGGTGACGGTCGTCGCGCCCCGGATGCGCGCCTCGAGGGGCTCGGCTACGCGGCCGAGCGAGAACCCGGCGTACGTCGACCTGCCGTCGATGCCGATCACGGTCGACCGCGAGTATTCGATGAGCTGGCCGGGGCGGGGCACCGACCGGTTCCTGGATCGCGCGATGACCCGCCGTCCCGCGGTCGACCTGGTGCACGTGCAGGCCGACTTCTGGGGAGCCTTCATCGGCCACCGCTACGCCGCGCGTCACGGCATCCCGGTCGTGCACACGATGCACAACCGCGTCGATGTCGGCCTCGCCGCGGTCACGCCGCTCCACCGCCCTGTGCTCGGGATCCTCAACGCGTGGCGGCGCACCGCTCTGCGCGGCGTCGGCGAGACGGTCGCGGGCAGCGACGGCTGGGCCTTCCTCCGGGGTCTCGCCGCCGGCGCCTCGGCCGTGACGGCGCCGTCGACCCATTTCGCCCGACGCCTCGAGCAGCACGACGTGTTCGACACGGTCGACGTCGTCTGGAACGGCATCGACGACGACCTGCGCGATGCCACGCTCGCGGCGGCGCCGGCCCAGCGCGAGCCCGGTCGCCCGCGCTTCGTCTGGCTGGGACGGATGAGCCCGGAGAAACGGCTGCTGCCGTTCCTCGAGGCGTTCGTGGCCTCCGGCGTCGATGCCGAGCTCGACATCATCGGCGGCGGAGCGCAGCGTGCCGCGGCCGAGAAGATCGTCGCGGGTCGGGCAGGCGTGCGCTTCGCCGGCCGTCTCACCTACGCGCAGACTCTCGCGCACATCGCCGCGGCGGACGCGCTCGTGCAGACGTCGATCGGCTTCGAGACGCAGGGGATGACGCCGTTCGAGGCGGCGACCCTCGGCACGCCATCGGTCATCTGCGACCCCGATATCGCCGCGGAGCTCGGCGGCGGGCTGTGGGCGGTGCCGGATGCCGGCGCCACGGCGACCGGTCGCGAACGCGAGGCCCGGCGCGCAGACGCGCTCGCTGAGACGCTGCGACGCGCGGCATCCGACATCGTCGCCGGGACGGCGCCGATTCCGGTGCCCGAGGTCGCCGAGGCGTTCCGGCAGTCCTCGCGGACCGCGGCGATGATCCGCGTCTACGAGCGCGTGCTCGCCGGTCGCTGAGCGCCGCCGCCGATCTTCAGAAGAAGCGGTAGAAGGTCGAGGCGATCCAGCCGAGCACGACGCCGATCAACTGCACGCCGCCGACACCGATCGCGATGCCGGCGAGCACCTGGCCGCCCGCTCTCCGGGCCGCGATCAGGCCGAGCACGAGGGCGGCCGCACTGCCGAGGAAGACGATGACGGCGAACAGGAAGCTGAAGACGCCGTAGCTGCTCGCGTCGTAGCTGAACGAGGCGAGCACGAAGGGCTGCATCAGGATCTGCAGGACGCCCACGGCGGCGACCACGAGCGCGACGATGAAAGCCGTGCGAGCCAGCGGATTGCCTGACCCGAACGCGGACGGACGCTGCTGACCGGACGGGGGCTGGCCGTACTGCGGCTGCCCGTAGGACTGCTGCGGTACCTGAGGTGATGACGGATACTGCGGGGCGGCCGCCGGATACTGGGGTGCGCCCGCCGGGTACTGCGGCGCGGCGGGCAGATGCGGCGCGGGTGGCGCCGGGGGGGAAGGCGTGGTTCGGCTGTGCGGATGGCGGAACAGGAGGCTGCTGCGGCTCGCTCATGAGGTCGAGCGTAGTCGCCGGGTGTGCGCTCGCGTGAGGATCGCGTTCGGCGCCGCCGATGGTCAGCTTTTGGCGCCAGTCAGTGCGAGCGTGCCGCCGAGGCCGATCATCATGACGCCGCCGGTGCCGGAGAGGGTCGACATGCGACGGGGTGAGCGTGCGAACCAGGTGCGTGCCGTTCCCGCCGCCAGCGCCCAGACGCTGTCGCACGCGAGTGCGAGCAGCTGGAACGTGAGACCGAGGAGCAGCAGCTGCGCCCAGGCAGGACCGGCGGATGGCGCCACGAACTGGGGGAGCACCGCGACGAAGAAGGCGATGGTCTTCGGATTGGTGACCCCGACGATGAAACCCTGGCGCAGCAGCTTCCCTGCGGATGCCGGACCGCTTCCGGTGTTCGCCACGTGATCGTGGCGGTGGCGGATGGCCTGGATGCCGAGCCACACGAGATATGCGGCCCCGATGATCTTGATGACGGTGAAGGCGATGATCGATGATGAGACGATCGCGCCGACTCCGAACGCGACCGCCACGACGGCGGGCACGGTCCCGAGGGCGTTTCCGACGACGCTGAGCACGCCCGCGCGGCGGCCGAGCGAGAGTGACCGACCGATGACGAAGAGCACGCTCGGGCCGGGGATGACGATGATCACGACAGACGCGATGGCGAACGCGAGCAGGTTGTCGAGCGGGATCATGACCTGACGATACCGTGACGCGAGTTCCGTCTCAGCGGTAGACGTGCGTGGACTGCGCGTCCTGATGGACGTCGCGACCGGTGACGCGGCTCCAGTCGGTGGGGGTGCGACGGTAACCGTCGCGGCGGAGTTCGACGACGGTCGCGATGGCGGCCCACGCCGAGAGGGCGATGAGTGCGATGAGGAGTACCATGGCAGAAACACTACGTTCGCTGCGTGACTGCCACGAGTGGCAGAAAAGACTAACAGCGTTGGAAAACTGCCAAACCCGGGAGAACTGATGAAGACGGTCGCCTGTGTGATCCAGGACGGGTTCGCGCCCTTCGAATTCGGAGTGGCCTGCGAGGCCTTCGGCCTTGATCGCTCCGACGACGGCGTCCCCAACTTCGACTTCCGCATCGTCGCGCCCCGGGCCGGGGTGGTGCAGTCGAAGATCGGCTTCTCGGTCAACGTCGAGCACGACCTGTCCTTCGCGTACGAGGCCGACCTCGTGGTCTTCTGCCCGGTTCCGCGTGCGTACTGGGGGCAGATCGATCCGCTCCTGCTCGACGTCGCCCGCCACGCCGTCGATCGCGGCGCGTGGGTCATGAGCGTGTGCAGCGGTTCGTTCATCCTGGCCGCCGCGGGGGTTCTCGACGGGCGAAAGGCGACCACGCACTGGATGTACTCGCACGTCATGGCCGAGATGTACCCGCAGATCGACATCGACCCCGACGTGCTGTTCGTGCAGGACGGCAAGATCATCACCAGTGCGGGCACCGCCGCCGGCATCGACGCGTGTCTGCACCTGCTGCGTCAGGAGCTGGGCGCCGATCTCACCAACCGCATCGCCCGACGCATGGTCGTGCCGCCGCAGAGGGACGGCGGTCAGGCCCAGTTCATCGACCGTCCGATCCCCGTCGTCGCCAGCGACTCGCTGGCCGCGGTCGCCGACTGGGCCGTCGAGCACCTGCGAGACGAACTGGGCGTCGATCAGCTCGCGGCCAAGGCGCTGATGTCGCCGCGCACGTTCGCCCGGCGATTCAAGGCGGAGTACGGGGCGACCCCTGCAGCCTGGCTCGCGCGCCAGCGCATCATCCACGCGCAGCGGATGCTGGAACGCACCGATCTGCCCCTCGAGCAGATCGCCGACGAGTGCGGATTCGGCTCGGCGGCCGTGCTGCGGCAGAACTTCGCCCGCGTGCTCGGCCTCACCCCGACGGCCTATCGCACGCGCTTCTCGTGTGCGGACGAGGAGGAGGCTCCGGCGGCCTGACTCGCCGTTCCATCATTTCGTATGGTGGAAGAGAGATTCCGAAAGGCTGGACGCGCAGCGCATCCGGTGTTACAGTCGTTCCCAGCCCGAACCTCAACAGAGGCCTCCGGGCAGGAAGCAGCACAACCTAGCGGTTCGACGTATATCTCGCGGAACGGCCTGATCAAGGCCCGACCAGATAAGCCGTATCACTGCGACGACAGCAAGGAAGCTCTCCGTCATGACCAGTACCGCTATGCCCGAAACCGGCCTTCGATCGACTCCGGCCGAGTATCTCGCCCGCGCCGTCGCCATCGCGACCGACAACGTCCGCAACCAGGGCGGCCCGTTCGGCGCCATCGTCGTCACGGCCGACGGCCGCGTCTTCGAGGGCGTGAACCGCGTCACCGCGAACCTCGATCCCTCGGCGCACGCCGAGGTCACGGCGATCCGCGCCGCCTGTCAGGGGCTCGGCACCTTCGACCTCACCGGCGCCGTGCTCTACAGCAGCTGCGAGCCGTGCCCGATGTGCCTCGCCACATCGCTGTGGGCGCGCGTCGATCGCGTGTACTTCGCCGCCGATCGGAACGACGCCGCCGACGCCGGATTCGACGACGCCGTGTTCTACCGCTACTTCGAAGGCGGTGAAGAGGACAGGGCGATCATGCCGGTCGCGCAGGAGCCCCTTCCGCCCACCGCGCGCATCGCTCCGTTCACGGAGTGGAGCACCACGTCCACCCGAGTCGACTACTGACCCGAACGACGATCGGAGCCGAAGATGTCTTCATCAGTTTTCCTGCCGGACGAGCCCGAGACCGGAGCCACCCCCGCGGCGGTGCACCCTCCGCTGCCCACCGGGGCCACCACGACCGTCGACGCCGAACCCCGTAACCGGATCGACCGCTTCTTCGAGATCACCCAGCGCGGGTCGACCTTCGGGCGCGAGATCCGCGGCGGGATCGTCACGTTCGTGACGATGGCGTACATCGTCATCCTCAACCCCCTCATCCTCGGCGGCGTCGACGACGTCACCGGCGACGCCCTGCAGGCCGCGCAGATCGGCGCCGCCACGGGCCTGACCGCCGGCGTCATGACGATCCTGTTCGGCCTGATCGCCCGCCTCCCATTCGCGCTCGCCGCGGGTCTCGGCATCAACTCGTTCCTCGCCGTCTCGGTCGTCGGTCAGGTGACCTGGCCGGAGGCGATGGGACTCGTCGTGATCAACGGCGTGCTCATCGTGCTCTTCGGGGCCACCGGCATCCGAACAGCGATCTTCAATGCGGTGCCCGCACCGCTCAAGGCCGCGATCACGGTCGGCATCGGCCTGTTCATCGCCTTCATCGGCTTCGTCGACTCCGGCTTCGTCAACCGCACCCCCGGCGGGCCGCCCGTGCAGCTGGGCGACGGCGGATCGATCACCTCGGTCCCGACGCTGATCTTCCTGCTCGGCCTGCTCATCATCGGCGTGCTCGTCGCCCGCAAGGTGCCCGGCGGCATCCTGATCGGCATCGTCGCGGCGACCGTCGTGGCGATCATCGCGCAGGCGTTCCTCAAGCTCGGACCGAGCTTCGAGGATCCGAACGGGTGGCACATGACCATCCCCGAGATCCCGGCCTCGTTCATGACGATCCCCGACTTCGGGCTCATCGGCCAGTTCGACCTCTTCGGCTCGTTCAGTCGCATCGGCGCCCTGGCGGCCACGATGCTGGTGTTCACCCTCGTGTTCTCCAACTTCTTCGACGCGATGGGCACGATGACCGGCCTCGCGAAGAACGCCGGGCTCGCCTACAAGGACGGCACGTTCCCGCGGCTGCGCTCGGCGTTCGTCGTCGAGGGCCTCGGCGCCGTCGCCGGCGGTGCCACCTCGACCTCGTCGAACACCGTGTTCGTGGACAGCGCCTCCGGCATCGGCGAGGGAGCCCGCACAGGACTCGCCTCCGTCGTGGTCGGCGTGCTCTTCCTGCTCTCGATGTTCTTCACCCCGCTCACGCTGGTGGTGCCGATCGAGGTGGGGTCTGCCGCGCTCGTCGTGGTCGGCGCGATGATGATGGCCCAGATCAAGGAGATCAAGTTCACGAACTTCGCCGTGGCGCTCCCCGCCTTCCTCACCATCGTGACGATGCCGCTGACGTACTCGATCGCCAACGGCATCGGCGTGGGCTTCATCGCCTGGACCCTGGTGAACACGCTCTCCGGGCGTGCGCGCAAGGTGCACTGGCTGATGTGGGTCGTCGCGGTCGGCTTCGCGCTGTACTTCGTGCGCGGACCGATCGAGGGGCTGCTCGCCGGGTGACCGGCGGCAGGAGAGCTGTAGGAGGAGATCGACCATGAGCGACATCGTCGTCAACGTCAACGGACAGGTCCGCCCGCTCGACGGAACCGCCGCCCACACGACCGCGCTGGACTGGCTGCGCGACACCGGGCTCTCCGGCAGCAAGGAGGGCTGCGCGGAGGGGGAGTGCGGGGCATGCGCGATGCTGCTCGCCACTCCGACGCCCGACGGCGGCACGGCCTGGACTCCGGTCAACGCCTGCCTGGTGCCGGTGTACGCGCTCAACGGTCAGGAGATCGTGACCGCCGAAGGCCTCGGGTCTCCGGACGCCCTGCATCCGGTGCAGGAGAAGCTGGCTGAGGCGGGCGGCTCGCAGTGCGGCTACTGCACGCCCGGCTTCGCCTGCAGCATGGCGGGGGAGTACTACCGGTCCGAACGCACACCCACCGAGACCACGCCGGCGCAGGCGGGCACCGGGCACGGCGACGGGATCCCCTCGCACGACGCGGAGCACGGCCCGAACGGGTTCGACCTCCACGCTCTCAGCGGCAACCTCTGCCGCTGCACCGGGTACCGGCCGATCCGCGACGCCGCCTACACGCTCGGCGACCCCGAAGCGGACGATCCGCTGCAGCAGCGGCTCGCGGCTCCGGCTCCGGTCGCCGTCCCGACGGATGCCGAGGTCGACGGGTCGCGCTTCCTCCGCCCGGCATCCCTCGACGAGGCTCTGCGCCTGCTCCGCGACGAGCCGGACGCCCTCCTGGTCGCCGGCTCCACCGACTGGGGCGTCGAGGTGAACATCCGTGGCCGCCGGGCGCCGCTCGTCATCGCGATCGAGCAGCTCGACGAGCTCCGCACCCTCCATCACACCGATGACGTGCTCGAGATCGGCGCGGCGCTCCCGCTCTCCGACATCGAGAAGCGCCTCGACGGCGCAGTGCCGCTGCTGGCTCAGCTGCTGCCGCAGTTCGCCTCCCGCCTGATCCGCAACCGCGCCACGTTCGGCGGGAACCTCGGCACGGGCTCGCCGATCGGCGACAGCCCGCCCGCGCTCCTCGCGCTGGGCGCCAAGCTCGTCCTGGCATCCGCCGACGGGGAGCGCGAGGTCGAGCTGTCGGAGTACTTCACGGGCTATCGGCAGACGATCCGGCGTCCGGACGAGCTCATCCGTGCGGTGCGCATCCCGCTGCCGCTCGCCCCGGTGACCGCGTTCCACAAGATCGCCAAGCGGCGCTTCGACGACATCTCCAGCGTCGCGATCGCGTTCGCACTCGACATCGAGGACGGGATCGTGACCGCCGCGAAGATCGGTCTCGGCGGTGTCGCAGCCACCCCGCTCCGCGCCTACGCCGCGGAGGAGGCCCTGATCGGCCGGCCGTGGAACGTCGCCACCGTGCGCGCGGCCTCCGAGATCCTCGGAGCCGAGGGCACGCCGATGTCCGACCACCGCGCGAGTGCGGACTACCGCGCGCTCATGCTCAACACCGCGCTGCTCAAGCTGTACAGCTCCACGGTCATCAGCTCGAAGGAGGTGTCGGCATGAGTGCTCTCGCCGACCGCCCGGCCAACCCCATCGTGGGACACCGCGCCGCCCACGAGAGTGCGGCCCTGCACGTCACCGGTGCGGCCATGTACACCGACGACCTCGCCGCCCACACCGCCGGTGTCCTGACCGCCTGGCCCGTGCAGTCCACGAACGCCCACGCGAAGGTCACCGTCGACGTCTCCGGTGCCTACGAGGTGCCCGGCGTCGTCCGCGTGCTCACCGCCGACGACGTCCCCGGCGTCAACGACGCGGGCATCAAGCACGACGAGCCGCTGTTCCCGAGCGAGTCGATGTTCTACGGGCACGCCCTGGTCTGGGTGCTCGGCGAGACGCAGGAGGCCGCGCGCCTCGGCGCCGAGCGGGTCACGGTCGAGTACGAGCCGCTGCCGTCGCTCATCACCGTGCAGGACGCGATCGACGCCGAGTCGTACCAGGGCATCGCCCGCACGGTGCAGCGCGGCGACGCGGCATCCGCCCTCTCCTCCGCCGCGCACGTGTTCGAAGGCGTCACGGAGTTCGGCGGGCAGGAGCACTTCTATCTCGAGACGCATGCCTCGCTCGCGATCCGCGACTCGGAGGGCCAGTACTTCGTGCAGTGCTCGACGCAGCATCCGTCCGAGACGCAGGAGATCATCGCGCACGTGCTCGGGATCACCTCGAGCGAGGTGACGGTGCAGTCGCTGCGCATGGGAGGAGCGTTCGGCGGCAAGGAGATGCAGCCGCACGGCCTCGCCGCGATCGCCGCGCTCGGTGCGAAGCTGACCGGCCGCCCCGTACGCCTGCGGCTCAACCGCACGCAGGACATCACGATGACCGGCAAGCGGCATCCGTTCCACATCTCGTGGAAGGTCGGCTTCGACGCCGACGGGATGCTGCAGGGCCTGGATGCCGTGCTCACCTGCGACGGCGGATGGAGCCTGGATCTGTCCGAGCCCGTGCTCGGCCGCGCCCTGTGCCACCTCGACAACGCCTACTGGATTCCCAACGTGCACGCGTACGGCCGGATCGCGAAGACGAACAAGGCCTCGAACACGGCCTTCCGCGGCTTCGGCGGCCCGCAGGGCGTGTTCCTGATCGAGGACATCCTCGGTCGCGTCGCCCCGGCGCTCGGGATCGACCCGCTCGAGCTGCGCGAGAAGAACTTCTATCAGCCCGGTCACCACACCCCCTACGGCCAGCTCGTGAAGGATGCTCCGCGGATGGGCGCGATCTGGAGCGAGCTGCGCGACGAGGCAGACGTCGATGCGCGCCGCACCGAGATCGCCGAGTTCAACGCGCGCAGCCCGCACGTCAAGCGCGGGCTCGCGCTTACGCCCATCAAGTTCGGGATCTCGTTCAACTTCGCGGCCTTCAACCAGGCCGGCGCCCTCGTGCACGTCTACAAGGACGGGTCCGTCCTGATCAACCACGGCGGCACGGAGATGGGCCAGGGCCTGCACACCAAGATGATGCAGGTCGCCGCCACGGCGCTCGGGCTCGAGCTGCACCAGGTGCGCCTGGCGCCGACCCGCACCGACAAGGTGCCCAACACCTCCGCCACGGCGGCCTCCTCCGGCACCGACCTCAACGGCGGCGCGGTGAAGAACGCGTGCGAGCAGATCCGCGGCCGGATGGCCGACGTCGCCGGTCGCCTGCTGAACGCCGATGCGCGCGACGTCGTCTTCGAAGGCGGGTACGTGACGGCCTTCGGCAACGCCGCGCAGCGGCTCACCTTCGCCGAGGTGGCGAACGCCGCGTACCTCCAGCGCGTGCAGCTGTTCGCCGCGGGGTATTACCGCACCGAGGGTCTGCACTGGAACCCGGAGATCATGCAGGGGTCTCCCTTCAAGTACTTCTCCTACGGCGCGGCCGCTACCGAGGTCGAGGTTGACGAGTTCACCGGGCTCTACAGCGTGCGCCGCGTCGACATCATCCACGACGTCGGCGACTCACTCTCTCCCATGCTCGACATCGGGCAGATCGAGGGGGCCTATGTGCAGGGCGTCGGCTGGCTGACGCTGGAGGAGCTGCGCTGGGACGACAGCGACGGCCCGAACCGCGGGCGGCTGCAGACCCAGTCGGCATCCACCTACAAGCTGCCCAGCTTCTCGGAGATGCCGGAGCAGTTCCACGTGCGACTCTTCGAGAACGCCCGCGAGGACGGCGCCGTGTACGGCTCGAAGGCCGTCGGCGAGCCCCCGTTCATGCTGGCGTTCAGCGCGCGGGAGGCGATCCGTCAGGCCGTCGGTGAATTCGGGCCCGAGGGGCACATGGTCGAGCTGGGCTCTCCCGCGACGCCGGAGGCGGTCTTCTGGGCCCTGCGCCGTGCGCAGCAGGCGGCGGATGCCGTCGCGGCACCCGAACCGGAACTCCTGGCCACCCGCTGAGCGGGACCCGACATGGACTGGGTCGATGCACTGCAGGCGCTGCGCTCGACGCGCACGCCCGCGGTGATCGTGACGCTCGCCCTGGTGCGCGGTCATGCGCCGCGCAACGGCGGGGCGAAGATGGTCGTGTCGCCCGATGCCGTGTTCGGAACGGTCGGCGGCGGCAACCTCGAGGCCACGGCGATCGAACGCGCCAGGGGGATGCTCCGAGCGGGCACGGCGGAGCCGGAGCTGCTGGTGCTTACGCTCAGCGACAAGGCCGTCACCGAGTACGGCGTGCAGTGCTGCGGAGGAGAGGTCACGATCATGCTCGAACCGGTGCGCGTCACGCCCAGCATCGCGATCTTCGGCATGGGCCATGTGGGGCTGGAGCTGGCCCGCATCCTCGCGAGGCACGAGGTCGAGCTGCACCTGGTCGACTCGCGTCCGGAGATGCTCGCCGAGGAGCGGATCGGCACCCCCGGCGTTTCCGGTGTTTTCGCCGACAGCGTCGCACGGATCCAGGCGACCCTCGCACCCGTGCCCGAAGCCGTGCTGGCCGGCCTTCCGGCCGGCTCCCACGTCCTGGTGATGACGCACGACCATGTCGAGGATCTCGCGGTCGTCGACATGTCTTTGCGCACTCCCGATCTCGCTTCGATCGGTTTGATCGGGTCGGCGTCGAAGTGGTCCCGGTTCCGCAAGAAGCTCACCGAGCTCGGCCAGACCGAGAGCGACCTGGCGCGGGTCGTGACGCCGATCGGCATCCCCGAGGTCGCGGGCAAGCAGCCCGCCGTGATCGCCGTCAGCGTCGCGGCCCGGCTGCTGCAGCTGATCGAGGAGGCGGCGACCGAGGAGGGTGCGGGTTCCTGAAGTCGGACGTGTACCGTCGCCTGGCGGCTGGCGCCTCGGACGCCGTGGCGTGCATAGTAAAGATCGTGAGTGACTTGCACATACGAAGGGCACAGTCCGAGGAGCACGAAGAGATTTCAGCGTTGGCTCTCCGCTCGAAGGGGTACTGGGGGTATTCAGCCGAGTTTCTCGAAGCATGCCGAGCTGAGCTGACCTTCGATGCGACGACCTGTGGGTCAGGACTGATGTGGGTCGTGGCGCAAGACGATACGGTTCTTGGCTTCAGCCTCCTGAGGGGTGAGTCGAACGACGGCGAACTGTCGGCGTTGTTCGTTGATCCGTCCGCGATCGGCACCGGCTGCGGTCGAATGCTGCTTGAGCACACACTGCACGCTGCGCGGGCCGCAGGGTTCACGCACCTGGAACTCGACGCGGATCCAGGTGCGGAATCGTTCTATCTGCGCTTTGGGGCTCGACGGATCGGCACCTCGCCTAGTGGTTCCATTCCGGGCCGCGAGCTTCCCCGACTAGCAATCGCCCTCGCCGAATAGCTGGGAGCCGTGGTCGGAGTAGCGGTCGAACGTTTCTCCGCGGCCCGGAAACGATCGCTTTCGGCTCGGTGCCACTCGGTTCCCCGGGGCGGTCGCCGCTAATGGGAGCCGGAACTTGGTTCTGGCAGAGGCTTTCGGCTGGTGTCGCGACCGCACGTACTAGCGATCGAGCTGAGGAGGGCGCATTGCAAGCAACTAGGTCCCTCCGGTGCGTTACCCTCCGACGAACCCCGTCGTGACGACCGTGAACCCCGCGGCTTCGCACCCTGCTAAGAGTTCAGCCCCGGGGGCGCCCTCTTCTGCGGAGAGGAGAATGTCGCTGGGCGTCAGGAGCGACTGCGGGTCGGTGGCAGCGTCCTGCACGACGGCGAGGGCGTCGGCGACCCGACCGTCGTCAGCGGCAGGGATGTTGTGGAGAATCCGAAGAGCAAGGGCCGCCCACTGGTCCAGTTCGTCTTGTCCCATGCGTTCGCTGTAGAACGCGGATTGGACGTTGTGCAGGATGGTCTGCACGTCGCCCACTCCTGCACAAGTTCTTTCATCATCGGCTGCGGTTGACTCCGCCGTCGCCCCGCTTGTCGGGGTTTCTGTTGCCGTTACGGGCTGTTCAGTTGAGCCACTGTTGCTCACCTCGCCGGATGCACTGCAACCGGTCGCACTTGCGAGGATGAAGGCGCTAGCGAGGATCACGGCAAACCGACGTGAACGGTGACCAGGTCGAGAGTGCGTCATGGCGTGAGCCTACTTGTCGAACCGGTCGTCGGTGATGGCGGCGATGGAACGTGCCCTGCGCGCCGGACCCTGACGTACCTTTCGACTATTCGGGAGGACGCCTCCACGCAGCCGTGTAAGCGACGCCGTGGAGCGGGCTAAGCGCGGTTCCACTCCGGAGGCGGGTACTCGCTGAGGGGAGGCGGCGTAGCGAGCACTGCGAACAGCGTGCCTAGCACGAGGACCGTGCTCAGTCCCACGACGATCCATACCGTGGCACGCCGCGCGCGCGTCGGGCGGCCGCCGCGCAGTCCCACAAGCACGGCAGGGAACAGCAGCACGAGCCAGACCACAAGCGCGATGATGCCCATCCCGATACCGATCGCCCGCTCGCTATCATCCGAATCGGAGTACTCGATGACTGTGACGCCTGGACCCGCCAAGCTGAGGCCGGCTAGGCCCAGCATGAGATTGCCGAAAAGTCCGATAAGAGTGGCTGCGGTGGCCAGGGAGACACTTCCGACGATCCGCACGGCCCCATATTGGCACGCGACAGCGCGTCAGCCCAACGCCCAGCCATCCACCGTCCGAAACGTCCGGCCACGGCTTTCATAGCCAGAGTGTGATGCGCCGCCGCGACGTAAACTGGGCGCCACTTTGTAGGATGCCATGACGACGGTTCCGGTCGTTGTGTGGTGTCGGCATGGCGGTACTGCCAAAAACGATCGTTTGCGGCAGGCCATGCGAACACCGAGTGGAGGGGCAAACTGATGCGCAGTGGCGTGCTTAGATCGCGGATGTGAAAGAACTCTTCGTCGTGACTCATCCCGAAGCAACCCATCACGTGGAACATCGCGTCGGAGGATGGTTCGACTCGGAACTGACGGAGCGCGGAGTCGAACAGGCTCAACGAATTGCATCGGCCCTTGCAACGAGCGTGCAGCCGGACCCAGCGCTCTATAGCTCCGACCTTCGCCGGACCGCCCAAACCGCGGCTGCTATCGGGGAGCAACTAGATCTTCAGCCGATATGGCTGGCCGAGCTACGCGAGAAGTCTTACGGCGCCGGCGAGGGCAAGCCCGTTGCCTGGTTCCGTGAGAGATTCGTGCCGCCACCGCTGGACGGCGAACGAATGGACCATGACGAAGGTCTCGAAGGAGCCGAAACGAAACTTCAATGGGCGCGTCGCGTTTACGCAGGCATGGAGAGGATCCTGTCCGACTCCCCTCGACAGAAGATCATCGTCACCCACGGAGGATCCGCGACCCTGGTCATCGCTCGCTGGATCGGCATGCCGCTCGATGCTCTCACCCACGCGAGTTTCACGGTGGACTCCGGCAGCATCACCCGACTGGTTGAAGACGACTACTTCCACAACCGCACGGTCGCTCACCTGAACGACACCGCCCACCTCGGCTCATGAGTTCGTGCCCGATCGCAGCGCGGTCACCAACGGATGCGCAGAAACTCCGCACGGAGTTTCTCGCCTCGCACGGGGTTCAGGCTCTCGACCCACGAGATGCGGCCGAGCAGATGTGCACGGAAATCGTCGAGTCGGCGGTGATTCTGAGTGCGCGGACCGTGCACGACGCAGTTGTGGATCGTCGCCTTGAGCCGGTCATAGTCGTCCCGTGAGACATTCGTTCGCTGGTTGACGACGATTCCGGTCACGCTCTGCCTGACGCCCTGGCGTCGGACCCTCGTTTTGTGCGGGTTGGCCACGTGCCCCTCGTCCTCGATGATCCGCTGCACACCACGGATGAAGGCATCAGGTCGCTTCGCGAGTCTCGGACCGCCGCTGAAGGCGAGGTCATCGGCGTATCGCGTGTAGGTCGCATCGACGGCATCCGCCCATCCCGTCAGCCGTGAATCGAGACGCCGGATGGCGAGGTTGGCAAGCATCGGCGAGGAGGGAGCGCCCTGCGGCAGATGACTCGTGGCCAGAGCCCGGCGCAGGGCGAACCGCTCGTCGGATGATCCGCCCGGTGGCATGGCAGCAAGCACGCGCGGAGGAACGGCGTTGGTGCACAGCCCGGTCACGACGTGCGCGACGGGTTCGGACAGTCCCGACTGCCGAAGCGCTCCGTAGATGCGACCGCCCGTCACGCGGGCGAAGAACGTGGTGAGGTCGAGGGATATGACGATGTCCGCCCCCGTGTGGCGCGCGGCCCCGGTGGCCGCGCTGCGACCGGGCATGAAACCGTGGGCGGCATCGTTCACGGCTATGAGGCCGAGTGCCCGCTCCAGAAGACTGCGCTGCGCGCGGCGCATCCGTTGCTCCGGGATCTCTAGCAACCGGGGGATCCGCCCGTGCCGTGTGCGCCACTCGTACCGGTAGTGGTGCAAGGCCCCTGAGCGTGCGCGCCGATTCCAATGTTTGGTGTCGGCGAACCACTGGAGCCGGCCGACGTCCAGATCGAGCAAGGCGGCGAGATCCGGGATGCTGTCGATGCGGGGAAGAGCACCCGAGGGCGGCTGCGACGCCGATGGACCGACGACGCGATGGTGGATACGCAGCGGCGAACGGCGCTCGTCGGCCTTGCGCACCGCTTCTGCGAAATCGGGCGAACGGAGGATCACCGACGTCAGCAGTCGCGGGGCATCGACAGGCGGGCGGGCGAAGGAGGCCAAAACGTCGCCGACGAGCGGAGAGAGCCAACGACGGCGCGCTCCCATGACGTACGCGCCGGCCTCGACGAGCTGATCCTTCGCCCAGACCTCTGAGGCGAGGAAAGCGTCGGCCAGAGAGGCGGCCACCGACGACGGCAGCGGTCGCGGCGTGCGCCCAAGCACGCGTGATGCGGTGGAGGGCGCCATCAGAGGGCAGCCGCGGAGCGGGCGCCGGGCGTGCAATGGCCTGCGTACGACTCGTCCATCAGTGCGGGCACCGGTCTGCGCGAAGCGCAGTAAGGCGCCTGCGGCGTTCGTTCCAGGTCAGACTGCGTACCCCGGGGTGACCCCGGAGAGAGCGGAACACATCGTGAACCACTCGCCTCGTCCGCAAGCCATCGCACGGCGCCACGATAGCAAGGAACACCGACGTCCGGATGGCATCGACCGCAGCCCCGGGCGGTTGGCCTGACTACGCGGCCCCGATGGCCTGCCGCAAACGATCGTTCTTGATCGCACGATAGGCGCGGAAACGCGCGCCGGAAACGTGGATCAGAACCTGGTTTCGGCGGGAACTTTCGGTGGCTTTAGTGAGCGCACCCCTCGATCTCAAGAACGCCAACGACCTACCACCCGGTGGTGACGCCTCAAGCATCGCTTCAGGGGTGATCATCCCGGCGTAGTTCTGCGCTTACCCGCACGATCTTGATGATTCTTCGAGTTGACACGCATATCCGGCGTCTGTACCGTTCGGTACATACTGAACTGATTGGTTCAGAACAATCGCAACGAGGAGTCACCATGTCCCGTCCGCCCGTTCCCCCGTTCACCGAAGAGACCGCCATTCATAAGGTCCGCGCCGCCGAAGATGGCTGGAACACCCGCGACCCGGAGTGCATCGCACTCGCCTACAGCGAGGACAGCTGGTGGCGGAACCGGTCCACCTTCGTCCAGGGTCGTCCCGCCATCATCGAGTTCCTCACCGACAAGTGGGCTCGCGAGCTTGACTACCGGCTCATCAAGGAAGTCTGGGCCTACACTGGCGATGTGATCGCCGTGCGCTTCGCGTACGAATATCGGAACGCCGAGGGCCAGTGGTTCCGCGCCTGCGGCAACGAGAACTGGCACTTCGACAAGGACGGTCTCATGACGCACCGCCACGCGAGCATTAACGATGTCGCGATCGACGAGTCCGAGCGCAAGTTCTTCTGGGACAACTCCGGCCCGCGTCCCGCCGACCACCCTGGTCTGAGCGAGCTCGGTCTCTGATGGCCAGAACCGTCCTCGACCGGTCTGACGTGGTCCTCGCCCTCGCTGGCGTTTTCCGCGAGCGAGGCTTCGAGGGTGGTTCGCTGTCCGTCATCAAGCAGAAGACCGGCATAGGTCGCGGCAGCCTCTATCACTTCTTCCCAGAGGGGAAGACGGATATGGCCCGCGCGGTGCTCGACCAAGTCAGTGATTGGTTCGAGGAGAAGATCTTCGTTCCGCTTCGCACTGCGACCGATCCCCAGAAGGCGATCGCGGACATGTCGCGTGCGGTTGCCGAGTACTTCATCTCTCGTCAATGCGTGTGCTTGTTCGCCGCGATCACGCTGGGTGAGGAGCAGGAGACCTTCGCCAAGGCGGTGAAGTCGTATTTCACCGAGTGGGTCGAAGCCCTCACGGGCGTGCTCCGCCTCGCCGGACTCTCACCCCAGGAGGCGGCAGACCGTGCGCTGGACGCGGTCGCTGTCATCCAGGGCGGGCTGATCCTGGCCCGCGCCTACGGCGACGACCAGACCTTCCTTGGGATCGTCGACCGCGCAGAAAACAACCTTCTCGCCCCCACCCGCTGAGCGGAAAACCGAGCCTGCGCCTTGTAGGTGTGATGCACGGCCTGCACGACGAGATCGACGCTGAAGATCCGACCACCGCCGAGCTCCTCCATCATCGAACCCCGCAAGCAGTATCGATCAGGTCACCTTCGGGAAGAGGATGCGGAACGCGCGGACGTAGCTGTTCCCGCGCTCGCCGTGTGAGGGGACGTAGAAGTCGGGATCGATGTGGACGATCGACCGCTCGTCGGTCGCATCGTCCGCGGCGGGTGTCAATTCGGGAGTCAGCATGGTGGTCACCTCGGTCCTTCTCGCGCGGGCTCTCGTTTTTCATAATACGGAAACATAGTTCTGCCTCATGAAAAGAGTATGACGAGCACCGCATCGCGTCAAGTGATGTCGGTGGTGAGGCTTCGCGTCAGGACCAGTGACCGGGGCGGGGAAGAGTGCGGTCGTGCACCGCGACGCCGTCGGGAGTGACCGCCGCGGTGCAGTACAGCAGGGATTGCGTCGGGTAGCCATGCGGGCGGTTGTCGCGGATGATCGCGCGATCGTCTTCCGGCGACAGTCGAGCGGATGCCGCGAGCAGGCCGACCCACGCGTCGACCCAGTCGTCGTCCGCCGCCGCGGGACCCAGGGCACGGAACTCGGGCAGCCAGGCGGCGATGCGGGGTGTTCCCGGATCGTCGAGGTCGTCGTGCGCGATCATGTGTGTGCCCGGCTCGATGACGGTCGTCCGCAGGGCGGCGCCGTCCCAGCTGAGCACGCGCGCCCCCTCCGGCTGCACCTCGAGCAGGTTGAACCCGTGCATCGGGAGCGGGCCGACCGGTGACCGCCCGGCGACGGATTCGAGAGCGAGCGTGCCGCGGGAGACGGCGCGATCCAGGGGCAGTCCGCCCACGTCCTCGCGGTTGAGCAGTACGGCGAGCCGACGCTGTTCCGGGTCGACCGCCAGCCAGGCGCCGCCGGCCCGACGATCCCGGATGCCGATCACGCCGGGGTACTGCTCGGGCCACCAGGGCCCCAGCGCGTCCCAGTCCCGCTCCGGGTCCTCGTCCCGCACCGCGAGCAGTCGCGCGCTTCCGGCCTCCGCCACATCGATCACGACCGTGCACACGCACGTCAGTCTAGGTCGTGCCCCGGAGGTGCGGATGCTGGGGCAGAATCGGACGTGTGAACATCGTCGTGTCGGTAACGGGCGGCATCGCCGCGTACAAGACGGTGCACCTGGTGCGCCTGCTCACGAAGGCCGGTCACGAGGTGACGGTGGTCCCGACGGAGGATGCCCTGCGCTTCGTCGGCACTCCCACGTGGGAGGCCATCAGTCGGCACCCGGTGACCACGAGCGTGCACGACGACGTCGCCAAGGTGCGCCATGTCGCTCTCGGTCAGGCGGCCGATCTGGTGATCGTGGCGCCCGCCACCGCGAACTCGATCGCGAAGATGACGGCAGGCCTCGCCGACGACCTGTTCGGCACGACGCTGCTGGCGACCGAGGCTCCGGTCCTGATCGCGCCCGCGATGCACGCCGAGATGTGGCGCCATCCGGCGACGAGGGCGAACATCGAGACCCTCCGCGGCCGAGGCGTGCACATCGTCGGTCCGGCGGACGGCGAGCTCGCCGGTGGAGACAGCGGTCCGGGACGGATGTCGGAGCCGGAGGAGATCTTCGCGGCGGCGCAGGCCTTGCTGGCTCCGCGTGATCTCGAGGGCCTGCGCGTGGCCGTGTCGGCCGGCGGCACGCGCGAGCCGATCGATCCGGTGCGCTTCCTCGGCAACCGCTCGAGCGGCCGGCAGGGGGTGGCCCTCGCGGCGGAGGCTGCGGCGCGCGGAGCCTCGGTCGTGCTCGTCGCGACCAACATCGCCGGCGACGTGCTCGCCGACGCCCGGCATCCGTCCGTCCGGATCGTGACGGCGGGATCCGCCGCAGAGCTCGCCGACGCGATGGCGGATGCCGCCGCGGATGCCGACGTGGTGATCATGGCGGCGGCGGTCGCCGACTACCGGCCCGTCGCGGTGTCCGACCGCAAGCTCACCAAGGAGAGCGGCGGCATCCCGTCGATCGAACTCGTCGAGAACGCCGACATCGTGGCCTCGCTGGTCGCGGCGCGTCGACCGGGCCAGCTGATCGTGGGGTTCGCCGCAGAGACGCCGGAGGATCAGGACGAGCTCATCGCCCGCGCGCGCCGCAAGCAGCAGCGCAAGGGCGTCGATCTGCTGGTCGTGAACGAGGTGGGCTGGGAGCGGGGGTTCGAGAGCGCCGACAACGCCGTGCACGTCCTCGGCCCGGACGGCGCGATCGCGGGTGAGGCTTCCGGCACGAAGCGGGCAGTTGCCTCGGCCGTCTGGGATGCGGTGAGCGATACACTTTCGTCAGACAGAACCTGACTTCCGCAATACGAAATCATCGATGCGGAATCCCTGAACGGAGAGATCATGACCGAACGACTCGTCCCCGGTGACGCCGCACCCGCCTTCACCCTGTCCGACGCCGACGGCGCGACGACTGCTCTCGCCGACTATCGCGGCCGGAACGTCGTCGTCTACTTCTATCCGAAGGCGGCGACGCCGGGATGCACGACCGAGGCCTGCGACTTCCGCGACAGCCTCTCCTCGCTGGCTGCCGCCGGCTATGCGGTGCTCGGCATCTCACCCGACGAGGTTGCGGACATCCGCGCGTTCGCCGAGGCCGAGGGGCTGACGTTCCCGCTGCTCGCCGACACCGACGCCGCCACGGCGCGCGCGTGGGGAGCGTGGGGCGAGAAGACCGTGGGGGAGCGCACGTTCGACGGTGTGATCCGCTCGACCTTCGTCCTGGATGCCGACGGCATCGTGCAGCGCGCCGAGTACGGGGTCGATCCGACGGGGCACGTCGCTCGCCTCCGCGCCGAACTCGGTGTATGAAGAGGGTTGACAACTCTTGCGGCATTCCGCAGACTGGTTGCACATGCTGAAATAACAGTTCCGGCATACGGAAGTGCTGCCTCTCCTGGAGAGGCGTCATCCGTATCGTCCTACGCGCCGGATGCCAGCATGTGCTGAGGATCAAAGATGTTGCTCACGGAGTTCAACTCCTGCACGCACGACGTCGCCGTCCGTGTCGTGAAGCCCGCCTTGGACATTCCCCGCTGGTACGACGCGCTCGTCGACGGCCGGCCCTATGCGTCGATCGCCGCGCTGACGGATGCCGCCGCACAGGTCGCTGCACCGCTCACCGCTGGCGAGATCGATGGTGCGCTCTCGCATCATCCGCGCATCGGCGAACGGGCCCAGGGCGAGAGTGCCGAGGCGGCCCTCGCCCGCAAGGAGCAGTCCGGCGTCGACGCCGCGGCAGCCGAGGCGCTGGCCGCAGGCAACCGCGCCTACGAGGAGACGTTCGACCGCGTCTTCCTCGTCCGGGCGGCCGGCCGGACGGCCGACGACATCCTCGCCCTGCTGCAGCAGCGGCTCGGCAACGCCCCCGAGCAGGAGCTGGCCGTCATCGACCAGCAGCTGCGCGAGATCGCCGCCCTGCGCCTCGCCGGGGCCATCGAGACAGAAGGAGCACGCGCATGAGCGTCTCTCACGTGACCACCCACATCCTGGACACATCGATCGGGCGCCCGGCGCCCGGCGTCGCCGTCGTACTCGAGGCCCGAGACGGCGACGGATGGGTCGGGATCGGTACGGGCCTCACCGATGCCGACGGACGGGTGAAAGAACTCGGTCCCGAGCGGCTGGAGAGCGGTGCCTACCGCCTCCGGTTCGACACGGCGGCCTACTTCGCCGGCATCGAAACGGACACCTTCTTCCCGGAGGTGGTGCTGACCTTCCTGGTCGACACTGCGCAGGCGCACTACCACGTGCCGCTGCTGCTCAGCCCGTTCGCCTATTCCACTTACCGAGGAAGCTGAGAAGAACATGACGACCATCACCCTGGGCAAGAACCAGTACGGCAAGGCGGAGGTCCGTGTCGTCCGCGTCACGCGGGACACCGCCCGCCATGAGATCGAGGATCTCAACGTCACCTCGCAGCTGCGGGGCGACTTCGCCGACGCCCACTTCACCGGCGACAACGCGAACGTCGTCGCGACGGACACGCAGAAGAACACGGTCTACGCCTTCGCCAAGGACGGCATCGGCAGCCCCGAGGAGTACCTGCTGCGTCTCGGCCGCCACTTCACCGGCGAGTTCGACTGGGTGACCGGCGGTCGCTGGGAGGCCGACCAGTACACCTGGGAGCGCATCGACGTCGACGGACAGGGCCACGACCACTCGTTCGTGCGCGGCGGAACCGAGACCAGGACCGCCCTCGTCGAGATCGACGGCGAGCAGACCACGATCATCGCCGGCTTGACCGACCTCAAGGTGCTCAAGTCGACCGAGAGCGGCTTCGTCGGCTACCCGAAGGATCGGTACACGACGCTGAAGGAGACGACCGATCGCATCCTCGCGACCTCGGTCACCGCGAAGTGGCGCTACAACCGCAACGACCTCGACTTCAACGCGGCGTTCGCCGACGTCCGCCGCCTGCTGCTCGAGGCCTTCTCGGCCAACTACTCGTACGCGCTGCAGAACACGCTGCACGACATGGCCGCAGCCGTGCTCGAGGCGCACGACGAGATCGACGAGATCCGCTTCTCCACGCCGAACAGCCACCACTTCGTCGTGGACCTGTCGCCGTTCGGCCTGGAGAACCCCAACGAGGTGTTCTACGCCGCCGACCGCCCGTACGGCCTGATCGAGGCATCCTTCCTCCGCGAGGGAGCGGATGCCGACCACCGCGTGTGGGACGGCGTCGCCGGATTCTGCTGAGCCGGCTGACCTGAGCCGGTAGCGGCTCAGGTCAGCCGCGCCCGCCGAACGGCATCCCGGCCGCTGCGATGGTCAGCGTCGAGATGTTCGATTCGGCGGGCAGCTGCGCCATGAACAGCACGGCGCGCGCGGCATCCGCCACGTCGAACGTCGGCTCCACGCGCCGCGACCCGTCGGGTTGCAGCGCACCGGAGCTCGCGCCGACCTCGCTCATGATCGAGGTGCGTGCGTTCCCGATGTCGATCTGACCGCAGGAGATGCCGTGCGCGCGGCCGTCGAGGTCGATCGACTTCGTCAGTCCGCTGATCGCGTGCTTGCTCACCGTGTACGCCACGGAGAGCGGTCGGGGGACGTGTGCCGAGATCGATCCGTTGTTGATGATGCGGCCGCCGGACGGCTGCTGCGCGATCATCGCGCGCATCGCGGCGCGCGCGCACAGCAGCGAGCCGGTGAGGTTCACGTCGAGCGTGCGCTGCCAGTCGTCGAGCGAGATCTCGGCCGCCGATGCGGATGGACCGAAGGCGCCGGCGTTGTTGAACAGCAGGTCCACGCGCCCCCATTCGGCCACGGCGCGGGCGAACAGCGCCTCGACCTCGGCCTCGACCGTCACGTCGGTCGGCACGACGAGGGCGTGCGGATGCCCGTCCGCGGTCTCGCGGAGGGCGTCTTCGCGGCGACCGGCGAGCACCACCCGGAAATCGGCCTCGAGCAGGGTACGGGTGACCGCGCGACCGATACCCGAACCCGCGCCCGTCACGACGGCGATGCGTCCGCTCATGCTGACATCTCCCGGATCAGGCGGTGAGCTCGGCGCTGATCTCCTCGGCGGCACGGCGCAGCAGCGGCACTGCGCGGCCGCCGAACGCGTCGTCGACGCGGGAGATCGGACCCGACACCGACACGGCGGTCGGGGTGGGGGCGTCGGGGACGGCCATCGAGAAGCAGCGGACGCCGATCTCCTGTTCCTGGTCGTCGATCGCGTAGCCGCGTTCGCGGATCCGATCGAGCTCGGCGAGGAGATCGTCGATCGAGCCGAGGCTGAATTCCGTCGGTGTCGGCATGCCGGCACGACTCACGATGCCGCGTACGGTCTCGTCCGGGAGCTGGGCGAGGATCGCCTTGCCGACGCCCGTGTCATGCAGGTGTGCGCGGCGGCCGACCTCGGTGAACATGCGCATCGAGTGCAGCGAGGGCACCTGCGCGACGTAGACGACCATGTCGCCGTCGAGGACCGCCATGTTGGCGCTCTCGCCGAGCTCGTCGACGAGGCGCTTGAGCTGCGGGCGCGCGAGGGCGCCGAACTGCCGGGAGGCTCCCTCGCCGATGCGGATGAGCTTGGGTCCGAGCGCGTAGCGGCGGTTGGGCAGCTGCCGGGCGTATCCGAGCGACACCAGCGTGCGCAGCAGGCGGTGGATCGTCGGGAGCGGAAGGTCGGTGGAGGCCGCGAGCTCGCTGAGCGTCACATCGCCGCCGGCGTCGGTCACCAGCTCGATGAGCTCGAAGACGCGCTCCACCGACTGCACGCCGGATCCGGCGCTCTTCGGGGTCTTGGTATCGGTCATCGGATCCTCCGTCGTGTTGCGATCATTCCATCATGCGAGAGAGGCATGTCGAAACCAACGCGCGCAAACGTCTCTGTGGTTGCCTCATACTTCCATAAAGTAGATAATAGAGTCCACGATACGAAAAACATGGGAGGAATCATGGCGAATCCGGGTCCCGGAAACTCCATCACGCTGCGGATCGACGCGCCGTCGAACTTCAGCGTCACCAGCGAGCTCGCCGTGGCGGCGGCGGATGCCGGGGCGGCGGTCACCGCGCTCGACGTCGTCGAGTCGCATCCCTCGACGATCGTGGTCGACCTGACCTGCAACACCGCGGGGGAGGAGCACGTCGAGCGCGTGCGCGCCGCGATCGACGCGCTCGAGGGCGTCACTGTCCGGCTCGTCAGCGACCGCACCTTCCTGATGCACCTCGGCGGCAAACTCGAGGTCGTGCCGCGCGTTCCGCTGCGCAATCGCGACGACCTCTCCCGCGCCTACACGCCCGGCGTCGCCCGCGTCTGCCTGGCGATCGCCGAGGACAAGAGCAAGGCGCGTCAGCTGACCGTCAAGCGCAACACGATCGCCGTCGTCACCGACGGCACCGCCGTGCTCGGGCTCGGAGACATCGGCCCCGAAGCCGCCCTTCCCGTCATGGAGGGCAAGGCCGCGCTGTTCAAGCAGTTCGCGAACGTCGATGCGTGGCCGGTCTGCCTCGACACCAAGGACACCGAGGAGATCATCTCGATCGTCAAGGCGATCGCCCCGGTCTACGGCGGCGTGAACCTCGAGGACATCGCCGCCCCCCGCTGCTTCGAGATCGAGGCGCGCCTGCGCGAGGAGCTCGACATCCCCGTCTTCCACGACGACCAGCACGGCACCGCCATCGTGACGCTCGCCGCCCTGGGCAACGCGCTCAAGGTGGTCGGGAAGAGGATCGAGGACGTCCGCATCGTCGTCTCCGGTGTCGGCGCCGCCGGCAACGCGATCGTGCAGCTGCTGCTCGCCGAGGGTGCACGCGACATCGTCGCGTGCGGCCGGGACGGCGCGATCCACTCGGACGCCGAGTACGTCGACGCGCACCGCACCGAGCTCGCGGCGACCACGAACCCGCGCGGGTTCCAGGGCACATTGAAGGAGGCCCTGGTCGACGCCGACGTGTTCATCGGCGTGAGCGCCCCGAACATCCTCGTCGAGGACGACATCGCCGCCATGGCGGACGACGCGATCGTGTTCGCGATGGCGAACCCCGTGCCCGAGGTCGACCCGATCGTCGCGTCGCGGCATGCCGCCGTCGTGGCGACCGGTCGCAGCGACTTCCCGAACCAGATCAACAACGTGCTGGCGTTCCCCGGTGTCTTCCGTGGCCTGCTGGACGCGGGCGTGTCCGACATCACCGCGCCTATGCTGGTCGCAGCCGCCGAGGCGATCGCCTCGCGCGTGGGAGACGACGAGCTCAATGCGAGCTTCATCATCCCCAGCGTGTTCGATCCCCTGGTGGCCGGCGCGGTGGCCGAGGCGATCGTCCGCGTCGCCTCGTCCTCTTCCGTCGCCTCGAGCAAGGAGTGAGCACCGTGGCCGCCAGTGTCGAACAGCGCAGCTCCACTCTGGGCGAGGACGACCTCACCGACATCGACGCCCGGCTCGCGGGAACGGACGCGCTCCTCTCGACCGCGTACCCCGGAGACGACGGCAGCCGCCAGCCGGTGCACACGCTCTACGTTCCCGCCGACCGCTTCACGCCCGACCTGCCTGCACGTCTCGGCGCGGAGGCGGCCGCGGCCGTCACCGCGTTCGGGGGCATGACGGCGCTGGCGGACGCCGTCGGCCTCGGTGACCTCGCCGAGCAGCTGGCTCCCCTCGTGGAGGCCAAGCTGCAGCGCGAGCCGATCGAAGACCTGCGCCTGGACTTCGAAGACGGCTACGGCGCGCGACCGGATGCCGAGGAGGATTCCGACGCGATCCTGGCCGCCGAGCGCGTGGCCCAGGCCGTGGCCGCCGGGACCGCGCCGCCGTTCATCGGCATCCGCTTCAAGTGCTTCGAGGCGCCGACGCGTCGCCGCGGCATCCGCACTCTCGATCTGTTCCTGACCGCCCTCGCGGCCGCGGGACCCCTGCCGGCCGGACTCGTGCTGACGCTGCCCAAGGTGACCACGGTCGCGCAGGTCGAGGCGATGGTCGTGCTCTGCGAGCGCTTCGAGGAGCGGCTGGGTCTCGCGCCCGGACGGCTGCGCTTCGAGGTGCAGATGGAGACGCCGCAGCTGATCATCGCCGCCGACGGCTCCGTTCCGGTGGCGACCCTGCTGCACCGCGCGAAGGGTCGCGTCACGGCGCTGCACTACGGCACCTACGACTACAGCGCCTCGCTGCAGATCGCTGCCGCGCACCAGTCGATGGAGCATCCGGCCGCCGACTACGCGAAGCAGGTCATGCAGGTGGCCGTCGCCGAGACCGGCGTACGCCTGTCCGACGGGTCGACCAATGTCATCCCGGTCGGCGATCCGGATCACGTGCGCGCGGCCTGGCAGCTGCACGCGCGCCTGGTGCGGCGCTCGCTCGAGCGCGGCTACTACCAGGGGTGGGACCTGCATGCCGCCCAGCTGCCGACCCGCTATCTCGCCACGTACGCGTTCTACCGCGAGGGCTTCCCCGCCGCCGCGCGTCGCCTCGACAACTACCTGCACGGCAGCGACGCGACGATCATGGACGAGCCGGCCACCGCCCGTGCTCTCGCGCGTTTCGTCGTGCGCGGGCTGGAGTGTGGGGCCGTCACCGAGGCGGAGGTGCGGGATGCCGCTGCCGCCGCACCCGCGGAGCTGATCAGGCTCGCGCATCCGAAGCTCGCCGTATCCGAGGAGAACTCATGAGCACCCCCGCACGCACCTACTACACGCCCGCCGGCGGTCTTCCCGGCCAGTCCGCGCTGCTGACCGACCGGGCTGTCGTGAAGCTCGCCTACACGGTCATCCCGAAGGGCGTGCTGCGCGACATCGTCACCAGCAGCCTCCCCGGCTTCACGAACACCCGCGCGTGGATCATCGCCCGGCCGACGCCCAGCTCGGCGACGACCTTCTCGCAGTTGATCGTCGAGATCGCTCCCGGCGGCGGGGCGGCCAAGCCCGAGGTCGAAGCGGGCGTGGAGGGCGTCGTGTTCGTCACGACCGGGTCTCTCACGCTGACCCTCGACGGAGAGCGGCACGTGCTCGAGGAGGGTGGATACGCCTTCCTCGCCCCGGGTGCCACCTGGTCGCTCGCCAACGAGGGCGACACGATCACGAGCTTCCACTGGATCCGCAAGGCGTACGAGTGGCTCGATGACGTCGACGCACCGGCATCCTTCGTCACCAGCGACAAGGACATCGAGCCGACCTCCATGCCCGACACCGACGACGTGTGGGCGACCACCCGCTTCTCGGACGCGAGCGACCTCGCGCACGACATGCAGGTGAACATCGTGACCTTCAAGCCGGGCGGCTCGATCCCGTTCGCCGAGACGCACGTCATGGAGCACGGTCTGTTCGTGCTGCAGGGAAAGGCCGTCTACCGCCTGAACGACGACTGGGTCGAGGTCGAGGCGGGCGACTACATGCTGCTGCGCGCCTTCTGCCCGCAGGCCTGCTACGCCGGCGGCCCCGAGGACTTCCGCTACCTGCTCTACAAGGACATGAACCGCCAGATCCGCCTGACCTGACGTCATATTCTCGGTGGCTGGTGCGAGGATCGTCGCATGAGCCTCTTCGAACGATTTCGTTCCAGTCCGGCGACCGACGCCGACGGCGTGCGAGGGACGGCACAAGTCGTGACCGTTTCGGTGCACCACGGCGACACCGTCAACCAGACCTGCGAGATGCAACTGGTGATCAGCGCTCCCGGCGTCGAGCCTCTTGCGATCGAGTTCTCCGGCACCGTGAAGCGCAAGGTCTGGCCCATGCCCGGCGCCCTGCTGCCGATCGTGGTCGACCCGGCCAACCCGGTCGACTACCGGATCCTGTGGGACCAGGTCGTGCTGGCCAAGGATGCTGCCCGGGCCAAGGCCGAGGGCGTCGCCGCCCTGCGGCGGGGTGAGCCGGTCGACGTCGGCCTGCTGTTCGGCGAAGTGTTCCTGAGCGGTGCCAACGTGCAGGTCGTCGGCGACATCTCTCGCCTCACCGAGGACGAGAAGACCGGGCTCCGGATGTTCGCCGTGGATCACACCATCAGCCGACTGGAGCGCCTCGCCGCGTTGCGCGACGGCGGCGCGATCACCGAGGCCGAGTTCGCGATCCAGAAGGCGAAGGTTCTGGACTGACTCCTGGGGTAGGGGTGTAGTCGCATCTCGGCTGCGCCTGAACCGCGGGAGCCGGGAACACCTCCGTAGGCGGTGGGAGCACGCACCGTGTCGTTGACATCGCCGCGGGGTTCAGCGTACTCTTTTCACTAACAGGAATTTAACTTCCACGATCCGAAATCAAGGATGAACCCATGAGCTACACCGTGAACGCCTCGATCCTGCTGACCGAGCTGCCTCTCCTGGAGCGCCCGGCCGCCGCTGAGGCCGCCGGCTTCGACGCCGTGGAGTTCTGGTGGCCGTTCAGCTCGGCCGTCCCCGCGCAGGAAGAGGTCGACGCGTTCGTCGCCGCGATCCAGGATGCGGGCGTGCAGCTCACCGGCCTCAACTTCTTCGCCGGTGACATGCCGGCCGGCGACCGCGGACTGGTCTCCTGGATCGGTCGCGAAGACGAGTTCCGCGCCAACGTCGACGTCGTCGTCGGCATCGGCCAGCGCCTCGGCACGAAGGCTTTCAACGCCCTTTACGGCAACCGCATCGAGGGCGCTGACGCGCAGGCGCAGGACGACCTGGCGGTGCAGAACCTCGCGATCGCGGGCGCTGCGGTCGCGAAGATCGGCGGCATCGTGCTGCTCGAGCCGGTCTCCGGAATGGACGCGTACCCGCTGAAGACCGCGGCCGACGCCCTGGCCATCATCGGCCGGGTCCGTGACGAGCACGGCGTCGACAGCATCCGCCTGCTCGCCGACTTCTACCACCTGGCTGTGAACGGCGACGATGTCGCTGCGGTCATCGCCGGGCACGCGGGGGAGTTCGGGCACATCCAGATCGCCGACGCCCCCGGGCGCGGAGAGCCCGGCACCGGCGACCTGCCGCTGACCGAATGGATCGACGCCGCTCGCGCCGGCGGATACACCGGACCCATCGGCCTCGAGTACAAGGCCACCCAGGCGGATGCCTTCGCCTGGCTGAACCGCGAAGGAGCGAACTCATGACCAGCATCGCCATCATCGGCCTCGGCATCATGGGCCTCCCCATGGCCAAGAACCTCGTCAAGGCCGGCTACGAGGTGACCGGGTTCAACCGCAGCCAGGAGCCCATCGACGCTCTCGTCGAAGCCGGCGGCACGGGAGCGACCAGCATCGCGGATGCCGTGAAGGATGCCGACGTCATCCTCACCATGGTCCCGGACTCGCCCGACGTCGAAGGCGTCGTCCGCGGCGAAGACGGCGTCTTCGCGAACGCCAAGGCCGGTGCCCTGTGGATCGACAACTCCTCGATCCGTCCCGACGTCGCCAAGACCCTCGCCGAAGAGGCCGTCGCCGCCGGCTTCGGAGCGGTCGACGCCCCGGTCTCCGGTGGCGAGCAGGGCGCGATCGACGGCGCGCTGTCGATCATGGTCGGCGGATCGCCTGAGCACTTCGCCGCTGCGGAGCCCGTCCTCAACGCGATCGGCAAGACCATCGTGCACGTCGGACCCGCGGGCGCCGGCCAGACCGTCAAGGCCGCCAACCAGCTCATCGTCGCCGTGAACATCCAGGCTCTCAGCGAGGCCGTCGTCTTCCTCGAGGCCTTCGGCGTCGACACCGACGCGGCCCTCAAGGTCCTCGGCGGCGGACTCGCCGGCTCGAAGGTCCTCGACCAGAAGGGGCAGAAGATGCTGGACCGCGACTTCGCCCCCGGATTCCGTCTCGCCCTCCACAACAAGGATCTGGGCATCGTCACTGCAGCAGCTCGCTCCGTCGGGGTCACCATCCCCCTCGGCGCCGCCGTCGCACAGCTCGTGAACGCCCTCGTCGCCCGCGGCGACGGCGCACTCGACCACTCCGGGCTCTTCACGCTCACCAACGAACTCTCCGGCCGCTGACGCTTCGACAAGCTCAGCGACCCAGAACTGACTTAAAGGACTTCTCATGACTCGAATGCGTGCAGTCGACGCGATCTGCCAGATCCTGGTGAAGGAGGGCGCCACCGAGGCGTTCGGCCTTCCCGGCGCGGCGATCAACCCGTTCTACGCCGCGATGCGCGCCAACGGCGGCATCCGGCACACCCTCGCCCGTCACGTCGAGGGCGCCTCGCACATGGCCGACGGCTACAGCCGCACCGGCGACGGCCGCATCGGCATCTGCGTCGGAACCTCGGGCCCTGCCGGCACCGACATGATCACGGGGCTCTACGCCGCGATCGCCGACTCCATCCCGATGCTGTGCATCACCGGCCAGGCGCCGGTCGCGAAGCTCGACAAGGAGGACTTCCAGGCCGTCGACATCGCCTCCATCGCGAAGCCGGTCACGAAGTTCGCCAAGACCGTCCTCGAAGCGGCGCAGGTCCCCGGTGCGTTCCAGTCCGCGTTCCAGATCATGCGCTCCGGTCGCCCTGGTCCCGTGCTGATCGACCTGCCGTTCGACGTGCAGATGGGTGAGATCGAGTTCGACATCGACACCTACGAGCCGCTGCCCGTGGCGAAGCCCGCAGCCACCCGCGCGCAGGCCGAGAAGGTGCTCGACCTGCTGACGGCATCCGCTCATCCGCTCATCGTCGCCGGGGGCGGCATCGTCAACTCGGGCGCCTCCGACAAGCTCGTCGAGCTCGCCGAGACCCTGGGCGTGCCCGTCGTGCCGACGCTGATGGGTTGGGGCGCGATCGCCGACGACCACCCGCTGGCCGCGGGCCTGGTCGGCATCCAGACCTCGCAGCGCTACGGCAACGCGAGCTTCCTCGAGTCGGACTTCGTGCTCGGCATCGGCAACCGCTGGGCGAACCGCCACACCGGCGGTCTCGACACCTACCGCAAGGGCCGCACCTTCGTGCACGTCGACATCGAGCCCACGCAGATCGGTCGCGTGTTCGCGCCGGACTACGGTGTGGTCTCCGACGCCGGTGCCTTCATCGACGCGCTGCTGGAGGCGGCGCGCAACCGGGTCGAGTCGCTGCCCGACTACCTCGGCTGGGCAGAGGACTGCCGCGCCCGCAAGGCGAAGCTGCAGCGCAAGACCAACTTCGACAACGTGCCGATGAAGCCGCACCGCGTGTACCAGGAGATGCTCTCGGCCTTCGGCCACGACACCACCTACGTGACCACGATCGGTCTGTCGCAGATCGCCGGTGCGCAGCTGCTGCACGTCTACGGTCCGCGCCAGTGGATCAACGCCGGTCAGGCCGGGCCCCTCGGCTGGACGCTGCCCGCCGCCCTCGGCGTCGTGCGCGGCAAGCCGGGTCACCCGGTGGTGGCGCTCAGCGGCGACTACGACTTCCAGTTCATGATCGAGGAGCTCGCCGTCGGCGCGCAGCACAAGCTGCCGTACATCCACGTCGTGGTGAACAACAGCTACCTCGGCCTGATCCGTCAGTCGCAGCGTCCGTTCGAGATGGACTACGAGGTCTCGCTCGCGTTCGACAACATCAACACCCCGAAGGACTCGTCCAGCGTCGCGGTCGGCTACGGCGTCGACCACGTCAAGGTGGCAGAGGGCCTCGGCTGCAAGGCGATCCGCGTCGAGCGTCCGGAAGACCTCGCGGCCGGCTTCGCGGAGGCCGAGCGGCTGAAGGACGAGTTCCAGGTGCCGGTGGTCGTCGAGGTCATCCTCGAGCGGGTCACGAACATCGCGATGGGTGCCGACCTCGACACGATGAACGAGTTCGAGGACCTCGCGACGTCGCCCGCCGACGCGCCAGAGGCCGTCTACGCCCTGCTCGACTGATCACGTCGCATGCGCATCCTGATCGCCTCGGACAAGTTCAAGGGCTCCGCCACCGGGGCCGAGGTCGCGGAGGCGCTCGCCCTCGGCATCCGGGAGATCATCCCGGATGCCGAGATCGAGGCGGTCCCCGTCGCCGACGGCGGTGAGGGCACGGTCGACGCCGCCCTCGCGAGCGGGTTCGAGGCGGTCACCGTGAGCGTGACCGGGCCGACGGGCGAACCCGTTTCGGCCCGGTTCGCGTTGCATGGTGCGGACGCCGTGATCGAGATGGCCGCGGCCAGCGGGCTCGACGTGCTGCCGGGCGGCGTGAAGGCAGCGCTGACGGCGACGAGCCGGGGAACCGGCGAGCTCATCGCGGCCGCCCTGGATCGCGGATGCACGACGATCGTGCTGGGTGTGGGCGGGAGCGCGAACACCGACGGCGGTGCGGGGATGCTGCAGGCATTGGGTGTCTCGCTTCGCGCCGGCGACGGCGACGCGCCTCCCGGCGGAGCGGCACTTGTCGCGCTGGACTCCATCGACGTGTCGGGGCTCGACCCGCGCATCGCCGGCGCGACGATCGTGCTCGCGAGCGATGTCGACAACCCCCTCCTGGGAGACCGGGGGGCGGCTGCGGTGTTCGCGCCGCAGAAGGGGGCGAGCGCCGACGATGTCGCCGCCCTCGAGGCGGGCCTCTCCCGCTTCGCCGCACTTCTCGAGGTGCAGGCGGGAGTGCGCCCGTCGGCGGAGCTCCCCGGCGCGGGCGCGGCCGGGGGAGTGGGCTACGCGGCTCTCGCCGTGCTCGGTGCGCGCCGGGAACCGGGCATCGACGTCATCCAGAGGCTCACCGGCCTCGGCGAGCGCATCGCCGATGCCGATCTCGTCATCACCGGCGAAGGCAGCCTCGACGACCAGAGCCTCGGCGGCAAGACGCCGCTCGGGGTGGCGGCCGCGGCACGCGCGGCCGGCGTTCCCGTCGTGGCGGTGTGCGGTCGGTCGACGCTGACGGAGGCGCAGGCGGCCGGTGCCGGATTCCTCGCGGTGCTGCCGCTGAGCGAGCTCGAACCGGACCCGGCGGCGAGCATGGCGAACGCGACCGCGCTGCTCCTGCAGGTGGGCCGACGGATCGCCACCGAGATCATCCCGCGATCCCTGGCGGGATCGTGGTCCAGTATGGGCTGAGCAGGTGTCAGCCGGTCGGCGTGCAGCCGACGGAAGGGAAGGGCGACATGTCGCAGGAGCAGGAAATGGCGGATGCCGGAGCGTCGCTCGACCCGACGGGCGAGCACTACGACCTGGTGATCCGGGGTCAGCGGGTGCTCACCTCGGCGGGGATCAGCCCCCGCGAGGTCGGGGTGCGCGGCGGCGTGATCGTCGCCATGCAGCCGCTGGGCAACAACCTCGCCGGTGACGAGATCATCGAGCTCGCCGATGACGAGACGCTCATCCCCGGGCTGGTCGACACGCACGTGCACGTCAACGAGCCGGGCCGCACCGAGTGGGAGGGCTTCGCGTCCGCGACCCGCGCTGCGGCGGCCGGAGGTGTGACGACGATCGTCGACATGCCGCTGAACAGCATCCCGGCGACCGTCGACGTGGAGGCGCTGAACATCAAGCGCGACGTCGCGCAGGGCCAGACGCACGTCGACGTGGGCTTCTGGGGCGGCGCGATCCCCGGCAACACCGCGGAGCTGCGTGGTCTCCACGACGCCGGCGTCTTCGGCTTCAAGTGCTTCCTGCTGCACTCCGGCGTCGACGAGTTCCCGCCGCTCGACGCCGACGAGATGGAGAAGGATATGCGCGAGCTGGCATCCTTCGACTCCGTCATGATCGTGCACGCCGAGGACTCCCGTGCGATCGACCGCGCGCCGTCACCGGAGGGCGACGACTACGGCAAGTTCCTGGCGTCCCGTCCGCGTGGTGCCGAGAACCTGGCGATCGCCGAGGTCATCGAGCGGGCGCGCTGGACGGGCGCCCGTGCCCACATCCTGCACCTGTCGTCATCCGACGCCCTCGCGATGATCCGCAGCGCGAAGCACGACGGCCTCCGGCTCACGGTCGAGACATGCCCGCACTATCTCACCCTCACCGCGGAGGAGATCCCGCTCGGCGCGACCCAGTTCAAGTGCTGCCCACCGATCCGTGAAGCGGGCAACCGCGAGCTGCTCTGGGAGGGGCTGGAGGACGGCACGATCGACTTCATCGTGTCGGACCACTCGCCGTCCACCCTCGACCTCAAGGATCTCGAGAACGGCGACTTCGCGGTCGCGTGGGGCGGGGTCGCTTCGCTGCAGCTCGGCCTCTCGCTCATCTGGACGGAGGCGCGGCAGCGCGGGCTGACGCTCGAGACCGTGGTGTCGTGGATGAGCGAGCGCCCGGCGCAGTTCGCCGGACTCACCGGCAAGGGTCGCATCGCGCCGGGCTACGACGCCGACTTCTCGGTGTTCGCGGCGGACGACGCCTACGTCGTCGACGTGAACAAGCTGCATCACAAGAACCCGCTCACGCCGTATCACGGCAAGGCTCTCGCCGGCGTCGTGCGCAAGACGTGGCTGCACGGCGAGGTGATCGACTTCGAGACGCCGCGCGGACGGCTGCTGCGCCGAGGCATGACCGACTGATCCCTGGTCTTCGTGCGCCTTCTTTGATAAAGTTGAGTCATCACAACTCAACTTTGATCCGTCCGCGGATCCGTCAAGAAGGAGTCTCCCCAGGAGGGACGCATGAGCAACCCGCAGACCGGCGCGCAGAACCAGGAGCAGCAGTCAGCCCTCGAGCAGTTCGGGATCAACCTCACCGACCGTGCCCGCCAGGGCAAGCTCGACCCCGTGATCGGGCGGGATGGTGAGATCCGTCGCGTGAGCCAGGTGCTCACCCGTCGCACCAAGAACAACCCTGTCCTCATCGGCGAGCCCGGCGTGGGAAAGACCGCCGTCGTCGAGGGGCTCGCGCAGCGCATCGTCGCGGGCGACGTCGCCGAGTCCCTGAAGGACAAAGAGCTCATCACGCTCGACATCTCCGCGCTCGTGGCCGGGGCGATGTACCGCGGGCAGTTCGAGGAGCGGCTGAAGCAGGTCCTCAAGGAGATCACCGAGTCCGAGGGCAAGGTCATCACGTTCATCGACGAGCTGCACGTGCTGATGGGCGCGGGCGGCGGCGAGGGCTCCGTCGCGGCATCCAACATGCTCAAGCCCATGCTCGCCCGTGGTGAGCTGCGCCTGATCGGGGCGACCACCCTCAACGAGTACCGCGAGTTCATCGAGAAGGATGCCGCGCTCGAACGCCGCTTCCAGCAGGTCTACGTCGGCGAGCCGACCGTCGAGGACACCATCGCGATCCTTCGCGGGCTCAAGGGGCGGTACGAGGCACACCACGGAGTGACCATCGCCGACAGCGCGCTGGTGGCCGCGGCCGCCCTGTCCAACCGCTACCTCCCCTCCCGCCAGCTGCCCGACAAGGCCATCGACCTCATCGACGAGGCCATGTCCCGGCTGAAGATGGAGATCGACTCCTCGCCGGTCGAGATCGACCAGCTCAAGCGCCAGGTCGACCGCATGAAGCTCGAGGAGCTCGCGCTGAAGAAGGAGAAGGATGCCGCGTCCAAGGAGTGGTTGAGCACCCTCCGCGAGCAGCTGACCGGACTCGAGAAGGAGCTCGCCGCCCTGGAGGAGCGCTGGGCACGCGAGCGCCAGGGCCTCAACCGCGTCGGCGATCTGAAGAAGCAGCTCGACGACGCCGTCACGCAGCGCGACCTCGCCATGCGCGAGGCCGACTACACGCGGGCGTCGAAGCTCGAGTACGAGACCATCAAGCGCCTGGAGCGCGACATCGCCGAGGCGGAGCAGGCCGAGGCCGCGACCTCCTCCGAGGGACGCATGGTCAACGAGCAGGTCACCGACGAGGACATCGCCGGAGTGATCGCCGCGTGGACCGGCATCCCGGTCGGACGGCTCCTGCAGGGCGAGTCCGAACGACTGCTGCACCTCGAGAACGAGCTGGGCAAGAGGCTGATCGGGCAGAAGGAGGCCGTGAAGGCCGTGTCGGATGCTGTGCGCCGCTCGCGCGCCGGCATCAGCGACCCGGGGCGTCCGACCGGTTCGTTCCTCTTCCTCGGCCCGACGGGCGTCGGCAAGACCGAGCTCGCGAAGGCCCTCGCGGAGTTCCTGTTCGACGACGAACGCGCGATGGTGCGCATCGACATGTCGGAGTACGGCGAGAAGCACTCGGTCTCGCGGCTCGTCGGGGCCCCTCCCGGATACGTCGGCTACGAGCAGGGCGGGCAGCTCACCGAGGCCGTGCGTCGGCGCCCCTACAGTGTGATCCTGCTCGACGAGGTCGAGAAGGCGCACCCCGAGGTGTTCGACGTGCTCCTGCAGGTGCTCGACGACGGGCGCCTCACCGACGGTCAGGGCCGCACGGTCGACTTCTCGAACGTGATCCTGATCCTCACCTCGAACCTCGGTTCGCCGATCCTGATCGACCCCGTGCTCCCGCCCGACGAGAAGCGCGAGCAGGTGATGGCGCTCGTGCGTCAGGCGTTCCGACCGGAGTTCCTGAACCGCCTCGACGACATCGTGATGTTCGCCGCCCTCACCGAAGACGACCTCGCGCAGATCGTCGAGCTCTCCGTCGATCAGCTGCACGACCGGCTCCACGACCGCCGGCTCACGCTCGCTGTCACTCCGGATGCGCGGTCCTGGCTGGCGGAGCGCGGCTACGACCCGATGTTCGGTGCGCGGCCGCTGCGCCGCCTCATCCAGTCCGAGGTGCAGAACAAGCTGGCGACCGCACTGTTGTCCGGCGGGGTGCATGACGGCGACACCGTCCGGGTCGACGTCGCGGCCGACGGTGCGGGTCTCGTGCTCACGGCGTCGAGCCCGACAGAGACCGTCGACGAGGGGTAGTTGATTCCGCATTGCGGAAGTGCAACTCCGATATTCGGAAAAATCCTTGACCGCGTTCGTGGCGCCGTGATAGATCTGGAGTGTTCCAAAGTCGGAGCACCTGGATCAGCAGACAGGGAAAAACTGAGCTGACCCCCTGGTGGGGTCGGCCGTTCGACTCCACCTCGACGGACGGAGTCTGCTCATGTCACAGCACCCCACCAGCGTGTGGTTGAAGAACCCCCTCGGCATCTACACCGGGAGCGACGCCGACGCCTCGGGAGGCATCGTCGTCGAAGGCTCTGTCGTCCGCGAGGTCATCCCCGCGGGCGGCGCGCCGACGGTCCCCGTCGACGAGGTCGTCGATGCCTCGCGTCACGTGATCATCCCGGGCCTGATCAACACGCACCACCACTTCTACCAGACCCTCACCCGGGCCTGGCGGCCCGTCGTCAGCGCGGAGCTGTTCCCGTGGCTCAAGGGCCTGTACGGGGTGTGGGCGGGGCTCACGCCGCGTGATCTCGAACTGGCGACCACCGCGGCCCTTGCCGAACTGCTGCTCTCCGGGTGCACCACGGCCGCCGACCACCACTACCTCTTCCCGAACGGCCTCGAGGACGCGATCGACGTGCAGGTCGACGTCGTGAAGAAGCTCGGCATGCGGGCGACCTTGACCCGCGGGTCGATGTCGCTCGGCGAAGAGGACGGCGGGCTCCCGCCGCAGTCGACCGTGCAGGATGCCGACACGATCCTCGCCGACAGCGAGCGGCTCATCGCGGCGCACCACGAGCGCGGCGACGGCGCCTTCGTGCAGATCGCCCTCGCGCCCTGCTCGCCGTTCTCGGTGACCACCGGCGTCATGCGCGACACGGCCGCACTCGCCGAACGCCTGGATGTCCGCCTGCACACGCACCTCGCCGAGACCCTCGACGAGGAGGACTTCTGCCGCGAGATGTTCGGCCTGCGCACGGTCGACTACCTCGAGAGCGTCGGCTGGCTCTCCGACCGCACCTGGCTCGCGCACGGCATCCACTTCGACGACGCCGAGATCGCGCGGCTCGGAGCGGCCGGCACGGCCGTGTCGCACTGCGCGACCTCCAACATGCGCCTCGCCTCGGGCATCGCCCGTGCCATCGAGCTCGAGCAGGCCGGAGCGCCCGTGGGCCTCGGTGTCGACGGCTCGGCATCGAACGACGGCTCGAACATGATCCAGGAGGTGCGCCAGGCGCTCTACCTGCAGCGCCTGCGGTACGGCGCCGCGGCCGTCACACCGGAGCGCGCACTCGGCTGGGCGACGGCGGGATCGGCGCGTGCCCTCGGCCGCACCGACATCGGCATCCTGGCTCCCGGCAAACAGGCCGACCTGGCGATGTTCACGCTCGACGAGCTGCGGTTCTCGGGCAGCCATGACCCGGTCGCCGCGCTGCTGCTGTGCGGCGCGGAACGGGCCGACCGCGTCATGGTCGGCGGCACCTGGCGCGTGCTCGACGGTCAGATCACAGGACTCGACGTCCCCCAGCTCATCGCCCACCACAGCGAGGCGGCGCGCAGCCTCCTCGCCCGACACTCCTGAATCACGCCCCCGAATCCGCAACATCCCCCAGACGACGAAGAGGTCGACATGAACAAGACGAAGACGGTCGCGACGCGACCCGAAGACGAGCGGATGCCGCTCGGCAGCACCATCGCCTACGGCATCCAGCATGTGCTGACGATGTACGGCGGCATCATCGCCCCACCGCTCATCATCGGCTCGATGGCGGGGCTCGACGGCGCCGAGATCGGCGTGCTGATCACGGCCTGCCTCTTCATGGGCGGTCTCGCCACGATCCTCCAGACCGTCGGCATCCCGTTCTTCGGATCCCAGCTGCCCCTCGTGCAGGGCGTCTCCTTCGCGGGTGTGGCGACGATGGGGGCGATCGTCACTAGCGGGGGCGGCCTGCCGGCGGTCTTCGGCGCTGTCATCGTCGCGTCGATCATCGGGCTGCTGATCGCCCCGGTGTTCGCCACGATCATCAGGTTCTTCCCACCGGTCGTCACCGGGGTGGTCATCACGATCATCGGTCTGACCCTCCTGCCGGTGGCCGCGGGCTGGGCGATGGGCGGCAACAGTCAGGCCGAGGACTTCGGAGACCCGCAGAACCTGCTGCTCGCGGCGATCACCTTCGTGATCGTGCTGGTGCTCAGCAAGGTCAGGATCGGCGCCATCTCTCGCCTCGCGATCCTGCTCGCGATCGTGCTCGGCACGATCCTGGCGGTCATCCTCGGCCGCGTCGACTTCGGCGCCGTGGGGGATGGTCCGATCTTCGCCCTGCCCAGCGTCTTCGGCTTCGGGATGCCGACGTTCGAGATCGCCGGGATCATCTCGATGTTCATCGTGATCCTGGTGACGCTCACCGAGACCACGGCCGACATCCTGGCCGTCGGCGAGATCGTCGGTACCAAGGTCGACTCCAAGCGCATCGCCGCCGGCCTCCGCGCCGACATGCTCTCGAGCGCGGTCTCGCCCGTGTTCGGTTCGTTCACGCAGTCGGCCTTCGCGCAGAACGTCGGACTCGTGGCGATCACCGGTGTGAAGAGCCGGTTCGTGGTCACCGCGGGCGGTGTCGTGCTCGTCGTCCTCGGCCTGCTCCCGGTGCTCGGACGCGTCGTCGCCGCAGTGCCCGCCCCGGTGCTGGGAGGCGCCGGCATCGTGCTGTTCGGAAGCGTGGCGGCGAGCGGCATTCGCACGCTCGCCAAGGTCGACTACCGCGGCAACATGAACCTGGTCATCGTGGCCTCATCGATCGGCATCGGCATGCTGCCCATCGCCGCACCGACGATCTACGACCAGATGCCCGCGTGGTTCATCACGATCTTCCACTCCGGCATCAGCTCGGCCGCGGTGGCGGCGATCCTGCTGAACCTGCTCTTCAACCACCTCGGGAAGCCCTCGGGCAAGGACGCCTCAGTCCTCGCTGCCGCTCCCACGCGCAGCATCCCGATCGCCTACCTCGACGCGTTCGAGGACGGCGACTCGATCGTCGACGGCAGGATCGTCGACCGCGAGGGCAAAGAGGTCGAGGTCCAGCGCCCCGAGCACTGAGCGGTCATCACGGCCAGATCCCGCGGGCGTCGGGCTACAGAACCGACTTGGGGAGTCGATGCAGCGTGACCGCACCGATCGCGGCGAACGGATGCAGCGGGTCGGGCTCGCTCGATCCTGTCGGGCCGCCCAGCGCGGAGTCGACCAGCGCGCTCATCACCGCGAACGCATCCATCGCCTCCCACCCGTGCGTGGTCACCAGGAAGTCGAACGCGTCTTCGTAGCCGCGGGTGATGCTCTCCTGCACCGGGTCGCCGAGCCCGACGAACACCCACTCGTCGGAGGTCTCGATGCGGGGCGCGCGCAGCGAGAGACCGGGCACCAGGTCGACGCTCACGATCGCGACACCCTCGGCCTCGATTGCGACGAACGACGACTCGCCCTCGCTCATGATCGCGTGGATGTCGCCGATCGAGAGCAGAGCCCCATCGACCTCGACCGGCAGGTACACGATCGATCCCGGCCGCGCCTCGGTGACGTCCATGTTGCCGCCGAGCGCGGTGGTGGGCATGACGGTCGAGTTGACGCCGGATGCCGGGGCCGTGCCGATGCAGCCGATCATCGGCCGCGGCGCGACGACGTGCCGGTCGGTGAGATGCACGCCGTCCTCGTCGATCGGGATGCGCCGCGATGCCACGGTGTCGCCCATCCGATGGCGCAGGGCTCCGATGCCGGGAAGGCTCTGCGACCATCCGCAGTCCTTCAGGCGGATCTCGTGGATCGTCACCGCGAGGGTGTCGCCCGGCCGGGCTCCCTCGATCCAGACCGGACCGGTGACAGGGTTGATCGGCGCCGAGAGTGCCGCCAGGTCGCCGTGGTCGTGAAGTTCGCGGTAGACCGCGTCATCCGTCTCGAAGCCGATGCGCTCGCCGGTGCCGGGGTGGATGCGCAGGACCGGTTCGGCGTCCGCGGCGAATCCGGGGCGGCCGAGCTCCTTGCCGAGGAAGTGATCCGTCCCGTTCATTCGGCTCTTCCCTCGCTGGTGGCGGCGTGCTCCGAGAGCGGTTCGGGGTTGGCGCCGTTGCGGATGCGGAAGACCACGAACACGATGACCCCGATCGCGAGCCAGACTACTCCGCCGATCTTGGCCAGATCGGAGGCGTTGATCAGCACGAAGCCGATGATGAGGAATCCGCACAGCGGCACGACGAGGTGCAGGAGCCAGTTGCGCGACCGCTGGCGCACGATGTAGTGCCAGAACACGGCGACGTGCAGCAGCAGGAAGCCGAAGAGGGCGCCGAAATTCACCAGCGACGAGATCAGGTCGATCTGACCGACGAAGAACAGCACGAGCACGGTGCTCAGCGCGCTCACGAAGAGGATCGCGTACACGGGCACCTGGCGGGCGTTGATCTTCGAGAAGAAGGCCGGAAGGCGCCGGTCGCGGCTCATCGAGTAGAGCAGACGCGAGGTCGCCGCCTGTGCCGCCACCGCGTTCGCGATTCCGACGGCGATGACGTTGACCGCGAGGAACGCGGTCGCCCAGCCGCTGCCTGCCGCCTGCGCGACGATCGAGAAGAACGCGTTGTTGACCTCGTCGTCGGGGAACGAGACGGTGCCCGCTGCGAGGGCGCTCGCGAGCCAGGTCTGCAGGATGAAGAGCGTCGCGACGATGAACAGCGCGATGATCATGGCGCGGCCCGCGGGGTTCTTCTTGCCGGTGGTCTCCTCCGACAGGGTCGAGATCCCGTCGAAGCCGAGGAAGCTCAGCACCGCGATCGAGAGTGCGGCGGCGATCAGGGTCGGGTCGACCTTCGCCGGATCCCAGAGCTGCGCGAGCGAGAACGAGGAGCCCTCGATCGTCTGCCCGGTGAGAGCGGAGACGGCGATGATGACGAAGATCGCGACGAAGACGAGCTCGATGGCGAGGAAGACGCGGTTCGCCACGGTGATCGAGCCGATGCCGAGCACGTTGATGACGGTGTTGACCGCCACGCACAGGATCGCCCACAGCCACTCGGGGCTGTCGGGGAAGATCCCGCGCATCGACGAGGCGGCGAACACGTAGAGCAGCGTGGGCACGAGCAGGTAGTCCAGGAGGATCGCCCAGCCCGCGAAGAAGCCGGCGATCGGGTGAGTGCCGCGGCCGACGTACGAGAACACGGAGCCGGCCAGCGGGAAGGACTTCGCCATCTGCGAGTATCCGAGCGCGGTGAAGATCATCGCGACGAGACCCACGAGGTAGACGAGTGGGACCATCCCCTTCGACTCGTTGAACACGACCCCGAAGATCGCCCACGGTGCGATGGGCACCATGAAGACCAGGCCGTACACGACGAGGTCGAAGGTGGAGACGGAGCGCTTGAGCTCCTGCTTGTAGCCGAAGGATTCCAGCCGTGGCTGGCCGTCGGAGGCGGCGGTGGTGGTCATGGTGTCTCCTGGGTTCGGTTCAGGACTGCGGGTGTCAGGGATGCTGTGCGAGGAAGTCGGCGATCACGCCGCGGAACTCGTGCGGCTGCTCGAGGTGGGTGCAGTGGCTGGCTCCAGGGAACACGTGTCCGACGGCGCCGGGGATGCGGTCGAGGAACGGCTGCCAGGTCGCCGCCGTGGCTTCGTCGTACTCGCCGGCGACGACGAGCGTCGGGGCCTGGATGTCGCGCAGGCGGTCGATGACCGACCAGTCGCGGAGAGTGCCGATGACGTGGAACTCGTTCGGCCCGTTCATCGTGTGATAGACGGTCGGATCGGCGAGCATCTGCGCCTCGCTGTCGACGAAGTCCTGCGGCATCGGCACGACGCGGCAGACGTGCCGCTCGTAGAAGAGCTGCGTCGCGGCCACGTAGTCGGGGTGATCCAGAGTGCCGGCAGCCTCGTGCTCTGCGAGGGCGTCGCGAGCGGCATCCGGCAGCGCATCGCGCAGCTTCCCGGCCTCGCTCACCCACAGCGGCATCGATGCGGGGGAGTTGCAGATCATCAGACCGAGCAGTCCCTCGGGCTGACGGACGGCGATCTCGGCGCCGAGCATGCCGCCCCAGGACTGACCGAGCACGTGGTAGTCGTCGATGCCGAGATGCGCGCGCAGCGCGTCGAACTCCTCGACGAAGTACGCGGGGGTCCAGCGCTCGACCGGGGCATCGGGGTGGTGGGAGCTCCGCCCGCAGCCGATCTGGTCGTAGTGGATGACCGTTCGCCCCGTGAGGTCGGCGAGGTGGGCGATGTTCTGCACGTAGTCATGCGCCATGCCGGGGCCGCCGTGCAGAACGAAGACGGGAGCGAGGTCGCGGCTCTGATCGGGCGTCGTGACGCGGAACCAGGTGAAGCCGTCGTGGAACGGGACGGTGGACTCATGAACGTGCATGAACACATGTTGGCGATAAAAGGTCCGCGAGTAAACCATTTGCCGACAAGTTAACGTTGATGAAACACTGGGAGGGCCATGACGGAGACCGACGAGACCCTGATCGATCGCATCACCGACCGGCTGATCACGGCCGTCGCGATCGGCGAATTCCTCCCCGGAGCCCGGCTGCCGGCCGAACGCGATCTCGCTCGCTCGCTCGGAGTCGGCCGCACCACCACGCGAGCCGCCCTGGAACGTCTGGTCGGCAGGGGCATCCTGGAGAAGCAGCGGGGGAGGTCGGGCGGCTCCTTCGTCACGGAGGAGTGGCCGAGCTCCGAGGTCGCCGCCGTCGCCCGCTGGTTCGAAGAGCAGTGGCCGCAGCTCGTCGACGCCGCGATCGCCGGGACGCACCTCCACGGCGCGATCGCTCGTCTCGCGGCGAGCAACCGCACCGACGACGACATCGAGCGGCTCGAGAAGCGCCTCGACGACTTCCGGCAGGCCGAGAGCGGGGCCGCTCGTCAGCAGGCCGACAGCATCCTGCACCTGGCGATCATCGCCGCCGCGCACAACGAGACGCTGTCGGCGATCGTGCTCGACCACGAACGTCGGTTCACGATCATCGCGCCTGCCCACCCCTGGGGCGATTCGTCGAGCCGTCCGGCGATGGAGGAGCGCGCCGGACGCGAGCACGGCGAGCTGGTCGCGGCGATCGTCGACGGCCGCGTCGACGATGCCGGGCGGATCGCGCAGCGCCACGTCGAGATCGACCTGGAGCTCCTCGACGCCGCCCGTCGCCGCGCCCTCACCCGCTGATCAGCCGGCACGCACAGAGCTCGAAGCGAGCGCGCGTCCGGTGAGCGAGTCCCGGTCGGCCGCGAGTGCGGCCGGCGTTCCCGCGAACATCAGCCGCCCGCCGTCGGACCCCGCTCCCGGGCCGATGTCGATCACGTGATCCGCGCGCGCGACGACGCGCATGTTGTGCTCCACCACGACCAGCGTCGCGCCGTCGTCGAGCAGATCGTCGAACAGGTGGTTGATCGTTTCGACATCGTTCGGATGGAGCCCGGAGGTCGGTTCGTCGAGGATGATCCGGTCGGCGGGATCGCGATGCGGGTCGCTGAGATGCCGCGCGAGCAGCAGGCGCTGCTTCTCGCCCCCGGACAGGGTGTCAAGCGAGCGACCGACCGGGATGTATCCGAGTCCGGTGCGCTGCACCCAGTCGAGCGCCGCCACGACGTCGGGGTGATCGCTCAGCAGCTCGCTGACCGCCTCCGGGGTCGAGGCGAGGACATCGGCGATCGACGAGCCGCCGACGCGGACCTCGAGCGCCGTGTCGTTGAATCGGAGCCCCCCGCAGGCGTCGCAGGGCAGCGAGACGTCGTCGAGGAACGCGAGCTCGGTCGTGATGTGCCCGCGTCCGCGGCACGTCGGGCAGGCGCCCTTGCCGTTGAAGCTGAACCACGACGGGTCGAGGCCCGATGCTGCGGAGAACACCTCCCGGACGGTGTCGGCGATGCGCAGGATGCTCAGCGTGGTCGAGCGGATGCCGCCGCGCAGCGGGTCCTGGCCGACGACGGTGAACTCCGGATGCTGCCGCGGCAGCTCCACCGTCGCGAACGAGCTCTTGCCGGAACCGGCCACCCCGGTGATCGCGGTGAGCACGCCCACGGGGACGTCGACGTCGAAGCCCTGAAGGTTGTGGGAGCGGGCGTCGCGCACTGTGACGCGGTCTCGCGGCTCCCGGCCCGTCTCCGCGGGGCGCAGCGGCTCCGCGAGCAGCCGTCCGGTCAGGGTGTCGCTCCGGCGCAGCGCGGCGGGTGAACCCTCGAACTGCACCAGGCCGCCCGCGGAGCCGGCGCCGGGACCGAGGTCCACGACATGATCGGCGACCGCGATCACCTGCGGATGATGCTCGACGACGAGGATCGTGTTGCCGGCATCGCGCAGGCGCTGCAGCAGCGCGACCAAGCGCTGGATGTCGGCGGGGTGGAGTCCGGTGCTGGGCTCGTCGAACACGTAGGTGACGTCGGTCAGTGCGCTCCCGAGGTGCCGAACGATCTTCACCCGCTGGGCCTCTCCGCCCGACAGCGTCGATGATTCGCGGCCGAGCGTCAAATAGCCGAGCCCGACGGAGAGGAGCGCGTCGAGCACATGACGGATGCCGTCGATCGCCGGTGCGACCCTGGGATCGGCGAGATCGTCGAGCAGCGCGCGCAGCTCCGCCACCGGCATCCGCATCCAGTCGACGATCGAGTGCCCGTCGATGAGGCTCGCCCGCGCCGCGGCGTTCACGCGGGCGCCCTGGCAGTCGGGACAGGTGTGGTGGGTCACCAGGCGGTCGAGCTCCTCGCGCACCTGCGCGGACATCTTCACGGGGCGCTGCTTCAGGAAGACCGCGCGCATGCGGGTGACCACGCCGTCGAACCGCGCGCTCTGCGGGAACCGCGGATCGGGGTCGATCAGCTTGAGCTGATCCGCGTAGAGGAAGAGGTCCATCTCCTCGGCGGTGTAGTCCTTCAGCGGCTTCTGTCGATCGAAAAGGCCGGCGTATGCGAATCGCTTCCAGCGGTACACGCCGGGCCGGAAGAGGCTGAAGCGCACGGGCCCCTCGTCGATGCTCTTCTCCTGATCGATGAGCGCATCGAGGTCGATGTCGTACACCGTGCCGAGCCCCTCGCACGTGGGGCACATGCCGGAGGGGTCGTTGAAGGAGTACGCCGGTGAGTAGCCGGCGGAGGGGGATCCGATCCGCGAGAACACCAGCCGCACCAGAGAGGCGAGGTCGGTCGCGGTCGCGACCGTCGAGCGGGCGTTCCCGGTGAACCGCCGCTGGTCGATGAGCACCGTGAAGGTCAGGCCGTCCATCGCCTGCACATCCGGAGCCGGCATCTGCGGCAGCCGAGAGCGGATGAAGGTCGAGTACGAGTCGTTCACGAGGCGCTGCGCCTCGGCGGCGATCGTGTCGAGCACGAGCGATGACTTGCCCGATCCGGAGACGCCGGTGAACACGGTCATCAGCTTCTTCGGGACGTCGAGCGATACGTCGCGCAGATTGTTGGTCCGCGCTCCGGTGATGCGGAGGAAGGAGTCCATCACCTCACGCTAACGAGGCCCCCGGACATCCGTCCGGGGGCCTCGTTGGCGGGCGATCAGGCGCTGAGCAGGACCGTCTCGTCGATCGGACGGCGCACGCGCGGGGCGACCTCACGCTGCTGCAGGACCTCGGGGAGGCTCTCGACGTCGCCGAACTCGCCGACGGCGATGACGGTCATCGGCACGAAGCGGGCCTCGAGGTCGGCGAACTCGCGCACGGCCTCGGCGTCGAAGCCGCTCATCTGGTGCACGACGAGACCGTCGTGGTGGGCCTGCACGGAGAAGTGGGCCACGGCCTGACCGAGGTCGTAGACGGCGTGGGTGATCGGCGTGCCGTCGGCTGCCGCGGTCTCGGCGATCGCGACGACGAGGACGCCCGCGTTGCCGGCCCATGTCTGGTTGAAGCCCATCAGCGCGTTCACGACCTGGGCATGCAGGGCGGTGCCCCGGCGGGCGACGATGAAGCGCCACGGCTGGGAGTTGTTCGCGGACGGGCTCCAGCGGGCGGCCTCGAGCGCGGTGGCGAGCTTGGCCTCGTCGATCGCGTTCTGCGCGTCGTAGGCGCGGGGGCTCCAGCGCCCGGCCAGGACGTCGAGGACGGGGTGCTCGGTCGGCGCGGTGCGATCGATGACGGGAGTGCTCACGGTGATGCCTTTCGAAAAGGAGTCGATCGGACTCCGTCGTCCGGCTTACAGAAGTCAGAACACATGTATGCGCATGTATATTCCTCAGCGACCGAGTGTCCAGAGGACCTTTCGACGCAGGATGCCGGCGCGCCGCCGCAGACGCACCGAGAGAGGCTGGTCACGTGCGGCGGCGAGGAGCTTGGCGTCGTAGGCCGCGCGCAGCTCTCGCGACCAGCGGCTCGTCACCGCCGCGTCCGAGAACTCGGCGGCCTTGGCGATCGCGCGCCGACGCATGCCCTCGATCTGCGCGGGCGGCATCGACTGCAGTTCGACGATCCGCCGCGCCATGGCATCGATGTCCCCCTCCGGGATGAGGAAGCCGTCGACGCCGTCGCGGATCATGTCTGCCGGGCCGTAACGGATGTCGTAGGCGATCGGGATGCATCCGGCGGCCATGCTCTCGACGAGCACGAGCGGCAGACCCTCCGAGGTGGACGTCAGCAGGCTGAAGCTGGCGGTGCGGAACGACAGGCGCGCGGCCGGATCGTGACCGCGCAGGCGCACATCATCCTCGACGCCGAGTCGGCGGATGCGCCGCCGGATCACGGCTTCGCGCGGACCCTCGCCGAAGATGTCCGCCTCGACCCGCGGATCCGCGGCGTGCGCGGCGGCGATCGCCTCCACGGCATGGGTGAGGCGCTTGCGGGTGTTCAAGGAGGCCACGACGACGCCGTGCCCGGCCTCGCGGGCGATGTCGACGTCCGTGGGAAGGTCCACGCCGTTCGGGATCGTGCGTATCCTCGCCTCGACGCCGACGAGGTCGTCCGCGAGATCCGCCTGCTGCCGGGTGGTGAGCACGACGATCGCGTCGAACTCGCCCGCGCGGCGCATGACGTACTCGCGCGTCGGCCGCAGCTCTCCCGCCCGCCCGCCCTGGCGGTGCGAGGCGTGGACGATGTGGACGGTCGTGACGTTGTCTCGCCGGTAGCCGGCGACCGACCGTGCCGCCGTCTTCGAGTCGACCAGGAGGAAGCTCGGCTTGCCGCCGGTGAGCCGGTCGAACCACCAGCGGTACAGTCCCCAGCTCGTCTTCCACGATCGGATCGGGGTGCCGTCGACGGCGTACAGCACGATCTTCCGCTCAGCGTCCGAGCGCTCGGTGGCGAGCAGCGAGCCGTCGCGGCGGAACCGGTCGACCGCGACGAGCCTGCCGTCCGCACCGCGCCGCACCCGGCTCAGGACCGTGCCGCCGTGCGACGCCACGACGTCGCCGTCTTCGGGGCGCAGCAGCTCCGGGACCGGCGGCATCGCTCCGCGCGGGGCGGGCAGCTTCTCCCGCAGCTCGTCCCAGAGATTGCGGATCCTCAGTCCGTCGATGAGCTCACCCGACGCGCGGAGGCGCTCCGCGTACTCCGGGTAGTCGGGGCGGTCGTCCAGCGTGAGGATGTCGACATCCACCCCGCCGATCTCCCGGAAGGAGCGCGAGCGGCGCAGCATGGCGGCCGTCATCCCGCCGTGCTGGTCCGCGAAACCCCACGTCAGGGCGAAATACCGTGCGGGTGGGAGACGGAGCGGGGAGCGGAGCACTCGAGCAACGATAGGCCTGCTGTCGTGGCGGCGACTGTGCGTCGGCTGTGTTCCTGCCGAGGAGCGGGGAGCGGATGCCGGCTACTCCGGCAGGTTGTGCGAGGCCGCATCCGCGAGGGCGCTGCGGACGGCCCTGATCGACGGCGCCGCGGCCGACACCCGCCGTGCCGAGGAGAAGATCTCGCGACGCGGGTCTTCGGGCAGTGGCGTCAGGTCGACCGTCGGGGTGTCGCCCGCCCACACGAGCTCGGGCAGCAGGCCGACCGCGAGGCCGGCATGGATCAGACGTACATGGGCGGTGAGGTCGGCGATCTCGAAGCGCACGTCGGGCTCGAAACCCGCGGTGCGGCAGAGCTGCTCGGCCCAGGCGCGAGAGGCCGTGCCCTCCGGCTCGAGCACCCAGGGCTCGTCACGCGTGGACCACAGGGCGGCGACGGCATCCGTGCGTTCCGCACTCGTCGCGCTGCCGGGTCGGCGGGCCAGGGCGATCGCGTCGTGGGCCAGCAGCACGCGGTCGAGGTCGGCGTGGATCGGCCGTGTGCGCCCCGGGTACTGCTCGGCGAGGATCAGGTCGAAGTCGCGACTAGAGACGCCGACGAGGCCGGTCTCGGGGTCGCTCTCGGTGACCTGCACACGCAACGCCGGGTGTCGATCCTTGAGCGCCTCGAGCGCCTGGGGGAGGAGCGAGTGGGCGGTCGACTGGAACACGGCGATGTGCACCGTGCCGGTGACCTCGGTGAGCGATTCCGCGACCGCGACCTCGGCGTGCTCCAGCTGGTCGAGGATGCCGATGGCCTGGGCGACGAGCACGCTCCCCTGCGGTGTGAACTGCACTCCGCGGCCCACGCGGCGCAGCAGAGGGACGCCGACGTCGCGCTCCAGGGCGCTGAGCTGCTGCGATACCGAGGCCTTGCTGTAGGACAAGGCGTCGGCGACGGCGGAGAGCGTGCCGCGGCGGGAGAGCTCCACCAGCATCCGCAGACGATTGACGTCGAGCATGGCCGATCCGTTCGTTCAGCTTGAGTGAACAGAATTCACGCAATTCGGTTGATAGACGGAGCCTACCGAGCGGATGGACAATGATCCAGCCGCACACGACCCCGGGTGTGCGCTCACTCCGGAAGGCCCGCCATGACCGTCGACGTCGACACCGCCCCGCGCACCGATACCCCGCGTACCGAAGAGGTGGCCGCCCTCGTGCAGCGCTGGCTCGCCGAGAGCGAGTCCTACCCCGTCGAGCCCGCCGCCCAGCGGCTGTCCGAGGTGCTCAAGGATCCGAACGGCCTGGCCTTCACCGTCGGCTTCGTCGACGGCGTGATGCGTCCCGAGGATCTGCGCGTCGCCGGTCGCAAGCTCGCCGAGATCTCGGAGATCACCCCGACCCTGCTGCCCGGCTACCTGCGGGCCGCCATCAAGACCGGCGGATTCTGGGCGCCGAAGCTCCCCGGAATCGTCGTCCCGATCTCGCGCCGCGTGCTGCGCGCGATGGTCGGGCACCTCGTGCTCGACGCGACTCCCTCGAAGCTCGGTCCCGCGATCGCGAAGCTGCGCAAGACCGGCAACCGGCTCAACCTGAACCTCCTCGGCGAGGCTGTGCTCGGCGAACGCGAGGCAGGCCGCCGCCTGCAGGGAACCAGCGACTTCCTCGCCCGCAACGACGTCGACTACGTGTCGATCAAGGTGTCGAGCGTCGTCAGCCAGCTGTCGATGTGGTCGTTCGACGAGGCGGTGGCGGATGTCGTCGCCAAGCTCACCCCGCTGTACCAGCTCGCGGCGCGCTCGGAGGCTGCGGGCAAGGCGAAGTTCATCAACCTCGACATGGAGGAGTACCGCGACCTCGACCTGACGATCGCGGCGTTCACGAGCATCCTCGACCAGCCGGGGCTGGAGAACCTCGAGGCCGGCATCGTGCTGCAGGCCTACCTGCCCGACGCGCTCGGAGCCATGCAGCACCTGCAGGAGTGGGCCACGGCCCGCCGAGCCAAGGGCGGAGCGCCGATCAAGGTGCGCGTCGTGAAGGGTGCCAACCTCGCGATGGAAGAGGTCGACGCCGCGATCCACGGCTGGCCGCTCGCGACCTACGGCACGAAGCAGGACTCCGACACCAACTACAAGCGGGTGCTGGACTGGGCGATGACGCCGGAGCGCCTGGATGCCGTGCGCATCGGCGTCGCGGGGCACAACCTCTTCGACATCGCCTACACCTGGCTGCTCGCGCAGGCGCGCGGCGTGGCCGGCCCTTCGACAGGCTCAGGGACCCAGGCCGACGCGGAGCCCCTCGTCGAGTACGAGATGCTGCTCGGCATGGCGACCGGTCAGGCCGCGGCCGTCCGCAAGGACGTCGGACGCCTCCTCCTCTACACGCCGGTCGTCAACCCGGCCGAGTTCGACGTCGCGATCGCGTACCTCGTGCGCCGTCTCGAGGAGAACGCGAGCCCGGAGAACTTCATGTCCGCCGTGTTCGAGCTCGCCTCGAACCCGACTCTGCTCACGCGCGAGCGGGAGCGGTTCGAACGCTCGCTCGCGGGTCTCGAGGCCGACCGCTCGGTGCCGGCATCCCACCGCGTGCAGAACCGGCAGGCGGAGGACGCAGCCGAAGCCGGCACCACCGGCTTCGACAATCAGCCCGACACCGACCCCGCTCTCGCCGCCAACCGCACCTGGGGCCGCGAGATCCTCGGCCGGTCGGTGAGCTCGACTCTGGGTCTCGACACCATCGCGATCGCCAAGGTCGAGACGGATGCCGAGCTCGACGATGTCTTCGCCGCCGCGACCGCCGCCGCCGAGAGGTGGGCGGCTCGGCCCGCCGCCGAGCGCGCCGCCGTGCTGCACCGTGCCGGCGACGAGCTCGCGGCCCGCCGCGGTCAGCTGATCGAGATCATGGCCCACGAGGCCGGCAAGACGATCGCCGAAGCCGATCCGGAGATCAGCGAGGCGATCGACTTCGCGCACTACTACGCCGAGCGCGCGCTCGACCTCGAGGCCGTCTCGGGTGCCGAGTTCGTGCCGTCGAAGGTCACGGTCGTCACGCCGCCGTGGAACTTCCCGGTCGCGATCCCCGCCGGCGGTGTGCTCGCCGGTCTGGCCTCGGGCTCGGGCGTCATCATCAAGCCGGCCAAGCTCACGCAGCGCTGCGGCGCCGTCATGGTCGAGGCGCTGTGGGCGGCCGGCGTGCCGCGCGACCTGCTCGCGCTCGTCGATCTGGCGTCGCGAGACCTGGGTACGCGTCTGGTCGCGAGCCCCGCGGTCGACCGGGTGATCCTCACGGGGGCCTACGAGACGGCGCAGCTGTTCCGTTCCTTCCGCTCCGACCTCCCGCTGCTCGCCGAGACCAGTGGCAAGAACGCGATCATCGTCACGCCGTCGGCCGACCTCGACCTGGCCGCGGCCGATGTCGCCAAGAGCGCGTTCGGGCACGCGGGGCAGAAGTGCTCCGCCGCCTCCCTCGTGATCCTCGTCGGGTCGGTCGCCGAGTCGAAGCGGTTCGAGCGTCAGCTCGTGGATGCCGTGAGGTCGATGCGCGTGGGCCTGCCCGACGATCCCGCCACCCAGATGGGACCGATCATCGAGCCCGCGTCCGGGAAGCTCCTCACCGCGCTCACGAAGCTGGAGAAGGGCGAGCGCTGGCTCGTCGAGCCGCGCAAGCTCGACGCCGAGGGCAAGCAGTGGACCCCCGGTGTGAAGACCGGGGTGCGCGAGGGCTCGTACTTCCACCTGACCGAGTTCTTCGGCCCGGTCCTCGGCGTGATGCACGCGAAGGACCTCGACGAGGCCATCCGTCTGCAGAACGCGGTGGACTACGGTCTCACGGCAGGACTCCACTCGCTCGACTCCGACGAGGTCTCGACCTGGCTCGACCGTGTCGAGGCGGGCAACCTCTACGTGAACCGCGGCATCACCGGCGCGATCGTGCAGCGCCAGCCGTTCGGCGGCTGGAAGCGCTCCGCGGTGGGTGCCGGCGCCAAGGCCGGCGGACCGAACTACCTCTTCGGCCTGGGCGAGTGGGTCTCGGCCGAGCTCCCGGCAGCGGCGGCGGACGCGGCCGTCCTGCCGGCGGTCGACGCCCTCCTCGCGGCCGCCACCCCCGACCTGGACCCCGTCGAGTCCGCCTGGGTGCATCGCGCCGCGGCATCCGACGAGCGGGCCTGGGTCGACGAGTTCGGCGCCGTGACCGACAAGTCGGGCCTCGGGGTCGAGCGCAACCTCTTCCGCTACCGTCCGGTCGCGGTCGACGTGCGCATCGCGGAGCAGGCGCCTCTGGTCGACGGCATCCGCGTGCTCGCCGCGGCGCTCCGCAGCGGAAGCCCGTTCACGGTGTCGGCACCCGCGCTGCCCTCGCGCGTCGAGAAGACGCTGCGCGCGCACGGCGTGACCGTGAAGCACGAGACGGATGCCGCATGGACGAAGCGCTACGCCAAGGCGCAGCGCTCCTGGCAGCGCCTGCGGCTCGTCGGCGGCGACGCGTCGGCTCTGTTCGATGCCCTGGACGGCAGCCCGGATGTCGCCGTCTGGTCGCACGCCGTCACGGGTGCGGGTCGCGTCGAGATCCTGCCCTTCCTGCACGAGCAGGCCGTGTCGATCACGAACCACCGCTTCGGCAACCCGACCACGCTCACGGACGGCGTGATCTGACGGCAGCCCGGCCGGGTCCCCCTCGCCGACACAAGTTCGGAGGCAGCCCGGCCGACTCCCGTCCGCCGACACAAGTTCGGAGATTGATCGCCACACGGCGTCAGACAGGCGGATGCCGCGGCGTGTCGGCCGCGGCATCCGAAGTCGTGTCGGGAGGGAGTCAGCCGCGCAGGGCCTCGCCGAGCTTGACGCGGGATCCCATCTTGAGGAGCGAGTTCTCGTAGATCTTCGCGCCGATCACGATCGCCGCCACGCAGCTCGCGAGCAGGATCACCAGGGACAGCAGGGGCTCCCACCACTGCGCCTCGCCGACGAACAGCCGCATCGGCATCCCGACCGGAGCCGAGAACGGCACGTACGACATGATCGTCAGCACCAGCGGGTTGTCGTTGAAGATGATGACCAGCACGTACGGCGCCATGATGAGCATCGTGATCGGGGTCGTGGTCGAACCGATGTCCTCCTGACGCGACACCATCGAGGCCGCCGCCGCGAACAGGGCGGCGAGCAGGATGAACCCGAACAGGAAGAACACCGCGAACCAGATGATGGGCGACCCGAGCGTGGAGAGCACCTCGCGCTGACCCGTGACGATCAGGCCGATCGTGGCGATCGCCGCGAGCGCGAGGATCTGCCCCATCGCGAGGATCGTGTTGCCGATCACCTTGCCAGCCAGCAGCGTGCGGGCAGGGATGGCCGACAGCAGCACCTCGACCACGCGGGTCTGCTTCTCCTCGACGATGCTCTGGGCGATCGTGCCGCCGAAGGTGGCCGCGGCGCCCATGAACACGATGCCGAAGGCGATCGCGATGAAGTAGCGCAGCAGAGGGTTGGCGGTCGCCGGTTCCAGGATCTGGACCTCGGGCGCCTGCGACAGCGCCGCGACGAGGTCGCCCGGCGCATCCTTCAGCGCGACGATCGTGAAGTCGGAGGCGCCGGTGCCCGGAAGCACGGCGGCGTCGACCTTCTCGTCGCGGACGAGCTTCTCGGCCTCGGCCTGATCGGAGACCTCGGTGACCGTGACGTTCGGCAGCGCCGAGACGGCGGCGGAGGTCTGCGACGTGACGGCGACCGGCATCGTCTCGGTGGCGGCGTTCTTGCTCGCGAATCCGCCGATCACGATGCCGGCGAGAGCCAGCAGCAGCAGGATGCCGGTAGAGATGAGGAAGGCCTTGCTGCGGAGCTTGGAACCGATCTCCCGCTCGGCGACGAGCCAGATGCCGTTCGCGACGGTGGGTGTGCCGTGGGTCCCTGAGTTCTGGGACCCTGAGCTTGTCGAAGGGCTGGTGGGAGTGCTCACTGGATGACCTCCTTGAAGATCTGCGCGAGGGACGGATGCTTGGGGGCGAAGCTCGCGACGTCTCCGCGCTCCACGGCGGAGCGCAGCACGCGCTGCGCGGTCTCGGGTCCGTCGGCGTCGAAGAGCGCGTAGCCGCCCTCGAAGTCGACGACCGTGACACCCGGTTCGGTGCGCAGCCAGCCGGCGTCGCCCGTGGAGACGAGTTCGTAGCGGTCGCGGGCGTGCTCGGCGCGGAGGCCGTCGCGGGAGCCGGAGGCGCGGACCGTTCCGCCGGCGAGGATCACCAGGTCGTCGCACAGGCGCTCGACGACATCGAGCTGATGCGAGGAGAAGAGGATCGACGCGCCCTTCGCCGCGCTCGCCTGCAGGACGCCGGCGACCACGTCGACCGCGAGCGGGTCGAGGCCCGAGAACGGCTCGTCGAGGATCAGCACCTCGGGGTCGTGCACCAGCGATGCGGCGATCTGCGCGCGCTGCTGGTTGCCGAGCGAGAGCGACTCGATCGTGTCGTTCAGCCGCTCGCCCAGGCCCAGCTCGGTGAGCAGCTCGGTCGCGCGCGCCGTCGACTCGGCCTTGCCGTAGCCGTGCAGGCGGGCCAGATACACGATCTGCTCGAGCACCTTCATCTTCGGATAGAGCCCGCGCTCCTCCGGCATGTAGCCGAAAAGGCGGCGGTCGGCGGCGGTCAGGGGCGCGCCGTCGAGGTCGACGGTGCCGCCGTCGGACGAGAGCAGCCCGAGGACGATCCGCATCGTGGTGGTCTTGCCGGCGCCGTTGCCGCCGACGAAACCGGTCAGCCGCCCGGGCGAGACCGTGAAGGACACGTCATCGAGCACTCGCCGCGAGCCGTAGCTCTTGGTGATGCCCGCGAGTTCGAGTTTGCCTGTCATGCCTCCACGCTAGGGACAGGCGGATGCCGGGACATCCCCCGCGCGGCGGACAGTCGGATGTCATCCCGACGGCGGATCGCGGTCAGCGCTGTGGCCTGGGTCCCTGAGCTTGTCGAAGGGTCACCCCTTTGGTCTGGGGCCCTGAGCTCGTCGAAGGGTGAGTACCGCGCGCACGACCAGCCCGGCGACGAGCGCCCAGAAGGCGGCGCTGACGCCGAGCACCGAGATGCCGGATGCCGCGACGAGGAAGGTCACGACGGCGGGGATCCGCTCGCCCGGGTCGTCGATGGCCTGCTGCACGGCGGCGCCGAACGCGGCTAACAGCGCGAGGCCGGCCACGGCGGGGATCACCGCCTCGGGTGCGAGCGTCACCAGGGCGGCGAAGGCGGCCGAGAAGCCGCCGAGCACGAGGTAGGACGCCCCGGTCGAGACACCGGCGAGCCAGCGGCGCTTCGGGTCGGGGTCGGCATCCGGAGACGCGGCGAGAGCCGCACTGATGGCGGCGAGGTTGATCGCATGGCCGCCCGCGGTGGCGCCGAGCGCGGTGCCGAGCCCGGTCACGAGCATCGCCGGACGCCAGGGCACCTCGTATCCGAAGCTGCGCATGATCGCGATGCCCGGCACGTTCTGAGACGCCATGGTCACGATGAACAGCGGCAGCGCGAGGCCGACGAGCGCGCCGATCGTGAACGTCGGCGCGGTGAGCTCGACGTGCGGCAGCAGGACGGCCGGATCGAACGCCGCCTTCTCCCCGACCAGCGACACGGCGACCACGACGGCTGCGGCGACGAACGCGAGGGGCACGGCCCAGCGCGGCGCGAGGCGCGCGAACATCAGCCAGGTGAGCACGACGGGGACGACGCCCCACGGGTTCGCGACGATGCCGGTGATCGGAGCGAGGCAGAGGGGCAGGAGAACGCCGGCGAGCATCGCCTGCGCGATCGACGGCGGGATGCGGGCGATGAGCGCGCCGAGCGTGGGCCAGAGCGCCGTCAGCAGGATCAGCGCGGCCGTGACGAGGAACGCGCCGACCGCCGCCGACCATCCTCCTTCGACGGCGCCGGTCGCCGCGAGCAGCGCCGCACCGGGAGTGGACCACGCGACGGTGATCGGCATCCGATAGCGCCACGCGAGCACGATGCAGGCGAGCCCCATGGTGAGGCTGACCGCGAGCAGCCCGCTCGCCGCCTGCGCGGGCGTCGCCCCGACCGCGTCGAGTCCGGTCAGCACGACAGCGAACGAGCTGGTGAACCCGACCAGCGCGGTCACCACGCCCGCCAGGATCGGGCGGGACAGGGGAGCGGCGCCGGGCATGCGTACGAGGTTATCGCGGAGGGTCGGCGACAGCGCCGTCTGCCTCCGCGGTCGGCTTCGTCCAGGACAGCAGGTAGCGGTAGTAGAGGCCGCGTCTGAGCTGTGCGCCGGGGAGCGACTCGCGAGCGATGGCACGGATATCCGCCACACTCTCCGTGGATTCTGCCGTGGGAACGCCGATGTCGCGCGACTCCCGGTGGAGCATCGATCCGAGCCGCACCCAGGGCAGCGCGAAGGCCGAGAGCATCCAGTCCGTGAACGTCCGATTGGCGGCCAGACCGACGATGAGCAGCTTCCCGCCGGGGCGGAGGAGCGCCCTGGCCTTCGCCAGCGACGATCGCGTGTCCATGTGGTGGAGCGCGGCGACGAAGGTGATGACGTCGAAGAGGCGGTCGCCGGCGTCGAAGGCCAGGAAGTCGGATCTCGTGACGGACGCGTTCGGCGTGTGCATCAGACGAGCACTCGCGCGCTCGGCCGCTCCCGGGTCGGGCTCGATTCCCGTCACCGTGGCGCACAGAGGCGCGAGCCTCTGCAGCAGCAGTCCCTCGCCGCATCCCACATCGAGCACATCGGGTGCGCGCATGCCGGACACCTTCCCGATGATCCACGGGTGGTACGCGGTGTTGTGATTCCAGTACTCGACCACGGTCGCCTCAGGCGAGACCCATCCGATGCGCCAGCACGACGGCCTGAACCCGGTCGCGCGCGCCCAGCTTCTGCAGGATGCGGGAGACGTGCGTCTTCACCGTGGCCTCGCCGATGAACAGCGCGGTCGCGATCTCGGCGTTGGTGCGCGCGTCGGCGAGCAGAGCGAGTACCTCCGCCTCGCGGTCGGTGAGCGGCTCGGCCAGCGGGGTCGCGCTCCGAGGTCGTGCGGGCGCGGGCGCCAGGGAGGATGCTCCGGCGAACCGCGCCAGCACCCGGCGCGTGACCTCGGGCGCCAGCATCCCGTCGCCGGCGGCCAGGGCGCGCACGGCGGCGATCAGGTCCTCTGCGGCGGCGTTCTTCAGCAGGAAGCCGCTGGCTCCGGCATCCAGCGCCTGATAGAGGTAGTCGTCTTGGTCGAACGTGGTGACGATCGCGATCGCCGCTCCGACGGCGGGATCGGCGACGATCCGACGGGTCGCCTCGATGCCGTCCATGTCGGGCATCTGCACGTCCATCGTGATGACGTCGGGGAGGAGGGCGGATGCCTGGGCGACGGCCTCGGCCCCCGTCGCCGCTTCGCCGACCACCGTGATGTCGGGCTGGATGTCGAGGATCGTGCGGAAGCCCGCGCGCAGCATCGAGTGGTCGTCGACGAGGAGGACGCGGATCTGCGGGTCTGTCATCGGGTGCTCCTCGCATCGGCCGTCGCCGGCAGGGGCACGCGGGCGCGCACCCGCAGACCGCCGAGGGGGCGTGGGGTCACCTCGAGGCTGCCTCCGGATGCCGCGGCGCGCTCGCGCATGCCGAGCTGACCGAGGCCGGGTCGCAGCTGGGCGACCGCGCGTCCGGTGTTCACGATCTCGACCTCGACGCCGTCCTCGTCGTAGCGCACGCGCACGTCGGCCGTGGCTCCGGCGCCCGCGTGGCGGCGGGCGTTCGTGAGCGACTCCTGCGCGATGCGGTACAGGTTCACGGCGATGAGCGAGGGGACGGCGGCGGGCTCCCCGATCACGGCGTACTCGGTCGGAAGGCCGGCATCGGTCGACGCGGCCGCGAGCTCGGCGATGTCATCGAGCGTGAGAGTGGATGCCGGTTCGGCCGTGTCGCCGCCGGGGGTGCGCAGCGTCTCGAGCAGCTGCCGCAGCTCGCTGATGGCGTCGCGCGCCGACCCCTCGACGCCGGCGAGGATGCGCGCGGACTGCGCCGGATCCTGGTCGATCACGAGTCGCGCGGCCCCCGCCTGCACGCCCATGACCGATACGTGATGCGCGACGACGTCGTGCAGCTCGCGGGCGATGCGCACCCTGTCGAGCGCGACCGCCTGCGCCGCGGTGACCTCGCGCTCGCGCTCCAGCTCGCTCGTGCGCTGCTCGAGCACCTCGCGTTCGGCCGCCGAGTGCCAGGCGCGCTCGCCGAAGTAGTACGCCCCGCCGAAGTAGAGCGCGTTCAACAGGATCTGGATCATCATGAAGGCGATGTAGGGCGAGAAGGCGCCCGCGACGACATCGGCCTCGTCGGCCTGCTTGATCGCCTCGTAGTACATCGTGATCAGCAGCCAGGCGAACATGCCGACGATGATCGCGATGCGCACGATCATGGCGCGACGGCGGTCGTTCATCCACGCGCCCACCGAGTACAGGCCGATGAACATCGCGATGTTGCCGACGTAGAGCTCGGGGATCTTCACGGTCACCGCGACGAAGTAGGCCGTCGCGGTGACGACCGCGACGATGCCGGGCCAGCGGCGGCGGAACGCGAGCGGTGCGGTGACGACCACGGCGTAGACGACGGCCGTCCACAGTTCGGCCTGCTGATCGCCGTAGATCTGAGCGATCGACGAGAGCCCGGCGCTCAGGACGGCGCCGACGAACAGCACGCCGGCGAGCAGCAGATCGCTGCGGTGCTCTCGGGCGGTCGGCGTGCGGGTGAAGGGGACGGCGGGCATCCTCCCACCGTATGGGGGAGCGGATGCCGTGGCATCCCCCGCGCGGCGGATCCGGTAAGCCCATCGACAGCGCGGCAGAGGGTGCGTAGCGTTCGTCTCGGAGTCCTGATTCGCCGCACCGACAGTACGGAGCACGACATGAGCACGGCAGCATCCGGTCGCATCCTGATCGACCTCTTCATGACCCTCGACGGTGTCGCGCAGGGGCCGGGCGGCACCGACGAAGACACCTCGGGCGGCTTCCGGTTCAGCGGCTGGCAGGCCGGGCACCCCTCGTCGGGCGTCGGACCCGAGGTCGAGAAGGGCATGCGGCAGCTCGACGCGCTGCTGCTCGGCCGCCGGACCTATGACATCTTCGCGTCGTACTGGCCGCACCACACCGAAGGCGAGTCCGGTGAGATCGGCACGCTCTTCAACCGTGTGCCCAAGTATGTGGCGACCCGGGATGCCGACTTCGCGCTCGACTGGGAGGGCAGCACCCGCGTCGGCGACGACCTGAGCGCGGAGATCGCCGCGATGCGCGAGAACCACCGCGAGGTGCACGTCATCGGCAGCGTCGACTTCGTGCACACGCTGCTCGCCGAAGGGCTGTTCGACGAGTTGAACCTCTGGGTGTATCCGATCCTCCTCGGCGCGGGCAAGAAGGTGTTCGACGACGGCGCACTGCCCTCGGTCCTCACGCTGCTCGAGCCGGCGAAGACCGACGACGGCGGCGTGACGCTGCTGCGGTACGGGCGCACGGAGAAGGTGCCGGAGGTCGGGACTTTCGACTAATGTGCGCCAGCCCCCAGGTTCTATACGATCCGCTCTGTGGGTGTACGGGGGACTTCGCGCCACGAAGAACGGGCCGACGTCTTCTAGATTGGAGGTCGCGATGTCAGCCCAAGCAGTAGTAGGCGTGATTGTCGTCTGCGTCGGTGTCTTAGTGATCATTTTGAACCGACAGATTCCAAGACTTATCCACTTCGTGTTGCGTCTATTTTATGGCGAACCAATGGCTGATGACGCCGTGAGACCGAATTCAACTTGGAAACACATCATCATAGTCGGGTGTGCGTTCATCGCATTTGGAGTATTTATGATCTTGGCTCCGGCAAACCCACGTTGACGGGTGCGAGGCTCGCTACTGGCGGCGCGGCAGTGGAGAAGCAGGCCCAATCGATGACCTTGCGATATCTCTACGGGTCTGGTGAAGCGTTCGACTTTGGGCACGGTGTCGACGGCGGCGTACACGTATCCGGCCGCGGGCGGGGATCGTCCGCATTCGGTGAACACGGTGACGGGGCCTGCGGGTGTGGGTCCGGGTTCGTATTCGTATGACGCGGCGGGGAACATGACGGGCCGTCCGGGTCAGACGATCACGTTCAACGATGTCGGGAAGGTGTCGAAGGTTGTTGCGGGTTCGGTGACGCAGGACTCGGTGTACAACGTGGACGGGAGCATCCTGTTGCGGACGAACACGGCGGAGGGTGCGTCGTTGTTCGTGGGGGATACGGTGTTGTCGCAGGCTGCGGGTTCTTCTGTGGCGGCGGGGTGGGACGGCGCTGGGGGATTACTTCATCACCAAGATTGACACAACTCAAGCGATGGACGATGAACGTCTCATGTCTCATGAACAAGCGCACTCGAATCAGTGGGCAGGGTTCCAGGCGGACTATCCAGCTCTTTACGCGCGATTCGAGATGGAGTCGAATCTCGCCGGGCTTGGACCTGCATGTGGTAACTACTTTGAGTATTCGGCCGGACTGAGTGGAGGACACTACACGTGCTGAAGGCAGCGAAGCTCAAGCGTATTTGGTTCTGTTCGCTCATCGCATCCGGCGCAGTACTTGCGCCCGGTTGTTCGATCCTGCCGAGTACGCCCCTCGATCAACCGATCTCCCTATCGGTTCGCGACGGTGAGCCTGTGGTCACTTGGTGTGGTGGATCGGCGGACCTTGTGCGTGTCCGGCTCTACTACGGCACGGCATCGGAAGATGATGCGCAACTGGTTCTGGATGCATCGGGTCAGACGTCGGTTGTCTCCGGCGATGAAGTTGCCCTTTCCCAGCTTCCGGACGACTGGAAGGTGGAGCGTAAAGCCTATGCGGGCACGGAGGTAAGTGAAGTGGGCGTCACTTTGGAGTACACATCAATCGATGGAGCAGGAAAGAAGTATGAAGGTGGCTACTTGGCGGAATTTGAATTTGAAGGCGCGGGTATCGAGTCGTGGCCGACCTCGTCGTGGCAGTGGGCGAACGGCCAGACGTCCTCCGACGCGTGTGGAATGCCCAGCTCGGTTCGATAGCACAGCGCTCGGAGGTGACGCTCAGGGGGCGATCCTGATGAGGGGGTGAACGAGGCTTTTTGGTCGTAATCACGACCAGCATCCGCAAGGCCCCCGCTTCGCTGGCGGCTCCCGCGGGCTTCGTGACGCTGGTACGAGTGACGGGCTCCGCTCCGGTTCGTCCGGCGAATCGACTATTCCCTTCCTCCGCCGGCATCCTCTAGATTCGATCCGTTGCCGCCGTTTCGGCAGAGGTACGAGGGCCGAGCGGGACAGCGTGAACGTTGTGCGCACGACCTCCTTCACGGGGTGGGACGATGACGCGACGACGCGGGACGATGCGGGCGATACTCGGCGGAATGGCGGCATTCGCGCTCGCCCTGGGCGGTGCGACGACGGCGGCTGCAGCCGGAGCGGAGGAAGCCGCGGCGTCCGGCTCCATCAGCGGAGTGGTCACGCGCGAGGACGACGGCACGCCGCTCGAGGGTGTCACTGTCTCGGCGGGCGGGGAGGGGGCGGCCTGGGTATCGACGGAGACGGACGAGACGGGAGCCTACTCACTGACCGGTCTGGCACCCGGCTCCCACCTGGTCTCATTCACCCCCGAAGGCACCGATCTGAAGTCGGAGTACTGGGAGAACGCCGAGCGCTGGGATGCTGCGACTCCGGTCGTCATCGTCGACGGCACCGTCGTCGCTGGCATCGACGCCGCGTTGAGCGTGGGAGGCACGATCACGGGTGTCGTCACCCGCGAGGACGACAGCTCCCCGCTCGAGAACGTCTCGGTATCCGCTCTCGATGCGCACAATGAGATCGTCGGAGCGACCCGGACGGATGCGGCGGGTGAGTACCACCTCGGCGGGCTCCCCGATGGTTCGTACCGGCTGCGCTTCGGCTCTCCGGATCCGGAGCTGCTGTCCGAGTTCTGGGAGAACCAGTACCGGGGGAATTCCGCTACCGTCATCGCTGTCGTCAGCGGGCAGACGACTGCGGGCGTGGACGCGGCTCTCGCCGCTGCGGGGTATATCAGTGGCACGGTGACCAGTGGGGCCGACGGGCAGCCGCTGTTCTCCTCGGTGCTGGTCTACGACGTCGACGAGCGGTTCGACTTCGAGTTCAGCTACACGGAGGTCGACGGCGGCTACCGCGTCGCAGTTCCGGCCGGAACCTACAAGGTGCTCTTCCGCTCTTCCGGCCTCGCGGAGGAGTGGTGGAACGATGCGCCGGTCTGGGACGCTGCGACTCCCGTCACCATCTCGACGGGCGAGGAGGTCGAGGGCGTCGACGCCGTGCTCGACGAGATCGCAACCGTCAACGGCACGGTGACGGTCGACGGCGGCGCAGCGTCGGAGATTCGCGTGGAAGCCTGGAGTGACGGCATCCAGGTCGCGAACAAGTATGCCGACCCGACCACGGGCGCCTACTCGATGCCGCTCCAGAAGGGGACATACATCCTGAAGGCCACGGCCACGTTCACGGATGGCACGACGGCCACGATCTCGCAGTTCTTCGACGGGGTCGAGACGGCTGCCGAGGCGACGCCGCTGTCCCTCTCCCCGGGTGACATCGTGCAGGGGATCGACTTCCTGCTCACGGCCGACACGGAGCCAGAGCCGGCTCTCGTGCTTTCCTCCGCAACGATGCAGGCCGGAGGCAGCATCGCCGTCTCGGGAACCGGCTTCACGCCCGACCAGGAGATCACGTTCGAACTGCACTCCGACCCGATCGTGCTCGGCACGCTGACGGCAGACGCGGGAGGCGTGCCGAAGGGCTCGTTCACGATTCCGGCCGGCGCTCCGGCCGGCACCCACACGCTGGTCGCGCTTTCCGGGACCACGGTGATCGCGAGCGCACCGCTCACCGTCACGGCAGCGGGTGCGGGTGGTACCGGATCCGGTGCGGCCGGCACGGGAGGCGCCGCCGGCGCCCTCGCGACCACGGGATCTGACGCGCCGGTCGTCGCGGCGACCGCTGCGCTTCTGCTGCTGTTCGCCGGCCTGACGCTGGTTCGTCGCCGTCGCGCGAAGGCCTGAGCAGAGCCCGCGTGGCCTCGACAGGTCGCGCGGGCCTCAGCCGAGCATCCGCTCAGATCGGTGATGATCATATGTACGGTCCGGGGACCCTGGTTTCGATTGCGCGAGGTGAAGGCCTCAACTGGTCGAGGATTTCCCTCCGCCAGGGGTCTCGAGTTTCGAGACAAGTGGCAGGGAGGCTCGATCCTGATCGTGTCCACGCGTATGCGATCCTGCCGCGAGATCGAGCAGGCATCGAGGTCGCCGATTTCGCTCGATCTGTAGGGGTCAGCGATGCGGATCGTGTTCTGGGGAAGATCCTTCAAGCGCTGTCCGCAATCTCTGACGGCATTCTCGTGGTCGACGACGACTTAGCACGTCGTGGTGATCCCGGACTCGATGACGTGTCGTTCGTCGACGACAGAGTCATTCGTTGGCTCGACCTGCGCTCAGCTCCCGACGAACTGACACGCCTCATACGAATCGGAGCGTCCGGGTATCCGTTGAACGCGTTCATCTGCGACAACAGCTCTGGTGAGGCGTTTCGCCCCTCAGCCCGCTCGCTGTCCGAATCGGAAGTCGACTTGCTGGCAGGCGAGGTGCGACTCGTCATTCACTCGATCTTCGACGCGGAATCATTCCTGCTTCTCGCCATCGACGACGGAATCGAAGAACTGTTGGAGTCGATCACGTCGTCTGTCGATCCTCCGCCATAAGACGATTCGGGATCGGTGCCCCGAGCGCACCGCTCCAGCACGATGGGTGTGGCTCGCCGCTGATCGGATATATCATCGTCGAATAATGAAGACCTTCGACACGGCGGATGCTGGCGCGCTTCTCCTCGACGCACGCCGCGATGCGGCGTTGACGCAGGCGAAGCTCGCTGAACTCGCGGCGACGAGTCAGCCGAGCATCGCGGCGATCGAGCGAGGCAAGCGTCAGCCCTCTGCGGAGCTGCTGGAGCGGATCCTGCGCGCGGCGGACTACCGGCCGGGTATCGCCCTGGCGCGGTTCGATGCGCCGATCAGGCGCCTCGGCGCGCAGTACGGCATCTCGAACATCCGAGTGTTCGGGTCCGTGTCGCGGGGATCCGACCACTACGGGTCGGACATCGATCTGCTCGTCGACGTGGAACCGAATCGTTCGTACTTCGACATCGGAGGATTCGTCGCCGATGTCGAGGCGCTGACGGGGTTCCCCGTCGACATCGTGGTCGACGGCCCGAGCCGCCCGGCGTTCCTCACCGATGATCAGCTGGTGCCTCTGTGAGCGACCAGCCGGACGATGGGGCTCTGCGCTTCCCGCGATCGTCCCGTGGCGAGTCGGAGGTCGATCGGCGCGAGAACGCACGCGCCAGGTTCCTCGACAGCCTCGAAGACATCGACAGTTATCTGGCTGTAGCGAGGCGTGGGGGACCGGACGAGTTCGAGCCGCGCACTGCGCGCTACGCGGCAGCGAGTCTGGCGATCGTGCGTGTGGCGTCCCTGTTCGAGAACGACGACTTCGCGGTCTACCTGGACAGCGTGCCAGACGGTGCACGTCGGGGCGTCATCGCCACCCGCAACATCGTGGCTCATGCGGGCTACGTAGCCATGGATGACCAACTGTTCTGGCGGACGATCGACGTCGACCTGCCGCCACTTCTCGAACGTCTGCGTGACGCCGAGCACTGAGGTCGCGCGGGCCTCAGCCGAGCATCCGCTCGATCACCTGCGCGACCCCGTCGTCGTCGTTCGACGCGGTCGTCTCGTCGGCGGCGTCCTGCACGACGGCCTCTGCTCCGGCCATCGCGACGCCGTGCCCCGCCCAGCGGAGCATCTCGACGTCGTTGAGCGCATCGCCGAACGCCACGACGTCGGCGCGGTCGATGCCGAGGTGCGCGCAGAGTCGGGCGAGACCCGTGGCCTTCGTGACTCCCTCGGCCATGACCTCGACGAACGGCGCACCCGATAACGTCGCCTCGAAACCGGTGAGGCCGAGGGAGCGCAGGGTGTCGAACAGTGCGGCGGGGGCGAGCTCCGGATGCCGGATCACGAACTTCAGGCTCGGCGCGTCCAGCACCTGCTCCAGCGGCACGCCGCCCATCGTCTTCGGGTCGCGCTTGTGGTCGGAGAGGTCGGCGATCTCGGCGTAGCCGTGCTGCGCCACGAACGTCTCCCCGGCATCGCGCACGCTGGCGAAGAGCAGACCGGGGATGCTGGCGCGCAGCGCCTCGGCGAGCGTGCGGATCGTGTCGGCGGGGAGCTCCTCGGCGAACAGCATCCGTCCGTCGGTCAGGTGCACGGCATACGCCCCGTTGCTGCAGAGCGCCCAGCCGTCGAACGCCGCATCGGCCGCGATCGCGCGCAGACCGATCGGCTGGCGTGCCGTCACCGGGACGACGTGGATGCCGCGCTCACGGGCCGCATCCAGTGCCGCGCGCGTGCGCGGGGAGACGTGGGATGACGAATCGAGAAGTGTGCCGTCGAGGTCGGTGGCGATCAGGCGCATTTCGTCTCGACGTTTCGTCTCGCTTCGCTCGCTCAATGACCGAGAGGCGTCAGGAGAAGATCATCGGCAGGTCGTCGTCGTCTTCGGCCTTGCCGAGATCGAGGTCGACGACGACGGGCACGTGGTCGCTGGGCTGCTCGCCCTTGCGCTCGTTGCGGTGGATCGAGGCGCCGGTGACGGCATCGGCGAACGTGCGCGAACCGAGCACGAAGTCGATGCGGATGCCCTCGTTGCGGGGGAACTTGAGCCGCTGGTAGTCCCAGTACGTGTACCCCTCGGGGAGGAGCGGGCGCACGACGTCGGTCACACCGGCGTCTTCGAACGCGAAGAAGGCGGCGCGCTCCGGCGGCGAGACGTGCGTGGAGCGGCCGACCACGATGTCGGGATCGCCGTTGTCGTGGTCGAAGGGGATGATGTTGAAGTCGCCGACCAGGGCGAGCGGCAGCTCGGGGTTCGCCGCGAGCTCGGCCGCGGTGGAGTTTCGCAGCGCCTCGAGCCAGTGCAGCTTGTACGCGAGGTGCGGATCGTCGAGCGAGCGCCCGTTCGGCACGTACAGGCTCCACACCCGCACACCGTCGACCAGCACGCCCAGCGCGCGGGCCTCGAGCGGAGCATCCGGACCCTCATGGCCCTTCGCGAAGCCCGGCATCCCCTCGAACGCGGTGCGCACGTCGGTGATCGGCAGGCGGCTCGCGATCGCGACACCGTTCCACTGATTCAGGCCGTGCACCTCGACGTGGTACCCGGCCTCTTCGAACGGGCCGTACGGGAACTGCTCCGGCTTGCACTTGATCTCCTGCATCGCCAGCACGTCGATGTCTTCGCGGACGGCGAATTCGACGGTGCGGGTGACGCGGGTGCGGATGGAGTTGACGTTCCAGGTGGCCAAGCGCATGCGACCAGCCTAGTTGCGGGCTCCGACAGCGGCCGCCTGCTCCGCCTTCTTCTCGCGGCGCAGGCCGTGCAGCAGCGGCTCGGTGTATCCGCTCGGCTGCGCCGCACCCTCGACGATCAGTCGCCTCGCGGCTGTGTACGCGATCCCGGGCCGGCCGCCTTCGGGGAAGGCGAGCGGCTCGTACGCGGCATCGCCGGCGTTCTGCGCGTCGACGACCGGTGCCAGGCGCCGCAGGCTGTCGTCGATCTGCGCCTCGGTGATGACGCCGTGCGTGAGCCAGTTGGCCAGCAGCTGGCTGGAGATGCGCAGGGTCGCCCTGTCTTCCATGAGGCCGACGCCGCGGATGTCGGGCACCTTCGAGACGCCGATGCCCTGGTCGATCCAGCGCACGACGTAGCCGAGGATCGACTGCACGTTGTTGTCGATCTCATCGACGACGACCTCGGGCGTGAGGTCGCCCTCTCCGGCGAGCGGCGGCGTGAGCAGCACGTCCAGCGAGGTCTCGTCGACGGCGGGCAGCGTCTCCCGCACGGCGAACGCATCGACCTGGTGGTAGTGCAGCGCGTGCAGGGTCGCCGCGGTCGGCGACGGGACCCAGGCGGTGGAGGCCCCGGACCGCACGTGCGCGATCTTCTTCTCGAGCATGTCGTGCATGAGGTCGGGCTCCGCCCACATGCCCTTGCCGATCTGCGCGCGACCGCCGAGTCCGGCGGCCAGCCCGATCGCGACGTTGCGGGCCTCGTAGGCCGTCATGAACGGCTGCGCCTTGATGCCGGCCTTCGGCAGGAAGGGACCAGCGTGCAGCGACGTGTGGATCTCGTCGCCGGTGCGGTCCAGGAACCCCGTGTTGATGAAGACGACGCGATCGGATGCCGCGGCGATGCAGGCCGCGAGGTTCACGGAGGTGCGGCGCTCCTCATCCATGATCCCGATCTTCATGGCGCGCGCGGGCAGCCCGAGCAGCTGCTCCACGCGACCGAAGAGCTCTGCCGTGAACGCGACCTCCTCCGGACCGTGCATCTTCGGCTTGACGATGTACATCGAGCCCGTGCGCGAGTTGCGTCCGCGGTTCGGCCCGTCGAGCTCGGGGAGGGTGCCGAGGGCTGTCATGATCGCGTCGAGCATCCCCTCGAAGGTCTGCTCGCCGTCGCGGTCGAGCACAGCGTCGGTGCGCATGAGGTGGCCGACGTTGCGGACGAAGAGGACCGCTCGTCCCGGCAGCGTCAGCTCGTCTCCGCCGGGCGTGCGGTAGGTGCGGTCGGGGGCGAGCTCGCGGAGGAACGTGCGCCCGGCCTTGGTGACGGACTCGGTGAGCGTGCCGTCCATGAACCCGCGCCAGTTGCGGTAGCCGAGGGCCTTGTCGTCGGCGTCGACGGCGGCGACCGAGTCCTCCAGATCGAGGATCGCGGTGAGTGCGGACTCGAGGAGGATGTCCTGCACGCCCGCCTCCTCGGTGCGCCCGATCGAGCCCTCGTGGTCGATCACGATCTCGGCGTGCAGGCCGTGGTGACGCAGCAGCACGGCGGTCGGGGCGTCGGCTTCTCCAGTGAAGCCGACGAAGCCCTCCGGGGCGGCGAGGCGGCGGTCGCCCCCGGGCGTCTGCACCGCGAGGCCGTCCGCGTCCACGCGGTAGCCCGTCGCGTCGTGGTGCGAACCCGCAGCCAGCGGGGCGATCTCGTCGAGCAGGTCCCGCCCGCGGGCGACGACCGCGGCGGCGCGGACCGGGTTGTGCTGGTCGCCGGGAGCCAGGTCGCCGGTCTGGTCGACGGCGTCGGTGCCGTACAGCGCGTCGTACAGGGAGCCCCAGCGGGCGTTGGCGGCGTTCAGCGCGAACCGGGCGTTCAGCAGCGGAACGACCAGCTGCGGGCCGGCCATCGTCGCGATCTCCGCGTCGACGTCCTCCGTCGTCACGGAGACGGCATCCGGAACCGGGACGAGATAGCCGATCTCGGTGAGCAGAGCCCGGTACGCGTCGCGGTCGGGGGCGCCGGGGTTCGCGCGGTGGAAGTCGTCGATGCGCTGCTGGAGCTCGGCACGTCTCTGCAGCAGCTGCGCGTTCCGAGGACCGAGGTCGTGGATGATCGCACTGGCCTCGCGCCAGAAGGCCTCGGAGTCGCGCCCGGCGTCGGCGAGCGACGCCTCGGCGAACTCGACGATCGGCGCGGCCACCGAGAGGTCTGCTCGGGTGAGATACGAGGTCATGCGGGCATTCCTTCTCTTCGGGCGCCGAGGCGCTGCAGTGTCTCGAGGGCGATCTCCGCATCCTGCACGGGCGTTCCTCCGGCCACACCCAGCCCGCCGACGTGCACGTCGCCGAAGAAGATCGGCACGCCGCCGTCGACGGTCGTGAGGGTGCCGCCGGTGGCGAGCGGCAGGGTGATGCTGAGCGCTTCCGGGATCATCCCGGTGCGACGACGAGTGGATGCCGAGGTCGCGGCCTTGCGGCGGCTGGTCTCGGCGCTGTGCGGGGTGGCTCCATCGGTCATGCCGTAGGCGATGAGCGTCATCGAAGGATCGGCGACGGCGACGACGGTCTTGACGCCGTGGCTCTCTCCCACCTCCATCGCGATGGCGACGGCGCGGACGGCCGTCTCGTAGTTGATCGCGGCGATCTGGCGGTGGGTAGACACGATGTCTCCTCTTCTCGATCTCAACTATTCACACAGCGAACGCTAACTTCCGTATGACGGAATCATATGCCACCGGGCTCGGCCGGTTCAACCGTGCTTCTACACTGGATGCCGTGACCGCACTCGACGCAGACCGCCAGACGCTTCTCGACCTGATCAAGGACGAGGCGGTGTTCCACGGCGACTTCACCCTCTCCAGCGGCAAGAAGGCGACGTACTACGTCGACATGCGCAAGCTGACCCTCGATCACCGGGCTGCTCCCGCGATCGGGCGGATCATGCTCGACCTCATCGGCGACCTCGACATCGTCGCCGTCGGCGGGCTCACGCTCGGCGCCGACCCGATCGCGAACTCGGTGCTGCACGCCTCGGTCGCCGCCGACCGCCCCCTCGACGCGTTCGTCGTGCGCAAGGAGCCGAAGGACCACGGCCGCGGCCGTCAGATCGAGGGTGCCGACGTCAAGGGCAAGCGCGTCGTCGTGCTGGAGGACACATCCACCACCGGGCAGTCCGCCCTCAAGGCCGTCGAGGCCCTCCGTCGCGAAGGTGCCGAGATCGTCGCCGTCGCCGTCATCGTCGACCGCAAGACCGGTGCCCAGGCCGCGATCGAAGCCGAGGGCCTCGAGTGGCGTGCCGCCTTCGACCTCGACGACCTCGGACTCGACCCGCAGTGACTCGCTATGCCCTGGCCGTCGATGTGGGCGGCACGAAGATGGAGGCCGCGCTCGTCGGCGAAGACGGCGCGCTCGTCGCGGGCAGCCGCAGCAGGCAGGCGACCGGCCGTCAGGCGACCTTCGAGTCGCTGACCGCCGCCGTGCAGGCGATCGTCGCTCACGCGCTCGCCGCCCTGCCCGACGGTGCCGAGGTCGTCGGCGCCGGAGCGGGAAGCGCCGGACCCATCGACCGTGTCGCAGGCGCGATCATGCCCGTGAACATGCCTCTGGCGCGGGGTTTCGGCCTGGCCGCGGCAGTGCGCGAGGCGGCGTCCGCCGGCGTGGGGCGCGAGGTGCCGACCGTGCTCGGGCACGACGGCGGAGCCCTCGCGCTCGCCGAATCGTGGCTCGGTGCCACGCAGGATGCCGGTGCGTCCCTGTCGATCGTCGTGTCGACGGGTGTCGGCGGCGGGTTTGTCGTGAACGGCGCCTACATCCCCGGTGCCACCGGCAATGCCGGCCATCTGGGCCAGGTGCGCCGCGAGGGCGGGCTGACGCTCGAGGAGATCGCCTCCGGCCCCGCGAGCGCGGCCTGGGCGCAGCAGCAGGGCTGGAACGGCGCGACCGGCGAGGATCTCGCCCGGGATGCTGCAGCGGGCGTCGCCGTCGCGCGCGCTGCGATCGAGCGCTCGGCGAAGGCCGTCGGCGAGGCGCTGGCGGATGCCGCGACCCTCGTCGACCTCGACACGGTCGCCATCGGCGGGGGGTTCTCCCGCGTCTCCGACGACTACATCGACCTCGTGCAGCAGGCGCTCACCGCGAGCGCCGCCCACGAGTACTCCCGTCGTGCGCGCGTCGTGCGCTCCGGTCTGGGCGATGAAGGTCCGCTGATCGGCGCTGCGGCCCTCGTGCTGCGCTAGCTGCTCGCGGTGACGAGGTGGCGGGGCGGTCCTTCGAGCCTCGCGATCGCGATCTTCACTCCGGTGACCTCGTCGGCCAGGGCGTCGATGCGGGCGCTGAGCTTCTCCTCGACAGAGTCGATGCGGGCGCTGAGCTTCTTGTCGACGGCGTCGATGCGCTCGTCGATGTGGCGCACCATCCAGGCGAAACCCGCGAACAGGCTCGCCCCGAGGGTCAGCACGATGCCGATCGCGCTGATGACGATCGTCAAGGTCTCTGCGGACACGTACACGCTCCCATTCTGCGGCTCAGGTTCGGGATACGCCAGCAGGTTATCGAAGAAACCAATATTCCCGGTGACCAGGAAAATACGTGCTCAGCGATGGTGGACGAAGTGACCATTGCGCCGCGCTGTGGAGGAGAAGTCGCGCCGGTCAGTTCGTCGTGGAGGTCCTCTGCCGCGCCCGTGCCGCGATCAGCACGAGCACCGGCACGACGGCGCACAGCGCGGCCGAGACGATCAGCGTCGTGCTCGATGCCGGGTCGCGGCCGATCAGCAGCACGAGGCTCGGGACGAACGTGCCGCCCACGGCTCCGCACGCCACCAGGGTGCCCGTCACGGCGGCGCTGCGCGCGGCGTCGAGACGGTCGAGTGCGAGTCCGAGGATGAGGCCGTAGCTCGGAGCCAGGAGGACCACGGATGCCGCGAGGGCGACGAGTGCGCCCGCGGGCGCATCGTTCACCAGCAGCCCCGCGGCAGTCATCAGACAGGCGGCGCCGATCGTACCGACGGCGAGGATCGCGCTCGGCGACACCGCGCGGCGTCGGAGCCCGGCGGCCCCGAACCGGCCGACGGCCATCAGCGCCCAGAAGGCGGAGGTCCCGAGGGCTGCGGCGGCAGGGTCGAGGGTGAGTGCTCGCGCCGGGATGACCGCCGACCATCCGGACAGCACGGTCTCGACGCCGACGTACAGCGGTAGGGCGATCGCGAACGGCAGAAGCGGGAGCAGCGCCCGCACCTCGCGTCGCGCAGGCGCATCGGACGCGGATGCCGACGGCTCGTGCCCTCCCGCGAGCAGGGCGATGGTTCCGAGGGGGACGACGGCGAGGATGCTGAGCACCGGCATCGCCGCAGCTCCGGCGGCCACGGCGAGCGGCGTGAGCGCGGCGCAGACGGCCACGGTGCCCATGAGCGCGCTGAGCAGCCCGGTCGCGCTGCCGGTCGCCGCGGCCTTGGCGGCGACGGAGCCCGCGGCCTCGACGAGCCCGAACCCGAGTCCTGCCAGCGCGGCTGCGGCGATGAAGAGTGCAGGGTCGCCCGCCCATGCGGCGGCGACGAGCGCGACCGCCTGGAGCGCGCTGCCGAGGATCAGCGTCACTCGCGCGGGACGCCGCACGAGCAGCGGTCCGGAGAGCAGCACGCCGACGAGGAGCCCGGCGAACAGCGCCGGCACGGCTGCGCTGAGCTCGGCCGACAGCATCCGCTCCGCCGACGGCAGCACCGCGGGGATGAACGCCGCGGTCACGCCGAGGCTCGCGAAGGCGGCGAAGAGCCCTGTGCGGTTGCGGCTGCTCGTCACGCGCCGCCCGCTCTGACGCGGTGCACGGCGGCGTAGGTGTCGCGCAGCGCCTCCATCGAGCGGTCGTAGTTCGACTGGGCGACGCCGATGAAGATGCAGTCGACGACCATGAGCTGGGCGATCCGGCTGCCGAGAGCCCCCGAGCGGAACCCGGTCTCCCTGGCTGCCGTGGTGAGCACGATGTCGGCCTGGTCGGCGAGCGGAGCTCCGGCGTGGTTGGTGATCGCGATCGTGGTGGCTCCCGCGCGGCGGGCCAGCAGGAGGAACTCGATCGTGTCGGTCGTCGCGCCGCTGTGCGAGACCGCGATGGCGACGTTGCCGGGTCCGAGGGTGGCCGCGGACGTCCACGCGGCATGCGGATCGGACCAGTCCAGGGCGGTCCGGCCGATGCGGGTGAGCTTGCGCTGCAGGTCGAGCCCGACGATCGAGCTCGCGCCGACGCCGAAGATGTCGACCCTCGACGTGGAGTTGATCGCGTCGACGGTCGCGCGCAGCGCGTCGGTGTCGAGCACCTTGGCGGTGTCGGCCAGCGACAGGGTCTCGGCGAGCGACACCTTCGCGACGATGTCGGCGAGGGTGTCGTTGCGGTCGATGTCGCCGGAGACGTCGGGGAGGGCCGCGGTGTCGAAGGTCTCGCGCTCCACGTCGCGCAGGACGTGGTTGCGCAGCTCGCGCACGTGGTCGTAGCCGAGCCGCTTGCAGAATCGCACGACGGAGGTGGTCGAGGTGTCGCACCGCTGCGCCAGTTCGGCGATGGACAGCCCTGCCGTCTCGGCGGGGCTCGCGAGGAAGAGATCGGCGATCCGCTGCTCGCTGGGGCGCAGCTCGGGGCGGATCGCGCGCATGCGCACGAGAACAGGGTGCCCGCCGGCGTCGTCGAGGGCGGCGTGATGGGGCATGGAGGTCTCCGATCGATGTTTCATAACACTAGAGGAACTTCTGTTACATAAGAAGTGAGTTTCGTGTACTTTTGGTACCACCAAGACCGACGATGTTCGCGGGCGAGCAGGCGCAAGCGCCTCCCCGACGCCACGGCGACGCGTCCCAGCCAGCAGGAGGAATCAGCAATGAGCACAGCACGGCGGGCGTCACTGGGCGCTCTCACCGCGACGGGCGCCATCTTGGCCCTCGTCATGACCGGGTGCTCCGCCCCGGCATCCGATCCGTCCCCCTCGGAGGGCACCGCAGGCGGCGATCTCGTCATCGGCGTCACCAGCGACCCCGACACCCTGTTCCCCTGGAAGGCCACGCAGTTCCAGGCCGTCAACGTCCTGCAGAACCTCTACGGCACCCTCACCGAGTTCGACGAGGAGCTCAACGTCGTCCCCGGGCTGGCCGAGTCCTGGGACGTCTCGGAGGACGGGCTCACCGTCACCCTCAAGCTGCGCGAGGGCGTGACCTTCGCGGATGGCAGCACGTTCGGATCCGAGGACGTCAAGTACTCGCTCGACGCGATCGCCCTCGAGGCCACCGCCGCCGTCGCACGCAGCTCGCTCGCGTCGGTCACGGCCGTCGAGGCGACCGACGAGTCGACCGTGACGCTCACGCTGAGCGCCCCCGACGCCGCGCTTCCCGCCAACCTCGCCGTGATCAACATGGCGATGCTCTCCTCGGACGACACCGAGGAGGCGCTGAACACCACGCCGAACGGCACCGGACCCTTCGTCCTCGAGGACCGTTCGCCGAGCCAGTCGCTCACGCTCGCGAAGAACGACGACTACTGGGGCGACACCGCGCTGCTCGACACGGTCGAGTTCCGCGTCATCCCCGACGAGTCCTCGATCGTCTCGGCGATGCAGTCCGGCAACGTCCAGCTCGCCGTGTTCGACGACCCGCTGGTCGCCCAGACCGCCGAGGGCGCGAACGTCGAGGTCGCGACCACCCCGCAGCTCAGCTACCACGCCCTGCAGCTGAACGCGACGCGCGGCGACCTCGCCGACGTCAACGTGCGTCTCGCCATCCAGTGCGCGATCGACCGTCAGGAAGTCCTCGACACCGCCGCCCTCGGCGAGGGAGAGGTCACGGGGCCGATCACGTCGCCGGCGTACAAGTCCGACCCCGACGCGCGCCCCTGCCCGGAGCGCGACCTCGACAAGGCGGCCGAGTACCTGAAGAAGGCGGGCAAGGAGGACGGCGTCACGATCAACGCGATCGTCTCGCAGGGCGAGTACGCCACCTCGGTGAACGAGGCCCAGAACCTCAAGGCCCAGCTCGCCGACGCCGACATCACCCTCGAGATCGAGGTGCTCGAGTCCGGTGCGTTCGTCGACCGCTGGATCGCCGCGGACTTCGATGCCGCGGTCGCCCTCAACGGCGGACGCCCCGACCCCGACGGCATGTACGGCCGGTACTTCACCAGCACCGGAAACCTGAACAAGGTCGCCGGGTACTCCTCGCCCGAGCTCGACGCGCTGTTCGCCGAGGGCCGTCAGACGGCGGATGCCGATGAGCGCAAGGACATCTACGCGCAGGTCTCCGAGAACCTCGAGGACAACGCCGCGTGGATCTGGCTGTTCACCAGCTACACCTACACCGCGACGGCGTCGTCCGTCGACGGTTTCGTTCCGATGGTGAACGGCTCGCTCCAGTACCTGCGGACGACCTCCATCAAGTAGCGGACGGATGCGGCGCCGGTGCACGACCGGCCGGCGCCGCCTCCTCCCCGACGACAGGCAGCCTCACACTCGCATGTTCAGACAGATCCTCCGCAACACCGTGCTGCGCCGCATCCTCGCAGCCCTCGGCACGCTCCTCGGCGTGGCCGTCTTCGTCTTCCTGATGCTGCGCGCCATCCCCGGCGACCAGATCAGCTCGGGCCTCGGCACCGAGGCAGCCGCCCTCACACCCGCGCAGCGCGCCGCTCTCGAGGCCTACTACGGTCTCGACCAGCCGCTGTTCGTGCAGTTCTTCTCGTGGCTCGGCAACATCTTCACCGGCAACCTCGGCTTCTCCTCGCGCGCGCAGACCAGCGTGCTCGACCTCACCCTCGCCGCCCTGCCGGTGACCTTCGAGCTCGCGATCTTCTCGATCGTGATCGCCCTCGCCATCGGCATCCCGCTCGGCATGCTCTCCGCCTCGAAGCCCGACTCGGTCCGCGACGGCTTCGGCCAGGTCGTCGGGCTCGCCGGGCTCTCGATCCCCGCGTTCCTGCTCGGCACCGCGCTGCTCGCGATCCTGGCCTCCTCGTTCGGGTTCAACCCCAACGGTCAGGGCTTCGCCACGCTCTTCCAGGACCCGCTGCTGAACCTCCAGCAGATGCTGCTCCCGTCGATCGTCCTCGGCTTCGGCATCGCCGCCCCGATCATGCGGACCACGCGCACCGCCGTGCTGGAGATCCGCGCCAACGACTTCATCCGCACCGCGCGCGCGAAGGGCGTGCCACCGCGTCGCCTGCAGATCCGGCACGTGCTGCGCAACGCGCTCGTGCCGATCGTCACCATGACGGGCCTGCAGTTCGGCTACCTCCTCGGCGGTGCGGTCGTGGTGGAGCAGATCTTCTCGCTCCCCGGCATCGGCCGCCAGGTGCTCCTCGGCATCCAGCAGAAGGAGTACGCGCTCGTGCAGAGCACCGTGCTGGTGATCGCGCTCGCGTTCGTCATCGTCAACCTGCTCACCGACCTGCTGTACCGGGTCATCGATCCTCGGGTGCGTGCCGCATGACCGACATCTCTCAGACCCCTGCTCTCGCCCCCGGCGGCGGACGCACGATGGAGCGCGTGCGGCTGCTGCTGCGCAGCAGGAGCGGTCTCACCGGACTCGTCATCGTCGTCCTCCTCGGTGTGCTCAGCATCGTCTCGGCGTTCGGGCTGCTGCCGTTCGATCCACTCGCTCAGGACCCGCCGTCGCGCCTGCAGCCGCCGTCGGGTGCGCACTGGTTCGGCACCGACCAGTTCGGCCGCGATGTGTTCTCCCGCGTGGCCGCCGGCGTCGCGAACTCCGCCCTGATCTCGCTCGTCGCCGTCGCCTTCGCCACGGTCGTCGGCACGGTGTGCGGTCTGATCGCCGGCTTCTACCGCGGCTTCTCCGACGGCGCGATCACGGCGGTCACGAACGTGCTCTTCGCGTTCCCGCCGCTGCTGCTCGCCCTCTCGCTGGCCTCGGTCTTCGAGCGCAACTGGTTCACTATCGCCGTGGCCATCGCGATCGTCTACGTGCCGATCTTCATCCGGGTGACCCGCGGTCCTGTGCTGTCGCTCCGCGAGGTCGAGTACGTCAAGGCCGCGAAGAGCACCGGGCAGAGCCGCATGGCGACCATGTTCCGCCATGTGCTGCCCAACATCACGTCGATCATCATCGTGCAGGTGACGCTCTCGCTGTCGTGGGCCGTGCTCACCGAGGCGTCGCTGAGCTTCCTCGGCCTGGGGACGCCGCCGCCGGCGCCGTCGCTCGGATCGATGATCTTCGAGGCGCGCACGCTCGTGACCATCGCCCCCTGGACGATGATCGCCCCCGGTGTGATCGTGGTCCTGCTCGTGGTGGGCCTGAACCTGCTCGGCGACGGACTGCGCGACAGTCTCGACCCGCGGAACAGGGGCAAGCGATGACGATGGAGGATCTCGGCGGACTCGCCACCGAGGCGAGCGACCCGCGCTATGCGGAACTCGACCTGATGAGCGTCGCCCAGCTCGCGCAGACGATGAACGACGCGGATGCCACGGTGCCCGGTGCCGTGCAGCGGGCGCTCCCGCAGATCGTCCCGGCCATCGAGGCGACCTCCGAGCGCATGGCTCGCGGCGGGCGGCTCGTCTACGTCGGCGCGGGGACGCCGGGACGCATCGGGGTCGTCGACGCCTCGGAGTGCCCGCCGACGTTCAGCACTCCGCCGGAGCTCGTCTTCGCGATCATGGCCGGCGGCCCCGGAGCGATCGTGAATCCGGTCGAGGGCGCTGAGGACGACGCCGACGCGGGCAGCGCCGCGATCGACGAGGCGGGCATCGGCCCGCTCGACACCGTGATCGGCATCGCCTCCAGCGGACGCACGCCCTACGTCGTGGCCGCGATCCGGCGTGCGCGGGAGCGCGGCGCACTGACCGTCGGGCTGTCCTGCAACACGGGCACCGTGCTCAGCGCGGCCGCGGAGCACGGCATCGAGGTCGAGGTCGGCCCCGAGGTGCTCTCCGGCTCGACGCGCCTCAAGTCGGGCACCGCGCAGAAGCTGGTGCTCAACATGTTCTCGACCATCGTCATGGTGCGAGGCGGCAAGGCCTACGGCAACCTGATGGTCGACCTGAAGGCGACCAACCACAAGCTCCGCGAGCGCGCCACCCGTATGGTGCAGTCGATCGCCGCCGTCGATCGGGAAGCCGCGATCGGCGCCCTCGAGACGGCGGGCTACGACGTGAAGATCGCGTCGATCATGCTCCGCCGCGGCGAGGACCTCACCGAGGCCACCGCACGGATCACCGCCGCCGACGGCCGGCTGCGGACAGCACTGGAGGAGAACTGATGCGCGTCCTGGGACTCATCTCCGGCACCTCGCACGACGGGATCGATGCGGCCGTCGTGGATTTCACGGCGAACGACGCCCCCTCGGCATCCGGTGTCGCTCTGCGGGGGACCGTCCTCGCCTCGACGAGCGTGCCGTACGCCGCCGAGCTCCGCGCCAGGCTGATCGCCGCGCTCCCGCCCGCGCAGACCACGCTCGCCGAGGTCGCCGAGCTCGACACGCTCATCGGGCAGGCGTTCGCCGAGGTCGCCGCCGACATCTCCGCCGAGGTCGGCGGCGTCGACGCGATCTGCTCGCACGGGCAGACCGTCTACCACTGGGTCGACGGCGCGCACGCGCTCGGAACGCTGCAGATCGGGCAGCCCGCCTGGATCGCCGAGCGCGTCGGAGCCCCGGTCGTCTCCGACATCCGCATCCGCGACATCACGGCGGGCGGGCACGGCGCACCCCTGGTCTCGTTCCTCGACGAGCTGCTGCTGCGCACGCACGCCGGGGTCTCGGCGGCCCTGAACCTGGGCGGCATCTCGAACATGACGGTGGTGCGACCCGACGGCCTCGTCGCGTACGACATCGGCCCGGCGAACGCGCTCGTCGACGCGGTCATCGTGGAGCATGGTCTCAACCCGCTCGGGTACGACGACGACGCCCGGATCGCGCGCACGGGGCACGTCGACGACGCGCTGCTCGCGGCGCTGCTCGCCGACCCGTACTACGCGCTGACCCCGCCGAAGAGCACGGGCAAGGAGCACTTCCACCTCGGCTACGTGCACGAGCACCTCGCGGCGCAGGGGCGCGAGATCCCGGTCGAAGACGTCGTGCGCACGCTCACCGAGCTCACGGTGCAGACCGTCGCGCGCGATGTGGCGACGGCCGGCATCGAGTTCCTCGCGGTGTCGGGAGGCGGATGCCGCAATCCGCTGATCCTCGACGGACTGCGCGCAGCCCTGCCGGGCACGCGGGTCGTCCTCGCCGATGAGCTCGGCGCCCCGGCGGACAGCAAGGAGGCGATCCTCCTCGCGCTGATCGGCTGGTGCACGATGCACGGCGTCTCGGCCATCGTCCCCGGCGGCACCGGGGCGCGGGAACCGCGCATCCTCGGCACGATCACCCCGGGTGCCGGTCCGCTCGTGATGCCGCAGCCCGTGTCCGGCATCGACTCTCTCACGCTCGCGGAGGCCGCGGCATCGTGAACGTCGAGGTGCGCCCTGCGACCCCGGACGACCTGTCCGGGGTGCTCGGCGTGTTTCTGGGATGCTGGCGGGAGAGCTACCGCGGCATCCTGCCCGCATCCGCGATCGACGCGATGACCGATGAGCGCGCTGAGGCCCTGTGGCGACGTGTGCTGGCCGACCCGGTCGGCGAGTTGCTGGTCGCCGAGCGCGACGGCGAGGTCGTCGGCCTCACCCGCTACGCCGTGAGCGACGGCGAGGGGGCGGTGCACTCCCTGTACGTCTCGCCGCGCACGCACGGCGGCGGGGTCGGCACGGCGCTGCTGTCGACGGCCGCCGAGGCCCTCCGCGCGGCGGGGGCGGATGCCGCCACGCTCTGGGTCTTCGCTGCCAACGCGCCCTCCATCGGCTTCTACGAGTCCCGCGGCTGGCAGGCCGACGGAGCGACCCGCACCCAGCCCGACTTCGGCGAACCGGAGCAGCGGATGCGCAGGGAGTGGGCATGAGCGTCGTGGAGCGGATGCGCGTGCTGCGGGTGTCGTCGCCGCTGGTGCGACCCTTCGTCACGGCGGTGCGCCGCACGGATCGCCTCGACGTGGTGCTCGTCGAGGCCACCGATGCGGATGGCCGCGTCGGCTGGGGCGAGGCGGCGGTGAGCTGGCGTGTCACGGGGGAGAGCCCGCAGAGCGTCGCCGCCGCGGTGACCGGACCGCTCGGTGCCGCGGTCGCCGGGAGGCGAGCCGGCGACCCTGCGCTGGCCGGCGTCATCGCCGCGTCGATCTGGGGGAATGCGGCCGCTCGCAGCGGGGTCGCGTGCGCGGTGGCGGATCTCGCCGCGCGACAGCGGGGGCTGTCCGTCGCGGAGGCGCTTCTGGGGAACGGCGCGACGGCGCCGTCGCGCCTCCGCACGGACATGACGCTGTCGACCGCGCCTCCGCCGGAGTTGGCGGAACAGGCGATCGCGCACGTCGCGGCCGGATTCGGCTGCCTCAAGATCAAGGCCTCCGCCGCGCACGACACGGTCGCGGGTCTCCGGGCCGTGCGCGCCGCCGTCGGCCCGGCGATCACGCTTCGTATCGATGCGAACCAGGCCTGGGACCCGGAGACCGCGATCCGGGTGATCCGCGCCCTCGAGGACGAGGGGCTCGACATCGAGCTGGTCGAGCAGCCCGTCGCGGCATCCGACCTCGAAGGGCTGGCGACGGTCACGGCGGCCGTCGGCACCCCGATCATGGCCGACGAGGCCGTGCGCACCGAACGCGACGTCCGGGCGATCGCGGACCGCGGCGCCGCCGACCTCGTGAACATCAAGCTGGCGAAGACCGGCGGTCCGACCGAGGCCGTCGCGGCGGCCCGTGCCGCGCAGGAAGCCGGGCTCGGCATCGTGTTCGGCTGCATGATGGAGTCTCCGGTCGGGGTCACCGCCACCGCGCATCTCGCGGCGGTCCTGGCTCCCGACGAGGTGCACGATCTGGACGCGGCGCTCTGGCTCCGGCGGTCGCCCGTGATCGGCGGCATCCGCTCCGAGGGTGACGTGCTCGAGCTCGGCGCCGGCCTCGGATTCGGCATCGATGCGCTCGCGCCCGACGTCGAAGCCGAGGTGCTCGCGGACATCCGGCCCGCGCACAGCCGGATCCATGAGGAGGTGCGCGCATGAGCGCCGTGCAGGCTGTCGAGGCCGTGTTGGCAGGGTCTTCCGCTCCGGCGGGCGTCGTGGTCGGCATCGCTTCGCCGTCCGGGCGCGACGTGGCCGCCGGCGGTCACGCCGACGTCGCGGGAGCGCCGATGACGGGGGATACCGCGTTCGACATCGCCTCCGTGACCAAGGTTGCCGCGACCACGACGGCCGTGCTCGCCCTGGTCGGCCGTGGCGACCTCCGCTTCGACGACCTCGTCTCGCGCTTCCTTCCCGGCACCGCATGCGCGCCGCCGACGACGCTCCGCCACCTGCTGCAGCATCGCGCCGGTCTCTGGGAATGGCAGCCGCTGTATCTGGACCCGCGCGACCCGGTCACCGCCATGGACGCCATGCCCCTGCGCTACGCACTCGACGAGGGGCGCCAGTACTCCGATCTCGGCTTCCTGCTGCTCGGCCGCATCGTCGCCGCCGTCACGGGCATGCCGCTGGACGCCGCGGTCCGCGACCTCGTGACCACGCCGCTCGGACTCGACCGCACGGGCTTCGGGCCCGTGGCGACCCCGGTCGCATCGACCGCGGTCGGCGATATCGCGGAGCGCCGCATGGTGGCCACGGGCGAGCCCTATCCGATCCTCACCTCCCGACGTCACTTCGCCTGGCGCGAGGAGGAGATCGCCGGGGCGGCGAACGACGGCAACTGCTTCCATGCGTTCGGCGGGATCGCCGGGCACGCCGGACTGTTCAGCACCGCCGACGACCTGCTCACGCTCGGCACGGCGCTCGCCGCTCCCGCGCAGCACGCCGATCTGTGGAATCCGGATGCCGTCGCCGAGCTGTTCCGCGACGGACCCGACTCCGGCCAGGCGCTCGGCTGGCGCAGCGACACGGTCCGGGTCGACGGTCACGAACAGCGGATGCTGTGGCACCCCGGCTTCACCGGCTGTGCCCTCGGCATCATCCCCGGCGCCGGCATGGCCGTCGTGATGCTCGGCAACCGCCTCCTCGCCACCGAACCGGCCACGACCGAGACCCTGTGGCGATCGGTCCTCCCCGCACTCCTGGGCGACCAGACATCCCGTGACACCGCGACTTCCCGTGAAACCGAAGGAACGAGAACACCATGAGCATCACCGAGCCCGTGCTGAGCATCAAGGGCCTGGCGGTCGCCTTCCGGACCGGCTCCGAGCTGGTCACCGCGATCAGCGACGTCAACATCGACGTCGCCGCGGGAGAGACGGTCGCCGTGGTCGGCGAGTCCGGATCCGGGAAGTCCACGACGGCTGCGGCCGTCAACCGGCTCCTCCCGGACAACGGAGTGATCACCGCCGGCAGCATCCGCTTCGACGGGCGCGAGCTCACCGAGCTCGGCGAGAACGCGATGATCTCGCTGCGCGGCGCGGGGATCGGCCTCGTCCCGCAGGACCCGATGTCCAACCTCGACCCGCTCATGCGGGTCGGCGACCAGATCGGCGAGGCGCTCGAGGTGCACGGCCGCACGTCGGGCGACGCCACGACGGCCCGGGTCGTCGAGCTGCTCGAGATGGTGGGGATCGCGGATGCCGCGAACCGCGCGCGCCAGTACCCGCACGAGTTCTCCGGCGGCATGCGCCAGCGGGTGCTGATCGCCATGGGGCTCGCCTGCACGCCGCGGCTGCTCATCGCCGACGAGCCGACCTCCGCTCTCGACGTCACCGTGCAGCGCCGCATCCTCGACCAGCTCGACGAGCTGACCGACGAGCTCGGCACCGCGGTGTTCCTCATCACGCACGACCTGGCGCTCGCCGCCGAGCGCGCCGACCGCATCGTCGTGATGTTCCGCGGCAAGATCGTCGAAGAGGGCACCTCGGCCGAGGTGCTCGGAAACCCGCAGCACGAGTACACCCGGCAGCTGCTCGCGGCCGCGCCCAGCCTCGCGTCCCGTCGTGACCCGTTGCCGCAGCGCGAGTCCGTCGCGTCGGAGACGCCGTTCGTCGAGGTACGGGACCTCCGTAAAGAGTTCGCGCTGCGCTCGCCGAAGCCGGGCGAGGCGCAGAGCTTCACCGCCGTCGACGGCGTGAGCTTCTCGATCCGTCGCGGCACGACCGTGTCGATCGTGGGGGAGTCGGGCTCGGGCAAGTCGACGACCGCCAACATGGTGCTGGGTCTCGAGGACGTCACATCGGGATCCATCCTGTTCGACGGCCTCGATCTGACCGGACTCCGCCGCAAGGAGCTCTTCGCGTTGCGCCGGAGGGTCCAGCCGGTGTTCCAGAACCCCTACGCCTCGCTCGACCCGCGCTACACGGTCGAGCAGTCGATCGCGGAGCCCTTGCGGGTGCACCGCATCGGCACCGCGACCACCCGGCACGCCCGCGTCCTGGAGCTCCTGGAGCAGGTCGCTCTTCCCGCGGCCATGGCCGAGCGCCTGCCGCACGAGCTCTCGGGTGGGCAGCGGCAGCGCGTGGCCATCGCCAGGGCGCTCGCCCTCGAGCCGGAGCTCGTGGTCCTCGACGAAGCGGTGTCGGCCCTCGACGTGCTGGTGCAGGCGCAGATCCTCGACCTGCTCGCCGACCTTCAGCGACGTCTCGGGCTCAGCTACCTGTTCATCAGCCATGACCTCGCGGTCGTGCGGATGATCTCCGACGAGGTGCACGTCATGCAGCGGGGCGTCGTCGTGGAGAGCGGAACTCCGGAGCGCATCTTCGACGATCCGCAGCATCCGTACACGAAGGAGCTGTTGGCGGCGATCCCGGGGGCCTCGCTGGCGTCCTGAGCGCTGCGGTCAGCGCTTCGGGTCGTCTTCGTCCCAGGGGCCTTCCCACCAGTTGCCGCCGCGGCCGTCGCCCTGGCCGCCGCGTCGGCGGGAGCGTACGAACTGCACGATGATCACCGTCAGCGAGCTGAGCAGGATCAGGAAGACGACGAGGAACAGCACGTCGCTCTGGTTCATGGGCGTTTCCCCTCCGCGGCATCCGCCACGATCTTCGCGATGCGCGCCGACCGCGTATCGGGTCGCTTCGCCATCGCGATGTGCGTGAGTCCGAACTTCTTGACCGACTTCGGGAACGCGTCCCAGTTCTCCCGCGCCGCGGGCACGGCGTCGAGCGCTGCGGCGAACTCGTCGGGCTCGATCCCGGCCTCCGGTCCGTCGAGCACCGTCCAGGACCCGTTGGCCTTCGCGACCTCCAGCACCCGGATGCCGGCCGGCGCGAGCAGCCCTTCCGCCTCGAGCAGGGCGATGCGCGCCTTGTTCGTCGCGGCCCATCCGCTGCCGGGGCGGCGCGGCGAGAACCATTGCCCGTTGGCGCGGTCGTCGCTTCCCTCGTCGAAGACGCGCACCGGGCCGTCGATCCATCCGAAGCAGAGCGCCTGCCGCACGGCGTCCTCGTAGCCGACGCCGCCGGCGTCCGTGCCGCGCACGCTCAGGAGCCAGACGCCGGCCGCGCGTTCGTGGTTCTCCTCGAGCCAGGCGCGCCATGCCGCGGCATCCGCCGCGCGGATCCGCTCGCCCTCGTCAAGCGCGCCCACGCGTCACTTCTTCGTCTTGACCGTCGTGATCGTGTCGGTGATCCGCGGCAGCAGGTCGGCGACCGACTGCACGATCTCGTCGGGCCGGAACGGGTACTTCTCGATCTCGGCCTGGTCGCTGATGCCGGTGAGCACGAGCACGGTGTGCAGGCCCGCCTCGATGCCGGCGACCACGTCGGTGTCCATGCGGTCGCCGATCATGCCGGTGCGCTTCGAGTGCGCGCCGATCTTGTTCAGCGCGGAGCGGAACATCATCGGGTTCGGCTTGCCGACGACGTACGGCTCCTTGCCCGTGGCCTTCGTGATGAGGGCGGCGATCGCCCCCGTCGCCGGCAGCGGGCCGTCGGCGCTCGGTCCGGTCGCGTCGGGGTTCGTGACGATGAAGCGCGCGCCGCCGATGATGAGGCGGATGGCCTTCGTGATGGCCTCGAACGAGTAGTTGCGCGTCTCGCCGACGACGACGAAGTCGGGGTTCGTCTCGGTCATGATGAAGCCGGCGTCGTGCAGGGCGGTGAGGATGCCGGCCTCGCCGATCACGAACGCCGAGCCGCCGGGGAGCTGCTGCTGCAGGAACGATGCGGTGGCGAGGGCCGAGGTCCAGATCCGCTCCTCCGGCACGTGCAGTCCGCTCGTGCGGAGGCGTGCCGACAGGTCGCGGGCGGTGAAGATCGAGTTGTTGGTGAGCACCAGGTACGGGATGCCGGCGGTCTCCCAGCCGGCGAGCAGCTCGGATGCTCCGGGGATGGCGTCGTTCTCATGGACGAGCACGCCGTCCATGTCGGTGAGCCAGCATTCGATGTCGTCTCGTTGGGCCATGTGCACAGCCTAGAGGGACGGGGTGACCGCCGGAGGTCTGATGTCCGCGGGCGGGACGGCCCAGGCGGCGAGGCCGGTGATGAGGGCACGCAAGCCGATGCGGAAGGTCGCCGCGGCGGGGTCGTCGCCGGCCGCCGCGCGGAGGCGCTCGGACTCGGCGTAGCGGGGGAACTCGTCGGCCAGTGCACCGGGAGACATGTTGTCCCCGGGGGCGAGCGCGTCGAGGGCGGAGCCGATGATGAAGGACTCGAGGGCGACGATCGTGTCGAGGGTCCGCGCCGAAGGCCAGCCGGCCGCGAGCAGTCGATCGGTGACCGCCTCGTACTGCACGAAGGACTCCCGATCCGCGTCGATGGGGAGGGTGGCCAGGAGCACGATCGCCCCCGGTGCGGTGAGCAGGGCCTTGCGATAGCTGACGCCCCATCCGAACAGCGCCTCCACGGCATCGGCATCCTGCAGCGGCGCGAGATCGGTGAGCCGGCCGATGCGCGCCCGCATCCCGCGGATCACCGCATCGCGGTTCGCGTAGTGGTGGTACAGAGCCGAGGTCCGCACGCCGAGCGCTGCGGCGAGCGCGGTCATGGTGAACTGCGCGGGTCCGCGCGATCCCGCCACGCGGAACGCCGCCTTGAGGATCTTCTCCTCGGTCAGGACGGTGGCGCTCGGGCGACCGGCGCTGCGCTGCTGCTTTGTCATGGACCCGTTCTCTGTTACTTTATTGAAACTCATTCAATTAAACCCTCTGCCGGGAGCCCCCGCCATGACCATTGTCGCCGCTGACGTGATCATCACAGGAGCGCGGATCGTCACCATGGATCCGCGTCGCCCGCTCGCCTCCGCGCTCGCGGTGCGGGACGGACGCATCCTCGCCGTGGGCGACGATGCGACAGTCGCCGAGTTCCGCGGTGCGGGCACCGAGGTGCGAGACCACCGTGGGAAGACGCTGACGCCCGGGCTCATCGACGCGCATCTGCATCCGATCCAGGGGCTCGAGCTCGCGGTCGGAGCCGATCTCGGCGGGATCACCGAGGCGCGCGCCCTCCTCGCCGCCCTCCGCGCCGAGGCGGACCGCGCGCTGGCCGAGGACGCGGACCCGTGGGTGCGCGGCTGGAATCTCGACTACGACGTGTTCCACGCGCTGCCCTGCACGGCGGCCGCGATCGACGACGCGGTGCGCGGCCTACCCGCGCTGCTGGTGATGTACGACGGACACACCGCCCTCGCGAGCTCCGCCGGTCTCATCCGCGGGGGGATCACCGGCGCGTGCGACTTCGCCGACACCTCGGTCATCGTCGTCGACGCCCACGGCGCGCCCACGGGCGAGCTCCGCGAGATGTCGGCCTACGAGCCCGTCCGCCTCGCCGCCCCCGCGCTCAGCCGCGAGCAGACCCTCGACGCGACGCATCAGCTGCTGCGCGGCCTCGGCTCGTCGGGCCTCACCGGCGGATGCATCATGGACGGATCCTTCGGCACCCTCGACCTGCTGCGCGAGCTCGACGAGAGCGGGCGCCTCCCCATCCGCATCGTGTCGGCCGTCGACCACGAGCCGTCGTTCGATGCCGAGCGGATGGCGGCGAACCTCGCCGTGCGCGACCTCGGCGGCGCGCACTGGCGCGGTGGACTCGTGAAGCTCTACGCCGACGGTGTCGTCGAGACCGGAACCGCCTGGCTCTACGAGCCGGACACCGCGGGAGCAGGCCTCGAGCCGTTCTGGAAGGACCACGCGGCCTACGCCCGCACCGTCGACGCGTACGCCAGGGCCGGATTCCAGGTGGCGACGCACGCGATCGGCGACCGCGCCATCGGCAGCGCCGTCGACGCGTATCTTCAGGCCGGGCCGAGAGCAGCGAACGGGGCGCCGCACCGCATCGAGCACCTCGAGACCACGGCCGATCGCGACTTGGCGCGCATCGCCGCCGCCGGTATCACCGCCTCGATGCAGCCCCTGCACCTGCAGTGGCGCAAGGCCGACGCGGGGGACGACTGGGCGCACCGCCTGGGCCCCGAGCGCACGGCACGCGCGTGGCGGGTGCGCGACTTCTGGGACGCCGGCGCCGCGGTCGCCCTCGGCTCGGACTGGCCGATCGCGCAGAACGACGCGAGGATCGGCCTCGCCTGGGCGATGCTGCGTCGACGGCCCGGCGCTCCCGACGCTCCGGTGTTCGAACCGGAGCAGCGCCTCACCGCCTACCAGGCGCTGCACGGCTACACCGTCGGTGCGGCGCGCGCACAGGGCGACGTCGATCTCGGTCGGCTCGCCCCCGGGTACCGCGCCGACTATGCGGTGTGGGATGCCGATCCGCTCCAGGTCTCCGCCGACGAATTCGTCGACGTTCCCGTATCCGAGACCGCCGTCGGCGGCCTCGTCGTCTCCTGATCACAACGAGGTGAACATGTTCGCTGAGGCGACAACACTCCCCGCCGTCGGCGGCTTCGTGCTCCTTCCCATCCTGGTCATCCTGCTCGTCGCCGTGCTGACACGCAGGACGCTCTTCGCGCTGTTCTGCGGCACCCTCGTCGGTGCGCTGCTGCTGACCGGCTGGGGCGCCTTCGACACCTGGGTCGAGTACTTCGGCAAGTCGCTCGCGAACGAGACGGCCCAGTGGCTCCTGCTGATCGTGGTGCTGTTCGGCATCCTGATCACACTGTTCGAGCGCTCCGGGATCGTCTCGGACTTCGCCCGCTGGACCGAGCGGTTCGTGAACTCGCGGCGCAAGTCGACCCTGCTGACGTTCTTCCTCTCCGTGGTCCTCTTCGTCGACGACTACCTGAACGTCCTCACTGTCGGCACATCGCTGAAGTCCCTCACCGACCGCTACGCCGTGCCCCGCACGCAGCTCGGCTCGATCATGAAGATGACGGCGGCGCCGATCGCCGTGATCGTGCCGTTCTCGACCTGGGCGCTCTTCTTCTCCGGCCTCTTCGAGGCGCAGGGCGTGACCGTCGGGGGATCCGGCTTCGGTGCGTATCTGCAGGCGATCCCGTACATCTTCTTCGGCTGGATCGCGATCGTGGTGGCTTTTCTGATGAGCGCGGGGTGGCTTCCGCGGATCGGCGCGACCAAGCGCGACGCCGTGCGCGCCGAGCGCGACGGCGACGTGTTCCCGCTCGGCACGACCGCGGAGGAGCGCGAGGCCGAGGGGGCGGTCCTCCTCCAGGAGATCCGAGCGACGGATGCCGACGGCTCGACCGCTCAGCGCGTCGCGGCGGCCCTCGAGACCGAGGTCGAGGTGAAGCGCCCGCAGGCCTGGCCGTTCCTCCTGGCGATGGTCACCCTCGTCGGGGTCACGATCCTGACCGAGGCGAACGTCGTGAAGGGCACGGCTGCCGCCCTCGTCGTCACGATCGTGATCACTCTCATCCAGCGACGCCTGCGCATCCGCGAGGTGCTCGAATCAGCGCTCGCCGGCATCGAGAGCATGCTGTTCGTCGCCGTGCTCACGGTGCTCGCCTTCATGGTGCAGGAGATGAACATGTCCCTCCACCTCGCCGACTGGGTCATCGCGGTCACGGAGCCCGTGCTCACACCGGCGCTGCTTCCCGCGATCGTGTTCGCCGTCTGCGGGATCTACGCGTACGCGACCGGCTCGTTCTGGGACCTCGCGGCCGTCATCACCCCGGTCGTGCTGCCACTGGCGATCGCGCTCGGCGCCGACCCGATCCTCGCCGGTGCGGCCGTGTTCTCCGGTGCCGCACTGGGCAGCACGACCTGCCTCTACGGGGACGGGATCATCCTCGCGTCGCGCTCGATCGGCATCAAGCCGCACAACCTCATGCTCGCGATCCTGCCGTACGCGGGCATCGCGGCGGGCCTGTCGTTCGTGATGTACCTCATCGTCGGCGTGATCGGAGCCTGAGCGCGGCCGACCCGGCGGCCGACCGCCGGACGTCGTTCTAGGCCGAGAGCCAGACCACGTCGTCGCTGCCGTCCGGAAGCACGGTGTCCGTTCCGCCCAGGCGCACGCCGTCGGCGGTCACGGCGAGGGTGGTCCCGATCTCCACTCCCGCGCCCTCCAGGGCGCGGAGGAGATCCGGATCCCGGTCGTCCACCCGGAGCACGTGGCCCACGTGGCCGGCCGGGGCATCCGCCAGCAGCACGAAGGGCTCGCGCTCGACCACTCCGGAGGCGTCGGGGATCGCGTCACCGTGCGGGTCGAACCGCGGGCGGCCCAGTCGCTCGTCGATGCCCTCCAGCAGCCGGTCGCTGATCGTGTGCTCGAGAACCTCGGCCTCGTCGTGCACTTCGTCCCAGCCGTAGTCGAACTCGCGCACGAGCCACGTCTCGATCAGGCGGTGGCGGCGCACCATCGCGAGGGCCCGCTGCGTCCCGGCATCCGTCAGCCGCACCGCGCCGTAGGGCACGTGCGAGACGAGGCCTGCGGCCGCGAGCTTCTTCACCATCTCGGTGACCGAGGACGGGGCGATGCCGAGCTTTCCGGCGAGGACCGACGGGGTGATCGGCGCGTCCTGCCATTCGGTGTGGGCGTAGACGGTCTTCAGGTAGTCGTCTGCTGCGGGGGAAGCCACGGGAGCCAGTCTAAATGAGGGTGGGGGCGGCGCTCAGTTCGCGACCGCGACCAGCACGCCCCAGGCGACCTGCCCCGCGAAGAAGATCACGAGGAATCCGAGGAGGGCCGCCGCCAAGGACAGGCGTCCGTCGTAGTCGGGGATCTCGGCGATGCCGACCCGACGGGCGCGGAACGACAGCACGAGCGTCGCGATGCCGAGCGCGAGCTGCACCCACGGGCCGCCGACCGGCAGCACCTGCGGGAACGCGATCAGCAGGCCGCCGATGACACCGGCGGCGAGTCCGCTCCAGCTGAGGAGGCGGACGTTGCGGCGGGCGGTGTCGGCAGACATGACATCGAGCCTATCCGCGCCGCGGACCGCGCTTTCTCAAGCGCCGGTGAGCACCAGCCAGAGCAGCGCGCCGTTCAGCGCGATCAGCAGGACGGATGCCACGATGCCGGCTGCCGTCGTCCACACCCTGTTGGCCCAGGCGCCGAGGGTGCGGCGCTGCGCCGTGAGCGCCACCAGGGGGATGAGCGCGAACGGGATGCCGAACGACAGCACCACCTGGCTGAGGACGAGGGCGAGGGTCGGATCCACGCCGATCCCGAGGATCACGAGCGCCGGGATCAGGGCCACCAGACGGCGGGCGAGCAGGGGGATGCGCACGTGGAGCAGGCCGTGCATGATCTCGGCGCCCGCGTACGCGCCGACCGAGGTCGATGCCAGGCCGGAGGCGAGCAGGCCCACGGCGAAGAAGGTGGCGACGACGGGACCGAGACCGGCGGCGAGGGCCGCGTGCGCGCCCTCCAGCGAATCGGTGCCCTCGACACCGGCGAGGTTCGCCGCGGCCAGCAGCAGGATGCCGAGGTTCACGGAGCCCGCGATGACCATGGCGATCGAGACGTCCCAGCGGGTCGCGGTGAGGAGGCGGCGGATGCGCGAGGTCTCGGTGCGCACCGCTTCGTCGCCCGCGTGCGCGGTCGTCGCGCCGAAGCGGTCGCGGGCGAGGGAGGAGTGCGCGTAGATCGCGTGCGGCATGATCGTCGCGCCCAGGATGGATGCCGCGAGCAGCACGGATCCCGTCCCCTCGAAGCGGGGCACGAGGCCGCCGACGACGCCCGCGGGGTCTGGCGGGGCCACGAAGACACCCGCCACGAAGCCCACGGTGATGATGACCATCAGTCCGATGATCACGAACTCGAAGGGGCGCGCGCCGCGGCGGCTCTGCACCGCCAGCAGGATCATCGACACGGCACCCGTGATGACGCCGCCCAGCAGCAGCGGGATGTCGAAGAGCAGGTACAGCGCGACCGCACCGCCGATGACCTCGGCGAGGTCTGTCGCCATTGCCACCAGCTCGGCCTGCAGCCAGTACGCGCGACGGGCCCACGGTCGCCGCAGCCGGGTGCCCAGCACCTCGGGCAGGCTCTGGCCCGTGACGACGCCGAGCTTCGCGGAGAGGTACTGGATCAGCCAGGCCATCACGTTGCCGGCGACCACGACCCACACCAGGAGGTAGCCGTACTGGGCGCCCGCCGTCATGTTGCTCGCGACGTTGCCGGGGTCGAGGTACGCGACGCCCGCGACGAGGGCGGGGCCGAGGAGCCACAGGCTGCGGGGCGCGGTGCTGCGGGGAGCGGTGCGGACGGACGGCGTCAGCACTGACGAGGAATTTTTAGGCACACCGAAACCATAGCGTGTTTTCGGTGTACCTAAAAGTGGGAACGGTGCCGGTTTGGGTTCACTTGTCGGGCGACACGCCAGATGTCGGACCGAATCGGCGATGGCGTCCGACATCTGGCGTGTCGGCCGACATCTGTGCCGGCGGATAGCCTGGCGTGATGGATGAGCAGACGGCCGCACCGGATGCCGAACCGACCTCGCACACCGGTTCGGTGCCGCAGCCCGGGTACGGCGTCGGGCCCTGGCCGGGTGGGTCGGATGCCTGGCCGCTCGACGACCACTACGACCCCGACCTGCTGGCGGCGGGGGACACCCGCAACGTCATCGACCGCTACCGCTACTGGCGCATGGAGGCGATCGTCGCGGATCTCGACACCCAGCGGCATCCGTTCCACGTCGCGATCGAGAACTGGCAGCACGACATGAACATCGGCTCGATCGTGCGCAGCGCCAATGCGTTCCTCGCCGACACCGTGCACATCATCGGTCGCCGCCGCTGGAACAAGCGCGGCGCCATGGTCACGGACCGCTACCAGCACGTCGTGCACCATGAGGACGTCGAGACGTTCGCGGCGTGGGCCGCCGAGCAGGGCCTCCCGATCATCGCGGTCGACAACGTCGAGGGGGCGGTGCCGGTGGATCGCGCCGACCTTCCGCAGACGTGCGTGCTGCTGTTCGGTCAGGAGGGACCCGGACTGTCGGCGGAGGCGCTCGCCGCGGCATCCGCCCATATCGAGATCACGCAGTACGGCTCGACGCGCTCGATCAACGCCAGTGCGGCGGCGGCCGTGATCATGTACGAGTGGTGCCGGAGATACGCCGACTGATCGCGTGGAGGAACCCCCTCGACACGCGGTGCCCGCGGGCGTAGCGTGAGTGCCGATCGAGGAGGCCGACATGGCAGGTCCTACACCCATCCGTCCGTATCTCTGGTTCCACGACTCCGCGCAGGAGGCGATGGAGTACTACGTTTCGGTGTTCCCGAACTCGTCGATCGACCAGGTGACGCTCTACCCCGACGAGAACCTCAGCGAGCACTTCGAGGGCATGGGCGGGAAGGTCATCAACGGCGAGTTCACCCTGAACGGCACGCGGTTCGGCTGCATCGACGGGGGACCCGTCTTCACGTTCAACGAGGCCGTCTCCTTCGTGATCGAGTGCGCCGACCAGGCCGAGATCGACCACTACTGGCAGGCGCTGTCCGCGGTGCCGGAGGCGGAGGCGTGCGGGTGGTGCAAGGACCGGTTCGGCGTGAGCTGGCAGGTCGTCCCGGCCGGCCTCGATCTGCTGCAGCAGCGTCCGGAGCAGATCCAGGCGCTCATGCACATGAAGAAGATCGTGATCTCGGAGCTCGAGATCGCCTGACTCGGTTCGGGTGGTCGCTCATCCGCGATCGACGCCGAAGAGGTGGCGATAGATCGCGTTGACGTCGCGGTCCAGGTGATCAATGCGTCCGTGCACGGCCTTGATCTCCGTCCGCACGGCGGCGAATTCGCTTCTGAACTCCGTTCGCACATTTGCGAACTCGGTCCGCACGCCCGCGAACTCGCTCTTGAACTCGTTCCTCACGCCGTCGAACCCGTTCTGCATCATGCGCACGAACATGGTCGACATCAGCGTGATCGTGCCGAACATCCCCGCGGCGAAGACGCCGATCAGCGTCCAGATCTGTGGTTCATTCATCCCCAGCATCCCCCCATTGTGACTCCCGTGATTCGAGGATGCCAGGGGCCGGAAGCGCTGTATATCGCGGAGCCGGAGGCTGTGAACAACCCGGTTTCAGCCGCTCCGGTGCAGTACTAGACGGTGGCGGCGAGCCAGCGTCCTGACCGCACGCGCCAACCCAGCGTCGCGAGCCGCGCCAGCAGATACACGCCGAAGAACGCGAGCGCAAGCCAGACGAGGCCGGCACGGCCATCGACGCCGACCGCGGCGATGATCCACAGCGCGGGCAGGAACGGCACGAGGTTCAGCGCGCCGGCGATCGCGAGGTACCGCGCGTCGTTCGCCCCCATCAGCACGCCGTCGAGCACGAACACGATTCCGGCGACGGGCTGTGCGGCGGCCAGCAGGATGAGCGCCGGCTGCACGAGCGCCGCGATCTCCGGGTCGCCGGTGAAGACGATGCCGAGCACGCCCGAGGTCGCGGCGATCAGCGCGCCGACGGCGAGGCCGAACCACGCACCCCAGGCCACGGTGCGGCCGAGCACGCGGTGCACCTGCTTCTCGTCGCCGGCGCCGAGCTCCTTGCCGATCAGCGCCTGCGCGGCGATCGCGAGCGCGTCGAGCGCGAAGGCCGCGGCCGAGAAGATCGTGAAGACGATCTGCCAGCCGGCGAGCTCCTCGGTCCCGATGCCCGTGGCGACGGCGACCGTCGCGAGGAGGGCGACGCGCAGGCTCACGGTGCGCAGGAACAGCCAGCCGCCCGAGGCGGCAGTGCTGCGCATGCCTGCCCGCTGCGCGCGGAGAGACGCGCTGTGCCGGGTGGCGAGCCGACGAACGACCAGCACGTACGCGGCGACCATGCCCCACTGCGCGGCCACGGTGCCCGCGGCGGATCCGGCGATGCCCCACCCGAGTCCGTAGATGAAGAGCCAGTTGAGGAGCGCGTTGGCACCGAAGCCGAGCCCGGCGATCCACAGCGGCGTCACGGTGTCCTGCATCCCGCGCAGCAGACCCGTCGCGGCGAACACGATCAGCATCGCCGGCAGCCCCCACATCGAGATGACGAGATAGGCGTTCGCCTGCTCGGCGACCGCTTCCCCCGCTCCGAACAGCGAGACGAGCCACGGCGACGCGACGGTGCCGACGACCGCGAGCGCCGCACCCAGCGCGAGAGCGAGCCACATCCCGTTCACGCCCACCGTCACGGCATCGCCCGGCCGTCCGGCACCGAAGCGACGAGCGACCGCCGGGGTGGTCGAGTAGGCGAGGAAGACCATCAGACCGACGATCGTCTGCAGCACGGCACCGGCGATGCCGAGTCCGGCGAGCGGCGTCGTGCCCAGGTGCCCGACCAGAGCCGCGTCGACGATGAGGAAGGCGGGCTCCGCGATCAGCGCGCCCAGCGCGGGAACGGCGAGCCGCAGGATCTCTCGGTTGAGGGAGCGGCGCGCGGTCATCCTCCGAGCTTAGGGTGGGGAGGGAACGCGGATGCTGCGGAGGTGCATCATGACGGATCCACGCGAGAGTGCGGCGCGATATCGGGCGCGGCAGCAGCAGGGCTCGACGGATGACGACGACGAGGGCGTCGCCCCGGGCGCCGCGGCCGCCGTCGATCGGGCGGCCTTCATCGAGACCGCGATCCAGGTGGCGATCCGCCGCGGCGAGTTCGACGACCTGCCGGGTGCCGGCAAGCCACTGGAGGGCCTCGGTACCCACCACGACCCGGACTGGTGGATCCGCCGCAAGATCGAGACCGAGAACCTCACCGGGCTCGGCCCACCGGCCATCCTGCTGCGCAATGAGGACCGCGAACTCGACGATCAGCTCGACCTGCTCGGTCGGGAGTCCGACGTGCGCGATGTGCTGGCCGACTTCAACCGGCGCGTGATCGAGGCGCGGCGCCAGCTCCAGGGCGGGCCGCCGGTCGTCACGCCGCCGCGCGACATCGACGCCGCGGTGGCGGCCTGGCGCGAGCGCCGCGCCGCCCGGCCCGCGGCATCCGCCCCCGAGCCGGAACGTCGCCGCCGTCGCTGGGGGATCCGCAAGGCCGAATGACGGAGGCTCGTCATAGGCTGTTCGCATGACTGACGTTCTTCCCGTGGGCCTCGCCCTTGACGAGTTCAGCTCCGACATCCGCCCGCAGGACGACCTGTACCGCCACGTGAACGGCGCCTGGCTCGCTCGCACCGAGATCCCGGGCGACAAGGCCCGTTGGGGTTCCTTCCACCTGCTCGCGGAGCAGGCCGAGAAAGACGTCAGGACGATCATCGAGGAGTCGCAGGATGCCGAGGACGGCACCCTCGCCCGCAAGATCGGCGACCTCTTCGCGAGCTTCATGGACACCGCGCGCATCGACGCGGCCGGTGTGACCCCGCTCGCCGACACCCTCGCCGAGATCGCCGCGATCGACAGCATCCCCTCGTTCCTGCGCACGGTCGGCACCTACGACCGCGACGGTCGCGCGCACCTGATCGGGTTCTACGTCGACGGCGACCCGGGCGACCCGGAGCGCTACGTACCGGTCATCGTGCAGTCGGGCCTGTCGCTGCCCGACGAGAGCTACTTCCGCCTCGACACGTTCGAGGAGACGAGGGCCAAGTACCGCACGCACCTCGAGCGTCTGCTCGCGCTCGCCGGAATCGCGGATGCCGCCGCCGAGGCCGACCGCGCGATCACGCTCGAGACCGAGCTGGCCGGCCACCACTGGGACAACGTGAAGAGCCGCGACGCGGTCGCGACCTACAACCTGAAGAACTGGACCGAGATCCAGGAGCTCGCCGGCGTCGACCTCGCCCCCTGGCGCGAGGCGGTCGCCCCGTCCAACCCGCGAGCCTTCGACGAGGCCGTCGTCTCCCAGCCGAGCTACCTCGAGGGCCTCGGCACGCTTCTCACCGCCGAGCGCCTCGACGACTGGAAGGCGTGGCTGCGCGCGCAGGTCGTGCATGCCGCGGCCCCGTACCTGACCGACGACTTCGTGCAGGAGAACTTCTCGTTCTACGGGACCGAGCTCACCGGCGTCCCGACGATCCGCGAGCGCTGGAAGCGCGGCGTCTCGGTGACCGAGGGCGCCCTGAGCGAGGCGATCGGCAAGGTCTACGTCGAGCGCCACTACCCGCCGACGGCGAAGGCCGCGATGGACGAGCTCGTCGCGAACCTCATCGAGGCGTACCGGCAGAGCATCACGGACCTCGAGTGGATGACCGCCGAGACGCGCGAGCGCGCGCTTGCCAAGCTCGACTCCTTCACCCCCAAGATCGGCCACCCGGCCGTGTGGCGCGACTACTCGAGCCTCACGATCGATCGGGACGACCTGTTCGGCAACATCCGCCGCGCGGCGATCTTCGAGCACGACCGCCACGTCGACAAGGTCGGGAAGCCGATCGACCGCGACGAGTGGCACATGCCGCCGCAGATGGTGAACGCGTACTACAACCCCTCGATGAACGAGATCGTGTTCCCCGCCGCGATCCTCCAGTACCCGTTCTTCGACGCAGGGCGCGACGCCGCCGCGAACTACGGTGGCATCGGTGCGGTCATCGGCCACGAGATCGGCCACGGCTTCGACGATCAGGGCAGCCGTTACGACGGTTCCGGGCGGCTCCATGACTGGTGGACGGATGCCGATCGCGCGGCGTTCGAGGAGCGCACCAAGGCGCTCATCGCGCAGTACGACGAGCTCGTGCCCGAGGGGCTGGACGCGGAGCATCACGTCAACGGCGCCCTGACGATCGGCGAGAACATCGGCGACCTCGGGGGCCTGGGCATCGCGCTGAAGGCCTATGAGCTGTCGCTCGACCCTTCGTCGGGCTCAGGGACCGTTGAAGGGCCCGTGATCGACGGGCTCACGGGCGTGCAGCGCCTGCTGCTCTCCTGGGCGCAGGTCTGGCAGCAGAAGAGTCGCGACGCCGAGACCCTGCGGCTCCTCACGATCGACCCGCACTCGCCGAACGAGTTCCGCTGCAACCAGATCGTGCGTAACATCGACGCCTTCTACGCCGCATTCGACGTGAGCGACGCCGATGCCCTCTGGCTGCCGCAGGAGTCCCGGGTGACCATCTGGTGACCGATCACCGCAGTCTGTGACGATCTTCCCGGCGGCGGGGTTACGATATCCCTGCCGCTGGGGAGCGCATCCTCTCGGTATCCCGCAATCCCCATCCCCCCTAAGGATCACGCGTGGGCGCTCCCGAGCCTTTCGAAGGGTTCCGCAACTCCTCGGCCCCGGCCTCAGCCGGCGGACGCCGCTCGCAGCGCGCCAGCAGGCGCCTCCCGCGCCGGGCCGCCGTCGGGCGCCGCTCGTTCACCTCGACCCTGCGGTCGCTCGAGGAGCTGGCGGATGCCGGGGCGCAGGTCTCGGTGCATGTCGTCGACCTCGACAACCATGTGCACGTGCTCGCCGGCGACGACCATGTCACCATGCCGGTCGCGGGACTCGGCGTGGTGCCGCTGCTGATCGAGGTCGCGGCAGGCTTCGAGAACGGCACGCTGGATCCGCTGGAGATCGTCGACCGCACGGTCGTGGAGGCTGTGGAGACGTCGGGGCTGTGGCGGAACCTGCATGCACCCGCGCTGCCCCTCGAAGATCTCGCCGTGCTGGCCGCGACCGCCGGCGACCCGATCGCGGTGAACGCGCTGCTGCAGCGGGTCGGCCACGACCGTGTGCGTCAGCGCATCGAGTCGCTCGGGCTGCGCCGCACCGCTCTTCTCGACCGCTTCCGCGACCAGCGCGGACCGGATGACGCTCCTCAGGTCGCCGTGGGGTCGGCCCGTGAATTCGCCGGTCTCTTCTCAGCGCTCGTGAACTCGCAGGTCGTCGACGCCGCCGTCAGCGCGCAGGTCTCGGAATGGCTCAGCCTCAACCAGGATCTGAGTCTCGTGGCGGCATCCACGGGTCTCGACCCGTTCGCGCACGACCACGACGCGCACGGTCTGCTCTTCATCAACAAGACGGGCCGCGACCGCGGCGTGCGCGCCGAGGCCGGCGTGCTCGCGGGGCCACGGGCCGGTATCGCTTACTCCCTCATCGTCTGCTTCGACGATCTCTCCATCACGCACCGTCTGCGCGCCCATGACGCGTTCCGGGTGCTCGGCGTCGAGCTCATGGAGTACACGCACTGAGAGCGGTCGCTCCCGGCCGAAGCGTCAGCCGGGCAGCGACGGATGCTGCTCGGCGCTGCGCTGGCGCGGGATGAACAGCGACAGCACCACGGCGACGAGGCCTGCGGCGATCGCGAGCCAGAAGCACACGTCGAAGGCGGCGCGCGTGGGCACGGCGACCCCGCCGGCATCCACGCTCATCGCCGCGAGGATCCCGCCCATCACGGCTGACGCGCTGGACGTGCCGATCGAGCGGAACAGGGCGTTCAGGCCGTTCGAGGCGCCGGTCTCGTTCGCGGGGACCGACCGCATGATGATCATCGGCATGGCCGCGAAGCTGAAGCCGATACCCACGCCGATGAGGATGTTGGCGACGAAGATGTGCCAGACCTCACTCGACCACAGCAGCACGAACAGGTAGGAGAGCACGATCGCGGTGGCACCGATCGTGAAGAGCGGGCGGGGACCGACCGTGCGCTCCAGCCGGCCGGAGAGCGGCGAGATGACCATCATCACCAGGCCGGCGGGCATCACGATGAGCGACGCCCCGACCATGTCGAGGCCGAACCCCGAGCTCGACGCGGGCATCTCGAGGAGCTGCGGGAACGTGATGTTCGATCCGAACAGCGCGAAGCCCATCCCGATCGCGGCGATGTTCGTGAAGAGCACGGCGGGCCGCGCCGCGACCCGCAGGTCGAGCAGCGGGTCCTTCGTGCGCAGCTGGTACCAGCCCCAGACCAGCAGGACGATGACGCCGCCGATGATGCACGCGAGCGTCACGGGTGACGTCCAGCCCCATTCCGCGCCGCGGGAGACGAAGAGGAGGATCCCGGTGAGGCCGATCGCGAGGCCGATGGCGCCGAGCACGTCGAGGCGGCCGGGAGAGCGCAGCACGTCCTCCGGGATGACGGCCAGCACGAGCGCGAGTCCCACCACGCCGAGCGCGGCGGCGAGCCAGAAGAGCATGTGCCAGTCGGCGTGCTCGGCGAGCAGCGCGGCGACCGGAAGCCCGATCGCGCCGCCGACCCCCATCGTGGCGCTCATCAGCGCGACGGCGGTGCCGAGGCGTGCGGGCGGGAGGACGTCGCGCATGATGGCGATGCCGAGCGGCACGACGCCCGTCACCGCGCCCTGCAGCGCTCGCCCGATGATGACGCCGACGATCGATCCCGAGAGCGCCGCGATGAGGGAGCCCGCGATGAGGAGGGCGAGCAGCACGATCACGACGCGGCGCTTGCCGTACATGTCGCCGAGGCGTCCGGAGATCGGAGTGGCCACGGCGGCGACCAGGAGCGTGATCGTGACGACCCAGGTGGTGTCCTCGCGCGAGGCGTTCAGCAGCTGCGGGAGCTCCGCCTGCAGCGGCACCACGAGCGTGAACATGAACGACGAGCAGAGTCCGGCGAACGCGAGGACCGCGACGATCGCCCACTTCGGCGGGGTTCTCGAGAGACGTCTTCTGGCCTTGTCCTCGTTCGCACCCACCGACCAAGGCTATCGGCGCTCCCGAGCGGCGGGGTCGAACGGCCGTGACTAACATGTGGTCATGGTCACGAGCAGCGTCGCTCCGGACGATCCCGCCGCCGGCCGCGGCATCTCCCGGCGTACCCAGTCCGACATCTACCGCGCCGGCATCAGCGGAACGAAGCCGGCGGTGCCCGTCGCTTCCGCGGCGCTGGAGTCCGAGGCCCGGAAGGAGCTGAGCGCCGAGGCCTTCGCGTACATCGCGGGCGGGGCGGGCGCCGAGCGCACCATGGCGGCGAACCGCGCGGCCTTCGGGCGGTGGCAGGTGTGGCCGCGACCGCTGCGCGACGTCTCCGAGCGCGATCTCGGCGTCGACTTCCTCGGCAGGAGGCGCCCGACGCCGCTCCTGCTCGCGCCCCTCGGGGTCATGGAGATGGCGCACGCCGACGCGGATCTCGCGGTGGCGAGGGCAGCGGCATCCGTTGGCATCCCGTACACGCTCTCGAACCAGGCGTCGTTCCCGATGGAGCAGGTGGCGGATGCCGCGCCACAGGGCTCCCGCCTGTTCCAGCTGTACTGGTCGGCGTCGGACGACCTGAACCGCTCGCTGCTCGCCCGGGCCGAGGCGTCCGGCTGCGAGGCGATCGTCGTCACTCTCGACACGCACCTGCTGGGCTGGCGCACGCGCGATCTCGATCTCGCGTATCTGCCGTTCACGCGGGGGATGGGGATCGCCCAGTACACGAGCGACCCGGTCTTCCAGCAGCTCGTCCGCGAACGCGCGTCGGTGCCGAAGGCGGATGCCGCAGCCGTGAAGGTCACGCCGAAAGCTGTCGCCGCTGCACTCACGATCGCGAGGAAGGGCGCGCCGCTCACCGGAGGCGGCTCGCTGCGCGACAATCTGCGGTCCCCGCTGCCGCGGGCCGCGGTCGAGACCTTCCTCGACGTGTTCTCGACCCCGGCGGTCACCTGGGACGATCTGGCGAAGGCGCGGGAATGGACGAGCCTGCCGATCATCCTCAAGGGCATCGTGCACCCCGACGACGCGCAGAGCGCTCTGGATGCCGGGATGGACGGCATCTGGATCTCCAACCACGGCGGCCGACAGATCGATCAGTCGGTGCCGACGCTCGCGGTGCTGCCCGAGATCGCCGAACGCGTGGCCGGGCGGGTGCCGATCGTCTTCGACTCCGGCGTGCGGGGAGGGGCGGATGCCGCCATCGCCCTCGCGCTGGGTGCCACGGTCGTCGCCCTCGGGCGCCCTTACGCCTACGGCCTCGGCATCGCGGGGGAGACGGGTGTGCGCGAGGTCGTGCGCAACGTGCTCGCCGAACTCGACATCACCCTGGGTCTCGCGGGCCTGACGTCGGTCTCGCAGCTCGATCGCGACGCACTGCGCGAGGTGTGATCGCGGGTTCCGATTCCTCGAACCGGCCGAGGAGGGGCAGACTGGGTTCGTGCGAACCATCCGCGATCTCGACACCGTTGAACTCATCCTCGACGCGCAGGGTCTGCTCGACTCCATCAGGGGGCCGCAGCGCGTCGTCGATGCCGGCACCCTGCGCGCCCTGCAGCAGTCCGGGAACTACGTCGTCGGCTTCTTCGACGGCGAGGGCGACGACGAGCGCATGGTCGGTGCATCCATCGCCTTCTTCGGAGAGCCGGCCCGGCGCGCGATGCACTCGCACATCACCGCGCTGCTGCCCGAGTACCGCGGCCGCGGCTGGGGCCGCGAGCTCAAGGAGCACCAGCGGCAGTGGGCGTTCTCGCGCGACGTCGGCCGCATCACGTGGACGTTCGATCCGCTCGTGGCGCGCAACGCGCATTTCTTCTTCTCGGTGCTGGGAGCCCGGGCCACCGGATACTCGGTCAACCATTACGGCATCTTCGGCGGCGGGGACGCGGGCGACGAGAGCGACCGCCTCGACGTCGAGTGGGCGCTCGCCGACATCGCGAAGCCCCCGGTATCCGACACGGTCGTCCAGACCCTCGAGATCCCCGCGGACATCGAGTCGCTGCGCGTCTCCGACCCCGACGCCGCCCACGAATGGCGCATGCGTCTGCGGGGCGAGATGGAAGGGCTGCTCGGTCGCGGCCTCCGCATCGCCGGGTTCGACGTCGAGCGGGGCTACCTCTTCACCGAGTGACGCAGGGCTCTCAGCGCGGAGGCAGCACGAAGTCTCCGGTTTCGCCCGGATTCACCGCGATCTCCCAACGGAATCCGTCGGGGTCGCTGAAATAGCCCGAGTATCCGCCCCACTCGCGGCGCTGCCCCGAGACGACCGGTGCGCCCAGCCGTGCGGCTTCGGACAGCACGGCATCGACCTCGGCGGGGGTCGCCAGGTTGTGCGCGAGGGTGACCGGCGCGACCCCGGATGCGGGAGCTTCACCGATCTCGGCCGTGAACCCCTCGATCGACCACAGGGACAGGATCATCCGGTCGGCGACCGGGAACATGATCACGTCGTCCCCGGAGAAGATCGGCTCCCAGCCGAGACCGTCGACGTAGAACTCGCGACTGCGCGCCAGATCCGAGACGGCGAGGGTGAGGAAGCTCATGCGCTGTTCCATCAGCGCACGCCCTTCATGAGCTTCAGGACCGGCTTCACGGCCAGCAGCAGGCCGACGCCGACGACGATGGCGATGACGCCGAGGATCGAGAAGTACGGCACCTCGTTCTCCGGGTCGTAGAAGGCCACGAGCTGCCCGGAGATCGCGGTGCCCAGCGCGACCGAGAGGAAGAACAGGGCCACCATCTGCGTCTGGAACACGGCCGGAGCGAGCTTCGTGCTCGCCGACAGCCCGACGGGCGAGAGCAGCAGCTCGGCGACGGTGAACACGAACAGGATGCCGACGATCGCCAGCACCGGTGTGGTGTTCTCTCCTCCGCCCGCGAACGGGAGGAACAGCAGGAATGCCGAGCCCATGATGATCGCGGCGAGGCCGAACTTCACCGGCGTCGAGGGCTGCCGCTTCCCCAGCCTGGTCCAGAGGGCGGCGAAGACGCCGGACAGGATGATGATGAAGACCGGGTTGATCGACTGCACCCACGAGACCGGCATCTCCCAGCCGAAGAGCGAGCGGTCCAGGCGCTTGTCGGAGTAGATCGTGAGCACCGTGAACTGCTGCTGGTACAGCGACCAGAACGCCACGCTGGTGATGAACAGCGGCAGGAAGCCCCATACGCGCGACCGCTCGGTCGCGTCGATGCGGGGACTGCGCAGGATCACCGTGAAATACGCGATCGCTGCGACGACCGTGACGCCGATGACGATGGGGGCGAGGTTGTCGGCGCGGATGACTCCGAGCAGCACGAGCACCGCGATGAGCACGACGGCGGTGACCGCGATCACGATGACGAGACGGTAGCGCGACGAGGGCAGCGGGTTCGGCACCACACGTGCGGCTGCCGGCAGGGACCGGCGGCCGAACGAGTACTGCACCAGGCCGAGGGTCATTCCGACAGCCGCCAGACCGAAGCCCCAGTGGAAGCCCAGGGTCGACTGCAGGATGCCGGTCAGGATGGGGCCGAGGAAGCCGCCGAGGTTGATCCCGAGGTAGAACAGCGAGAAGCCGGCGTCGCGCCGGGTGTCGTCCGGCGCGTAGAGCGTTCCGACGACCGAGGTGGCGTTCGCCTTGAGCCCACCGGAGCCGAGGGCGACGAGCACCAGGCCGACGCCGACGCCGAGGACGCCGGGGATCAACGCGAGTGCGATGTGACCGGCGACGATCACGATGGCGCTGACGAACAGCACGCGCTCGGAACCGAACAGTCGATCCGCGAGCCAGGCGCCGAGGATGGTGGCGAGGTAGACCGATCCGCCGTAGGCGCCGACGATGCCACCGGCCACGGCTTCGGGGATGCCGAGTCCACCCTGGGTGGCGGAGTAGTAGAGGTAGATGAGCAGGATGCCCTGCATGCCGTAGAAGCTGAACCGCTCCCACATCTCCACGCCGAAGATGTGGACCAGCGACCAGGGTTGTCCGAAGAATCGGGTGTCGTCGTCGCGGGTCCGACCGGTCGGCTGCGCAGTGCTCATCCCAAGACGGTACCCTTCGACGGGCTCAGGGACCCAGTTCTCGGCCGAGGGACCCCGCATCGTGGCGGATAGAATGGAGGTGCCCGTGCTCACGGGTTCTCCCGCTTCCGACCATTGGAGCCACCATGGCCGAACAGTCCCGCCTCGAAAAGGTCATCGCCCTCGCCCGCCACCGCGGGTTCGTGTTCCAGGCCGGTGAGATCTACGGCGGCTCCCGTTCTGCATGGGACTACGGCCCCCTCGGCACCGAGCTCAAGGAGAACATCCGTCGGCAGTGGTGGCAGACGTTCGTGCGCGGCCGCGGCGACATGGTCGGCCTCGACTCCTCGATCATCCTCCCCAAGCGCGTATGGGAGGCATCAGGTCACGTCGCGACCTTCACCGACCCGCTGGTCGAGTGCCTGCAGTGCCACAAGCGCTTCCGTGCCGACAACCTCATCGAGGACTTCGAGGCGCGCAAGGGCCGCAAGGCCGAGAACGGCCTCGCCGACATCCCGTGCCCCAACTGCGGCACGAAGGGCCAGTACACCGAGCCCAAGGCCTTCTCCGGTCTCGTGAAGACTTATCTCGGCGTGGTGGACGACGAGTCCGGGATGTACTTCCTGCGCCCCGAGACCGCGCAGGGCATCTTCGTGAACTTCTCGAACGTGCTCACCGCGAGCCGCAAGAAGCCGCCGTTCGGCATCGGCCAGGTCGGCAAGGCGTTCCGCAACGAGATCACTCCCGGTAACTTCATCTTCCGCACCCGCGAGTTCGAGCAGATGGAGATCGAGTTCTTCACGCCGCCCGCCGATGCGCAGCAGTGGTTCGAGCACTGGGTCGAGGCGTGCTGGAACTGGTTCATCGATCTGGGCATCGACCCCGAGAACATGCGTCAGTTCGATGTGCCGGAGGACGACCGCGCACACTACTCCGCCGGCACCATCGACGTCGAGTACAAGTTCGGCTTCACCGGCAAGGAGTGGGGCGAGCTCATGGGCGTCGCCAACCGCACCGACTACGACCTGTCGAGCCACAGCGAGGCATCCGGCACGAGCCTGACGTACTTCGACCAGGCCACGGGCGAGCGCTACACCCCGTACGTGATCGAGCCGTCGTTCGGCCTCACGCGCGCCATGATGGCGTTCCTCGTCGACGCGTACCGCGAGGAGGAGGTGCCGAACGCGAAGGGCGGCTCCGACGTGCGCACCGTGCTGAAGCTCGACCCGCGTCTCGCCCCCGTCAAGGCCGCGGTGCTGCCGCTCTCGCGCAACGAGCGGCTCTCGCCGCTCGCGCGTGAGGTCGCGGACACCCTCCGCAGCTCGTGGGCGGTCGACTTCGACGACGCCGGCGCCATCGGTCGCCGCTACCGCCGCCAGGACGAGATCGGCACGCCGTTCTGTGTCACGGTCGACTTCGACTCGCTCGACGACCACGCCGTCACCGTGCGCGACCGCGACACGATGGCGCAGGAGCGCGTCTCGATCGACGGCCTGCACGCCTACCTCGCGGAGCGTCTGAAGGGCGCCTGATCGCCGCCGCTATGCTGGCGGCATGATCGAGGAGTGGAGCGAGTTCAACGTCGCGATGGCGGGTGCGACGGCCGCACTGGTGGGTCTCGTGATCGTCGCCTCGAGCGTGAACATCGGCGAGATCATCAAGTCGCGCACGCTCACCGCACGACTGCTGGCAGGTATCGCCGCGCTCGTGCTCGCCCTGGCGGTCTCGGCCATCAGCCTCGTGCCCGGGATCGACCGGTTCTGGTTCGGGGTGGTGACCATCTTCGTGACGGTCCTGGCGGCGATCTTCCAGGTGCACGCGACACGGCTCATCGCGACCGACCCCGACCCCGCCGATCAGGCCCGCCCGCTCAAGTACCTGGTGGGCTTCCTGCCGCTGTTCGCCTACCTCGCCGCCGGCGCGCTGGTCTGGGCCGGACACCCCGCGGGGCTGTACCTCGCCGCGGCCGGCTGCCTGTTGGCGATCGTCTCCGCGATCGTGGTGTCATGGGTCGCGCTGGTCGAAGTGCTGCGCTGAACCGGAGCCGGCTCAGGGAACCGCGGATCCCGCGACCGCTCGGGCGTAGCGCTCCGAGAGCACCTGCAGGCGGGGGATGAGCTCCGGCGGCGATTCCACCGTGAAGTCCATCATCAGCATCCCGATGTAGGCCGCGACCGTGTCGAGGCTGTCGGCGCCGGTCACCAGCACGCAGTGGTCCTCGTCGATCGGCTCCACGACGCCGACCGCGGGATGGATGCGGTCGAGCACGGACTCCGCGGATGCGTCGATGCGCAGCCGCGCATGGACCTTCCAGCCGCTCTCGGCGATCGTGCGCATCATGAACGCGGTGTAGTCCCCGCCGGGCAGCGGCTGCGGATCGAAGCGCCGTCGGGTCGGCATCCGCAGTTCCATCCAATCGACCCGGTACGTGTGCCATTCGCCGGTCTGCGGGTCGCGCCCGACCAGGTACCACCGGCGATGCCAGGTGAGCAGTCGATAGGGCTCTACCAGTACCGGCGCGTCCTGGTAGTCGAAGCGCAGCCATTCCTCGTTGCGGATGGCGCCGGCGATCTCGCGCAGGACGGTCGCATCGACCACGGGGTCTGGGGCGTCGGTGTCGTTGTTCTCGGGGGCGCGATCGATGGTCGTCTTCAGCGCGTCGACCACGGGGCGCAGGTGCGACGGCAGCACCTGCTCGAGCTTCGCGAGCGCGCGTGCACCGGACTCCTCGACGCCGGCGATGCCCGCCGCGGCGCGCAGACCCACGGTGACGGCCACGGCCTCCTCATCGTCGAGGAGCAGCGGGGGCAGCTTCCCTCCGGCGCCGAGCCGGTAGCCGCCGACGGCTCCCCGCGTCGCGTCGACCGGATAGCCGAGCTCGCGCAGGCGATCGACGTCGTGCCGGATCGTGCGAGAGGAGACACACAGCCGCTCCGCCAGGTCGCGCCCGGAGCGCTCAGGGCCCGTCTGCAGCAGCGAGAGGAGGGCGAGAAGCCGGGCGGTGGGATCGGCCATGAGAATCCCTTCGAGAAAGTTCTTTTATTAGGAACATATCCTACCTAATGCGCGAATATCGTCGGAGACATGAACAACACAACCGCTCCCCTCAGCATCCGCCCCTTCACCGTCTCGGTCTCCGACGCCGAGATCGCCGATCTGCAGGATCGTCTCGCCCGCACTCGGCTTCCCCAGCCCTCTCCCACCGACGACTGGGATGCCGGCACCCCCAACTCCTACCTCCGCGAGGCCATCGAGGCGTGGCGCTCCTTCGACTGGGCAGCCGCCCAGGAGCGGATCAACGCCGTCCCGAACTTCACGACCGAGATCGACGGACAGACGATCCACTTCCTCCACGTCCGCTCCGCCGAGGGGGGCGCGACGCCGCTGCTGCTCGCGCACACCTACCCGGGATCGGCGGTCGACTACCTCGACGTGATCGACCGGCTCGTCGATCCGGTGGCGCACGGCGGCCGCGCCGAGGACGCCTTCGACGTCGTGATCCCGGACGCACCCGGCTACGGCTTCTCGCAGCCGCTGGCCTCCGCCGGCTGGACCACCGCGAAGGTCGCGGAGGCGTACGACCAGCTGATGCGCGGCCTGGGCTACGACAGCTACGGCATCCACGGCTCCGACAACGGTGCGATGGTCGCGCGTGAGCTCGGCCTGCTCAACCCGGAGGGGTTCCTCGGGCTGCACGTGCTGCAGCTGTTCTCGTTCCCCTCGGGCGACCCGTCCGAGTTCGAGCGGCTCGAGCCGCAGGACTACGCCGGGCTCGAGCACATGCAGTGGTTCCAGTCGGTTGGCGGCTACAACACGATGAACTCCTCGCGTCCGCAGACCGTCTCGGTCGGCATCAGCGACTCCCCGATCGGGCTGCTCGCCTACAGCGAGCTGTTCAACTCGTTCGGCAACGGCACCTCGCTCGTGTCGCTCGAGCAGATCCTGCTCGAGGTCAGCGTCAACTGGTTCGCCAACGCGGCATCCGGCATGAGCCGCAGCTACCTGGAGAACGCCCGCGCCGACGGTGGCGAGGACGCGGCGCCGCAGATCAACGCCGCTCCGACCGGGGTCGCCGTGTTCAAGGACGACTTCCAGACGATCCGGGTCTTCGCCGAGCGCGACAACTCGAACATCGTGCACTGGAGCCGCTTCGACGAGGGCGGGCACTTCGCGGCCCTCGAGCGTCCGGATCTCGTCGCCGGCGACATCCGCGCGTTCTTCGCCGGGTTGCGCTGAGCGTGACCGCCCCGAGGCCCCGCCCCGCTGATCTCAGCGGAGCGGGGCCTCGTCGTGCAGGTCGAGCCACATGATTCGCAGGCCCACATCGCCTTCGATCGGATGCCGGAAGGCGCCGGGTGCGATGCCGATCGTGCGGAAGCCGAGAACCTCGTACAGGTGGACGGCGGATACGTTCGTCTCGACCACCGCGTTGAACTGCACTGCCGCGAAGCCTCCGCGCCGCGCCCAGTCGATCATGTCCTCCACGAGGGTGCGTCCCACGCGACGCCCTCTCGCGGCGGCGTCCACCATGAAGCTCGCGGATGCCACATGGGACCCCGGGCCCGGACGATTGGGGTACATGTTCGCGGTGCCGAGCACCTGATCGTCGGACACCGCGACGACGGTTCGCGCCGGAGCGCCCAGCATCCACATCCGGCGTGCGTCGGCCTCACCCATGCCGGGGTCGTAGGCGAAGGTCGTCTGCTCGCGGATGACCTCGCGGATGATCGGCCAGATCTGCGGCCAGTCGTCACCGGTGGCTTCGCGCACCGTGACGGCGCTCAGCTCGTGACCTCGATCTGCACCTCGTCCGTGCCGCCGGACTCCGCCCAGGCGAGCGAACGCTGCAGGATGCCGCGGAGCACGTCGAGGTCGATCTGCTCGAGGTCCTTGATGTAGACGCAGCTGACACCGGTCGTGTGCGGGCCGAGCTGCGCGAGAGCCTCAGCGTGGGCATCGGTGCCGTCGAGCAGATAGATCGTCGTCGACGCCTTGCGCGGGGCGAAGGCGAGGAGCCCGGTGTCGCCCTCCGTGCCGGTCGGGTAGCGGTAATGACAGGAGCCGAAGCCGATGATCGTGCCCCAGGTCGCGGGTTCGCGGCCCGAGATCTCCTGCATCAGGGCGGTCAGCGTCTCGGCATCGCGCCGACGGACCGCGGGGGAGGAGCGGGCGATCAGGCCCGTGACGTCGGTACCGGTCGGCTCCATGTCACGCCTTCGCTTCCTTCGCGGCAGCCTTCATCGCCTTCTTGTGCTCCCGCACCTTCGTCAGCGACTCGGGCGACACGATGTCGGCGACGCTGCGGAACGATCCGTCCTCGCCATAGGCGCCGGCTGCCTCGCGCCAGCCTTCGCCCGTGAAACCGTACTGCTTGCCGAGGAGCGCGAGGAAGATCTTGGCCTTCTGCTCGCCGAATCCGGGAAGCGACTTGAGGCGCTTCAGCACCTCGGCGCCAGACGGCTGGGTCCCTGAGCCCGTCGAAGGGCGGGTCCAGAGCGCGCTGGCATCCCCATCCCAGTCATCGACGAGCGTCTGGCACAGGGTCTGCACGCGCGTCGCCATCGAACCGGGGAAGCGGTGCACCGCGGGAGTCTGCTGGAAGGCCGCGAGGAACTCGTCGGGTGCCATGCCGGCGATCGCGGCGGCATCCGTCGCTCCGGTGCGCTGCTCGATCTTGAGCGGACCGGCGAACGCGGTCTCCATCGGCACCTGCTGATCCAGCAGCATCCCGACCAGCAGAGCCAGCGGGTTGTCGGTCAGCAGCTCGTCGGCGGCGTTGTCTCCGGTGATGTGAAGGGCCATGCAGCAAGTCTGCCAGTGGTGACCGCCCTCTTTCGCCCTTCCCTCGAGTCCGCAGGCGCGATATCATCGTGATATGAGTGAAACGCTGCGTGAGTCACGCGAGCGAGCTGGGCTCAGCCAAGCGCAGCTCGCGCTACGCAGCGGCGTTGCGCAGCCGAACATCGCGGCTTACGAGTCCGGGCGGCGGAATCCGTCTGCGGCGATGGTCGATCGGCTGCGGTCGGCCATGAGCCCCTTGCCTCACGAAGCGCTCGAACGGCATCGTGACGAACTCAAAGAGCTCGCTGCGGAGTACGGATTGAGTAACGTGCGCGTGTTCGGCTCCGCAGGGCAGGGCACGGACACCACGCAGAGCGACCTCGATATCCTTGTCACGCGCGCACCGCACGTGGGATTGCTGACGATCGCCGAGTTCTCCGTCGCCGCCGAACAGCTGCTCGGTGTCGCGGTCGACGTGGTCACAGACGGAGGGCTCCCCGCTGATCATCCGATCCTCCGGTCAGCGGTGGCCGCGTGAGCGATAGGGACGAACGGTCGTTGCGTGAGATCTTGCGGTTGTGCGACAGCGGCACGCGACTCGCCGGTCGAGGCCACGAATGGTACGTCTCGGATGATCTCAACACACCCGGGCTTGCGGCCGAATCGATCATCATCAAGATCGGTGAGAACGTCGCGCGGCTGAGCGATGAAACGATCGTCGCGAACCCGCAGGTGCCCTGGTCGAGCATCAAGCGCATGCGCGATCGGCTCGCGCATCACTACGAGGCGACTGATTACGACGCGGTGTGGGCCACGCTCAACGCCGATCTTCCCCGCGTGCGTGCGGCGATCGCATCGTTGCTCGCCGAGTGACCGATGAGGGACCGCAGGTCTGCGCACCCCCTGGTCCGGAGCGGCACCGTTACGCGATCGAGGACTCGGGCCCCTGCTCGGCGGCCGGTTCGACGGGGTCGATGCCGTAGAGAGCCCCCAGCGCGGCGGCGAACTCGTCTGCGCGACCGGCGGCGGCCAGTTCGTGCGCACGCGTGGTCGGCGTGTGGAGGAGCACTCCGGTGAGGTGGCGGAGCGCCTGCTCGACGCGGCCGTCGTCGTCGCCGCGGGCGCGCGCACGGGCGATCTCGGACTCGAGGAGCGAGAACATGTGTGTGCGCAGTGCGACCACCGACGGGGTCACGCTCTGCCGGGCGCCGACGACGTGGAACGTGTCGGCGGCTTCACGCACGACGCTGCGCGCGGCATCCGTCGCCTGCAGTTCTTCGAGCGGCGCGTGCAGGCGGATGGTCTCAAGGTCGAGCAGGGCGACGCCGTCGAGAGCGCCGACGGCGGGGTCGACGTTGCGCGGCATGCCGAGGTCGACGACCAGCTGGCTGTGGGTTCCTGAGCCCGTCGGCGGGACCGGGCATCCGACGGCGGCGATGCCGACCGGGTGCTGCAGGTGCACCGGCCCGAGCACGGGCTCGGTCGCGGTCGTGCAGGTGATCAGCAGGCTCGAGTGCGCCGCGGCGCGGGCGTACTCGGCGGCGGCGACCGGGCGGATGCCGTGCTTCGCGGCGAACACCTCGGCGCGGCCGGAGGGCGAGTACACCGAGATGTCGACGGCGCCGCGTTCGCGCAGCGTGGCGAGGGTGACGGCGGCGTAGGCCCCGGTTCCGACGAGCAGAACGCGCTCGGCGGACCAGTCGGCGATGCGGCTGTCGGCCAGTTCCAGGGCGAGGCGCACGAGGGAGCGTCCGGCGCGACCGAGTGCCGTGACGTTCTTGACCTTGCGCTGCGCCTGGCTCGCGCGCTGGAACAGGCGCTCGAGCTCGGGGGAGGTGGTGCCGTCCTTGCGTGCGGACTTCAGCGCGCGGCGCACCTGGCCGGCGATCTCGCCCTCGCCGGAGACGACGGATTCGAGCCCTGATGCCACGGAGAAGAGGTGCTCCGCGACCCGACGGCCGGAGTGCACCGCATAGGCGCCCTCGAACTCGGCGGCGCGGACACCGGTCGTCGACTCGACGGCTTCGAGCACGGCTTCGACGCCGATCGCGCCGGCGGCCGTGACCGGCTCATCCATCTCGACGTAGGCCTCGAAACGATTGCAGGTCGCCAGAACGACCGCACCCTGCACGCACGGTGTCATGTCCACGAGAGTGGAGGCGACGTCGTCGGGGGTGCGGCTCAGGCGTTCGAGCAATTCGAAGGAGGCGGTCTTGTGACTCGCCGTCACACACAGCAGCACCCGTCGATTCTACCGGAGCCTGGGGCAGGACGTCTCCGCGGACTCATAACGACCGGATGGGAGGATGGAGTCATGGCCCTCTCCGACGCTCCGCTGCTGCGCGCCCTCGCAGGCGACCGCCCCGCCCACACCCCGGTGTGGTTCATGCGTCAGGCCGGCCGGTCACTGCCCGAGTACCGCGAGCTGCGGGTCGGAACGCGGATGCTGGACGCCTGCCTCACGCCCGACCTGGCGGCCGAGATCACCCTGCAGCCCGTCCGCCGACACGGCGTCGACGCCGCGGTGTTCTTCAGCGACATCGTCATCCCGCTGCGCCTCGCGGGTGTCGAGGTCGAGATCGAGCCCGGACGTGGTCCGGTGTTCGCGAACCCGGTGCGCACGGCATCCGACGTCGACCGGATCACGGCCATCGACCCGGAGTCGCTGGACGGGACGGCCATCGCCGAGGCCGTCCGCCTCGTCACGGCCGAATTGGGAGACACCCCGCTGATCGGCTTCGCCGGGGCACCGTTCACGCTCGCCGCCTACCTCGTCGAGGGCGGGCCGTCGAAGGAGCACCTGCGCGCGCGGGCCATGATGCACGCCGACCCGGAGTCGTGGAACCGCCTCGCCGGCTGGCTCGCCCGGGTGTCGCGCCGCTTCCTGGAGACGCAGCGCGACGCCGGAGCATCCGTGGTGCAGCTCTTCGACAGCTGGGCGGGATCGCTCAGCCCGGCCGACTACCGCGCCTACGTCGCGCCGCACTCGCACGCCGCCCTTCAGGGCATCGGCATCCCGACCATCCACTTCGGCGTCGGCACCGGGCCGTTCCTGGGCGACATGCGCCTCGACGGTGTGGCCGACGGCGTCGGTGTCGACTGGCGGCAGCCGCTCGACGAGGCCGCCGCGATCCTCGGACCGGATGTCACGGTGCAGGGCAACATCGACCCCGCGCTGCTCTCCGCGCCCTGGTCGGTGCTCGAGGCGCACGTGCGCGACGTGCTGGAGCGCGGGCGCGCCGCACGCGCCCACATCCTCAACCTCGGTCACGGTGTTCCGCCCGAGACCGACCCCGATCAGCTCACGCGCATCGTCGAACTGGTCCACGCGGAGCGCTGAATCCGTCGGGCGAGCCGCAGGTCGGACAGCCCGAAGCGCCCCTCGGGCAGTGCCGCGCGGATGCGCTCGTCGCTGAACGGGCGTGAAGGGCGGAGACCGACGGGCACCTCGGGGGCCGGCGGCGCGGCCTCGCTGACGCCCTCGGCCAGCATCCGCGCCTGCGCCTTCGCGACCAGCGGGACGACCATGATCCACTCCGTGAGCTGCGCGAGCACTCGGACGGTCCACACGGGGACGGGGAGGAACGCCGGACGACGCCCGGCGACCCGCGCGATGCGGCGGATGGCCTCGCCGAGAGTCACCTCGTCGACCCCCATCACGGCGACCGTCGGGTCGGGGATGCGCCCCTCGAGAGCCGCGACCAGCACGTCGACAGCGTCGTCGATCGGCACGGGGCGGGCGGTGCGCTCGCGGTAGCCGACCGTCCAGAACAGGGGCAGGGTCCGCACGGCGCGGGTGACGTGATCGACCATGTGGTCGCCGGGGCCGTAGATCATCCCCGACTTCAGGATCGTGTGCGGGATGCCGGAGGCGCGCACGATCTCCTCGGCCTCCCAGTTGGACTCGTGATAGCCGGAGCCGCAGTCGGGGCGTGCCCGCAGGAAGCTGACCATCACGATACGCCGGACGCCCGCGCGACGCGCGGCCTCGACGACGACCCTCGTCCCCTCGACGTGCACCCGCCGGAACGTCTGATCCCCGATCTCGCGGTTGATGCCGGCGCAGTGCGCCACCGCGTCGCACCCTTCGAAGGCGGCGGCGAGGGCGTCGACGTCGGTGATCTCCACTCCGTTGCGGCGAGAGATCACCACCGCGTCGTCGAAGCGCTCGGCCAGGTGCCGCCCGACGAACCCGCTTCCGCCCGTGATCGCAACTCTCATGGTGTCGCTCCTTCGCTTATTAGCTATGCAGCTAAAGAGTATCTAGCGAAGGTGCTATATTGCAAACATGGCAGATAGCGCGTCCGACATCTTCGCAGCGCTGGCCCACCCCACCCGTCGGCAGATCCTGCAGGACCTCAAAGCCGGCGAGCTCGCGGCCGGCGAGATCGCCTCGCGGTTCTCGGCGAGCGGGCCGACCATCTCCCGGCACCTGAGCGTGCTCCGTCAGGCAGGCCTCGTGAGCGAGCGACGCGACGGCAACCGCATCCTCTACTCGCTTGTCGGCGAGCGGCTGGCGCTCTCCGTCGGCGACTTCCTCTCCACGGTGTGCCCCGAGCAGATCGTGCTCCGCGAGGTCCGCAAGCGCGGCCGCGGCACCGCGACGCCCGTCGAGGCCTGATCGGCGCCGATGCGAGAATTGACGGCATGACCGTCGACTCCTCCCGCGACCCCGCCGACCTCGCCGCTCGCGCCGCCGAGAGGCACGTCCTCGTCGTCGGCGGCGGCATCGGCGGTCTCATCGCGGCGCGCGAGTGCGCGAAGGTCGGCATACGGGTCACGCTGCTCGAAGAGGCGGATGCCGTCGGCGGCGCGATCCGCCGGGCCGATCTCGACGGCGTCGCGCTGGATGCCGGTGCCGAGAGCTTCGCGACCAGGGGCGGCCACGTGCGTGCGCTGCTGGAGGAGCTCGGCCTGACCGATCGCATCGTCGCGCCCGAGGCAGGGAGCGCCTGGCTCGCCGGCATCCCGGGCGTGGGCGCCGCGCCGCTCCCGGTCGGCGGCATCCTGGGTGTCCCGGCGAATCCGTTCCAGGACGACGTGCGTCGCGTCATCGGCTGGTCGGGCGCGTGGCGCGCCTATCTCGACCGGGTGCGCCCGCCCCTGACGATCGGGCATCAGCTCAGCCTCGGCAAGCTCGTCGCATCGCGCATGGGCGCCAAGGTCCGCGACCGTCTCGTCGCCCCCGTCACGACCGGCGTCTACTCCGCCTCACCCGACGATGTCGATGTCGACATCGCCGCCCCGGGGCTCAACGCCGCACTCACGCGGGTGGGCTCGCTCTCCGGCGCCGTGCAAGCGCTCCGTGACGGTGCGGGCGGTGCCGCGAAGGCACCGGGCGCCGCGGTCGAGGGACTCGTCGGCGGCATGAGCGTGCTCGTCGATGCGCTGGTGGAGGATCTGGACCGGTTCGGTGCCGAGGTGCGCACCGGCGTGCGCGTGCAGAGTGTCCGGAGGATCGACGCCGGCTGGACGGTCGAGGCAGAGATCGAGCCCGATCCCGACGCCGACGCTGACGAGGAAGCCGAGGAGCCCCTCTCGTTCACCGCGGATGCGGTCATCGTCGCCACCTCGGAGGCCGCGGCACGAGCGCTGCTCACTCCCGGCGTCCCCGCCCTCGCACACGCTGCGCCTTCGTCGTCGCCGGAGATCGAGATCGTGACGCTGCTGCTCGATGCGCCGACTCTCCGTGTCCCGCCGCGCGGCACCGGAGTCCTGACCGTGCCGGGCAGCCACACCGCCAAGGCGCTCACGCACTCCACCGCGAAGTGGGGCTGGCTGCGCGAAGCCGCCGGCGATCGCGAGATCGTGCGCGTCTCGTTCGGCGCGCAGGGCGAGCCCGCCGCGACCGCGGATCTGAGCGACGACGACGCGGCGGAACTCGCGCTGCGCGAGGCATCCGCGCTGCTCGGCGTGCCTCTCGCCCCTGGTTCTCTGCTCGCCGCGCACCGCGCGCGCTACGTCCAGTCGCAGCCCGCCTCGATCATCGGATCGGGCGAGCGTCGGGCCGCCGCGCGAGCCGCCGTGCAGGCCGTTCCCGGTCTCGCGGTCGTCGGCGCCTGGCTCGCCGGCACCGGCCTCGCGCAGGTGATCCCGGACGCGAAGGACGAGGCCGATCGCCTGCGTCGCACCCTGTTGTGGGAGTGAACAACCACCATGTGTCAACCCCTCGGTCGTTTAGATGCCGAATTCGGCATACGGGGTTACGCTGTGTACCTGACCCGCAGGACTCGAACAACGTGAGGAGACCCCATGAAGGGGAAGATCGGACTCGTCGTAGGACTCGGCGTCGGCTACGTCCTCGGCACTCGTGCCGGGCGCGAGCGGTATGAGCAGATCAAGACGCAGTGGCTCAAGCTCTATCACCTGGACCCCGTGCAGGAGCAGGTCGACAAGGTCAAGGGCTTCGTCGGTGACAAGGCTGCGGCCGTTCCCGGCGCGCTGTGGACAGGTGCAGTGAAGGTCGTCAAGTCCGTCAAGAGCAACGGCACTCCCGGGCAGAAGCTCGACGCCGTGATCGCCTCCGGCAAGGAGGCCGCGGAAGAGGTGGCCGATGCCGCCGACGACGCCGTGGACGAAGTGAAGGCGAAGGCGAACACGTCCTCCTCCGCTGCGAAGCCGGCGGCGAAGAAGCCTGCTCCGAAGAAGCCCGGCGCCTGAGATGCCTCGCGGATACCGGGACCGCGCCGATGACAGTCTGCTGACGCTGCTCGGCGATCTGCCCGAACTCGTCACGAATCTCGTCAAAGCCGAGATCGACTCGGCCAAGGCGTGGATCTCGAAGACCGCGAAAGACGCCGGCATCGGTTCCGTCTGGTTCCTCGTCGCGCTCTTCTTCCTCTTCTGGGCCGTGCCGGTCATCCTCGTCTTCGCGATCGCCGGACTCTCGTCGTGGTGGCCGGTCTGGCTGTCGGCTCTGGCGGTCTTCGGCATCCTGATCGTCGCCGTGCTGCTGTTCGCTCTGCTCGGCATCCTGAAGTTCCGCAAGGTCCTCCGACGTCAGAATCCCGCCCAGGCGGTCGCGCAGGACATCCGAATCGTGAAGGAGGCCGGCGATGACGAATTCTGACTCGCTCGTACCGCGCACCGTCGTCCCGGCGGGCATCGTCGATCCGCGGGAATCCGCGCGTGCCGAGCTGAAGGCTGCGCTCGCCGCGATCGAGGTCAAGGGCAACATCCCCCGTCGCATCGAGAAGGCATCGACGCGCGGCATCGCGAAGGCGCGCGTCTTCGCCGACCGCAACCCGATCGGCGCGGCCGCGGCCGTGATCGGCATCGCGGCGGCGGTCGGCGGGCTCGTCTGGGTCATCGCCCGCGTGATCTCGCGCTGAGGCCCCGCGTTCGCGGGACCTCGGCAAAGGGGGCAGACTGGAGACATGTCCGAAGCGCTCGAAGAGAACCCGTCCGGATTCACCCTCTGGGCCGTGTGGCGACGCAATCCCGATGTCCCCGTCACCGAGTCCGACTCGACCGAACTCGAGACGATCGTCTCGTACGTCGAGGACTCCGGCGTCACCGTCCGCGGCTTCTATGACGTCTCGGGGCTGAAGGCCGACGCCGACCTCATGGTGTGGCTGCACGGCGAGACGGCCGAGGAGCTGCAGAAGGCGCTTCGTCGCCTGCGCCGCACGGAGCTGCTGCGCTCGCTGCTCCCGGTCTGGAACGTGATGGGCGTGCACCGCGACGCCGAGTTCAACCGCGCGCACGTGCCGGGGTTCCTTCGCGGCGTCGAGCCGAAGGACTGGCTCTGCCTCTACCCGTTCGTGCGCACCCCCGAGTGGTATCTCGCCCCCGAGGAGGAGCGTCGCAAGATGCTCGCCGACCACGGACGCAAGGGCGCCGCATTCACGGGCGTCATCGCGAACACGGTCGCCGCATTCGCTCTGGGCGACTACGAGTGGCTGCTGCCGCTCGAGGCTGACGACGTCACCGAGCTCGTCGACCTCATGCGCGATCTCCGTTACACCGACGCGCGTCTCTACGTGAAGGAGGAGGTGCCCTTCTACACCGGGCGCCGTCTGCGCTTCGACGAGATCGCGGACGTGCTGCAGTAGGCCGCCCGATGAGCACCCCGATCCGCCTGGGTACCCGGCGCAGCGCGCTCGCGCAGGCGCAGTCCGGTCACGTCGCCGCCGCCCTCGAGAAGGTGTCGGGGCGCCCGGTCGAGCTCGTCCCGATCACCAGCGAAGGCGACACGAACCGTGCGTCGCTCTCCGAGATCGGCGGCCAGGGCATCTTCGCCACGCGACTGCGCGAGGCGCTGTTCGCGGGGGAGTGCGACTTCCTCGTGCACTCGCTCAAGGATCTGCCGACCGCCATTCCCGACGGTCTGATGATCGCGGCGACGCCGAAGCGCGAGGATGCGCGCGATGTGGTGCTGACCCGCCTCGGCATCCCGCTGCACGAACTGCGTTCGGGCAGCACAGTCGGCACCGGCTCGCCTCGACGGATCGCTCAGGTGCACCGACGGGCGCCGTACGCCGAGGTCGTCGACATCCGGGGCAACGTCGACTCCCGCCTCGCGCGGGTCGCGTCCGGCGAGCTGGACGCCGTGATCCTCGCCGCCGCGGGACTCTCCCGGCTCGGGACGGACTCGCGCCTCCGCCGGGAGGAGCTCGGCCTCGCCGAGTGGCCGACGGCACCGGGCCAGGGATCCCTGGCGGTCGAGACGCGGACGGATGCTCCGGACGAGCTGCTCGCCGCCCTCGCTGCCCTGGACGACGAGGAGACCCGACTCGCCATCACGGTGGAGCGCGCGGTGCTCGAGGGGCTGGATGCCGGATGCCAGGCTCCGATGGCGGCTCACGCGGTGGTCGAAGGGGCCGCGATCCGCGTCAGGACGGTGGTCTACGCGCCCGATGGAGGGCGGCGGATCGGCCTCGACGTCACCGAAGCCCTGAACGGGGAGTATATTCGTCGGAACGGCAGTGGCAATGGAGCGGATGCTGCCGATGGTGCAGACCCGATGCGCGCAGCGCGCGAGCTGGGGTTCACTGTTGCCCGTCGGCTGCTCGATCAAGGGGCGGCTGGACTCGTCTCCCGAGAGCAATCTTCATGACATCCGATACCAAGCAGGACCTACCGCTGTACGGCTGGCGCATCCTCGTGCCCCGTGGCGGGCCGTGGGGCGACGGCGTCGCCGCGAGCCTGCGCGCCCAGGGTGCGGTGCCGGTCGTCGCACCCCTCATCAACTTCGCCCCGACCAACGACCAGGCGGGGCTCGACGTCGCACTGGAGCAGCTCGCGGCCGGTGCGTTCGACTGGCTGACGGTCACGAGCGCCACGACCGTCGACGTGCTGTTCGCGCATCGCGCGGTCGTTCCTCCGACGACGCGGATCGCGGCGGTCGGCGAGACCACCGCGGCGGCCCTGCAGGCTGTCGGGTACGAGGTCGCGCTGGTGCCGACGCAGGACAACTCCGCCGAGGGGATGGCCGAGCAGCTGATCGCCCTGGAGACGGAGCCTCGCCGCATCCTCGCGCTGCGCAGCGAGATCGCGAAGCCCGTGCTCAGCGTGCAGCTGTCGAACGCGGGGCACGATGTCTCGAGCGTCGTCGCGTACCGCACGGTCGGCGTCCCGGTCACGGAGCGGATCCGCCGGGATGTCGAGAACGGCAGGATCAACGCGATCCTCGTGACGAGCGGCTCGGTCGCCGAGCAGGTGCGCGAGCAGTTCCCGGAGATCCCCGACGAGACGCTGCTCGCCGCGATCGGCCCGCGCACGGCGCGCGACGCCCTCAAGGCGGGCCTGCCGGTGTCGGTCGTCGCCGACCGACAAACCGTCGACGCGCTCATCGATGCGGTGTCGCACTTCACTCTTCCGCACGCGGCTGACGAGTTCGCGCCGTGAGCTTCCCCGAGGTCCGCCTGAGGCGGCTGCGCCAGTCGCGCGCCGTCCGCGATCTGGTCCGCGAGACGTCGCTGGAGCCGCGGCAGCTCGTGCTGCCCCTGTTCGTGCGCGAGGGTCTCACGGAGCCCGTGGCGATCGGATCGATGCCGGGTGTGGCCCAGCATTCGATCGACTCTCTCCGTGCCGCTGCTGTCGAAGCCGCGGAGACGGGTGTCGGGGGCGTGATGCTGTTCGGTGTCCCCGCCGTGCGAGATGCCCGCGGATCCGGAGCCGACGACCCGCAGGGCATCCTGAACGTCGCGACGGAGGCTCTGGCTGCCGAGGTCGGCGACGCCCTCGTCGTGCAGACGGATCTGTGTCTCGACGAGTTCACCGATCACGGGCACTGCGGTGTCCTGGACGCCGAGGGCGCGGTCGACAACGACGCGACGCTCGAGCGCTACGCGTCGATGGCGCTCGCGCAGGCGAGGGCGGGGTCGCAGCTGCTCGGTCTCTCCGGCATGATGGACGGCCAGGTCGCCGTGATCCGCGCGGCGCTGGACGCCGAGGGTTTCACCGACACGCTGCTGCTGGCCTACGCGGCGAAGTACGCGAGCGCGTTCTACGGACCGTTCCGCGAGGCGGTGGACTCGCAGCTGAAGGGCGACCGCCGCACGTACCAGCTGGATCCCGGCAACCGTCGCGAGGGCGTGCGCGAGGCCGTCGTCGACGAGGCCGAGGGTGCGGACATCGTCATGGTCAAGCCCGCGATGGCCTTCCTCGACGTGCTGCGCGAGGTGCGCGACACCGTCAATATTCCGGTGTGGGCATACCAGGTGTCCGGCGAGTACGCCATGATCGAGGCCGCATCCGCGAACGGCTGGATCGACCGTCGTGCTGCCGTGCTGGAGTCCCTGCTCTCCATCCGCCGTGCGGGTGCCGACACTGTTCTGACCTACTGGGCGACGGAAGCCGCCCGCTGGCTGCGCGCCTGAGCATCCGGCGCATTCTCTCGAAGGGCCCTGATGACCGACCGCAATGACGACCTGTTCTCCGCTGCCCGCGCGGTGATCCCCGGCGGGGTCAACTCGCCGGTGCGCGCGTACGGCTCGGTCGGCGGCACGCCGCGCTTCCTCGCGTCGGCCTCGGGTGCACGGGTCACGGATGCCGCGGGTCGCGCGTATGTCGACCTCGTCGCCTCGTGGGGTCCGGCGCTGCTCGGGCACGCGCACCCGGAGGTCGTCGCCGCCGTGCAAGAGGCCGCCACCCGCGGGTTGTCGTTCGGCGCTCCGACCGAGGGTGAGGTCGAGCTGGCCGCGCTGATCGCCGACCGGGTGCGCTTCGGCGACGTCCGCCCGGTCGAGCGCGTGCGTCTGGTGTCGACGGGCACCGAAGCGACCATGACGGCGATCCGGTTGGCCCGTGGTGCCACGGGTCGCGATCTGCTCGTGAAGTTCGCCGGCAACTACCACGGGCACTCCGACGGCCTGCTCGCCGAGGCGGGCTCGGGCGTCGCGACGCTCGCGCTCCCCGGTTCGGCCGGCGTTCCGGCTCCGATCGCCGCCCAGACGCTGGTGATCGGATACAACGATCCGGAGGCACTGGCGGCCGTGTTCGCCGAGCACGGCCCGCGCATCGCGGCCGTCATCGTCGAGGCCGCCGCGGCGAACATGGGTGTCGTCGCCCCGCTCCCCGGGTTCAACCGCCTCATCGCCGAGACCGCGCACGCTCACGGGGCGCTGATGATCCTCGACGAGGTGCTCACCGGATTCCGCGTGCACTCGGCGGGATACTGGGGCCTGCAGGCCGCGGCAGGCGAGGAGTACCTGCCGGACATCATCACGTTCGGCAAGGTCGTCGGCGGAGGGATGCCGCTGGCCGCGCTCGGTGGCCGCGCCGAGGTCATGGATCTTCTCGCCCCTCTCGGGCCGGTCTACCAGGCGGGCACGCTCTCGGGCAATCCGCTGTCGGTCGCGGCGGGCCTGGCCACGCTGCGCCTCGCGACGCCGGAGGTGTACGCGACGGTGGACGCGGCATCCGCTCGTCTGGTGGCGGCTCTCGACGCCGCCCTCTCGGATGCCGGAGTCACCCACGCCGTCGCCACGGTTGGAAACCTGTTCAACGCGTCTTTCCGCGCCACCGCGCCGCGCGACTACGCCGAGGCGCAGGCTCAGGAGTCGTTCCGGTATGCGCCGTTCTTCCACTCCATGCGCGAGCAGGGCGTGGCACTGCCGCCGAGCGTCTTCGAGGCCTGGTTCCTCACGGCCGCGCACAGCGACGAGGAGCTCGGATTCATCGAGGCCGCACTGCCGGCTGCGGCTGCCGCCGCGGCATCCGCATCCGCATCCGCTCGGGCCTAGTCGGGGTCGCCAGCAAGCCGACAGGAGCTGGCCGATAGGAGCTGGTCGGGGATTCGCCGCTCAGACGAACATGACGCGTCGCGGTGCCATATCGCTGTATCTGCGCCCGAGCGGACTCGTCCACTCGATGTCTCCGCCGGGAAGCTGTCGCGCGGCCCACCGATAGCGATCGTCGATGTCGGGATGCTTGAGCGTGTGGTGCCCCAGGCACAAGTGGGAGAGGTTGTCGTTCGACGTCGGCCCGCCTCTGGCGTGGTCGTGATTGTGATCGATCTGGCAGCGCTGCGCCGGCATACGACAGCCGGGGAACCGGCAGTGCTGGTCTCGCGCCCGCAGATGTCGACGCATCGCCTCGGTCGGCGAGTACGCGTCGGTCGCCGTCACCACGCCGGTGTGGTTGAGGAACAGGCGGGACCATCCACCCGCGCGTGCCGCGAGGTCTCGGGCGATGTCGGGGTGCAGCGGACCGAATCCGTCGAACTCCGCCGGCCGTTCGTCGGCCCCGGCGAGGGTTGCGGCCCCGATGGTGACCTGGATCTGCGCCTGGATGCCGTCGAGACCGGTTCCGGTCGCGGAGGAGGGGTCGCTCGCGAGCAGCAGATCCGTGAGCAGGTCGGCGCGCACCTGGTCCAGCGTGCGGTCGTCGGCGGGCACATGTTCGATGCACGGGTCGGTTGTGAACGTGTCGCCACCGAAGATGGCGTGCGGGTCGTGGTCGATGTGGTGGTCGTCGAGCACGGGATCGTCCCGGTGCGGATCGTCGGCGGCGAGATCGCGCAGGAACACGGCGTCTTCTCCGGAGTCGAGCGTGTCAGAGGAGAGGACGGGATCCTGATCGTCGCGGGTGGCGATCACCTGCCGAGCGAGTCGCGTCAGCCGATCGAGGATCGCTGCCGCGAGATGCTCGGGGAGAACCACCTGGAGGAGCGCGAGGCCGTCGTCGATCGAGCGGACGGTGACCGTGCGCTCGCCCTGCGCTCGCCGGTGACGCTCGACCAGGGTCTCTCCGGCCAGCGATGCAGCGATCTGCCGCACCATCGCCCGCGTGCGTCCGGGAGAGTCGTGCTCGGCGACCTCGAGGGCCGCGGCGTCGTAGAGGCCGAGCGTCTCGGCATCCACCCGACCCTCTCGCACGGCCAGTCGCACGATCATTCCCGCACGGACGATCTCGCGAACGTGGGCTGCCGCGATGTCTCCGCGCCGGAACGATTTCTGCACCGCCGGATGCTCGGACTCGAGCAGGCAGGCGTCGGCGAACGCGTACTCGACGCTGCCCCGGGCCAGGCGCCCCGCGGCGGAGTACTCCGCGATCATCGACCGATGGATCGCGTCGCGATGATGCGGATGGTCGTTCACGTCGTCGTCGAGGAGGCGCATCCGTTCGGCGAGAAGCGCTGCCGCCTCGGCCTCGCTCGCGGCGATCTGTCGTCGCTTCTCCACCCAGGCGTCGAGCAGCCGCTGACGCTGCTCGACGTCGCTTGCCGGAGAGGAGTTCATGCCTCTAGTATAGAACATATGTTCGAATGTGCAAGAGGTCATTTCGGTCAACTGGTCCGATCCCACAATGGATCGTTGCGTTCCTGTGAGCAACTTCCAGACAACTGGGAGGGCCGCGCTGGCAGACTGGGTTCATGGTGACGTTGCTGCTGGACCAGACGCAACTGGAGGTCGTGCTCTCGCCGATCGAGCGTGCCGCCACCTTCCACCGCAGCAACCTGCAGGTCGTGCGTGAGACCATCACCAAGGTGCAGCTGACGGAAGATGCCTGGACCTGGCTGCGCGGGGTGCCGAACCCCGGAACCCACATCCCTGGCGTGCTCGCGGCCGGCAGTTGGAAGGCGGCGGGAAGCCTCGACTTCGTGCTCATCCGTCGCCGCCGACCCGGTGTCGTGATCGACCTCGAGGGTGACGAGCAGTACCGCCGGCTGATCCTGAGCACACGTCACGGCCTCGCACTCACGCAGGCGCTCCGTCTCGACGTCTCCACCGAGCCCGCGGACGTCGAGGAGATCGTCGCGACCGCGCCGACCCCCGTCTCGAAGGGGAGCCGCCGGCCGGTCATCCGTCCGCGTCCCGCCTGATCCACCCGATCATCGAGAAAGCCCTCCGCACCTTTCGGCGCGGAGGGCTTTCTCGTCAGCGGACGACTCAGCCGTGGTGATGCTCGTCGCCGTGGTGCTCGTGGTTCTCGTGGTGCTCCGCGTGCTCGTCGGGGTTCTCCGCGTGCTCGTCGTGGTTCTCCGCGTGCTCGTCGTGGTTCTCGTCCTGCTCAGCAGCCTCGGCTTCGCCCTCGGCGGCCTCGGATTCGCCCTCGGGGGCGGTCTCGCCCGCGACCGGGACGCTGTCGATCACTCCGGTGGACGCGACCGTCCAGTGCGTTCCCTCGTCGGAGGACTCGTCCTGCGGGTAGTCCTTCGGCTCGTCCTCGTAGTACGCACGAGCGGCGGCCGCGAGCATGGAGCTGACGGCGGCCGACCGGGGGTCCTCGTCGCCGTCAGCGACGGAACCCTCGGCGTCGGCCGTGCCGGACTGCGCCTCGTCGTGCTCAGGCTCCGAGTGCTCCGCCTCGGTGTTCTCCGCCTCGGTGTTCTCGTTCTCGGTGGCGGCGTCGGTGCCCGGCTCTGCGTCGTGCGCCGGGTCGGCGTTCTCGTCGTCCGACGCGGCCTCGTTCTCCGCGTCCGTCGCGTCGGAAGTGCTGTCGGTCGTCTCATCAGTGCCGCCGAGCTCTGTGAAGAACTCGACGCCGGCGTGAGCGTCGTCGGTCGGCTGGTCCGTGTCGGCCTGCGCGGCGTCGTCGGATTCCGTGGTCTCGGATGCGACCGGAGCCGACGTGCCGAACAGGATCTCGTCGAACGAGCGCGTCGGCGCGGCATCCTCGGCTGCGTCGTCCTGAGGCGCGTCGTCCTGAGGCGCGTCGTCCTGAGGTGCTTCGTCGGGCGACGTGCCGTCAGCATCGTGCTGGTCGACCGTCTCGGATTCCGGAGCCTCGTCGCCGTCCCCGTCAACGGAGCTCTCCTCGATCGAGCCTTCTTCGATCGGGTTGTTTTCGACGGCGCTGTCTTCGACGGCGCTGTCTTCGACAGCATCAACGGTGCTGTCATCAACAGCGGTGTCGTCAACGGGGCTGTCGTCAACGGGGCTGTCGTCAACAGCGATGTCTCCAACGGCGCTGTCCTCGACGGCACTGTCCGCGACCGTGATGTCCTCGACGGCGACGTCCTCGATCGCGCGCTCCGCGGCCGAAACCTCAGCAGCCTCTACCTCGGCCACCGCCGTCTCGGGTGCATCGTCGAGAGCAGCGGCACCCACGACACCGACGACTCCCGCGGCGACGGCTCCCGCCGCGAAACCTGCAGCGGGTGCGTCAGCGCTCTCCGCCGTGACGGGCTGCGACGCAGCACCCGCGGCACGCAGTGTGGGCCGACCGCCGCGGACGTGCGCGATGAACACGTCCTCCAGAGTGGGACCGCGCTGGACGAGCGTGCTCAATGCGATTCCGGCGGCAGCCGCGACGGCGCCGACGGTTCCGGCGTCTCCGCCGCGCACGTTGAGTCCGGAGCGCAGCACCTCGACGTCGAATCCTGCGGTCGACAGAGCGGCCGTGAGCGCGGCGCGGTCCACGGCATCCACGACCACCGAGCCGCCCTTCGGGTCGGCGAGCGTCTCGATGCCGCTGGCGAGCACCAGCTGCCCCTTCGACAGGACGAGGACGTTGTCGGCGATCTGCTCGACCTCGCTGAGGAGGTGCGAGGACACGAGGACCGTACGGCCCTCGTCGGCCAGGCGTCGCATCAGCAGGCGCATCCAGCGGATGCCCTCGGGGTCGAGTCCGTTCGCCGGCTCGTCGAACACGAGGGCTCCGGGGTCTCCGAGGAGGGCGTTCGCGATGCTCAGCCGCTGGCGCATGCCGAGCGAGAATCCGCCGATGCGCGAATCGCCCTCGCCCTCGAGGCCCACCATCGCGAGCACCTCGCCGACGCGCGCGAGCGGAATGCCGTTCGCCTTCGCGGCGATGGTCAGCTGCCGGTTCGCGGTCCGGCGCGGACGGTAGACCGTCTCCTCGAGCACGGAGCCGATGATGCGCAGCGGCTGGCGCAGCTCTGCGTAGGCGGTCCCGCCGATGGTGGCGGTACCGGAAGTGGCTCGGATCTGACCGAGCAGGATGCGAAGAGTGGTGGTCTTGCCCGCCCCGTTCGGACCGAGGAAGGCGGTGACGGCGCCGGGCTCGACTCGTGCCGAGAAATCGGAGACAGCGGTCACCTCATTGAAGCGCTTCGTCACATTCGTGAACTCGAGCACCTGTCCGTCGGGCATCCGCGACCTCTCGTTGCAATGAACAGTTCCCCCTATCCTGCCGGAAAAGCGCCCGGATCGCGTATTTCGTGCGGATTGGGACCCCGCGCCGACGGAGTAGCCTGGCACGCGTGACCGACACCATCACTGCGCCCCGCGTCCTCATGAGCAAGGAAGGAGCGCTCGGCCGGCTCACCCTCAACCGCCCCGAGGCGATCAACGCGCTCGACCTCGGCATGATCGAGCTGCTCACGCAGGCCCTCACCGCCTGGATCGACGACACCGACGTGCAGATCGTCCTGATCGACGGAGCGGGGGAGCGCGGGATGTGCGCGGGCGGGGACGTGCGCGCCCTGCACGGTCAGATCGTCTCCGGCCAGGCCGAGCGGACCGCCGAGTTCTTCCGCGCCGAGTATGCGCTGAACGCGCTGATCGCCGAATACCCCAAGCCCGTCGTCGCGATCGCGGACGGCATCACCATGGGCGGGGGCATCGGCCTGGCCGGTCACGCCGCGATCCGCATCGTCACCGAGCGCTCGAAGCTGGCGATGCCCGAGACGCGCATCGGATTCACCCCCGATGTCGGCGGCACCTGGCTGCTCGGGCGTGCGCCCGGCCGCTTAGGCGAGTACTTCGCCCTCACCGGTTCGACGATGGACGGGGCGGATGCCGTGCTCCTCGGATTCGCCGACCACTTCGTCCCCTCGGAGAGACTCGACGCCCTGCGCGAGGCGCTCGCCTACCGCGCCGACCCCACGGGGCCCAGCGAGATCGTGCTGCTGTTCGACGAGACGCCGGACCCGTCGCAGCTCCCCGCATCGCGCACATGGATCGACGAGGCGTTCTCCGCGCCGACGGTCGTCGAGATCGTCGAGCGCCTGCGGAGACAGGGAACGACGGATGCCGCCGCCACGGCCGACCTCCTGGAAGAGCTCGCACCGACCGCGCTCGTCGTCACGCTCGACGCCGTGCGCGAAGCGCGGGGCTTCCCGAACCTGCGTGCGGCGCTGGAAGGCGAGTACCGCCGCGTGCTGTGGTTCGTGAACGAGCATCCGGATCTCGTCGAGGGCATCCGCGCGCAGCTCGTGGACAAGGACCGCGATCCGAAGTGGCAGCCGCCGACGCTGGCCGAGCTGGAACCGGATGCCGGCGCCGGCGCGCGCGACTACGCGCCGGAGCATCCGCTCTTCTGAGTCTCCATCCTCGCGAGGAGACCGTCTCCATCCGCGCGAATACAACTCGAGCGTTGTTCGCCCGTGTTCAGAAATCGCGACCCCGCTCGGAGGCGGTTCGCTGTCAGCGAAGGTCCTCCCAAAGGGGGATACGAATGTCCGCGGTTCGTGGCACTCTGTCTTGTGGCCGGTTGTCGGTCGGCATCCGTCTGCCGAGAAACCTGCCGCTCCATCCTTCCTAGAAAGTCCGCCTGTGCTGGGAAAAATCCTCGTCCGCTATCTGTCTCGCTATAGGTGGCTCCTGCTCGGCGTGCTGGTGTTCCAGCTCGCCAGCGCCGCCGCGACCCTCTACCTCCCGCGCCTGAACGCCGACATCATCGACAAGGGCGTCGCGCAGGGAGACACCGGCTACATCTGGAACACCGGCCTGTTCATGCTCGCCGTCTCGCTGGGCCAGATCATCGCCTCGGTCACCGCCACCTACTTCGCCGCCCGCGCCGCGATGGGCGCCGGTCGCGACATCCGCGCCGACGTGTTCGGCAAGGTCAGCGGCTTCTCCGAGCGCGAGGTCTCCGTGTTCGGCGCCGGCTCCCTCATCACGCGCAACACGAACGACGTGCAGCAGGTACAGATGCTCGCGATGATGGGCGCGACCATGCTCGTCACCGCGCCTCTGCTCGCGATCGGCGGCATCATCTTCGCCGTCCAGACCAACGTCGGCCTCAGCTGGCTCATCGCCGTCTCGGTGCCCGCCCTCCTGATCCTCGCGGCTCTGGTCATCGGGCGCATGGTGCCGCTGTTCCGCAGTTACCAGGGCAAGCTCGACAACGTCAACCGCATCATGCGCGAGCAGCTCACCGGCGTGCGCGTCGTGCGGGCCTTCGTGCGCGAGGGCATCGAGGAGGAGCGCTTCCGCGGCGCCAACACCGACATCATGGTCGTCGGCCGCAAGGTCGGCTCGCTATTCGTGCTGCTGTTCCCGCTGTTCATGCTGATCCTCAACGTCACCGTCGTCTCGGTCATCTGGTTCGGCGGCATCGAGGTCAACAACGGCACGGTGCAGGTCGGCACGCTGTTCGCCTTCATGCAGTACATCGGCCAGATCATGGGCGGCGTCATCATGGCCAGCTTCATGGCGATGATGATCCCGCGCGCCGCGGTCTCGGCCGAGCGCATCGGCGAGGTGCTCGACTCGGAGTCCACCATGGTCCGTCCGGAGAACGGCGTCACCGCCTTCCCCGCACCCGGTGCCGTAGCGTTCGACGACGTCGAGTTCACGTACCCCGGTGCGGACGCCCCGGTGCTCAAGGGCATCAGCTTCGGTGCGCAGCCCGGTGAGACGGTCGCGATCGTCGGATCGACCGGATCGGGCAAGACGACCCTCGTCTCGCTGATCCCGCGTCTCTTCGACGTCTCCGGAGGAGCCGTGCACGTCGGCGGCACGGATGTGCGCGACGCCGATGTCGAAGCGCTCTGGGACAGCATCGGCCTCGTGCCGCAGCGTCCGTTCCTCTTCACCGGCACCGTCGCCTCGAACCTGCGCTACGGGCGCGAGGAGGCGACAGACGAAGAGCTCTGGCACGCGCTCGAGATCGCGCAGGGCCGCGACTTCGTCGAGGAGATGCCCGACGGACTCGAGTCGCGCATCGCACAGGGCGGCACGAACGTGTCCGGCGGACAGCGCCAGCGGCTCGCGATCGCCCGCGCGATCGTGCACCAGCCGAAGGTCCTCGTCTTCGACGACTCGTTCTCGGCTCTCGATCTGACGACCGACGCGAGGTTGAGGCAGGCGCTCTGGCGGGAGCTGCCGCACGTCACGAAGATCGTGGTCGCGCAGCGCGTCTCCTCGATCACGGATGCCGACCGCATCGTCGTCCTCGAAGGCGGCACCATGGTCGGCGTCGGAACGCACGAGGAACTGCTCGAGACGAGCGAGACCTATCGAGAGATCGTCGAATCGCAGCTGGGGGTGGACGCATGAGCGAGCAGCAGAACGACACTTCGACAAGATCAGGGACCCAGGCTCGCAGAGGCCGCGGCAAGGCGGCTGCCGCCGTCGCCGAGGTCGGACTGACCGAGGAAGAGAAGTACGAGGCCGAGCTCGCCGAGCAGGCGCGCCAGAACTCGGGCGACTGGGACAGCGTCGCACCGGGCAAGGCCGACAACTTCGGCGCGAGCTTCACGCGCATGATCGGGCTCCTCAAGCCCTCGGCCATCTGGTTCGTCTTCGTGTCGATCCTCGGCGCGATCGGCGTCGTCCTCACGGTCGCCGCACCCAAGGTGCTCGGCGAGGCGACGAACCTCGTCTACAAGGGGTTCATCTCCATCCAGCTCGGGCAGCCCAACGGCGACTTCCCCGGGTTCCCGGCCGGCACGTCGCAGGACGTCGTCGTCGAAGCGCTGCGCAGCGCGGGTCAGGACGACTTCGCCAACCAGGTCGGAGCGCTCGGCGACTTCACGGTCGGCCAGGGCGTCGACTTCGAGGCGCTGCGGTGGATCATCGCCGCTGTCCTCGCGATCTACGTCGCGGCGGCATTCCTGACCTGGATCCAGGGCTACGTCATCAACGTGATCATGGTCCGCACCATGTGGCGCCTCCGGGAATCGGTCGAGGCGAAGATCAACCGTCTGCCGCTGTCGTACTTCGACAAGGTGCAGCGCGGTGAGCTGATCTCTCGCGTCACGAACGACATCGACAACATCACGCAGACGATGCAGCAGTCGCTCTCCGGAGCCCTGACGTCGGTGCTGACCGTGGTCGGCGTGCTCGTCATGATGTTCTCGATCTCCTGGCAGCTGGCGCTCGTCGCCCTCATCACGCTGCCGTTGATGGCCGTGATCTTCGGCGTCATCGGTCCGCGTTCGCAGAAGGCCTTCGGCTCCCAGTGGCGCAAGGTCGGACGACTGAACGCCCGCGTCGAGGAGGCCTTCTCGGGGCACGCCCTCGTCAAGGTGTTCGGGCGCGAGAACGATGCGCTGGAGAAGTTCAAGGACGAGAACGAGGAGCTGTTCCAGGCGAGCTTCAAGGCGCAGTTCCTCTCCGGCATCATCATGCCGGCGATGATGTTCGTCGGCAGCCTCAGCTACGTGGGCATCGCGGTGCTCGGAGGTCTGATGGTCGCGAACGGTCAGCTCCGTCTCGGCGACGTGCAGGCCTTCATCCAGTACTCGCAGCAGTTCACGCAGCCGCTGTCCGAACTGGGCGGCATGGCCGCAGTCGTGCAGTCCGGCACCGCGTCGGCCGAGCGCGTCTTCCAGCTGCTGGACGCCGACGAGCAGGAGGCGGACGACGCGGATGCTCCCGAGCTCGTCGACGGCAAGGGCGTCATCGAGTTCGAGAACGTCGCGTTCTCCTACACGCCGGAGCGCCCGCTCATCCAGGACCTGTCCTTCCGCGTGGAGCCGGGGCAGACCGTCGCGATCGTCGGACCGACCGGCGCGGGCAAGACCACGCTGGTCAACCTGATCATGCGGTTCTACGAGCTCAGCGGCGGCCGGATCATGCTCGACGGTCAGGACATCGCCGAGATCACCCGCGACGACCTGCGCTCCCGCACCGGCATGGTGCTGCAGGACCCGTGGCTGTTCGCCGGCAGCATCCGAGAGAACATCCGCTACGGTCGCTCCACCGCGACCGACGACGAGGTTCTCGAGGCCGCGAAGGCGACGTACGTCGACCGGTTCGTGCACGCCCTCCCCGAGGGATACGACACGGTCCTCGACGAGGATGCGTCGAACGTCTCGGCGGGTGAGCGCCAGCTCATCACCATCGCCCGGGCATTCGTCGCGCAGCCGTCGATCCTCATCCTCGATGAGGCGACGTCAGCTGTCGACACCCGCACCGAGCTGCTGCTGCAGCACGCGATGGCCGCTCTCCGACAGGGACGCACGTCGTTCGTGATCGCGCACCGCCTTTCGACCATCCGCGACGCCGATCTCATCCTCGTGATGGAGCACGGTGACATCGTGGAGAAGGGCACGCACGACGAGCTCATCACGGCTCAGGGCGCCTACTGGCGGCTGTACCAGTCGCAGTTCGAGCAGGCGGCGACCGACATCGACGCCGAAGACGCCCTCACCGGGACGACCCCGGTCGTCGTCACGGGCGACGCCGACGACAGCGCTCAGGCTGAGGCGGATGACGCCGAGTCCGGTGCGTCGGTCGGAGCGCAGTCGCCGACCGCGGAGGCCGCGGCCGCTCAGCGTCTGATGGAGGACGGTGCCGACGGCTCCGGTCGCCGAGCCTGACCACCCGCACAGCACGACGCCCCATCCCGATCTTCCGGGGTGGGGCGTCGTGCTGTGACAAGCAGGTCAGGACGGGAGGGCCGCTCAGGGCTTGTCCGAGTGGATGCCGAGCAGTTGGAGCGGGTGCGTCAGCCGCCACCAGGGACTCGGTCCCTCGATGTCCTCCGCGAGCACGAGCGGCGTCGTGACGGAGTCGACGGGGCCCGATGTGGTCAGTGTTCCCACGGTGCCGTTGTCCTCGCGCTCGTCGCCCAGGTCGAATTCCGCGGTCGCTGTCGAGAGCGCCCCGTTCCAGAGCACGACGTGGGCGTCATCGTCGGTGACGACCTCGACCTTCTCGCCCCAGAGCGTGGTCACCTCTCCGACGACCGTGCCCTTCTCGACCGCCGGTGCCTGAGTCTGCAGCGCGGCCTCGGTCTCGGCGAAGAGCGCGCGCGTCGCGGCGAGGCGCTGCTCGTCGTCGGCTTGATTCAGCACCGCGGCGTACAGATGCACGGTGGTGTCGCCGATCGCCAGCTCCTTCGCCGTCAGCAGGTTCCAACCGACCAGCGATCCGGTCTTGATGCCCACGACACCGGGGTCGACGAGCATCCCGTTCGTGTTGATCACCGTGCCGGCACCCGGCAGGTCGACCGACGGCGTGCCGACGATCTCCGCGAAGACGGGGTTCTTCATCGCCCACTCGCCGAGCTTGAGCAGGGCATCAGGGGTCGCCACATTGCCCTCGTCGAAACCCGAGGGCGTGACCACGGTGATGCCGCCGAGCCCGCGCTCACGCAACCACACGGCCGCGGCATTCGCGAACTGCTCGTCCGATCCCCAGATCTCGGAGGCGAGGCGGTCGATGTAGTTGTTCGCGGAGCCCATCAGCGTGCCCTGCAGCATCTGATACTCGGTCAGCACGCCGTCGACCGGCACATCCAGGGCCGACTGATCCGAGCTGCGGTACTCCCAGTACTCGTCCTCGTCGTCGCTGTCGAAGGAGAACTCCGGACCCTGCTCGCCCACGGCGAGCGGCATCCGATCCAGCACCATCAGACTGGTGACGACCTTCGTGATGCTCGCGATGCTCGCAGCATCGGGAGTGGAAGCGGCGGAGCTCACACCGGCGACGCCGACGGCCGCGCTGCCCTGCGCCGGCCAGGTGAGAGTCGCTGCCGGGGCCGGGATGGTGTCGAACTCGATCGCCTGCACCGTGGGAGGAACCTCGTGCAGCGGCCAGAGCAGCGTCGTTCCCGCATATGCGGCAATCAGCCCGGCGAGGACTCCCAGCGGCACCAGCAGTCCCGGACGCGCGATGGCAGGCCGCAGGTTGGCGTCCCGCAGCAGCCCGTCCGCCTGCTCGTCCTCGGCGTCCTCGTCGAGCGTCGCCACGGTCGTGTGCTGCGCGACGGCGGAGCTGTCGACCCAGGTCAGGGCCGTGGCGGTGGCAGCCTCATCGGCCCACTGCGCGGGAGGCTCCGGCACTGTCGCGGTCTCGGCAGGGAGCGTCGTCGTCGGCGCATCGACGCGCGGCTTGAAGAGGGGCGGTTCCGCAACAGCGACAGCGCTGTCGGCCGCGACGGTCTCGGCGGGTGCGGTTTCGGTGAGTGCGACGGTCTCGGCGGCCGTGACCTCGGCGGCCGCGACGGTCTCGGCGGGTGCGGTTTCGGTGGGTGCGACCTCGGCGGCGGCCTCGGTGGAGCTGGTCCGCGGACGCGACGCATCCGCGGTGAACAGGGCATCGACCGCGACGGCAGAGGCCGCAAGGGGCGAGGTGTGCGTCGACGACGGCGGCGGAGCGTCCCCGGCGAACAGGGCGTCGGTCGCGAAGGCCGAGGCCTGGTCCGGCGTGCGCGTGGCGGCATCCGTCCCGAACGGGAACGCGGCGCGATCGGCGTCGGGGGATGCGTCCGTGGGGACGCCATCGCCCAGGACGCCCGTCGCCTCGTCGGCGGGATCAGAAGGGGTCACTCGTTTACGGTACCTAATCCCGGCGGCGATCGCGGCGGAGCGCCCCCGAGGAAACAGAGTGTCGGGACGCGGTAGGATCGTCAGCACAACCACGGGAGTCCGGCGAGCCGGGCTGAGAGGGAGCGAATCGCGCTTCGACCGTCGAACCTGATCTGGGTCATGCCAGCGCAGGGAGGAGTTCAGATGAGTACGTCCACGTCCACATCCGCGTCCACGAAGACGCAGGGTCAGACACCCGCCGCAGGCCTCTACCGCTGGCGCGTCGTCGACATCGTCGTGGCCGCCGTCCTCGGCGTCGCGATCGGCCTGGTCTTCTGGGGCTGGAACACGATCGGCTACGCCTGGTTCGGTGCGGCTGACGCCCTGACACCGGGCCTCGGCGGCATCGCCGTCGGCATCTGGCTGCTCGGCGGAGTCGTCGGCGGACTCGTGATCCGCAAGCCCGGTGCCGCCCTGGTCGTCGAGCTCGTCGCCGCGATCGTCTCGATGCTGATCGGCAATGTCTGGGGCATCTCCACCGTCCTCTCCGGACTCGTCCAGGGGCTCGGCGCGGAGATCATCTTCGCCCTGTTCTTCTACCGTCGCTTCGGTATCGTCGTCGCCGCGCTCGCCGGCATGGGTGCGGCCGCCGCCGCATGGGTGTTCGAGCTCTTCTACGGCAGCTCGCCGAACATCCTGAAGTCGTTCGAGTTCAACACGATCTACCTGGTCAGCGTCGTCGTATCGGGAGCGATCCTCGCGGGTGTGCTCGGCTGGCTCCTCGTGCGCGCTCTGGCGGTGACCGGTGCCTTGAGCCGCTTCGCCGTCGGGCGAGAGCACGTGCGCGAGGTCTGAGCGTGAGTGTCGCCGCCCCGGCCCGCGTGCAGGCCGCGGGCTGGGGGTGGCGCTATGCCGGTCGTAAGCGTCCGGCGGTCACCGACGTGAGCTTCACGATCGAGTCGGGCGAGCGCGTGCTCCTCCTCGGTGCCTCGGGTGCCGGGAAGTCCACGCTGCTCGCCGGACTCGCCGGCGTGCTCGGAGATGCCGACGAAGGCGAGCGCAACGGTTCCCTGCTCATCGACGGGGCCGCTCCCGAATCGCGGCGCGGACAGGTCGGCCTGGTGCTCCAGGATCCGGACGCCGGAATCGTGCTGTCCAAAGTGGGCGACGACATCGCCTTCGGCTGCGAGAACCTCGGTGTCGCGGCATCCGAGATCCCCGGCCGGGTCGCCGAGGCGATGGATGCCGTGGGCCTCGATGTTCCGCTCCACCGCGCGACGAAGGCGCTGTCGGGCGGGCAGAAGCAGCGGCTCGTGCTGGCCGGCGTGCTGGCCATGCGCCCCGGACTCCTCCTGCTCGATGAACCCACCGCGAACCTCGACCCCGAGGGGGTGCACGAGGTGCGGGCGAGCGTCGAGCGCGCTGTCGCCACGACCGGCGCGACGCTGATCGTGGTCGAGCACCGCACCCCTGTCTGGGTCGACCTGATGTCACGGGTGATCGTGCTCGCAGCCGACGGGGGCCTGCTCGCGGACGGCCCGCCGCATCAGGTGTTCGCCGATCACGGAGCCGCGCTCGCCGACGCCGGAGTGTGGGTGCCCGACCGCGGCATCGACCTTCCCGTGCTGCAGCACGTGACGACATCCGACGCGCTCTCGGCATCCGGGCTCGCGGTCGCCAGGGAACCCGGCGTGGTGGTGCAGGCAGGGCTCGAGCTCCATGTTCCGCGCGCGAACGCGACCGTGATCACCGGACCGAACGGCGCGGGCAAGTCGACGCTCGCGCTCACCCTCGCCGGTCTCATCCCCGAGCACGACGGCGAGGTGCGCGCCGCTCCCGAACTCGCCGGGCGACGCGGGGTCCGTCCCATCCGCTGGACCTCGCGCGAGCTGCTCACCCGCATCGGCATGGTGTTCCAGGAGCCCGAGCATCAGTTCCTCGCGCAGACCCTGCGCGACGAGCTCGCCGTCGGACCACGTGCGCTCGGGTGGACGCAGACGCGGACGGATGCCGTCGTCGACGAACTCCTGGAGCGGCTCGGCCTCGCGCCTCTCGCGCTGGCCAATCCGTTCTCGCTCTCGGGCGGGCAGAAGAGGCGCCTCTCGGTGGCGACCGTGCTCGCGGGGGCGCCCGAGGTGATCGTGCTCGACGAGCCGACCTTCGGGCAGGACCGCCGCGGGTGGATCTCCCTGGTCGCCCTGCTGCAGGAGGAGATCGCGCGCGGCCGCTCGATCGTCGCGGTCACCCACGACGATGCGGTGATCCGGCACCTCGGCGGACACCGGATCGAGCTGGGAGCCGTGTCGTGACCACGACCGAGACTGCCAGGACGGCGTGGCTCGACGGCGTCAACCCGGTGACCAAGCTGCTGCTCGCTGTGCTGCTCTCCGTGCCGCTGTTCGCGTCGATCGACGTGACGAGCGCGCTGGTCGCGATCGGCCTGCAGCTCCTGTGCCTTCCGCTGACCGGGCTGCGTCTCGCGACCGTGCTGAAGCGGCTGCTGCCGATCATGATCTTCGCTCCGATCGCCGGCATCAGCATGCTGCTCTACGCCGAGCCGGCCGGTCGCGTTTACTGGACCTTCGGCTTCGCGACCATCAGCGAGGGCTCGATCGTCCTCGCGATCGCGGTCAGTCTGCGCGTGATCGCCCTCGGGCTCCCGACGATCCTGCTGTTCGGCGGGACGGATCCGACGGAGCTCGCTGATGCGCTCTCGCAGGTCGCGAAGCTGCCGAGCCGTTTCGTGCTCGGCATCCTCGCCGGCACGCGGATGCTCGGACTCTTCCTCGACGACTGGCGGACCATGGGTCTCGCCCGCAGGGCGCGCGGCGTCGGCGACAGCGGCGCCCTGCGACGGTTCTTCTCGATGGCCTTCGTGCTGCTCGTGTTCGCCGTGCGTCGCGGCTCGAAGCTCGCGCTGGCGATGGAGGCTCGGGGCTTCGGCTCCGGCATCCCCCGCACCTGGTCACGGCCGTCCCGCCTCCATCCGCGGGATGCGATCGCCGTGCTCGGCGGCCTCGCGATCATGGCGCTCGCGCTCGCCGCCGCCGTGATCCTCGGCACCTTCCGCTTCGTCTGGAGCTGAGCGGAGCCGACGTCAGGTCGCGTTCCAGAGATCCCGGTAGTAGGCGAGGCGCTCACGGTCGGGTTCGATGCCGTAGGCCTCGATGAGCGCGTCCTCCAAGCCGGTGCCGTAGTTCCATTCGGTGCTCATCGATGCGACCGCGATGTCCGCCCAGCGGTCGGCGGTCCCGAGCAGCGCGAGATCGACGTGGGCGATCCAGCGCCCGTCGTCGCCGACGAGAGTGTTCGGGCAGCAGGCGTCGCCGTGGCTGACGACGAGGCGATCGACGGGCGGAGCGGTACGCAGCTCATCCGGCACCTCGATGCCCCGGCGCTCGGCGTTCGCGATGCGGGAGGCGATGCTCCACTCCCAGGGGCACTCGTCGACAGGGAGGGCGTCGTGCATCGCCCGCAGGGCCTCGCCGACAGCGCGCACGGCGATCGCGGGCTCGGCCACCCACCGCGGGTCCACGGCGCTGAGGCCGTCGATCGCCGCGGTCACCAGCCACTCGTGCGTGTCGTCCTGGCCCTGCTCGAGCACGGTCGGCACGGCGATCCAGCGGGAGGCCCAGGCCATCCGCTCGGCCTCGTCCTGCAGACTGAACTCGAGGTTGCGCGGACCCCACTTGATGTAGAACGGTTCGCCCGCACCTGTCGCTCGGAAGGTGAGCCCGCCGTAGTCGTTGTCCCAGACGCAGACCAGGTCGGCACCATGCGCGAGCTGGCGGACCTTCTCGGGAACGGCGACCTGTTCGGTGGGAAATGACATACCTCCATCCTGACGCAGGATGCGATGGCCGGGCCCGGCTTCGTGACTGCACGGAGAACCACGTAGGCTGAGACTGCGTTTCAGAAGCAGCAGTCGCACAGGTTCGAAGGAGAACAGATGCAGGTCAGCGGACAGGGTGCTCTCATCACCGGAGGAGCGTCCGGGCTCGGACTCGCCACAGCACGACGGCTCACGTCGGCGGGGGCGCACGTCACCATCGTCGACCTCGCCTCGTCGAAGGGTGCGGAGATCGCCGAGGAACTCGGCGGGCTCTTCGTGCCGGCGGATGTCACCAGCGCCGACGAGGTCCGGGATGCCGTCGCCGCAGCCCAGGCCGCCGCACCGTTGCGCGTCGTGGTGAACTGCGCGGGGATCGCCCCGCCTGCCAAGGTGCTCGACCGCGATGTGAACCCGGCCGTCCTCGCCGACTTCGAGCGCGTGGTCCGCATCAACCTCGTCGGCACGTTCAACGTCACTTCGCAGGCCGCTGCCGTCATCGCGAAGAACGAGCCCACCGAGAGCGGTGATCGCGGCGTCATCGTGAACACCGCGAGCGTCGCGGCCTTCGACGGCCAGATCGGCCAGCCCGCCTACTCCGCGTCCAAGGGCGGCGTACACGCCATGACGCTGCCGGTCGCCCGCGAGCTCGCCCGCTACGGCATCCGCGTGTGCACGATCGCCCCCGGCATCATGGAGACGCCGATGCTGATGGGGCTGCCGCAGGCGGCGCAGGATTCGCTCGGTCAGCAGGTGCCGTTCCCGTCGCGCCTCGGACGTCCCGACGAGTACGCCGCACTGGTGGAGCACATCGTCGACAACGGCTACCTCAACGGCGAGACCATCCGTCTCGACGGCGCCATCCGCATGGCGCCGAAGTAGACGACCGGCATCCCGATTCCGCTCCGGTCGCACTTTCCGTCGCCTCCGCGGCGCGCGGGCGGCATGAACTGCGACCGGAACGACCTCAGAGAAGGAACGACATGAGCACACTGGCAGGCAAGACCATCCTGATGTCGGGCGGAAGCCGCGGCATCGGCCTCGCGATCGCGCTGCGTGCGGCGCGAGACGGCGCGAACATCGCGATGCTGGCGAAGACCGACACCCCGCATCCGAAGCTCGAGGGCACCGTCCACTCGGCCGCAGAGCAGATCCGGGCCGCGGGCGGTCAGGCGTTGCCGATCGTCGGCGACGTGCGCGACGACGACGACATCACCGAGGCCGTCCTGAAGACGCAGGGCGAGTTCGGCGGCATCGACATCGTGATCAACAACGCCAGCGTGATCGACCTGTCGCGCTCGCTCGAGCTCGGCGCCAAGAAGTACGACCTCATGCAGGACGTCAACGTGCGCGGAACGTTCATGCTCTCGCGTGCCGCTGTCCCGATCCTCAAGGATGCCGAGAACCCGCACATCCTGTCGCTCTCGCCGCCCCTGAACCCGACGCCGAAGTGGCTCGGCGCGCACACCGGGTACACGCTCGCGAAGTTCGGCATGACGATGGTGACGCTCGGCCTCGCCGCGGAGTTCGCGCGCGACGGCATCGCCGCCAACACGCTCTGGCCGCGCACGACGATCGCGACCGCCGCGGTGCAGAACCTCCTCGGGGGCGACAAGGTCATGGCGGCGAGCCGCACAGCCGATGTCTACGCGGATGCCGCCTACGCGGTGCTGCTCAAGCCCGCCGCGTCGTACACCGGGCAGACGCTCATCGTCGAGGATGTGCTCGAGGCGGACGGCGTGACCGACTTCTCGGGCTACGCCGCGATCCCGGGGACGCCCGACTCGGCGCTGTTCCCGGACATCTTCCTCGACTGAGGGAGCTCAGCACGCTTCGACAGGCTCAGCGACCCAACTATGGGTGCCGCGCGCTTCGACGGGCTCAGCGACCCCGGCGGATGGGTCCCTGAGCTTGTCGAAGGGGCTCGTCCGACGCGCGCCCGTCAGAACAGCAGGTACACCGCACCCACGACGGTGAGCACGATCACGATGCGGTCGAACAGGCGCTGGTCCATGCGCTTCGCGAGACGGATGCCGGCGAGGGCGCCGATCACGACCAGAGGCGCGAGCACAGCGTCCATCAGCAGCACGGGGACGTGGAACAGCCCGAGCCCGGCGAGGAACGGCACCTTCACCAGGTTGATGATGGCGAAGAACCAGGCCGAGGTGCCGAGGAAGACCTGCACGGGCGTGCGCGTGGCGAGGAAGTACATCGACATCACGGGCCCGCCCGCGTTGGCGACCATCGTGGTGAAGCCGCCCATCGTGCCGTAGACGCCGGAGAGCAGGATGCCGCCGGGCGCGGGTGCCGTGGCATCCGTCTTGTCCTGCCGCCACCGGCGCCACAGCGTCACGGCGATCATGAGCAGCAGGATCACGCCGATCGCGCGCCGGACGATCCCGTCGCCGGCGAGCGCCAGGAACGCGAAGCCGACCAGCAGCCCCGCGATGACGGCGGGTGCGAGGCGCAGCAGCGTCGGCCAGTGCGCATGACGGCGGTACGCGATCAACGCGAACACGTCGCCGACCATGAGCAGGAGCAGCATCGCCGCCGTCGAGGTGCGGGCGGGCAGCACGGCGGCGAACAGGGCGATCGCCAGGATGTTGCCACCCGGGATCGCGGTCTTCGAGATGCCGATCGTGATGGCGGCGACGGCGAGCGCCGCCCATGCCCACGGATCGAGGTCGATCATCGGTCGAGCTCGGCGACGATCGCGTCGTAGCCCCGGCTCGCGGCGAGCTCGCGGGGGAGGATGCCGTCGCCGTCCGGGATCGTCACGTCCGCGCCGCCGTCGATCAGCGCACGCACCACGTCGACGTACGCGCGCGACCCGTCGCCGAGCACGATCGCCTCGTGCAGGGCCGTCCAGTTCAGGTCGTTCACGTGGTCCGGGTCGACGCCCGCCTGCAGCAGCGTCCGGACGGTGGCGAGCAGACCGCGCTCGGATGCCGGAATCAGTGCCGTGCCGCCGAAGCGGTTCGTGCTCGTGAGGTCGGCGCCGTTGTCGAGGGTGAGGCGGAGGATCTCGTCGTGACCGCGAGCTCCCGCGTAGAGATAGGCGGAGTCCTGGATGTCGTCCTTCGCGTTCACGTCGGCGCCGGCCTCGATGAGAACCCGCGCGGCGTCGACGTTGTTCGCCTTCGTGGCGATCACGAGCGCCGTCATCCCGCTCTCGTCCCGCGCCTCGATGTCGGCGCCGGCATCGAGCGCCTTCGCGACGGCGTCGGCGTCGGCGGTGCCGGCGGCATCGAGCAGGTCACGGGTGGCATCGGGCACGGAGGACTCCTCGGAAGACGGCGGCGGATCAGCAGAGACGGTGCATGCCGTGGTGGTCAGTGCCATGCCGACCGCCATGGTCACCGCGAGCAGCATCCGTCTCTTCATCATTCTGGTATACCAAATGAAGCTGGATGCGCCCGAATGTGTATTCGGCGAGCTCGTCTGCCGCGCACGGCGGCGAGTGCTGCCGCGAACCGTGCCGCGCGCTGCTCGATGTCCGCCCAGTCGGATGCCGCGATCGACGCGCCGTTCGCCAGGTCGCCACCGGCTCCGACCGCCACCGCACCGGCGCCGAACCAGGCCGCGAGGTTGTCAGGGCTCACGCCGCCGGTGGGCATGAGTGGGGCGTCGGGGAACGGTCCGCGCAGGGCGCCGAGGTAGGAGGGGCCGCCGAGAGAGGCGGGGAAGATCTTGACGACATCGACACCCAGCGCGAGTGCGCCCATCACCTCGGTCGGCGTCATCGCGCCGGTCATCACGACGCGGCCGGTGTCGAGCATCGCGCGCGTCAGGTCGGGGAGCGTGCCGGGGCTGACGAGGAACTCGGCTCCGGCGTCGGCGGCGAGGGTCGCCTGTTTCGGCGTGGTCACGGTGCCGGCGCCGATGTAGGCGGCATCGCCATGGCGGGCGATGAGCTCGCGGATCACGGCCGGCGCTTCGGGCGTCGAGAACGTCACCTCGATGCCGGTGACGCCGCCGCGGATGATCGCCTCGGACGCCTCCAGTGCGAGCTCGGGGGAGGGAGCGCGGAGCACGGCGAGGATGCCGGTGGTGCGGGCGCGGTCGAGACGGTCGGGCATCGGTTCTCCTCGGGGGTGGGTTGTGCCCATTCTCGCGGACGCGGACCTGTAATGACAAGCCGGGTCAGTGGGTGCGGCCGGGGATCCAGGCGTCGATCAGGAGCTTGGACTCCTTGAGGCCCAGGCCGGTGTGCTCGCGGAGCACCTTGATCGCGTTGATCCGCTGATCGCCGGCGACCAGCCGGTCGATCTCGGAGACGGCGGATGCCGGCAGCGACGCGCGGACCGAGGAGGGTGTGTGCGAGGTCGGGGTGATCGAGGTGTACGCCGCCGCCGCATTCGAACGGGCGGCGAGGTGCGGGGCCGTCGTGCTGATGGACCAGTGCTCGACACGGTCCTTCGCCTCTTTCAGGCCGACGCCGGTGGCGTCGCGGAACATCTTGATGGCGTGGATCTTCTGACCGGCCGCGATGAGCCGGTCGATCTCGGCGACCACCTGCGGCGTGAGGCCCGAGGCGGTCGTGGCCGCGGACGAGGCCGGCAGCGAGCGGGCGGTCGTCGGCGAGGGCGTGAACACCTGCGGCTCGGGGAGCTTCGGGCGCATGCCCCGGAGCGCGGCGGAGACGATCACCACGATCACGACGAGGGCGGCGACGAGCCCGATGATCCAGATGATGATGTCCATGGGGTCAGTCTATGGAGGCCCCGGCCCGCGCCCCAGGGCCTTCCCACCCACCACCGCGTACCCTGGAAGGTATGACCGAGAACCCCCGCACGCGCGAGACGCGCCCCGCAGCATCCGCGTCCGCCCCCGAGGGTCGACCCGCTCAGGGCAAGGTCCGCTCGACGAAGCCTGCCCAGGTGCGTCCGGCGACCGAGGGCTGGACGCAGCAGAAGGATGCCGAGGGGCGTCCGCTCCTGCAGTTCGCGAGCCCGAAGCGGGGCAAGCCGCCTGTGCACCTCGCCGACCTCACGCCCGCTGAGCGCGTCGAGAAGGTCAAGGAGCTCGGACTCCCCGGCTTCCGGGCGAAGCAGCTCTCCACCCACTACTTCCGGCACTACACGTCGGATCCCGAGCAGATGACCGACCTTCCGGCTGACACCCGGGAGCAGCTCGTCGCCGGGATGCTGCCGCCGCTGCTCACCGAGGTGCGCCGGCTCGAGACCGACCGCGGCGACACGATCAAGTTCCTCTGGCGACTGCACGACGGCGCGCTCGTCGAGTCCGTGCTGATGCGCTACCCCGGCCGGATCACGCTCTGCGTGTCGAGCCAGGCCGGCTGCGGCATGAACTGCCCGTTCTGCGCGACCGGGCAGGCAGGCCTGACCCGCAACATGTCGACCGCCGAGATCATCGAGCAGATCGTGCGCGCGAACCGCCTCATCGCCGAGGGCGGCCTCGGCGGCAAGAAGGCCGACGACCACAGCATGGAGCGCGTCTCGAACATCGTCTTCATGGGCATGGGCGAGCCGCTGGCCAACTACAAGCGCGTCATGGATGCCGTGCGGTCGATGGTCGCCCCGCAGCCCGACGGCCTCGGCATGAGCGCCCGCGGCATCACCGTGTCGACGGTCGGACTCGTCCCGGCGATCAAGAAGCTCTCAGACGAAGGCATCCCGGTGACCTTCGCGCTCTCGCTGCACGCCCCCGACGACCACCTGCGCGACGAGCTCATCCCGGTGAACTCGAAGTGGAAGGTCGACGAGGCGCTCGACGCGGCCTACGAGTACTACGAGAAGACCGGACGCCGCGTCTCGATCGAGTACGCGCTCATCAAGGACATGAACGATCACGCGTGGCGCGCCGATCTCCTCGCCGAGAAGCTCAACCAGCGCGGACGCGGGTGGGTGCACGTGAACCCGATCCCGCTGAACCCGACTCCCGGCTCGATCTGGACCGCATCCGAGAGAGACGTCACGAACGAGTTCGTGCGCCGCCTCAACGACGCCGGCATCCCGACGACCCTCCGCGACACCCGCGGCAAGGAGATCGACGGCGCCTGCGGCCAGCTGGTCGCGACGACCGAGGACGAAGCGGCCTCGGCCGCGATGGCCTGAGGGCCTCAGTGCGCTGAGCGGCGGGCGTCGCGCGCGCCCAGGAGCTCGGCGCGTTCGAGCCAGCGGGTGACCTTGGCCTCGTTCGCATCCTTGACGCCCAGCATCCGGTGCGTGCGTACAGAGCGGATGCCGCACAGGCGCATCGTGTTGCGTGCGACATGCGTCTGCGCGGGGATGCCCGTCACAGGCGCGGCGTACCACGGGGTGTCCGCGAGCAGGAGCAGGCGGCCGCGACGTGCGGGAAGCAGCCCTTGCGGGAGTCCGAGCTTCGTGTAGCGGTACTCCTGCTGCGGGAGCAGGGCCCGATCGAAGAATCCCTTCAGAACGGCGGGCACCGAACCCCACCACAGGGGCGTGGTCACAACGACGGTGTGCGCCTCGCTCAGCGCCCGCTTGGCGTCGGCGAGGTCGGGCTCGAGCGTCATCCGCTCGCGGTACCCGAAGCGCAGATGCGGATCGAAGTCGAGGTCGCGAAGAGCGAGCACGCGGGCATCGCCGTGTCCTTCGGCGTAGCGCTGCGCGAGCGCGGCGGTCAGGGAGCGGGCGTCAGGGTGGCCGTCGATCACGAGAGCAGGCATGGCTGGGTTCCTATCTGGACAGTGTCAAGCTGGTGGACACTGTCAAGATAGGAGAGAATGTTGCTCATGTCAAGTTCGAAGGACGGCTACCACCACGGCGATCTCGCCCGCGCGCTCGAGGATGCCGCGATGCAGCTGCTGGAGCGCATGCCTGCCGCCGAGATCAGCCTGCGCGAGGTCGCGCGCGCCGCGAACGTCAGCCACAACGCGCCATATCACCACTTCGCCGATCGGCTCGGGCTGCTGAAGGCCATCGCCGAGCGCAGCATGGCCGACCTGCTCGAGCAGGTGCGGGCCGCCTCTGTCGCGGCAGACACTCCCCGCGGCCGGCTCATCGAGGGCGGTTCGGCGTACATCCGCTTCGCGGTGGAGCATCCGCACGCCTTCGACGCCGTCTACGATCCGACGGTGTGCGTCCCCGGATCGCCGACCGCCACCATGGCGCCGCTCATCCAGGGTCTCGAAGACGCGCTCGCCGAAGCGGCTTCCGCGGCCGGACTCGACACCCCCGCCGACGGGCTGGCGCTGTGGGGGCTGATCCACGGACTGGGCACCCTCGCCGCCGCCGGGCACTTCACCCTCGACGACGCCGTCGCCGCGCATGCCGCGACCGTCGACCGGCTCCTCGGAGAGCCGAACCTGTGAGTCGTTCAAAGCCTTCTTCCACGGGATGCACAGGCGACCTTTCGTAGATTGTCGGGATGCCCTATTCCGCCCATCGACCGGGTCGCTACGACTCGCAGGGTCGGATCATCCTCGACAGCGACCCGAACGCTGAGACGGACGACTTCGACTTCCTGCGCGAGTTCGAGCCCACCGGCACCGACGACGTCACCCGCGAGGTGCCCGTCACCGCGCCCTCGGAGGAGACGCCCGAGCAGTCGGAGCCCGCTCCGAAGCTGGCGCGCAAGCCCCGGGTCCGCAAGCCGCGCCGCGTGCGCACGCCCGGTTCCCGTGCCAGGACACTCGCGATCCTCGGTGGTGCGGAGGGCGAGATCCTCGATCGCGTCCCCGGCGAGACCCCGCGCTTCGTGCAGATGTTCTTCGTCCTCGCCGGGACCGCGCTGGTCTCGGCGATCTCCATGCTGTTCGCGCTGACCACCGGGGTGCAGGCGGCGATGTGGCTGGCCGTCCCGCTCGCGCTCGTGTGGGCGCTCATCATCTTCAACCTCGACCGGTTCCTGACCTCGACCATGGCGTCGACCCGGAACGTCTGGAAGCTCATCGGCCTCGCGATCCCGCGAGTGATCATGGCCGCGATCATCGGCTTCGTGGTCGCCGAGCCGCTGGTGCTGCAGATCTTCCACAACGACATCGCGCGCGAGGTCGCCTCGACCAACATCACGCAGTCGCAGTCCGACCAGGAGGCCCTCGAGTCGGGTCCGGAGAAGATCGCTCTGGATGCTGCATCCGACCGGGTCGCCGAGCTGGAGAACCAGGCGGCGACGGGCATCGTCGCCGGCACGGACGCGTCGTCGGCGACCGAATCCGCCGCGCAGGCGACGGTCGACGACCTCACCGCCAAGATGACCGCGCAGCAGGCGGTCATCGACCAGGCCCGCATCCTGTACCAGTGCGAGCTCACCGGCGAGGGCGCGGGCACGGTCCCCGGCTGCACCGGGGTCAACGGCGAGGGCGCGAGCTCGGATGCCGCCGAGGCGCAGCTCGCCGAGGCGCAGCAGACCTACGACGCCCTGGCTGCGCAGCTGCGCACCGCGAACGACGAGCTCGCCGCCGCGGGCACCTCCGCCAAGGAGAACACGTCGGCGTCGGAGTCGCAGAACCGCGAGCAGGCGCAGTCGCAGCTGCCCGGTGCGCGCGACACCTATGACCAGGCTCTCGCCGCCTACAACGCGCGAGCGGATGCCGTGGCGCAGGGCAACGCGGGAGCGGTCGGCCTGCTGAGCCAGATCAGCGGACTCAACCGGCTGAGCGAGAAGGAGCCGACGATCCTGTGGGCGCACATCCTGATCGCGGCCCTGTTCTTCATGATCGAGCTGCTGCCCGTGCTGGTGAAGGTCCTGACGAGCTACGGCGACCCGAACCTCTACGAGAAGGCCGCGGCCATCCGCAAGCAGGTCGCGCTCGACAAGGTGACGGCCGAGGGCTTCCGCGACCGCGCGGAGATCGTGACGACGCAGTCGCAGGGGATGCAGGCGGATGCCGCCGGCTCCGGCGAACCGCAGACGCGCGCGGAGCGCCGCGAGGCAGCGGAGGCGGCCGAGGCGCAGGAGCGCGAACTGGCCGAGAAGCGCGCGCAGGCGCAGACCCTCGAGGAGCAGGAGCAGCTCGTCCGACCGACCGTCGGCTGATTCGGGAGCTCCGGCAGGCCGGCGGGCGCTCAGGCGAGCTGGAGAAGATGCTCCGGCGAGGACGAGTCCGTGGGCTCCGGGGCGGCGCATGCGAGTTCACGGATGCGGATGTCGCGGATCGTCGGATCGCCGATCACCGCGTCGGCGATGGATCGGATCAGCGCGACGGTCGAGGGGCTCCCCGTCCAGCGTGCGCCGGTGAGCTCTGCTTCGATCCGGGCGAGCGGGAGCCGCAGCGCCGGATCGTGCTGACGGGCGTCATCGCTGAGCCATTCGACGAGCGCGTCGATGGTCCAATCGGGGTCGATTGGACCGATATCCGGTGACCTGGTGGCGAAGAACGTGTCCATTGGTCCAGAATCGGGTCTCATGAGCATCGATCACAGGGCCAATCCGGCGCCAGTGGACCACGGATCGGACACGGGTGCGTTCACCGTGCTCGTCCGGGCCGGCGAGGTGTCGTCCGAGGGGCTCTCCGGGCGCCTGGGGCGCTGGACGCACGGCGACGGCACTCTCGCCGGCCGACTCGCGCGGGGGATCGCCGGCCTGATCGAGACCGGGGAGCTGCGGCCCGGCGACCGCCTCCCTGCGGAACGCGCGCTCGCTGCCTCCAGCTCGGTGTCCCGGGGCACCGTCGTCGCGGCCTACGCCGACCTCGCCGAGAGCGGACTCGTCGAGCGGCGACAGGGCAGTGGCACGCGCATCGCCGGGGCCGCGGCATCCGTCGCCCCCGTGCACCGTCCGGGTCGCGGCGAGGCGCTGTTCTCCGCCCTGCCGAACGCGATCGACCTGCTGCGGACCGTCCCGCAGATCCCCGAGCTCGCGGTGCAGCTGATCCGCGATCACCAGCCGCGGCTCGACCTCGCGCTGCTGCCTGAGACGGACCCGGCCGGACTCCCCATCCTGCGCCAGCTCATCGCGGAGATGTACCGGGCGGAGGGCACACCGACCACGCCCGAGCAGATCCTCGTGACGCACGGCGCGCAGCAGGCGATCAGCCTCGTCGTGAACGCGCTCGTCGGACCGGGCGACGTCGTGCTCGCCGAGGAGATCACCTGGCCGGGGGTCACCGATTCGGTGGGTCTGCGCGGCGGCACGGTGCACGGCATCCCGATGGGGCCGGACGGACTCGACGTCGACGCGCTCGAACAGGCGCTTGCCCGGCTGCGGCCCGCACTCGTCGCGCTCAACCCGCACCACCAGAACCCCACCGGGACCCGTCTGCCCGCGGCCGCGCGTCATCGCATCGCCGAGCTCGCGGCGCTGTACGGCGTGCCCGTGATCGAGGACCGCGTCGTCGCCGGCATCTCCTTCGACGGCGTCGTGCCGCCCACCCTCGCGGCCGAGCGCCCTGACGCGCCGATCATCGTCGTCGAGTCCGTGTCGAAGTGGGCCTGGGCGGGCCTGCGGATCGGCTGGCTGCGCGCCGACCCCGTGCTCGTGCGGCGGCTGCGCGGCGCACGGCAGCTCGCCGACCAGTCGACCAGCGTGCCGGGGCAGCTCATCGCGCTCGACCTGATCGCGCACGCCGAGGAGCTGCGGCGTGCGAACAGCCGCATCCACCAGGAGCGCCTCGGTCTCCTCCAGCGCCTGATGGCCGAGCATCTGTCCGACTGGTACGTCGATCCGCCCCGTGGCGGCCTCTCGCTCTGGGTGGCGCTGCCCGCCGGCTCCGCCGACGCCCTCGCGAGGATCGCGGCCACGCACGGCGTCTCGATCGCCGGAAGCGCCGCGTTCGCGGCATCCGTCTCCTCCGACGACCACATCAGGATCCCGTTCACCGCGCCGGACGACGTGCTCACCGAGGGCATCCGCCGGCTCGGGGAGGCATGGCGCGAATATCGGGAGACTCTCGGGCGTGCTTCCTAGGATGACCGCATGAAACGGATGCCGCGCCACACGCTCTGGATCTCGATCGCGGGCGTGCTCGCCGTCAGCGCCTATGCCGCGCTCGCCGCTGTGCAGATCCTCGTGCTGAACCCGTTGGCGGCGGCGCCGGGGATGACGCTCGAGGAGATCCGCGCGGAGATGGCCGCGGCGAACGAGAGTCTGGGGCACCAGACGGTGTTCTTCGTCCTCGGGATCGGCGTGGCGCTGGCCGTCGGGGTGGCCGTCGTCTCGATGATCGCCAAGGCGCCGCCGATCGTTCCGGGGATGAGTTTCCTCGCCCTCCTCATGTGCGGGGTCGTCGGGTACTTCGCCGCTTCGTTCACCGCCGGCATGGGCCTCGCCGACACGTTCGGGATCAGCGGTGCCGACTACTCGCCCTGGGCGCTGCCGCTGTACGGCGTGAGCGCCGGCGCGGCGATCGTCGTGATCGTCGGCGGGATCGCCATGGCAACGCGGAATCGCACCTCGACCGCCCCGGCCTGAGACCGGTCACGGAATCCCGCCCTCGGGCCGTCCGGCAGCGACTAGCGTGGGAGCATGGTCAACTATCGCTATCTCGGAAACAGCGGTCTCAAGGTCTCGGAGATCACCTACGGCAACTGGGTCACCCACGCCTCCCAGGTCGGCGACGACGCCGCCGTCAAGACGGTCCACGCAGCGCTCGACGCCGGCATCACCACGTTCGACACGGCGGACACCTATGCCAACACGGCCGCAGAGGTCGTGCTCGGCAAGGCTCTCGAGGGTCAGCGTCGCGAGGGTCTCGAGATCTTCACCAAGGTCTACTTCCCGACCGGCCCGAAGGGCCCGAACGACACCGGCCTGAGCCGCAAGCACATCCTCGAGTCGATCAACGGCTCGCTGAAGCGTCTCGGCACGGACTACGTCGACCTCTACCAGGCGCACCGCTTCGACTACGAGACGCCGCTCGAGGAGACCTTCCAGGCCTTCGCCGACGTCGTGCGCCAGGGCAAGGCGCTGTACATCGGCGTCTCGGAGTGGACGGCCGAGCAGCTGCGCGAGGGCCACGCGCTCGCGAAGCAGCTGGGCGTGCAGCTCATCTCGAACCAGCCGCAGTACTCGATGCTGTGGCGGGTCATCGAGGGCAAGGTCGTCCCGGCATCCGAAGAGCTCGGTATCTCGCAGATCGTCTGGTCGCCGATGGCGCAGGGCGTGCTCAGCGGCAAGTACCTTCCCGGTCAGCCGGTCCCCGAGGGGTCGCGCGCGACCGACCCGCACAGCGGCGCCGACTTCATCAAGAGCTTCCTGCAGGACGACATCCTCACCGCCGTGCAGCGGCTCAAGCCGATCGCCGACGAGGCGGGTCTGTCGATGCCGCAGCTCGCGATCGCCTGGGTGCTGCAGAACCCGAACATCGCCGCGGCGCTGGTCGGAGCCTCTCGCCCGGAGCAGCTCGCCGAGACGGTCAAGGCCTCGGGTGTCAAGCTCGACGCCGACACCCTCGCCGCGATCGACACGGCGCTGGGCGACGCGGTCAACCGCGACGCCGAGCACACGTACTCGGTGTCGCCGAAGGCTCGTCTGACCTGACGCCCGCTCTGCTCCTCTGTCGAGCCGCCCCCTTACGACCGAACCGGCCCCTTGTGCACGTGCACAAGGGGCCGGTTCGTACAGCAAGGGGCGGCTCGGCAGAGAGGTGGGGCTACTCCTTCACCGCACCCGCGGTCAGGCCCTGCACGATCCAGCGGCTCGCGAGCGCGAACATCGCCATGGTCGGCAGGATCGTGAGGACCGCGGCGGCGCTCATGGAGCCCCAGTCGATGTTGAACGTCGAGATGAAGCCGTTCAGCGCCGAGGGGACAGTGCGGTTCGCGTCGGTGTTCATCAGGACGACCGACAGGAACAGCTCGTTCCAGCAGTTCACGAAGTTGAAGATGAACGCCGCGATGATGCCGGGCGTCATGACCGGGACCAGCACGCGGAACAGGGCCCCGAGGCGGGAGCATCCGTCGATCATCGCCGCCTCCTCCAGCGCGTCGGGCACGTTCTCGAAGAAGCCGCGCAGCATGACCGTCGAGAACGGGATGCAGATCGCGATGTAGACGAGGATCAGGCCGGGCTTCGTGTCGACCAGGCCCAGGTCGGTCATCATCGAGTACAGCGGCCCCAGGGCGATGAACGCCGGGATCATCTGCGTGAGCAGGAACGCGATCAGCACCGCGCCCTTGCCGCGGAACTCGAAGCGGGCGATCACGTAGGCGGAGAGCAGGGCGATCAGCGTCGCCACCGCTCCCGCGACGATCGCCACCAGGGCCGAGTTGCCGAGGAACACCGCGAACGAGCTCTGCTGGAACAGGCTCACGTAGTTCTCGAACGAGGGCTCGCTGGGCCAGTACTCGATCGGGAACCGGTTGATCGTGCCCGGCGACTTGATCGATGTCAGTGCGATCCAGTACAGCGGGAAGAGGGTGATCACGAGCCACAGCCCGAGGCCGACGACACGGACGACGCCACCGGGCGTCACCTTGCGCTTCTGTCGCGGAGCCTTTGCCAGGTCGGGGACGGTGAGACGCCGGGTCTCCGTCATCGAACTCCCCGTGCCTGTCGTGCCGGTGACGGTCATCGCTGGGCCTTCCGCATCGCCATCAGGTAGAACGCGCAGAACACGAACAGGAACGCCACGACGATGAGGCCGATCGCGCTCGCGAGGCCGTAGTTGCCCTGCTGGGTGTAGTTGATCATCCAGGTCGTGATGATGTGGGTCTGGTTCGCGGGTCCGCCGTTGGTCATCGCGTAGATGATGTCCGGGAAGTTGAAGATCCAGATCACGCGCAGCAGGATCGTGAGCAGCAGCGTCACGGCGATGTACGGGATGATGATCGAGAACAGCTGCCGCACCTTGCCGGCGCCGTCGAGGCTCGCGGCCTCCAGCATCTCGTCCGGGACGGACTGGAGCGCGGCCAGGATCATGATCGCGAAGAACGTCACGCCGTACCAGATGTTGGCGACGATCACGGCGATCATCGCGAGCTTCGGGTCGGCGAGCCAGGGGAGCGGCGCGTCGATGAGTCCGGCCTTCATCAGCAGGTCGTTCACCACGCCGAACTCGGCGTTGAACATCCAGCGGAACAGCATCCCGATGAGGAAGCCCGACACGGCCCACGGGAAGAACACGAGGGCCTGGTAGAGCCCGCGGAAGCGGAACCGCTTGCGCAAGGCGAGCGCGATGAGGAAGCCGATCACGAGCTGCGGGACGAGCGAGCCGACCACCCAGAGGATCGAGTTCCAGGCGACGACGGGGAACGCCGGGTCCTGGAACACCGCGACGAAGTTGTCGAAGCCGACGAACGGGGTCGAGGTGAGGTCCCAGAGGTTCCAGTCGTGGAAGGCCATGCGGGCGCCCTGCAGCATCGGCCAGTACGTGAACCAGCACACGAAGACGATCGCCGGGGCCATGAAGGCCAGGAGAGTCAGCGCATGCCGGCCGCGGAACTGCCGGCGGCGAGGGCCGGGGGAGGCCCCGCCGCGCGACTGCACGGATGCAGTGGCGGCGGAGCCTCCCTCACGAGCGGTCAGGGCCACGGGTCAGCCCTTCTCCGCGGCGTACTTCTCGGTCCAGAACTGATCCCAGGAGGCCAGCAGGTCGCTGGTCGACATGTTGCCGAGGAGCACGTTCTGCACATCCTGGTCGGACTTCTGGATCCACTCGGTCCACCAGCTGACACCGCGCGGCTGGCGCACGTTGACGTAGGTGTCGGGGTTCTCCGTCATGGTGACGTAGCTCGTCCACGGGCCCGTGGAGTAGAACTCGTCGTCGGCAGCGTCGGTGATGATCGGCACGAGGCTGTTCGCCTGCGCGAATTCGGTGGCGGGCTCGGCCGACGAGAGGAACTCGACGAGCTTCACCGCCGCCTCCTTGTTCTCGCTCGCCTCGGCGACGCCCCATCCGGCGACGGCCAGCGGCTGCGCGGCCTTGCCCGAGGGCCCGGTGAGCAGGGGAGCGGTGTCCCACTGGTCCTCGGTGAGGTTCGAGTCCTGCACGGTCGCGATGACCTCGGGGTCCTGCAGCAGGAACGCCGTGGTTCCGTTGGTGAAGCCGGCCACCATCTCGGGGTAGCCCCACGACACGGCCGAGGGTGGGGATGCCTCCTTGAAGAGGTCGAAGTAGTCGTCCACGGCATCCTGCGCCTCGGGGGCGGCGAAGATGGTCGTGCCGTCCTTCATGAGGAACGCGTCGTCGACGTTCAGGCCGTCGATCGTGTACGCCTCGATCGCGGCGACCACGTTGCTGTTCGCGTTGGGGCCGCCGCGGAAGGCGTAGCCGTAGACGTTGTTCGACGGGTCCTGGATCGCGGATGCCTGCTCGAGCAGGTCTTCCCAGCTCTTCGGCGGGCCGTCGAACCCGGCCTTCTCGACGAGGTCGGTGCGGTAGAACAGCGACAGGCCGTAGAAGCCGTAGGGGACGAAGTAGCTCTTGCCGTCCTCGGCGACCGATGCGGACTTGGCGTTGTCGGTCAGGGCGTCCCAGCCGTCCCAGTCCTTCAGGTCGTCGCCCAGGTCGTACAGCCAGCCGTTGTTGGCGAACGGTCCGACCGTGATGTCGCGCACCTCGAGGAGGTCGACGCCCTTGCCGGACTGCAGCATCTGCTGGATCTTCGCATCCGCCTGCTCGGTGGGAGGCGAGACCAGGTTGACCTTGATCTTCGGGTTCTCCTTCTCGAACTCGTCGAGGAGCCCGCGGATGAGGTCGGTGCGTGCCGGGTTGGTCAGACTCTCGACCATCTGCAGGGTGACGGTCCCGTCGGCGGACGGGCCGCCGCCGGCGGAGCAGCCGGTGAGCGCGAGGACGGCGACGGTGCCGATGCCTGCTGCTGTCGTCAAGATCTTGTTCTTCACGATGTGCCTCTCAGTTGGTGTTTCGGGTGGGGTGCGGGTTTCGGGTGGGGGTGCGGGTCAGGGGATGATGACGGATGCCGCGGGCCGGATGCCGGCGCGCTGGAGGATCTTCGGGATGCAGCGCTCGACGAAAGCCTCGAAGTCGGAGGCCTCGGAGTAGAGGTGCGCCGAGAGGCGGAAGTAGCCGATGCCGCGGAAGCTCGTGAAAGCGGTCTCGACGCCGGTCTCGTCGAGCAGGTCCATGCGCAGGGCGTCGGCCTCCTCCCGCGTGGCACCGAGGCCGAGGGGAAGGCGGACGAGCCGCATCGACGGCACGGGCGAGGGGAGCGGGGTGAGGGGTTCTTCGTCGGCGTACGGGCGGAAGCCCTCGGCGATGATCTCGGCACCGGCATCCGCCAGGGCCGCCATCGTCTCGCGCGCCCGCTGCCAGCCGTACTCGTTCTCGATGAAGTCGATGGCGGCCGGGGTGGCGAGGTAGGTCGTCGCGTCGATCGTGCCCTGCGTGTCGAAGCGCGTCGGGAAGGACTCCTGCGCGGCCCACGAGTCGATGAGGGGCCAGAGCTCCTCGCGGTCGTGGGTCTCGGTGACGAGCAGGGCCGAGCCCCGCGGAGCGCAGGGCCACTTGTGCAGGTTGCCGAACCACCAGTCGCCGCCGGCGACGGCTGCGGCATCCGGGACGAGACCGGGCGCATGCGCGCCGTCGACGAGGGTGCGCACGCCCCGCTCGGCCGCGAGTGCGGCGATGCGCCGCGTCGGGAGGAGACGGGCGGTGGGGGAGGTGATCTGGTCGACGACGATGAGTTTCGTTCGTGCGGTGAGCGCGTCGGCGAAGCGCTCGACGATCTCGTCGTCGGAACCCAGCAGCGGAAGCTCGACGACCCGCACGGTTGCGCCGAAGCGACGGGCGAGGCGCTGCGCCCCCATCGTGATCGCGCCGTACCCCTGATCGGTGACGAGGATCTCGTCCCCGCTCTCGAGGCGGAGCGCGTTGTAGACCACGGTCGCGGCGGCGGAAGCGTTCGGCACGAAGGCGCTGTCCTCAGGGCGTGCGCCCACGAAGGGAGCTGTGCGCTCACGGGCGGCGCGGACGCGTTCGGCGATGCGGGGGAACCACTCGACCGGGCTGAGATCCGCCTTGCGGCGGAGTGCGTCCTGCTGTTCGACGACGGCTGTGGGGACGGCGCCGAACGAGCCGTGGTTCAGATGGATGATCGCCGGATCCAGGGGCCAGGCATCCCGCGCGCGGTCGAACGACCTCAGTCGGATCGGGGCGGGGAAACCGGTGGCCTGCATGGGTCCTCTTCAACACGTCGGGGGGAGTTGTTGCACAACTTTGCCATAGCGCTGTCTAGATCACCAGATATCACGGATAATTTAATAAAGTCGTCATACGACTTGGTCGCGTCGTTCGCGTCCGACAGACTCACAGGAGATCCGAGTGCCAGAGAGGAACACGATGAGCGCGTTGGACAAAGCGCTGCACGGACTGCGGGCGCTCATCGCCGACGGTGCGCTGCGGCCGGGAGACCGGCTGCCCAGTGAAGGCGAGCTGTGCGAGACGCTCGGCGTCTCCCGCGGATCACTCCGTGAAGCGATCCGCACGCTCGGCGCCCTCGGCGTGCTCGAGACCCGGCACGGGTCGGGCAGTTATGTGAGCGAGCTGCGGGCCGCCGACCTGATCGGGAGCCTGTCGCTCACCGTCGGGCTGTTGCCGATGGCGGGGGTGCTCGAGCTCACCGAGCTGCGCCGGGTGCTCGAACCGCACGCCGCGGCGCTCGCCGCAGCACGCATCGATGCCGAGACGGTGGAGAAGCTCGATGAGCTCCTGGGCGAGATCGAGGAGAGCGACGACTTCGATGATCACTCGCGGCTCGACCATGAGTTCCACATGACGATCTCGAAGGTCGCAGGCAACGACGCCCTCACCAGCCTCATCGATGTGCTCCGGTCGCGCTCGCGCGCCTACCGGATCCACGATGCGCACGACGCCGCGGAGCTCAAGCTGCACTCGGATGCCGGACACCGGGCGATCCTGCGCGGTCTCGCCGCGGCCGATCCGGTCGCTGCCTCTGCGGCGGCGTCATCCCACGTCGCGTACACGGAGTACTGGGTGCGCAAGTACACCGAGGTGGAGGAGTAGGCGGAGTAGCTCTGCGTCGACCCGCCCCTCTATGGACGACCCGGCCTCTTCTGTGCGTTCGCAGAGGGCCGGTTCGCACCGAAGGGGGCGGCTCGGCAATCAGGCGAGGGTGATGTCGACCTGGATCTCCGCCGCGATGCGCTCGAGGTCGGCGCGCAGCGTGTCGAGATCGACGGATGCCGGAACTCGCGCCGTGACGGATGCCTCGAACAGGCGCCCGCCGGCCATCGCGGCATCCCGGGTCTCGGTGGCCAGCTCTTCGATGCTCAGGGCGTGTGAGCTCAGCACCGTCGAGATCTCGCGGACGATGCCGTGGCGGTCGTTGCCGAGCACCCGGATCGTGAGGAGCTGGTCGTCTTCGATGTCTGCGGCAGGGGTGCCGGTGAGCACGGCGAGGGTCAGCAAGCCTTGACCCTGCAGGCTTCGCAGCGCGGTCTGCAGCTCGGGCGCGCGGTCTTCGGCGACGGAAACCTCGATGACGCCGGCGAAGGTGCCGGCGAGCTCGGCCAGCGAGCTGTTCTCCCAGTTGCCGCCATGCGCATCGACGACATCGGCGACGGCGGCGACAAGGCCGGGACGGTCTGCACCCGCGACGGTGAGGATCAGAGTTGTCATGCGGCCAGCGTAACGCGGTCGACTGGCACGGACCGGCTGGGTCGCTGAGCCTGTCGAAGCCTCGTGTGGGGCCCTTCGACAAGCTCAGGGACCCAGGGTTGCGGGTCGGGGGGCCCAGGGTGCGGGTCAGGGGGCCAAGGGCGCGGACGTCAGTCGGCCCAGACGCCCGTCTCGAGGAAAGACTCCAGCCGGGCGCGATGCGGGGCGAGGTCCCAGCCCTGGGCTGTGACCCACTCGTCGGAGTAGTAGGTGCCGGCGTAGCGGACGCCGCTGTCGCAGATGAGCGTCACGACGCTGCCGGTCTCGCCGGCCGCACGCATCCGGGCGATGAGCTGGAACGCGCCGTAGAGGTTCGTGCCCGTCGACCCGCCCGCCCAGTGCAGGGTGCGTGCGCGCAGCATCCGGATCGCCGCGACCGAACCGGCATCCGGCACGCGGATCATCTCGTCGATCACGCTCGGCACGAACGACGGCTCGACGCGGGGCCGTCCGATGCCCTCGATGCGACTCGGGCGTCCGGCGGGGGCGTCGACCGTGCCGGCCCAGCCGTCGTAGAACGCCGAGCCCTCCGGGTCGACCACGGCGATCTGCGTCTCGTGGCGGCGGTACTTCACATACCGGCCGAAGGTCGCGCTCGTGCCGCCCGTTCCGGCTCCCACGACGATCCAGCGGGGGATCGGATGCCGCTCCTGCGAGAGCTGGCTGAAGACGCTCTCCGCGATGTTGTTGTTGCCCCGCCAGTCGGTCGCGCGCTCGGCGAACGTGAACTGGTCGAGGTAGTGACCGTGGCAGTCCGAGGCGAGGCGCAGCGCCTCCGGCGACATGTCCTCGGCACGGTCGACGAAGTGGCACCGACCGCCGTAGAACTCGATGAGGTCGATCTTCTCCTGGCTGGTGGAACGCGGCACGACGGTCACGAACGGGAGTCCCAGCATCCGCGCGAAGTACGCCTCCGACACCGCGGTCGAGCCGCTGGATGACTCGACGAGCGTCGTGTTCTCGTGGATGCGGCCGTTGACGAGCCCGTAGAGCAGGAGCGAGCGCGCGAGGCGGTGCTTGAGGGAACCCGTCGGATGCACCGACTCGTCCTTCAGGTACAGATCGATGCCCCACTCGGGTGGCAGCGGGAACAGATGCAGATGCGTGTCGGCGCTGCGATTGGCATCGGCTTCCAGCAGGGCGATCGCGGTGCTGGTCCAGGAGGTCACGGATCGAGCGTAACGCGCCCGCTCACTTGTCGGTGTAGCCGCCTTCGCCGGTCTCGCCGTCGTACGTGAAGACCTTGTCTTCCAAGGTGATCTTGATGTCGTCGCCGAGCGGCTGCTGCGCGAGCAGGCGCTCCTCGAGCATCGCCATCCGTTCGTCGTACTCTTGCGCCTGCTGCTCGTCGATCCCCCAGATGGTCGCGACCTTCATGTCGGTCATCAGGTACAGGAAGGCCGTGACGGCGGTGCGGTTGTACTCGTTGTCCGGGATCGTCTGCCAGAGCGCCCCGGAGTCGCGCAGGCGCTTGTACTCCTCGATCTTCGCCTCGAGCCGATCCGCGATCCCGGAGGCGTCCGCGTCGGGATCGGCAGGCTCATCGCCGTCGTCCGACGGCCTATCCGGGTCTTCGGCGAACGCGCTCGGACTCGGCACCGGGGCGGGCGGTGAAGCCTCGTCCGTCCCGCGGACGAGGAACCCGACGAGCAGCGCCACGCCGACGACCGCGAAGATGACGAGACCGCCGACCACGGCCAGCACGATGCCGAGGGCGTTCGAGCTCTTGGCGGGAGGCGGAGCTGCGTATGCGGGGCCGGGTGCCGGGTAGCCGCCCGCAGTCGCGTAGGGCGGTAGGGGCGCAGCGGGCTGCGCGGGAGGAACGGGCGCACTCACGGGTGGAGCGAGCGGGACGACGGGCGGAAAGCTCGGAGCGTGGCCGCCCGCCTCCGCCGGTGGAGGCGGAATGACGTTGTCCGGCTCTGCCCCCGTCTGCTCGTCTGTCATCGTTCTCCCCCTGGATCGACGGCACCTGCCGGATGCCTCTTTCCGAAAGGTAGCCGTTTCCGTCGTCGACCGTGCGGGCAGATCTGCTCAGGTGGCCATGCCCTGGGGGAGAATCTCGCCAGTACCGCCGGCGTGCAGGAGAGATCGTCAGGCGCCCGCGGGCTGCGCGGGCCCCAGGGTTCCGGATGACTGCTCCCCGGCGGCATCGCCTTTGAGCTCGACGAGGATCGTGTGGGTCGGGGTCGTCCCGGTGTTCTCGCCGGAATGGCGCTGCGCGGGGATCCACACGGCCTGTCCGGAGGGCAGCGAGGTGTCGAACGTGCGCTCGCCGGCGCTGAGGCGACGGGAGAAGTCGCTGAGGGTGACCATCACGCTGTTCGGGTGGTCGTGCGGCGTCGTCTTGTCGCCGGGCTCGTCGGTGTACTCGAGGACGCGGACGTGCTCGTTCTCCCAGAGCGTGCGGTAGTGATTCGGGTTGGTCAGGGTGGGATCGTCGGTGATCATGCGGCGACGGTACACCCCGCGGGATGACGGCGGCAGACCCTCTTCAGCCGACCGTTCCTGCGGGAGAAGCACCGCCGTCGCCGTCGACGTGCAGGAGAGATGCCTGCGACTGCTCCTGCTGCAGCTGGAACTCGAAGCGCGACCGATCCCCGCGGTGGTAGGCGATGAAGTACTCCATCGGCGTCCCGTCGGCGCTGCGGCTCACGCTGCGCAGTCGCAGCAGGGCCGAGCCCGCACTGACGCCGAGGAGCTGCGCCTGCTCGTGGGTCGCGACCGTGGCCTCCGCCGAGCGGACGCCATGCGTCGCGACGATGCCGTTGTCGGCGAGGAGGCGGTACAGCGACGCCTCGGTCAGGTCGGCGTCGAGGGTCACGGCGCCGACGGCATCCGGCATCCACGTCGTCGACAGCGACCACGGCTCGCCATCGACATGACGCAGACGCTCCAGCACGACGACCGGCGACCCGACAGGCAGCTCCAGCGCCGCGGCGATCTCGTCGTCGGCGGTCGTCCGCTCGTGCCGCAGCACATCGCTGTGCACGTGCCCGCCGCGGCGCTCGACGTCGTCGTACAGACCGACCAGCGTGTGCACGAGACTCTCGCTCGTGCGGGGCCGCGACACGAACGTACCCTTGCCCTTGACCCGCTCGACGAGTCCCTCGTGCTCGAGCTGGGCGAGCGCCTGACGCACGACCGTGCGGGAGATGCCGTAGCGCTCGCACAGGCGGTGCTCCCCGGGGAGCGGGTCGCCGGGCTGCAGACCGTCGCGCGCGATGCCGTCGATGATCAACTGGCGCAGCTGGTCGTACATCGGGGCGGCGGAGTGCCGGTCGATCGTGTCGTCGGTCGCGGTGTCGCTGCTGGTGCCGGTCATGTCAGTACGCGACCCCCGCGTGCAGGATGACGTTCGCATAGGGAGTGAACTCTCCCGAGCGGACGAAGGCCCGCGCGCCGTGCGTCAGCTTCTTGAACTCCACGTGCGGCACGAGCTCGATCTCGAAGCCCATCCCGGCGAAGCGCTCACGCAGGGCGTCGAGCACCTCGGGACTCTTCTCGGCGACCTCGGCGGAGACCGTGGCGCCTTCGACGACGAGCTCGGCCAGCACGGTGTCGAGCACGTCGAGGAAGGCCGGTGCTCCGGGGCGGTAGGCCAGGTCGATGCGCTCGGAGCCGGTCGGGATCGGCAGCCCCGCGTCGGTGACGACGAGCAGGTCGGTGTGCCCGGTCTCGCTGATCACCCGCGAGAGCGCGGGATTGATCGTGGTCGCTGACTTGCGCATGGATTCTCCTCAGTTCGTGGTGGTCGCGGATTCCCGCGCCTCGAGGAAGGCGTCGACCTCGGCGCGGTGCGGCAGGCTCGGCGAGGCGCCCTGCTTCGTGACGGTCAGTGCTCCGGCCGCCGTCGCCAGGCGCACGGCCTCGTTCAAGGTGCTGCCGTTCGCGAGGGCGGCTCCGAGGTACCCGGCGTAGGCGTCGCCCGCGGCCGTGGTGTCGACCGCCTCGACCGGGAACGGCGGGATGACGGTCGCACCCTCGCCGGTCACCACGCAGGATCCCTGTCCCGCGAGCGTGATCACCGCTGCGCCGACGCCCTGCCGGAGGAACCAGAGTCCGGCGAGCTCCGCCGTCGCGGCATCCGTCACCTCGATCCCGCTGATCAGCGAGGCCTCGGTCTCGTTCGGCGTGACGATGTCGACGCTTCGCCAGATCTCGGGCGGGAGCTCGGCAGCGGGTGCCGGGTCGAGGATCACGGTCATGCCGTGCTCGCGTCCTCGCGCCGTGATGTGGGCGGTGAGGGCCGACGGCGTCTCGAGCTGCGTGAGGAGGACGGAGGTCGTCGATGCGAGCGCGTCGAGCGCCGCGTCGATCTGCTCGGTGCTCAACGAGGCATTGGCGAGCGGGACCATCACGATGTCGTTCTGCGCGGAGGCGTCGACCCGGATGTGCGCGATGCCCGTGGGGCCGGGAACCGTGCGCAGGTGCGTGAGGTCGACACCCGCTTCGCCGAGGCCGTCGACCACGAGGTCGTGGAACAGGTCGTCGCCGACGCAGCCCACGAAGCTCGTGCGGGCGCCGGAACGACCGGCGGCGACCGCCTGATTCGCGCCCTTGCCGCCGAGCATGAGCGTGAACTCGTCGCCGAGGATCGTCTCGCCCCTGGCGGGGAGTCGCTGTGAGAAGGTGGTCACATCAGCGGTGACGCTGCCGACGATGACGACGCCGGAGCGATCACCGGAAAGTGCGGGGGACATCTCGCTCCTGATCCTCTTTGACTTGCGTCTGCAGCTGTCATTACATTAGCCGAATCCGAACCTGTAACGACAGGTTCCTGTGTCTGGAGCTCCGATGATCGCGATCGCCCCCCGCCTCTACGTCGACAGCGCCGACACCGACCGGGTCTCTCGGCTCCTCGCCGCGGGCGTCGTGCATGGCGTGACGACCAATCCGACCATCCTCGAGCGCGGCGGCAGGACAGCCGCCGACATCCCCGAGCTCTACGCGCGCTGGGAGTCCGAAGGTGCGCAGGAGATCTTCTTCCAGACCTGGGGCGGCGACACCGCGTCCTTCCTGCGCAACGCCGAGGGCATCCGCGCCCTGGGAGATCGGGTCGTGGTCAAGGTGCCGGCGACGGCCGACGGCTTCGCAGCGGCATCCGCTCTCGTGCGCGACGGCGCCACCGTGCTCGTCACCGCCGTCTACTCGGTGGCCCAGGCGCTCGTGAGCGCGAGCATCGGCGTGCGGTACATCGCGCCCTACCTCGGACGGATGCGGGATGCCGCCGCCGAGACCGGCTTCTCGGGGCCCGGCGCGGAAGACGTCATCGCCCGCATGCAGGAGGTCTGCGTCGGCAGCGGTACCGACGTGCTCGCGGCATCGCTGCGCTCGCCGGAGGACATCGTCGGACTGCGCATGCTCGGCGTGCCGTACTTCACCGCAGCCCCCGACGTGATCGAGCGGATGCTGCTGCACGACGTCAGCGACCGCTCGGCCGTCGAGTTCGACGCCGCGATGGGGCGTCTCGGGGCCTGAGGCTGCGCCTGTGGCGGCGGGCAGGTTCTGCGGCCGATCGGAAGTTCTGCGGCCAATCCCGGGCATTGCGGCCGCAGAAGCTCGAGATGGCCGCAGAAGTTGCGCCGCCGCGCGCCGCGAGGCTCGGGTCAGGCGGATGCCGCCTGGCGCAGCCACCGTTCGACGCCGGCGATGTGCGCCGTGGTCAGGGAGGTCGCGAGGGCGGAATCGTGCTGCGCGATGGCCTCGGCGATCGCGCGATGCTCGGACAGGGTGCGCTCGACCGCGCCGGCCTCGGTGAGGCCACGCCAGACGCGGGCCCGCACGGTCTGGCTGCTGAGGTGCTCGATCAGACTCGCGAGGTAGGCGTTGCCCGCCATGCGGACGATCTCCCGGTGGAAGCGGATGTCGTGCTCCACCAGCTCCTCGATCGTGACGGAGGCGTCGATCCCGTCGATCTCGCTCACCAGCTCGGCGATCGCCTCATCGCTGCCGAGGTTCGCGGCGAGACCGGTCGCCTGCGACTCCAGCATCCGTCGCACGGCGAAGATCTCGAGCATCGAGTCGTCATCGTGCATGTCGACGACGAACGAGATGGCCTCGAGAAGGAGGTGCGGCTCCAGGCTGGTCACATAGGTGCCGTCGCCGCGTCGCACGTCGAGCACGCGGATCACCTCGAGCGCCTTGACCGCCTCGCGCATCGAGTTGCGGGAGAGGCCGAGCCGCTCGGACAGCTCCTTCTCGGGAGGGAGTCGATCTCCGGGCGAGAGCTCACCCGACACGATCATCGCTTTGATCTTCTCGATCGCCTCGTCAGTCACGGCCATGGCGTCATCCTAGCGATTGATCGGATGTCTGAGGCAGGATGGACGCATGCGCGTCATCGATTCACACCTGCACCTGTGGGATCCGGAGCTCCTGGACTACTCCTGGCTCGAGGGGCCGTACGACGCCCGGTTCGCCGAGGCCGAGCTGGAGCGTGCACGGCTGGGCGCCGCAGCGGAGGAGAAGGCCGTGTTCGTGCAGGCCGGGACCGCTGAGGACCGCTTCCTCGACGAGGTGCGCTGGGTCGAGAGCCTGGCGGAGCGGGTCGGCGTGATCGGCATCGTGGCCGGCGTGCGCCTCGACCGCGGAGTCGACACGACGACGCACCTCGACGAGCTCGCCGCGCAGTCGCTCGTGGTCGGAGTGCGGCACAACCTGCAGGATGAGGCGGACGGCCTCGCGGTGTCCACCGCGTTCGTCACCGGAGCGCGCGAGGTCGCGGCGCGCGGGTGGACCTTCGACGCGTGCGTCCGTGCCGCCCAGCTGCCTGATGTCGCCCGTCTCGCCGGTGCCATCCCGGAGCTTCGCATGGTGCTCGACCACCTGGGCAAGCCCGAGGTCGGCACGGCTGATGCGCCGCGCACGCCCTCGGTGGAGTGGGTGCGAGATCTCGACGAGCTGTCGCGGCATCCGGAAGTCTTCTGCAAGCTGTCGGGGCTCCCCGCGGAGGCGGCGGGGAACTGGAACAGGGAGCAGCTCGAGCCGTTCCTCGATGTCGCCGCCGATACCTTCGGCGTGGAGCGGCTGATGTGGGGCAGCGACTGGCCCGTGTCGGCGATCGGTCCGGCCGAGTCCGGCGATCCGCATGCGTCGGACGACGGCGCTGCCGCGTACCAGGCGACCGCGCGCTCGCGCTGGCTCGAGGTCGTTGTGGCCTGGGCGGATGCGCGCGGCCACGACGTCGACGCGATCCTGTGGGCGAACGCCGAGCGCTTCTACGGTCTGGGCGACGGGGGGCGGCCGGAGGCGACGGAGTCGCGGCGTCGCGGCATCCTGGGCTGGCTGCGCGGGGAGTAGGTCGGCGGTTCTCGTTCCGGTCGCAGTTTCTGCCGCCGGCATCCGTTCGGGCGTCGCGGGTGTGTGGTGTTGTTGACACCTGTTGTCGGTATGCGGACCCGTTTCCGTCGACAGGTGTCACCTCCGCGAGCGGATGCGTGGTCTTGTTGACACCGATTGCCGGAATGCGCGGCCGTTTGCGTCGAGAGGTGTCATCTCCGCGCGGGCACGCGCCCTCGCGGACCGGCGGACCGGCGCGTCGGAGCGTCGGAACGGATGCCGTGAGCCGGAGCTACTCCGCGCGCAGGCGGAGCTGCGCCATCCCGCCGTCGACCTCGATGAACGTTCCCGTCGTGGAACCGGCCGACGGGCCGACCAGGTAGGCGACGGCAGCGGCGACCTCGTCGGGGCTCACCAGTCGACCGTGCGGCTGGCGTGCCTCGAGAGCCGCGCGCTCGGCAGCGGGGTCGGATGCCGAGTCCAGCAGTCGCCCGACCCACGGGGTGTCGGCGGTGCCCGGGTTGACGGCGTTCACGCGGATGCCCTCGCGCAAGTGGTCTGCGGCCATGGCCCGGGTGAGCGCCGAGACCGCGCCCTTGGACGCGCTGTACAGCGCCCGCTGCGGCAAGCCGGTCGTGGACGCGATGGATGCCGTGTTGCAGACGGATGCCGACGGCGACTTCCGAAGCCAGGGCAGCGCCGCCGCGGTCACCCGCGCGATGCCGGTGACGTTGATGGAGAGCACGCGCGCCCACTCGTCGTCGTCGTTCGCCGCGATGTCGCCCTGCGCGCCGATGCCGGCGTTGTTCACGACGATGTCGATGCGGCCGAACCGCTCGGCGACCGCGGCGACAGCAGCGTCGACGCTCGCGCGGTCGGACACGTCGGCCGTGAACGCGGCGAACGCGGCATCCGCTCCGGAGGTGTCGCGATCGAGCACCGCGATCTGCGCCCCGTCGGCGTGCAGGCGGTGCGCGATCGCCGCGCCGATGCCGGATGCTCCGCCAGTGACGATCGCCACCAGTCCTTCCAGTGCGCCGGTCACTTCTGTGCCTTCCATGCCACGAACTCCTGTCGCTGACGACCCAGGCCGTCGATCTCGACCTCGACGACATCACCGGCCGCGAGGTAGGGGAAGTTGCCCGAGAGCGCCACGCCCTGCGGGGTTCCGGTGAGGATGAGGTCACCGGGTTCGAGCGTGACGTACTGGGACAGGTGGTGCACGATGTGCTCGACCGAGAAGATCATGTCGCTCGTGTTCGAGTCCTGACGCGGCTCGCCGTTGACGAAGCTGCGCAGCCCGAGGGCGTGATGGTCGACCTCGTCGGGGGTGACCAGCCACGGGCCGGTCGGGTTGAAGCCCGGCGCGATCTTGCCCTTCGACCACTGTCCGCCCGACACCTCGATCTGGAAGGCGCGCTCGGAGACGTCGTTGGCCACCACGAAGCCGGCCACGTGCGCCATCGACTCGTCGGGCGAGTCGAGGTAGGAGGTGCGTGCGCCGATGACGATGCCGAGCTCGACCTCCCAGTCGGTCTTCTCGCTGCCGCGGGGGATCGTGACCGCGTCATTCGGGCCGACCACGGTGTTGGGGGTCTTCAGGAAGATGATCGGGATGGTCGGCGGCTGCGATCCCGATTCGGCCGCGTGGGCCGCGTAGTTCATGCCGACGCAGATCACAGCACTGGGCCGGGCGATCGGGGCTCCGATGCGGCGGGCAGCGGCATCCGCCAGCTCGGGGAGCTCGCCGGCGTCACGTGCGGCGGCGACGCGAGAGCGGAAATCGCCGGCGAGGAAATCACCGTTCACATCGGATGTCAGGGAGCGGAGGTCGAGGTGGCGGTCACCCTCCACCAGGACGGGGATCTCGCTCCCTGGGTTGCCAAGCCGCGCGAACTTCATGATTCTCCTGATCGGTCATGGGGCCGCTTCTGCGCGGCCGGTCTCGTTGACAGTATAGACATCCGATGTTTACACTCCAAGAGATCCGCGCGAAGAAAACAGCTCGCGCATGGAGAGGAACCCCCGTGAGCCGCATCGTCGCCCTCGACACCACCGACATCCGCTTCCCCACGTCGCTCAGCCTCGACGGTTCGGACGCGATGAACCCCGACCCGGACTACTCCGCGGCGTACGTGATCGTGCGCACGGATGCCGACGACGGCATCGAGGGCCACGCCTTCGTGTTCACGATCGGCCGAGGCAACGACGTGCAGGTCGCGGCGATCGACGCGCTCGCCGGGCACCTGGTCGGGCGCGAGGTCGAGCCGCTCCTCGACGACATGGGCGGCACCTTCCGGGCGATCATCGGCGACTCGCAGCTGCGCTGGCTCGGCCCCGAGAAGGGCGTCATGCACATGGCGATCGGCGCGGTCATCAACGCGCTGTGGGACATCAAGGCGAAGCGCGCCGGGCTCCCCCTCTGGCAGCTGCTCGCCCGGATGACGCCCGAGGAGCTCGTCGACCTCGTCGATTTCCGGTACCTCACCAACGCCCTCACTCCCGAGGATGCGCTCGAGATCCTGCGCGCCGCCGAGCCGGGTCGCGCCGAGCGCGAGCAGGAGCTGCTCGCCACGGGCTACCCGGGGTACACCACGAGTCCCGGCTGGCTCGGTTACTCCGACGAGAAGCTCGAGCGGCTCGCTCGCGAGGCCATGGCCGACGGCTTCACCCAGATCAAGCTCAAGGTGGGTGCCGACCTCGACGACGACATCCGCCGCTTCCGCAAGGCGCGCGAGGTGTGCGGGCCGGACTTCCCGATCGCGATCGATGCCAACCAGCGCTGGGAGGTGTCCGAGGCGATCGAGTGGGTGAATGCGCTCGCCGAGTTCCACCCCGCCTGGATCGAGGAGCCGACCAGCCCCGACGACGTGCTCGGTCACGCCGAGATCGCCCGCGGCGTCGCGCCCATCCGCGTCGCCACAGGTGAGCACGCGCAGAACCGCGTGATCTTCAAGCAGCTGCTCCAGGCCGAGGCGATCTCCGTGATGCAGATCGATGCCGTGCGCGTCGCGGGGGTGAACGAGAACATCGCGAACCTGCTGCTGGCGGCCAAGTTCGGCATCCCGGTCTGCCCGCACGCCGGTGGCGTCGGCCTGTGCGAGGCCGTGCAGCACCTGTCGATGTTCGACTTCGTGGCCGTCACGGGTACCCGCGAGGGCCGGATGATCGAATTCGTCGACCACCTGCACGAGCACTTCGTCGTGCCGACCGACATCCAGGGCGGCTCGTACATGGCGCCGACCGCGCCCGGCGCCGGCATGGAGATGAAGGCCGACAGCATCGCCACCTACACGTGGACGGGCGCGCATGTCGGGGTCTGAGCGCGCGGCTGCTCTCGAGCTGCCCGCCCTCGGCTACGGGGCCGCGAACGTCGGCAACCTGTTCCGCGCGATGACCGACGACGAGGCCTGGGCCGTCCTGGATGCCGCGTGGGAGAGCGGTATCCGGTACTACGACACCGCCCCGCACTACGGGCTCGGCCTGTCGGAGCGCCGGCTCGGCGCGTTCCTGCAGACCAAGCCCCGTGGTGAGTATGTGCTGTCCACGAAGGTGGGCCGGCTGCTGCGCCCGAACCCGCAGCACGCGGGTGGACTCGACACCGCGAACGACTTCCACGTGCCCGACGACCTCCAGCGCGTGTGGGACTTCTCGGCCGACGGCATCCGTCGGAGCCTCGACGAGTCGCGCGAACGCCTGGGCATCGAGCGCATCGACCTGCTCTACCTGCACGACCCGGAGCGCCACGATCTGGACCTCGCGCTCGCCGAGGCCTTTCCCGCCATGGAGCAGCTGCGCGCCGAGGGCGATGTCACGGCGATCGGCATCGGATCGATGGTGTCGGATGCCCTGGCCGCTGCCGTCCGCTCCGCCGACCTCGACCTCATCATGGTCGCCGGGCGCTACACGCTGCTCGAGCAGCCCGCCGCCGTCGATGTGCTGCCGGCGTGCCGGGAGCGGGGGACCGGGATCGTCGCGGCATCCGTCTTCAACTCCGGACTGCTCGCCTCGAACGAGCCGCGCCGTGACGGACGCTACGAGTACGGACAGCTGCCCGACGAGCTGTGGGTGCGGCTGCTGCGGATCGCCGCCGTCTGCGCTGACCACGGCGTGCCGCTGCCGGCCGCCGCGATCCAGTTTCCGCTGCAGGCTTCGGGAGTGCGCTCGGTCGTGGTGGGCGGGAGTCGTCCTGAGCAGCTGCGCCAGAACGCCGCCTACGCGGCGCAGGAGATTCCCGAGGAGCTGTGGGAGAACCTCGCCGCCGAGGGGCTCATCGCTGCGTGACGGTGTCGTCGGGCCGGGCTCGACGTTCACAACTCAGCAAGAACGCACGCAGACCGCCCGAAACCGGGCGGATTCGGACCAGGGTCCGACGATCTTCCTGAACTGTGCACGCCGTCGACGCGTGACGAGAGGTACTCAGCGCCCGATCGTCGACTCGCGCACGATCAGCTCTGCGGGGAACGGGGTCGTGGCGGGCGGTGGAGCCGTCGGGTCGGCCAGCTGCTGCAGCAGCGCGGCACCGGCGGCGCGCCCGATCTCATAGCCCGGCTGACGCACGCTCGTCAGCGGCACCACGCCCTGGTGCGCCTGGTCGACGTCGTCGAATCCGACGAGTGCGATCTCCTCGGGAACCCGGATGCCGTGCCGCAGCAGCTGCGTGAGCACGCCGAGCGCCACCATGTCGTTCGCGGCGAAGACAGCATCGGGGCGCTCACCGGCGGGCAGGACGATGAGCTGTTCGGCGGCGCGCAGCCCGTCCTCGGTCGCGAGATGCGGCACGTTCTGCACCGTGATCGTGGCTGAGGTCCCGGCGACCGCGTCGCGGAGCCCGGCCAGACGGTCGTTCGACTGGCTGACGGCGGGACTGCCGAGGAACAGGATGCGCGTGCGTCCGAGCGACAGCAGATGCTCGCCGGCGAGACGCCCGCCGCCGCGGTCGTCGAACAGCACGGATGCGACCGTGGGCGAGTCGCGGATGGGGCCGACGACCACCGAGCGGATGCCGCGCTCGGCCAGGAGCTCGAGACGCGGCACCACGTCGCCGAGCGGGTAGATCACGATGCCCTGCACGCGGTGCGCCTCGAACATGTCGATGTTGCGTCGCTCCTGCGCGTCGTCGCGGTTGCTGTTGCTGAAGAACAGCGACCAGCCGCCCTCGCGCGTCACGTCGTCCACACCGCGGGACAGCTCGTTGAAGTAGGGCAGCCACGCGTCGAGCAGGATCAGGGCGAGCGCCTTGCTCGACCCTGCGCGCAGCTGTCGCGCCGACTCGTTCGGCACGAAGCCGAGCTGCTCGATGGCCGCCCGCACGCGTTCGCGGCTCGACGTGCCGAGCACGTGCGGGTGGTTGAGGTAGTTCGACACGGTCGAGGACGAGACCCCGGCGAGAGCGGCGACGTCTTTGACGCTCGCGGGCATGGAGGCTCCTCGTCGGGATGGGGCCGCCGGCGGGACGCGCCGGGCGGACGTGGCGACACCAGGCTAGCGGGAGAATTGCAACGTGCCAAGAAAGTTCTTGACTCCGCACCTCCCGCGGACGTAGCGTGTCTGGCACGCCACTTGCAACGTGCCAAGTGGCGAGGCGACGGTGCCGAACACCCGCCTGCGAGAGGCCCCATGAACATCGGCTGCCACGGGCTCGTCTGGACAGGGAACTTCGATGCCGACGGCATCCGCCTCGCTGTGGAGAAGACGAAGGCGGCGGGCTTCGATCTCATCGAGTTCCCGCTCATGGATCCGTTCTCGTTCGACGTGGCGGCCGCGAAGGACGCCCTCGAGGAGCACGACCTCGCGGTGAGCGCATCGCTCGGGCTGTCCGAGGCGACCGACGTGACGAGTGCCGATCCTGCGATCGTCGCGGCGGGCGAAGCGCTGTTGCTCCGCGCGGTGGACGTGCTCGCCGAGCTGGGCGGCGAGCACTTCTGCGGAGTGATCTACAGCGCCATGAAGAAGTACATGGAGCCCGTGACGCCCGGAGGGCTCGCGAGCAGTCGCGCCGCCATCGCGCGGGTCGCCGACCACGCCGCCGAGCGGGGAGTGTCGGTGTCGCTCGAGGTCGTCAACCGCTACGAGACCAACGTGCTGAACACGGCCAGGCAGGCGCTCGGCTACCTGGCGGCGGTCGACCGGCCGAACGTCGGGATCCACCTCGACACGTACCACATGAACATCGAGGAGTCGGATATGTTCGCGCCGGTCCTCGACGCCGCTCCCGCCCTGCGCTACGTGCACATCGGCGAGAGCCACCGGGGCTACCTCGGCACCGGGACGGTCGACTTCGACACGTTCTTCAAGGCGCTCGGCCGTATCGGCTACGACGGGCCGATCGTCTTCGAGTCGTTCTCGTCCGCCGTCGTCGCCCCGGACCTCAGTCGGATGCTCGGCATCTGGCGGAACCTCTGGACCGACAACGACGAACTCGGCGCGCACGCCAACGCGTACATCCGCGACAAGCTCGTCGCGATCGAGTCGATCCGGTTGCACTGAGGCGCGAGCCGAAGTTCCGGTGCCGGGAAGGTCAAGATGTTATTACAGGCCTTCCCCATCCGACCTCCGTTAGATACATTCAGATACAACTTGCGCGAAAGAGGCGCAGGCCGCAGAATTGATCCGATGTTTACTGCGGCCCGCATCGCCGGAACCGCAACATGACCTTCAAGGAAGCAGGTGAGCACATGAGTGACCCCATTCTCCGAGTGGAGGGGATCAGCAAGGGATTCCCCGGTGTGCAGGCGCTGAAAGACGTGCACCTGGAGGTGCGTGCCGGCGAGGTGCTGGTGCTGGTGGGAGAGAACGGCGCCGGGAAGTCGACGCTGATGAAGATCCTGTCCGGGATCTACACCAAGGACGAGGGAACCATCACGTTCGAGGGCCAGGAGGTGGAGCTCACCAGCCCGCTGCAGGCCCAGGAACTCGGCATCACGATCATCCATCAGGAGCTCAACCTGATGCCCGACCTGACCGTCGCGCAGAACATCTTCGTAGGCCGTGAGCCGACTTCCGGGCCGTTCCTGTCCGAGCGGAAGCTCAACACGCAGACCGCGGAGCTGCTGAAGCGCCTCGGCATCCGCCTCGACCCGCGTCAGCTCGTCGGCGAGCTGACCGTCGCCGAGCAGCAGATGGTCGAGATCGCCAAGGCGCTGTCGTTCAACGCCAAGGTCCTCATCATGGACGAGCCGACGTCGGCCCTCACCGACACCGAGGTCGAGACGCTGTTCGTGCTGATCGAGCAGCTCAAGGCGTCGGGCACCGGCATCGTGTACATCTCGCACCGCATGGACGAGCTCCGCCGTCTCGCCGACCGGGTCACCGTTCTCCGCGACGGCACATACATCGGATCACTCGACCGCGCAGAGGTCACGATCCCCACCATCATCGAGATGATGGTGGGCCGCGTGATCGACGAGGGCACGCGTCCCGAAGCCCGCGAGCACATCAACGATCCGATCGTCCTCGACGTGCAGGGTCTCTCCACGAGGAACCTGCTCAAGGACGTGTCGTTCCAGCTGCACAAGGGCGAGATCCTCGGCTTCGCCGGTCTCATGGGCGCCGGCCGCACCGAGACGGCGCGGGCCGTCATCGGCGCCGATCACCGCGACGGCGGCACGATCTCGATCAGCGGACGCCCGGTGCGCATCGGCCAGCCGGCGGATGCCGTGAAGCACGGCCTCGGCTATCTCTCGGAGGACCGGAAGCTGCTCGGGCTCATGCTCGAGCAGGATGTCACGTTCAACACGGTCCTCGCCTCGCTCGGCTCCTATGCCAACGGCATCGGCTGGATGGGCGACAGCAAGGCGAAGAACCGCACCAAGGAGTACGTGCAGCAGCTGCGGGTGAAGACGCCATCGGTCAACCAGGTCGTCAAGCTCCTCTCCGGAGGGAACCAGCAGAAGATCGTCATCGCGCGATGGCTGATGCGCGACTGCGACATCCTCATCTTCGACGAGCCGACCCGCGGCATCGACGTCGGCGCGAAGGAAGAGATCTACCGCCTGATGCAGCAGCTCGCTGACCAGGGCAAGTCCATCATCGTCATCTCATCGGAGCTCCCGGAGATCCTCCGCGTCGCGAACCGCATCGCGGTCTTCGCGAACGGCCGCATCACCGGAACGCTCCGCAACGAGGAAGCCAGCCAGGAGAAGATCATGCAACTCGCAGCCCACGGGGAGGAAGACTGATGAGCACCCCACAGCAGCCCGGATCGTCGACGACGACGATCATCCAGACGGCGGTGAACGAGGACACCGACAAGCGCGACGTCGGCGCGTTCCTCAAGCGCCAGCTCCAGCAGTCGCTGGCGTTCGGCACCCTCATCGTCCTGGTGATCTTCTTCACGATCGCCAGCCCGAACTTCTTCACCTTCAGCAACATCGCCACGGTCCTCCTCTCGACCGCGGTCATCGGCATCCTGGCCCTCGGCACCACCTTCGTCATCATCACCGGAGGCATCGACCTCTCGATCGGCACCGGCATGGCGCTCTGCGCCGTGATGACGGGTGTGTTCGTGACCAACATGGGCCTCCCGGTCTGGGTCGGCGTGATCGGCGGCGTGCTGACCGGTGTGCTGATGGGTCTGGTGAACGGCGTGAACATCACGTTCCTGCGCCTGCCTCCGTTCATCGCCACGCTCGCGATGATGATGATCGCCGGCGGTCTCGCACTCGTCATCTCGAACGTCTCGCCGATCTACTTCTCCACCTCGGCACCGGACTTCAAGAAGATCGCGCTCGGCGTGATCATCCCCGGCATCCCGAACGCCGTGCTGATCACCGCGGTGGTCGCGATCATCGCGTGGCTGGTGCTGTCGAAGACGCTCCTCGGCCGCTACACCTTCGCGATCGGCTCCAACGAAGAGGCCACGCGCCTGTCCGGCGTCAACACCCGCCGCTGGACGATCCTCATCTACATGTTCGCCGGAGCCTTCACCGGCATCGCGGGCATCGTGATCGCCGCCCGCCTCGACTCGGCCCAGCCCCAGATCGGCATGGGGTACGAGCTGCAGGCGATCGCCGCGGTCATCATCGGCGGCACCTCGCTGCTCGGCGGACGCGGATCCATCCTCGGCACCGTGATCGGCGCGCTGATCATGAGCGTGCTCGTCAACGGCCTGCGCATCCTGTCGATCCAGCCCGAATGGCAGAACATCGTCGTCGGCGTCGTCGTGCTGCTGGCCGTGTTCCTCGACTCGCTGCGCAACCGCCAGCGGACCTGAGCCCGTTCGACCCGACTCAACTGAATAGCACCACGCAGTCCACCGTCGGCCCTGGCCGGCAATCACAGAGAACAATGGAGTTTCCATGAAATTCGGCAAGAAGACCGCATTCGCGGCACTCGTGGCAGCATCCGCGCTGGTGTTCGCCGGCTGCGCCGGCGGCGGAGACGTGATCGAAGAAGGCAGCGGCGGAGGCAGCGGCAGCGGCGACGGCGAGATGTACATCGCCCTCGTCTCGAAGGGCTTCCAGCACCAGTTCTGGCAGGCCGTGAAGAAGGGCGCGGAGCAGAAGGCGGAAGAGCTCGGCGTCAAGATCACGTTCGAAGGCCCTGCGGCCGAGACCGAGATCGCCGGCCAGCTCGAGATGCTGACGGCCGCCATCGACAAGAACCCGGATGCCATCGCCTACGCGGCGCTGGACCCCGAGGCCTGTGTCGCCCCGCTCGAGCAGGCGAAGTCGAAGGACATCCCTGTCGTCTACTTCGACGCTCCCTGCAACGGCGACGTCGGGCTCAGCCTCTCCGCGACCGACAGCAAGGTCGCCGGTGCGCTCGCCGCAGAGCACATGGCCGACCTGATCGGCGGCAAGGGCGAGGTCGCGATCGTCGGCCACTCGCAGATCAACTCGACCGGTGTCGAGCGTCGCGACGGCTTCGTCGAGAAGATGGAAGCCGACTACCCCGACGTCAAGATCGTCGACATCCAGTACGGCGACGGCGACCACCTGAAGTCGGCCGACATCGCGAAGACGCTGATCGCGGCGCACCCCGACCTCAAGGGCATCTACGGCACGAACGAGGGTTCGGCCATCGGCGTCGTGAACGCCGTGAACGAGCTCGGCCTGGAGAAGGGCAAGATCACGATCGTCGGCTTCGACTCCGGCGCAGCGCAGATCAACGCCATCAAGGACGGCACCATGGCCGGCGCCATCACGCAGGACCCGATCGGCATCGGCGAGCAGGTCGTGCAGGCCGCATACGACGCGGCCAACGGCAAGAAGGTCGACGAGTTCTACGACACCGGCTCCTACTGGTACGACAAGACCAACATCGAAGACCCGAAGATCGCCGCAGTCCTCTACGAGTGACCTGACGTGATCGATGGGAGCCCCTCACCTTCGGGTGGGGGGCTTCTTCCGTGTCAGAGGACGGATGAGGACAGGATCTGTCCGCGGTGGATGTCACGCTGTCGTCGACGAAAAGATGCACCATGACCCCCATCCCCGCACGACCTGACGGCTCCAACACCGTCAACCCCTTCCTCATGACCGACGACGCCGCACGGATCATCGACTTCCTCACGCGCGTCTTCGGGGCGATCGACGTGCCCGAGGCGCGGACGCTCGACACCGACGGACTGATCCTGCACTCGGAGCTGCGTATCGGGGACTCCGTGATCACCGTGGCGGATCGCAAGCCGGACTGGCCGTTCACGCCCGGCTTCCTCCAGGTCTACGTCGACGACGTCGAGGCGACACTGGAACGCGCGGTCGCGCTGGGTGCGCGCATCGTGACCCGCCCGACGGACTTCTTCGGCGACACGTTCTCGCGCTTCACCGACCCGTCCGGCAACCTGTGGTGGGTGTATCGGCACGTGCCGCAGGAAGCGGCCTGGGATGCTGCGACCCCTGAGGACGCCGAAACGACGGATGCCGACGCCGAGGACTGGTCCAGCTTCACCTCTCCGGAGCTCGAGTACATCCACGAGAGCCTGGTCGACGCGATGACATCGTTGCAGGATCCGCGGCTCGCGAACTAAAGCGCCTGGTCGGGCGGAGATCTCGCGTTCCGGAGGAGGATCTGAGCCTCAGACTCCTCCCGTCGCGGGAACTCCGCCCGAACAGCAGTCAGATGACGCGGCGCCGCGACTCACGCCGAGAGCGTGAGCAGGCGCGCGGGGTTGGCGACCAGCATCCGGTCGACGGCATCGTCGCCGATCAGCGCGCGGAGACGCGGGACGTAGCGCTCGCCGAGGTAGCCGAGGCCGGGCATGCCGCCGTAGGCGAGGTAGCGGGTGCGCCGGGCGACGTCTCCGCCGAGCACCACGCGATCGCCCGCTCCGCGCTCGACGACGGATGCGGTCAGCGCCAGCAGCTCGGCATCGGACCGCGTGCGCGGCCGCGCGAAGCCGTCGTACCCGAGGTAGGCGCCTCGTTCGGCGAGGGAGACGTGCAGCCCCGGATCCGGATCGCGATCGGCGTGCGCGAGAACCACACGATCGGATGCCACGCCTTCGGCCGCGAGCAGGTCGAGGACCTCGTGGGCCGCGGTGCAGAACTCCAGGTGCACCATCACCGGCGCGCCCGTGCGGCGATGCGCGACGGCCACGGCCAGGAGGGTGGCCTGCTCGAAGGGGCTGATGCGCCAGTAGTCGACGCCGCCCTTCAGCAGTCCCGCCCGGACGGGGGCACCGCCCGGCCCCGCCGCGCGAGGCGCGTCCGCCGTCTCGAGCACGTCCTCGTCGGCAGCCGGCATCCCGTGCGAGATGTCGGCGACGAACAGGGCTCCCAGACGGTCGACGTCCCAGACCTGCATCGGGTGATCGGCGCCGTAGTGCGCCTCGCGATGCCGGCCGGTGGTCGCGACGATGTGCAGGCCGGACGCCGCGCTGATCCGGGCGACCGCCGCGGGGTCGCGCGCGAGGCCGAACGGCGTGGCATCCACCATCGACTCGAAGCCGCTCGCCCTCAGCAGGCTCGCCTCCGCACCGGACGCGGTCTCGTCGTCGAGCTCGTCGCGGGGGAGCAGGGGCGAGACCTGGAACAGGTGCTCGTGGTAGTCCACCCGCCCGAGCGCGGCCGGCTCGATGTCGCCGAGCACCGTCCGCACGACCGGCATCAGCGCACCGACTCCGCCGCCTCGGCGAGCCGCTCGACAGTGTCGGGGGTGAGATCGAGCTCGAACACGTCGGCCACGACCTGCGACCAGCCGTGGATGAAGTACCGCCAGCCGTCGACGACGTGCAGCGACCGGGCGGCCTCCTGCGCCCGGGCCTGGTGCAGGAACTCGAGCGACCCGCGGTAGTTGAACTCCCAGGCGTAGGCATCCTCGGGGAACACGACGGCATCGGTCAGGGGCGAGCCGGGCCGGTCCTTGCCGAGTCCCGTGGCGTTCGCGATGACCGATCCCGGGGGAGCGGCGGCCACGACCGCGTCTGCCTCCGAGGGTGTCGCCGTGACGACGTAGTCGATCAATCCTTCGCGCGAGCCGTGCTGGCGGTGCACCTCGCGCAGGTGATCGAGCTTCTCCTGCGACCGGGCGGTCACCGTGATGCGGGCGGGAGCGTCGACGCGCTCCGCAAGGGCCCAGCTGAGCGCCGTGCCCGACCCGCCCGCGCCGAGGATGACGATCTCGGCACCCGTGCGGGCGAAATGGTCGCCCGGGAGGAAATCGTTCAGCGCGAGATCGACCGTGATCGGATCCTTTGCGCGCCCCGACAGCAGCGGCCCGCGCTTCGAGATGCTCGAGATCTCGGCGCACGACACCGCGAACGGATCGAGCTCGTCGAACAGCTCGGATGCCGCGGCGTACACGTTCATCTTGTGCGTGGTCACCAGGGCGCCGCGATGGTGCGGGTCGTCGCGGATCTGCTCGACCATCGCGCGGTACTGCGCCGGCGTCGCATCCATCGGCAGGTCATGGCCGATCAGCGTGCGGGTCGGCAGGCCGAGGATATCGGCCCACAGCGGGAACACCTTCATGATCGACGACGACGCCGTCGTCACGCCGACGAAGCCCATGTAGTCGGCCTGCGTCGTCGGGTCGGCGAGCGGATCGGTGGTGAGGGACGCGGTCATCGGGAGTCTCCTAGCGGGCGGTCACGGGATGGGCGGGCTCTTCGCCCCGGAGAACGGCGAGCGCGTCGGCGAGCGAGATCGAACCCATGTTGTCGACGGCCTGCGTGGTCTGTGCGCCGAGATGCGGTGTCACGATCACGCGGTCCGCGAGGGCCGGGTCCAGCAGTGGGCTGCCCTGCGCCGCGGTGTCGCCGTCGAGGGTGTCGGCCGCGTAGCCGGCGAGGATGCCGTCACGCAGGGCCTCCGCGATCGCGGCCTCGTCGACGAGGTCGCCGCGGGCGGTGTTCACCAGCACGGTGCCTCGACGCATGTGGGCGAGCCGTCCGGCGTCGACGAGCAACTGACCGCCCGGAGCGTGCAGCGTGATCACGTCCGCGACGCGGAACAGCTCGTCGAGGTCGATCGGCTCGGCGCCGTTCGATCGGATCACGTCGGCCGAGAGGTACGGGTCGGCGGCGACGACGCGCGGACCGAATCCGCTCAGGCGCTTCGCCACGCCCTGACCGATGCGGCCGAAGCCGACGATCCCGACGACGGCGGCGCCCAGCTCGCGTCCGCGCCGCACGCTCCAGTCACCGACGCGCACCCGGCGGTCGCCGTCCGGCACGAAACGGAGCGCGGCCAGCATCAGGCCGACCGCGTGGTCGGCGACGGCATCCGCATTGGCGCCGGGGGTGTTGGTGACCGGGATGCCGCGGCGACGGGCCGCCTCCAGATCGACGGCCTCGGTGCCGACGCCGTAGCGGGCGACGATCCGGAGCTTCGGCGCCGCCTCGAGGTGCTCGTCGGTGATCGCTCCGGTGCCCGCGATCCAGGCGTCGGCGCCATGCAGCAGCGGTCGGAGCTCGGCGAAGTCGTGGTGAGCGGGACCGCGCAGGATCCGGTGTCCGGCCTGTGCCGCGCGGCCGACGAGGTCGAGGTCGCCGTCCGAGAAGGAGCGGCTGGTGACGAGGATCACGCCCATCAGCTCGGCCGTCCTGCGAACCAGGGGGCGAGTGCGGTGTAGGCGTCGGTGAACCGGGCGTGGCGCTCGGCGTACACCGCGTGGCGCCCGGCATCCGGGGTGAATTCGGCCGTCACCTCGCTGAGGGCGCGGGCTGCCGAGAAGTCGGCGAGGCCCAGGCCCACCGCACCCGTGACTGCGGCGCCGAGGCTGTTGGCCTCTTCCACGATCGTGCGCCGCCGCACCGGGACACCCCACACGTCGGCGAGGACCGAGAGGTAGACGTCGCTCTGCGCGCCGCCGCCGACCGCGTCGATGCGGTCGATCGCGGCGCCCGATTCCCGGAACGCCTGGATGCAGGTGAGCAGGTTGAACGCGGTGCCCTCGAGCACCGCGCGCATCAGGTGCGCCCTGGTGTGGTGGCGTGCGAGGCCGACGAAGGCGCCGCGGGCGTCGGGGTCCCAGAGCGGGGAGCGCTCGCCGAGCAGGTACGGCAGGAAGTAGAGGTCGTCGGTGTCGATGTCGTCCGCCGCCTCGGCGATGAGCCGTCCGGTCTCGGGGTGCGCGGGGTCGGGGGAGAGGGCCTCGGCGATCCACTGCACGGATGCTCCGCCGGCCTGCATCGTGGCGGTCGGGACGAACGATCCCGGCACGACGTTGTCGAACGTGAAGGTGCGCATCGCGGGGTCGTGCAGTGGCGCATCGGCCGCGAACGAGATCCACGACGAGGTGCCGAGGCAGACGTACGCGCCGTCCTCGGGCGCGACCACGCCCGAGCCCACGGCGGCGAGCGGGCCGTCGCCGCCGCCCATCACCACGGGAACGCCTGCGGGCAGGCCGAGCGCGTCGGCGGCAGCATCCATCAATCCGCCCGCGATGTCGGTCGACTCGAGGATCTCGGGGAAGAGGGCCGGGTCGAGGCGCGCGGCCTGCAGCACTTCGTCCGACCAGGTGCCGGAGCGCTGGTCGTAGGCGTTCGTGCCGGAGGCGTCGGAGCGATCGGTCGCCAGGCGTCCGGTGAGCCGCAGCACGATGAAGTCCTTCGCCACGCAGACGCGGCGCACGCGCGACCAGGTGTCGGGCTCGTTGTCGCGCACCCACATGACCTTCTCGAGGGAGTAGGTCGGGTTGAGGCGGTGTCCGAGGATCTCGTAGGCGTGCTCCGCGCCGAGGGCCGCCTCGAGTTCGCGCTGCTGGGCGCCCGCTCGTGTGTCGGCCCAGATGATCGCCGGGCGCGTGGGTTCGCCATCGGCGTCGAGCAGCACGGCGCCCATCATCTGCCCGCTCACGACGAGGCCGGCGATGTCGGCCGGGGCCGTCTCGGTGCGCGCGAGCAGGTCGCGGGTCGCGGCGACGACCGCGTTCCACCAGTCGGCCGGATCCTGCTCGGCGATCCCGCCCGCGGCGAAGTGCGCCGGGTACGGCACGGTGACAGCCGCGACCAATCGTCCGTCGTCGTGGTGGAGCGACGCCTTGTCGCCGGTGGTCCCCAGATCGTGCGCGATGAGCATGGCGGACCCTATCCGGCGTACGGGCGCAGGTCGACGCCGTCGGTGCCGGCAGCCGCCCGGTAGGCGCGCGAGCCCATACCGTGCTCGAGCACCCAGCCGTAGTCGTGGCCGGCGCCGCCCGGGTAGACCGCGAGGAACGCGTAGGGCTCGTCGCCCGTGTTGACCGAGCGGTGTGCCCAGCCCGGTGGGATGTAGCCGATCGTGCCCGGGAGCATGTCGAGCCATTCGGTGCGCTCGCCGTCGAACATGAGCAGTCCGCCGCGGCCCTTCAGCGCGAGGTAGATCTCGCCCTGGTGGTTCGGATGCTGGTGCCCCTTGGTCATCCACAGCTCGCCCGACGTGTCGCCCGGCATGATCGTGGTGATCGACTGGGGGAGCTCGCGGTCGACCTCGGGGACGGGGGAGCTCACGACGGTGTAGACGACGGGGTTGTCTCCCGCGGATGCTGCGGCCCAGGCGTCGGCGTCGAGGAAGAGCCCTTCGAGGTCCGACATCCGCCGGGTGAGGGTCGGCCCTTCGGGGGAGAGGGTCAGCTTCTCGGCATCGAAGGCGATCGCCATCGGAGAGAGCGGCGGGGTGTGGAACTCGGGCATCGGTGCTCCTCGTAACGGATGCTGCGGCGCTGCGCAACCTGTAATGACAAGTTGAGTGTACCTGTGATGACAGGTTCGCGTCCAGGGCATGCTGCGCATCCGCGCGGCGAGCGGTGCTCGCGAGTGCGGCCTCGGTCGTTGAGCGAGCGCAGCGAGCGTTGTACTGAGCGAGCGGAGCGAGTCGAAGTGACGAAACGCAGCGAGGAGCTCGGTGAGGTGGAGCGGCGGCCGCGTCAGGCGTCGGCGCGGCGGGCGCGGTACGCGGCGACCGCGTTGCGGTTGGCGCACGTGGCCGAGCAGTAGCGCTTCGAGCGGTTGCGGGAGAGGTCGAGCGCGAGGGCCTCGCACGTGTCGTCATCGCAGATCGTGATGCGCGAGCCCTCGTCGGCGCGGATGACGTCGATCAGAGCCATCGCCGTCTCGATGAGCACGCGCTCGGCGAGCGGACGCTCGTCGGCGACGGCATGCAGGTGCCAGTCGGTGCCGTCGTGGCGCACGAGGTGCGGTGTGAGCGTGCTCTCGTCGAGGGCGCGGTTCACCCGATCGACCATCTCGTCGCGCGGGGCCAGCAGCATCGCCCGCAAGCGGGGGCGCAGTTCCTGGAGTGCTGTGAGCTCGGCCTCGTCGCGGTCGAGTCGACCCGTGTAGGGGAACTCCACCAGGAATGCCGCGTAGTCGTGGAGGTCGGCGAGTGTCTCCGGGTCCTCCGCGGAGTTCACGAGCCAGACCGCCGAGCGGAGCGCCTCGGCCGTGTCATCGGTGAAGATCATGTTGACATCTTACATCCGAGACGCGTAACGTCACATCCCATGAGCACTATGGCAAATGACACCGTCGCCACGGCCGCGTCCGGCGTGCGTCTCGGGCTGCCGCTGGCGATCGGGGCCGCGTTCGCCTTCGGCATGTCCGGCGGCTGGGCGCGGGGTCTCATGGATGCCGGGTGGACGCCCGGTGCTGCGGTGACGGCGCGCATCTCCGTCGCCGCGCTGGTGCTGCTCATCCCGACGATCCTGTCCCTGCGGGGACGGTGGGGGCTGCTCCGACGCAATATCGGCCTGATCGCGGCCTACGGCCTGCTCGCGGTGGCGGCCACGCAGTTCTTCTACTTCCAGGCCGTGGCCGTGATGGATGTCGGCATCGCGCTGCTCATCGAGTACACGGCGCCGATCGCCGTGATCCTCTGGCTCTGGCTCCGCCGTGGCGAGCGGCCGAGTCGACGCAGCATCCTCGGCGCGGTGATCGCGTTCGTCGGCCTCGTGCTCATGCTCGACATCGTGACCGGTGCCGAGGTGAACGCCGCCGGCATCCTGTGGGCCCTCGGCGCCATGGTCGGCGCCGCGACGTACTTCCTGCTCTCGGCCAAGGCCGACACGGGGCTGCCGCCGGTCGCGCTCGCCGGGAGCGGCCTGCTGCTCGGAGCGTTCGGTCTGATCGTTGCCGGCGCCGTCGGCGTCCTGCCCATCGCGTGGAGCACCGACGGCATCGCCTACCGCTTCGGCACCGTGCCGTGGTTCGTGCCGGTCCTGGCGATGGGTGTGCTCGCGACGGCGCTGGCCTATCTTCTCGGCATCGCCTCGACGCGGATGCTGGGGTCGAGACTCGCCTCGTTCGTCGCGCTCGCCGAGGTCGTGGCCGCGCTGCTCTTCGGGTGGCTGCTCCTCGGTCAGCTGCCGGACCTGCTCCAGGCCCTCGGCGGTGTGCTCGTGCTGGCGGGCGTCGTGGTCGTGAAGCTCGGGGAGCCGGTGCCGGCGACAGCGGCGGAGTTCGTCGAGCCCCTGCCGGAGGCGCCACCTGTGGTGAAGCCGCAGCGCTCCCTCTAGATTTGAAGCCTCATCCTCGGGAGGCAGACGTGCGCGCACCGCAGCAGATGGAGTTCCCTGCCGGAGGCACGGCATGACGCCCGCCTCGTCGCGCCGAGTGCCGATCGAACCGCAGACGGTCGATGCGCCGCTCAGCGACTGCGCGGTGTTCCTCGTGCTCACGATCCGCGACGGAGAAGCGTCGCTGGACACGGTGCGGAGCGTGCTCGGCGACCTCGGCGGACTCGTCGCGAACGTGGGCTTCCGCGACCTGGATGCCTCGCTGTCCTGCATCGCCGGGGTCGGCGCACGCGTGTGGACTCCTCTCACCGGGCAGCCCCTCCCGAAGGAGCTGCACCCGTTCCGCCCGGTCGTCGGCGCCCAACACACGGCGGTGTCCACGCCAGGCGACCTCCTGCTGCACATCCGCGCGTCACGCCGGGATCTGGTCTTCGAACTGGAGCGCCAGCTCCTCGACCTGCTCGCAGGCGCGGTCGACGTCGTCGACGAGACGGTCGGCTTCCGCTACTTCGACGCGCGCGACCTGCTCGGGTTCGTCGACGGGACGGCCAATCCCGTGGGTGCGGCACTGCCCGAGGCGACCCTCGTCGGTGATGAGGACCCGGCGCATGCGGGCGGGAGCTACGTGGTCGTGCAGAAGTACACGCATCCGCTGCAGTCCTGGAGAACGGTGACGGCCGAACAGCAGGAGGCCATCATCGGCCGCACCAAGGCCGACAACATCGAGCTCGACGACGCGGCCGACGGCCAGAAGTCGCACAAGACTCTGTCGACGATCGTCGTCGACGGCGTCGAGCACGACATCCTCCGCGACAACATGCCGTTCGGCAGCCCCGGTTCGGGAGAGTTCGGGACCTACTTCATCGGCTACTCACGCCGGCTGTGGGTGATCGAGAAGATGCTCGAGCGCATGTTCATCGGAGATCCACCCGGCCTGCACGATCGCCTGCTCGACTTCTCCGTGCCGCAGACGGGCTCGACGTTCTTCGCGCCGTCGGCCACCGCCCTCGAGGCGCTCGGCGATGGGTGACGCCGCGCGCTCGTCTGCTGCCCGCCCCCGGCGGGTCTCGCACGGCACGGGTTTCTGGATCGTCGCCGCCGGCTTCCTGGTCGTCATGGCCTACTCCACGGTCCCCACTCCCCTCTATCCGCTTTATGAGGAGCGCGACGGGTTCCCGGTCTGGATGATCACGGTCATCTTCGCCGCCTACGCGGTCGGTGTCGTCGTCAGCCTCTTCTTCCTCGGGCACATCAGCGACTGGGCGGGCAGGCGGCGGATGCTGCTGATCGCGATCCTCGTGTCCGTGGTCTCAGCGGTGCTCTTCCTGTCCTGGTCGTCGCCCGCCGGACTCATCGTCGCCCGGCTCGTGAACGGGATCAGCATCGGTGTGCTGACCGCGACGGCGACCGCACACCTGAGCGAGCTGCGCGCACGATCGCGTCCCGGCGAGAGCGCCATCGTCGCGGCATCCGTCGCGGGTGCGGCGAATCTCGGCGGCCTCGCCCTCGGCCCGCTGATCGGGGGGCTCTTCGCGGAGTTCGTGCCCGCCCCGCTGATCGTGCCCCACGCGGTGTTCCTCATCGCGCTCGTGCTGGCGGGTATCGCCGTCGCCTCGGTACCCGAGACCGTCGACGCGCCGGAGACCCCCGTGCACTATCGGCCGCAGCGGCTCTCCGCGCCGTCCGGGTCCCGTTCGACGTTCGTCGCCGCCGGGTTCGGTGCCTTCGCGTCGTTCGCACTGCTCGGCCTGTTCACGTCGCTCGCCCCGTCGATCCTCGTCGGCACGTTCGCGCAGCACGACCACCTGGTGGCTGGTGCCACGACCTTCGCGGTCTTCGGAGCGGCGGCGGTCGGCCAGCTTCTGCTCGCGAGGATCGCGCTGCGCATCCAGCTCCTGATCGCGACGATCAGCTGCGGGGTGGGACTGGCGGCGGTCGCGATCGGAGCGCTGGCGCCGCAGTTCGCCGTGTTCCTCCTGGGCGGCATCGTCGCCGGGCTGGGCGTGGGCGTTCTCTTCAAGTCGTCGATCGCGACCGCCGCGTCGCTCGCATCGCCCACACGCCGCGGGGAGACGCTCGCGTTCATCTTCCTCATCGCGTACTGCGGGCTCGCTCTTCCCGTGCTCGCCGCCGGGGTCGCCCTGGTCTTCGTTCCGGAGAGCATCGTCGTGGTGGTGTTCGTCACCCTCGTGCTCGTCGCCACCGTCGCCGCCGGAATCGCCATGACCCGGAAGGCGCGCTCCGATGCGTGACGCCTGCCGAGCGTGATGCCCGGCAGGTGATCAATGTATACGTGAGGCGTCTTCAGGTCGCTTCCGCGCCCTGGAAGGCGACTTTGTGTATACACTGAGGCCATGACCCTCTCCGTCGAGCGCACCTCCGCGAGTGATCGCGCGTACGCGGCGCTGCTCGACGGCATCCAGTCCGGAGACCTCGCGGCCGGCGTCGTCCTGGGCGAGGTCGAGCAGGCGGATCGCCTCGGGGTGAGCCGCACCCCGATGCGCGAGGCACTGCGCCGCCTGATCGCCGACGGCCTCGTCGTGCAGCAGTCGCCCCGGGTCACCGTCGTGGCGGATCTGGATGCCGACGACATCCGCTCGCTCTTCGAGATCCGCCGTGCGCTGGAAGAGACGTCCGCCCGCCTCGCCGCCGCCAGAGGAGACGCGCGCCTCTTCGCCGCCCTCGCCGACGAGTTCGCCCACGTCGATCTCGACGCCGCCGAAGGGCGGGACGCCTACTACGCCCTGATCGGCCGCTTCGACGCCGCACTCGATGCGGCCGTCGCCAACGACTACATCGCCTCCGCCCTCCGCACCGTGCGCACCCATCTCGTGCGCGTGCGGCGGATGGCGCGGGACAAGCCTGCCCGGCTCGCGGCGTCCGCCGCCGAGCATCGCACGATCGCGCAGGCGCTCGCCGCGCGCGATGGCGACCTCGCCGCGCACGCCACGCACGTGCACCTGCATAACGCTCTCACCGGCATCCTCGAATCCCTGAACGAACACGTTTCGTCACTTCGACTCGCTCCGCTCGCTCAGTACAACGCTCGCTCCGCTCGCTCAACGACCGAAAGAGTCTCATGACCGTCACCCACCACGTCCGCGTGCACCGCAGCGACGAGAACCTCGAACGTTCCGACCAGCTCGCCTGGAAGATCGCGGAGGTCGCCGCCGACCAGGTCGAGGTCGAGCAGGACGTCGTCGACATGATCATCAACCGCATCATCGACAACGCCTCGGTCGCCGCGGCATCCCTCACGCGCGGTCCGATCAACGCGGCCCGCGCGCAGGCGTTCAGCCACCCGGTCTCGACCGGCGGCGTCGGGGCGAACCTCTTCGGCGCCGCGCTCGACCACCGCACGAGCCCCGAGTGGGCGGCCTGGGCGAACGGCGTCGCCGTGCGCGAGCTCGACTACCACGACACGTTCCTCGCGGCGGAGTACTCGCACCCGGGCGACAACATCCCGCCGATCCTCGCGGTCGCGCAGCACACCGGCAAGGACGGCCGTGCTCTCGTGCGCGGGATCGCGACCGGCTACGAGATCCAGATGGACCTCGTGCGCGCGATCTGCCTGCACAAGCACAAGATCGACCACGTCGCACACCTCGGCCCCTCGGCCGCGGCCGGCATCGGCACCCTCCTCGGGCTCGACGTCGAGACGATCTACCAGGCCGTCGGCCAGGGGTTGCACACCACGACCGCCACGCGCCAGAGCCGCAAGGGCGAGATCTCGACCTGGAAGGCGCACGCCCCGGCCTTCGCGGGCAAGATGGCCGTCGAGGCGGTCGACCGGGCGATGCGCGGACAGACCAGCCCCGCGCCGATCTACGAAGGCGAAGACGGCGTGATCGCCTGGATGCTCGACGGCAAGGATGCCGCCTACGAGGTGCCGCTGCCCGCCGCGGGCGAGCCGAAGCGCGCGATCCTCGACTCGTACACGAAGGAGCACTCGGCCGAGTACCAGGCGCAGGCCTGGATCGACCTGGCCCGCAAGCTCGGCACCGAGAACCCGGCGCTCCGCGACCCCGCGAACATCGCACAGGTCGTGCTGCACACGAGCCACCACACGCACTACGTGATCGGCTCCGGGGCGAACGACCCGCAGAAGTACGACCCGACGGCATCGCGCGAGACGCTCGACCACTCGATCCCGTACATCTTCGCGGTGGCACTGCAGGACGGCGGCTGGCACCACGTCGACTCCTACGCCCCGTCGCGCGCGGCGCGCCCCGATACCGTCGAGCTGTGGCACAAGATCACCACGGCCGAGGATGCCGAGTGGACGCGCCGCTACCACTCCGAGGACCCCGACGTGAAGGCGTTCGGTGGCCGCGTCGAGTTCCTGCTCACCGACGGCACGACCGTGGTCGACGAGATCGCCGTCGCCGACGCGCATCCGCTCGGTGCTCGGCCGTTCGCCCGCGAGAACTACATCGCGAAGTTCCGCCTGCTCGCGGAGCCCGTGCTCGAGCCGGCCGAGATCGAGCGCTTCCTCGAGCTGGTGCAGCGCCTGCCCGAGCTGACGGCCGCCGAGGTCGGCGAGCTGTCGATCGTCGCGAAGCCCGGCCTGCTCGAGGGTGCCGACGCGCCGAAGGGGCTGTTCTGATGCTGTACTCCACGACGACGCCCGCCGAGAAGCGGCGTCTGTTCCGGGAGCGGCTCGCGAGCGGTGAGCTGCTGCGCTTCCCCGGGGCGTTCAATCCGCTCAGCGCTCGCCTGATCGAGCAGAAGGGCTTCGACGGGGTCTACATCTCCGGCGCGGTCCTCGCCGCGGACCTCGGGCTCCCCGACATCGGCCTCACCACCCTCACCGAGGTCGCCGGCCGTGCGAAGCAGATCGCCCGGATGACCGACCTGCCGGCGATCGTCGACGCCGACACCGGTTTCGGCGAGCCGATGAACGTGGCCCGCACGATCCAGGAGCTCGAGGATGCCGGGCTCGCCGGCACGCACATCGAGGACCAGATCAATCCGAAGCGCTGCGGTCACCTCGACGGCAAGAGCGTGGTCGACGAGAACACCGCGATCAAGCGCATCCGTGCGGCCGCCGACGCCCGTCGCGATCCGAACTTCCTCATCATGGCCCGCACCGACATCCGCGCGGTCGAGGGCCTGGATGCCGCGATCGACCGCGCCAAGGCGCTGGTGGATGCCGGAGCGGATGCCGTCTTCCCCGAGGCGATGCGGACCCTCGCCGAGTTCGAGGCGATGGCGGACGCGTTGGACGTGCCGATCCTCGCCAACATGACCGAGTTCGGCAAGAGCGAGCTGTTCTCGGTCGACCAGCTGCGGGACGCCGGAGTGAACCTCGTGATCTGGCCGGTGTCCCTGCTGCGTATCTCGATGGGGGCATCCGGCCGTGCACTGGATACTCTGAACGACGAGGGGCACCTGACCTCGAAGCTCGGCGAGATGCAGCACCGCGCCGATCTCTATGACCTGATCGACTACGAGTCGTACAACCACTTCGACTCGGGCGTCTTCAACTTCACCATCGAGAAGGAGTGACCGTGACCGAGCCGGACATCAAGAAGGGCCTCGCGGGCGTCGTCGTCGACACGACCGCGATCTCGAAGGTCAATCCCGAGACGAACAGCCTGCTGTACCGGGGATACCCGGTGCAGGAGCTGGCCGCGACGCAGCCCTTCGAGGCGGTCGCCTACCTGCTCTGGAACGGAGAGCTGCCCACGGCGGAGGAACTCGCGGCGTTCCGCCTCACCGAGCGCCGGCACCGCGCCCTCTCGCCGGTCGTCAAGGACGCGATCGACCGGCTGCCGCTGGACTCGCACCCGATGGACGAGGTGCGCACCGCCGTGAGCGTGATCGGCGCGATCGAGACCGCCGGCATCGCCAACGTTCTCGATGCCGTCGGCACGCCGGAGGAGAACCTCGAGCGCAGCCTGACCCTGTTCGCCGCGCTTCCCGCGATCGTCTCGTACGGTCAGCGTCGTCGCCGGGGGCTGGAGCCCGTCGAGCCGCGCGACGACCTCGACTACGCCGCGAACTTCCTCTGGCTCACGTTCGGCGAAGAGCCGGAGCCTGCGGTGGTCGACGCGTTCAACCGCTCGATGATCCTCTACGCGGAGCACTCGTTCAACGCCTCGACGTTCACGGCCCGTGTGATCACCTCCACGCTGAGCGACCTGTACTCGGCCGTGGTCGGGGCTATCGGCGCGCTCAAGGGTCCGCTGCACGGTGGTGCGAACGAGGCCGTCATGCACATCTTCGACGAGATCGGCACGGCGGACCAGGTCGAGGCCTGGCTCGAGAAAGCGCTCGCCGAGAAGCGCAAGATCATGGGATTCGGGCACCGCGTGTACAAGCGCGGCGACTCCCGGGTGCCGACGATGAAGGCCGCGCTCGACTCGCTCGTCGCGCACTACGACAAGCCGGCCGTGGCCGAGCTGTACGAGACGCTCGAGCGCGAGTTCGTGGCGCGCAAGGGCATCTACCCGAACCTCGACTACCCCTCGGGGCCGGCGTACAACCTGATCGGTTTCGACACGCTCACGTTCACGCCGCTCTTCGTCGCCGCACGCATCACGGGGTGGACCGCCCACATCATCGAGCAGCAGTCCTCGAATGCGTTGATCCGTCCGCTGTCGGCCTACGACGGCCCGGACGAGCGGCACATCGACGAGTACGAGCCCGACACCGCCGCGATCGACGTGCTCGAACGCCCGGAGGAGGCCGCCGGCTGAGTCGACGTGCGCCCGCCCGCTGATCGGCCCCTCGGCGTCCGATCAGTGGGAGCGGGCGAGTTCGCCGAGTCGTGCGCCGGAGGAATCCAGCGCGACGAGCACGTCGCCGTCGATCTCGACGGCGCGGACGCCGCGCAGCCAGTCATCCACGCCGACGCACGCCTTGAGCGTCGATGCGAAAGGCGCCAGTTCGAAGCGGCCGTCCGCGGCGACGTAGGTGGTGCTGATGCCGTTGCATCCGTCGCTGCCGTTCACCGTGCCGTCTTCGGTGAACTCGAGGTGGGGTTTGCCGGTGGCATCGTCGCCCCAGTGGCCGACGACGTCGGCGGCGTTCGCTGCGCCGCCGTTCGTGGGCGTCGATGTGGGTGCCGCGTCTCCCGCCGATGACGCGCAGGCGGTGCCGACCAGGGCGAGAGCGCCGAGCATCGCGACGCCGATCAGGGTTCGTGCGATAGTTCGGCTCATGCACGCCACTGTAGTCGGATGAGTCGCGACGCCGAGGGTTCATCGAGTCGATGGAACAACGCGCGCAGACTTTCGTCCATCTTATGAATTCCTCGTGAATGGACGCGCTTTCCTGTGTGTTCGCTGAGTAGGGTTGGGGCGATCCCTCGCTGTGACGGCGGGGGACTCTGCTGCTCGGGGGACCAGCGTCGCACTTCGCGCCCCGACCGGGACGCAGACGGGCCGTGTGCATCAGCACGAGGCCGCAGTCCACAAGTGAATGACGATCCGCGACCAGCAAGGACATACATCACATGAAGCACAGAGGGACAGGACGGCGCCCACTGGCGTTGACCGCCGCAGCGACGATCGCCCTTTCGGGGCTCTTCATCAGCGCACCGGCCTTCGCCGAAGACGGGGCTGACCTGCCCGCCGACCCGTCGGTGACGACGTCGGAGACCGCTGCACCGGAAGCGCCTGCGGAGACCGCAGCTCCGACGGCACCGGTGGAGACCGAGGCGCCCGCCGCCCCGGCCCCCGAGGTCCTCAAGGCTGTGGCCGAGGCAGCGGAGAGCGGCGTCGAGGTTCTCGCCGTCGGCTCGAACGCGGCCGGCCAGGACGTCGTGGTCGTGACCGAGGCGAGTGCCGGCGAGGAAGCCGCGATCGAGGAGTTCGCGGTCGAGGCCGAGCTCGAGGACCCGAAGATCGTCACGGCCGCCGCCACCCTGGAGAAGTTCGCCGAGGGCGACCTCGTCGGCGGACAGGGCTACCTCAGCGTGCGTGAGTCCGACGGCGCGGCATGGGCCTGCTCGATCGGCTTCTCCGCCTTCGCTCCCGACGGCTCGGCCGCGCTGCTGAGCGCCGGCCACTGCGCGTTCGACGACGCCGACGACAAGCTCTCGGCCACGACGCTGAGCATCCCCAACCAGGAGCCGGCCGTCGGCGGAACGGGCGGCCTCCCGGCCGACCCCGAGCTGCTGGGCCGCTTCGGCTTCGCCCAGTTCGGCAGCACGAACAACGCCGCCGGTTCGAACGGCGACACCAACGCGACCGACATCTCGGTCATCGACCTCGAGGCCGGCTTCAACCCGCTTCCCGCCGTGACCGACTGGACGACCGCGGGCGCTTCGCTCGACTCGCTCGCCGCCAGCACCATCCCGGTGACGGCGGTCGGTGCTCCGACGGCCGGCGCCGTCTCCAAGAGCGGCCGCACGACCGGCTACACGACCGGCGCGATCGACGGGAACGACGTCCTCGACGGCTGGGCGAACATCAGCGGACAGTGGGTCCGGGGCTTCTCCAGCAACACGCTGGCGGCTCCCGGTGACTCCGGCGGATCGGTCATCCAGGGCAACACGGCCGTCGGCGTGATCAGCGGCGGCAGCGCGGCAGATCCCGCGACCGGCGCCGAGCAGTTCACCTGGGCGACGTCGCTCGTGCACGCGCTTCCGAAGACCGGCGGATACGAGGTCGCACTCGACCTCGCCGCACCGGTCATCACGAGCCCGGTCGCCGGCGCCGACGTCACTCCCGGCCAGACCGTCAGCGGCACCGCCCCCGGCGCGACCTCCGTCATCGTGAACGTGGGAGCCGGCGACCAGACGGTCCCCGTCTCCAACGGCGCGTTCTCCTTCGCGGGCCCCGTCGCACTGGGCGCCGGATCGATCTCGGTCACGTCCGCGAACGGCTTCAGCCGCTCGGACACGACCACCATCGCCGTCACCGTGAAGGCGGCTCCGCTCGCTGCGCCGATCATCACCTCGCCGACCAGCGGCACGACCATCACGCCGCCGGTCACGGCGATCACCGGCACGGGTCTCCCGACTGCCGACATCACGGTCGTCGACGGTGCGGGCGCCACGCTCGGCACGGCAGTGGTCGACGGGACCGGCAACTGGACCGTCGACGGGCTGACCCTCGGATACGGCTCGCACACGGTCGTCGTCACGCAGTCGCGCGCCGGCGAGGTCTCCCCGGAGGCCACGGCCAGCTTCACGGTCGTGCCGGTCGCTCCGGGCGTGACGTCGATCGCGGGCGGCTCGGCCTTCCCGCATGACGCCGGCCCCTCGTCCCTCTCCGGCACGGGTATCGACGGCGCCACGGTGACCGTGGTGCTCACCGGTGTCGACGCGCCCGTGGCGAAGGCGGATGCCGGTGCCCTCGCGGCGCTGAGCGGTGTCTACACCACGACCGTCGCCGGCGGCACGTGGAGCGTGACGTTCCCCGAGGTCCTCATGACCGGTTCGTACACGGTCTCCGCGCGGCAGAGCGTCTCCGGCTTCGTCTCCTCGGCGACGCTGGTCTCGTTCTCCGTGCTCGGCGTGCCGGCACCGGGTGGCGGCGTCGTCGCTCCCGGCGGCACCGGCACCGGCAACGGCAACCTCGCCCAGACGGGTGCCGATGCTCTGGTCCCGATGGGTGCCGCGGCCGTCGCGCTCGCGCTGCTCTCGGGCGGACTGCTGCTGATGGCACGTCGTCGTCGGACGATCGAGGCCTGACCGCACTGATCGGAACCTGATTCGACACGACCTCGGTCGTACTCGGACGACGAAGAAGCCCGGTATCGGAGGATACCGGGCTTCTTCGTTCTCGACGCGGGGTCAGGCGCGGGTCACGTCCAGCTCGATGACCGACCACGACAGCGGCGGGAGCGTCGAGCGCACGGCGCCGTCGACGACCTCGGCACGCGCGAGCGGCACCATGTGCACGGAATCGGGAGCCGTCTCGAGGTTCGCCGTGTGGCGGTCGCCGCCCTCGGGGATGGTCAGCGTCTCGGCGTTCACGACGCGCAGGTCGCCGAGCCCGTGCAGGTCGATCGTGAGGTCGCTCTCCTCGTCGAGCGAGCGGTTGGCGACGAACACCACGACACGTCCGGTGGCCTCGTCCCAGGTCGCCGCCGCATCGACCGCGTCGACGCCGCCGTAGCGCTTCGTCTCGATCTGCGGGGCGGCGACCGCGAGCCGCAGGATCCGACCCTTCGCCAGGCGCGCCATCCGCTCGAACGGCCAGAAGCTCGTCTGGCGCCACGCGGCCCCGCCCTCCTCCGAGCGGATCGGCGCGATCACGTTCACGAGCTGCGCCTGGTTGGCGATCTTCACTCGGTCGCCGTGGCGCAGCAGGCTGTTGAGCAGAGTGCCGACGACGACGGCATCCGTCACCGAATAGGTGTCCTCGATGAGGCGAGGATGCTGTCGCCAGCCGGCCTTCTCGATCTCGCCCGCCTCGACGTCGTTGTACTTGACCTGGTCCCACACGTTCCACTCGTCGAACGAGATGTCGACCTGCTTGGTGTGCTTGCCCGCTGCCTTGACCGCGTCGACCGTCGCGATGACGCCCTCGATGAAGGCATCCATGTCGACCGACTCCGCGAGGAACGACTCCGCGTCGCCGTCGTGCTCCTGGTAGTACGCGTGCATCGAGACGAAGTCGACCTCGTCGTAGGCGTGGCTGAGCACGGTGTGCTCCCAGGTGCCGAAGGTCGGCATCGAGCGGCCGGAGGAACCCACGGCGACCAGCTCGATCGACGGGTCGACGAGCTTCATGGCCTTGGCGGACTCCTGCGCGAGACGGCCGTACTCTGTCGCCGTCTTGCCGCCGATCTGCCACGGCCCGTCGAGCTCGTTGCCGAGGCACCAGAGCTTGATGTCGAAGGGCTGCTCTGCGCCGTTCTTGCGGCGAAGGTCCGACCAGTACGTACCGCCGGGGTGGTTCGCGTACTCCACGAGCGCGCGGGCCTCCTCGACGCCCCGGGTGCCGAGGTTGACCGCCTCCATGACCTCGACGTCGGCCTCCTTCGCCCAGTCCATGAACTCGTGCAGGCCGAACGCGTTGGTCTCGATCGTGTGCCACGCGCCGTCGATGCGCACGGGCCGATCCTCGGCGGGCCCGACGCCGTCCTCCCAGCGGTAGCCGGAGACGAAGTTGCCGCCGGGGTAGCGGACCACGGTCGGGCCCATCTCCTTCACCAGTGCGAGCACGTCCTGACGGAATCCACGCGCATCGGCCTGCGGGTGGCCGGGTTCGTAGATGCCGGTGTAGACGCAGCGGCCCATGTGCTCGACGAACGAGCCGAAGAGCCTCCGGGGGACGTCGGCGATCGTGAAGTCGCGGTCGATGGTGATGCGGGCCTGAGACATTGCTCTCCTAGTGAGTGGGCCGTGGGTGTGGGAACGGATGCCGCGAGGGCAGGGCTACTGACCGCCGAAGCCGCTCGTCGCGACTCCCTTGACGATCTGCTTCTGGAAGATGAGGAACACGACGATGAGCGGAAGTGCGGCGAGCACGGCCTGCGCCATGACCTGCGCGTACTGCACGCCGTACGCGCTGATCACCGTCTGGAGTCCGACCGGCAGCGTCATCAGCGTGGTGTCGTTGATGACGAGGAACGGCCAGAGGAAGTTGTTCCAGGCGGCGATGAACACGAAGATGCCGACGGATGCCATGATCGGGCGGGACAGCGGCAGCACGATCGACCAGAAGATGCGCAGACGACCGGCGCCGTCGACGCGGGCCGCGTCTTCGAGCTCGATCGGGATCGCGTCGAAGAACCGCTTCAGGATGAACACCATCGCGGGTGCGACGACCTGCGGCAGGATCAGGCCCCAATAGGTGTCGATCAGGTTGAACGCGAGCATCTCGTAGAACAGCGGGATGATCAGCACCTGCGGCGGCACCACGATCGAGGCGATGATGACGACGAACAGCCACTTGCGTCCGGTGAAATCCAGTCGCGAGAAGGCGTACGCGGCCAGCGCCGAGATCGTCAGCGTGATCAGGGTGATCGCGACCGAGGTCCAGAGGCTGTTGAAGGCCCACGTGTACACGTTGCCCTGCGACAGGATCGCGGTGAACGCGTCGATCGTGGGGCCGGCGGCGCCGATCCAGCCGGGGTCGCCTGATGCGGCATCCGTCTCGGTCTTGAACGCGGTGGCGACGGCCCAGAGGAAGGGCAGCAGCCAGCCGATCGCGAGCAGCAGCAGGACGACGAAGGCCGTGATGCGCAGCGGCCCGAACGGCTTCTGGCCGGGCAGGTGCCCGCGGCGGGGCTTGCGCGTGTCGGGGGTGGTGATCGCCTCGGTGCGGGTGGCGGTGACGGTGGCGGTGGACATCAGAACTGCTCCTTCCGGCGGCGCGTGATGAGAGCCTGCACGACGCCGAGGATGACGATGAGAGCGAAGAAGACGTAGGAGATGGCGGCCGAGTAGCCGAACCGGTAGCTGACGAAACCGGCCTCGTAGATGTACTGGACGATCGAGCGGGTGGTGTCGCTCGCGACGCCACCGAGCATCTGGTACGCCTGGTCGAAGAGCTTCAGCGAGGCGAGGATCTGCAGGATCAGGATCAGGACGGTCGCCGGTCCCAGCTGCGGGAGCGTGATCGACCAGAACTGGCGCCAGGCGCCCGCGCCGTCGAGCGACGCCGCCTCGTACTGCTGCGGCGGGATGTTCTGCATCGCTGCCAGGTACAGCAGGAAGTTGAACCCGACGGTCCACCACACCGTGGCGATCACGATCGACAGCATGTTCGTGTCGGGGTTCTGCAGCCAGGCGAGCGGTTCGAGGCCGAAGAACTTCAGGATGTTGTTGGCCGCGCCGACCTGCGGGTTGAAGATCCAGACCCAGATCTGCGAGATCACGGTCGAGGCGAGAAGGAACGGCATGAAGAACGACAGCCGCCAGAGCCACTGGCCGGGGATGCCGCGGTCGACGAGGGCGGCCATCACGAGGGCGATCACGACGAGCGGCACCGTGGAGAGCAGCGTGAACCACACGGTGTTCCCCATCGACTGCCACATCTTCGGATCGCCGAGCGCCTCGACGTAGTTGGCGAAGCCGACGAACGCGCCGCCGGCGCCGGTCAGCGACTGATCCGTGAAGCTGAGGATGATGCCGTGCACGATCGGCCAGGCCAGGAACAGGATGAAGGCCACGAGGAACGGGGCGAGGAAGGCCCAGCTGATCAGCTGCTCGCGGTTGCGGGAGCCGGGGCGGCGGGCGGGAGCCGCGGTCTTCGATCCGGTGACGATGGTGCGCGTGGAATCGGTGGAGCCGATGGCGGAGGTCGAGGTGGTCATGATCCGAACGTCCCTTCGGGGTCAGCCGGGTTGGGCTGTCGGAGCAGAGTGTTGACGCGTGCCTCGAAGCGGTCGATCGCGGCAGCGGGGTCGTCGCCCGAGAGCAGCACGCCCTGCACGGCGGCGCCGAACTCGGACTGGAAGTTCGATCCCGATCCGGTGAACCACGCGGTCGGGTCGTAGACGACGTGCTGCGCGGCATCGGCGTAGTGCGCCTGCGGGATGAGGTCGTCGTATTCGGGGGACTCCGTGACCGGGAGGAAGGCGGGGATGTGCCCGGCCTCGGCCCACCCGAAGGATCCCTTCAGCATGTCGGCGACGAACTGGTAGGTCAGGTCGCGACGGACGGGGTCGGCGTTCGTCTGGTGCGGGAGCACGAAGGAGTGCGAGTCGGCGTAGACGGCCGGGGTCCCGAACAGGGTGGGGATCATGGTCGCGTCGAAGGGGAGTTCCGCCGCCTGCATCGTGCGCAGCTCCCAGACGCCGGTGAAGAGCATGCCGCTCTTGCCGGTCGCGAACTCGGCGACAGCGCTGCCGTAGTCGGCCTGCGCGAGCGCGATCTCGCCGTCGAGGAGCGTGCGCATCAGCGACAGCGACTCGACGGCGACGTCCTTGTCGATCTCGGCGGGGCCGCCCGGCGGAAGCTCGATGGCGCCGCCGTGCTGCGAATAGAAGGTGTAGAACAGGCGCCACATCTGGGCGCCGTCGCCGAGGTAGCCGTAGGACAGCGCGTGCCCCTCGGCCTTGCCGCCCACTTCGCGCAGCTGGTCGAGGAACTCCTCGGGGGACGAGGTCTCGGTGAGCCGGCCGTCGCTGTCGAGGACCCCGGCCGCGTCGCAGATGTCGGTGTTGAACATCATCACGAACGGGTGGGCGTCGAGCGCGATGCTGTACATGCCCTCGCCGACGAAGCCCTTCTCCCAGATCGGCTTCGGGAACGTCGAGCTGTCGATGCCGAGCGAGGCGAGCTTGTCGACGTCCCAGCGGTCGAGCAGGCCGCCCGGTGCCCAGCCGACGGTGCGGGTGGCGTGCATGATCGCGACGTCGGGTGCGCGGCCGCCGGCGCCCGCCATCGCGAGCTTCGTGTAGTACGGCGTACCCCAGGCGAGCACGGTGGGACGGATGCGGAACGCGCTCTGCGCGCCGTTCACGTCGTCGAGCAGCTGCGACATGGTGACACCGTCGCCTCCGGAGAGCAGGTGCCAGAACTGCAGCGTCTGGGGTCCCGAGCCGGGGACCGCACCGGGTGCGCAGCCGGCGAGCAGGGCTGTGCCGGCGGCCACCGAGGCGGCGGTCAGGAACTGCCTACGGGACAGATCGAGTGGGGGCGTCATCGTCACTCCTTCGTGACCGGTGGGTGGACGACCTCATCATTACATCGATGTAATCGGCGCGCAAGAAGCAGAACCGGATTAGGTCGAATGGCGTTTCAGGGGCGGTAGCCCGCGGGGCGCCCTGCGGTGCTCGCGCGCTCGAGGAGATGGTGTGACAGCGTGAGGGAGCGCGGCGGGGTGCTGCGATCGTCCATTCGCGATTCGAGCAGACCGAGCGCGGCCTCGGCGAACGCGCGACGGTCGAAGGCCACCGAGGTGAGCGCGGGGGAGGTGTACTTCGAGAACTCCACGTCGTCGAAGCCCGTGACGATCACGTCGTCGGGAACGCGGATGCCGTGATCGTGCAGCGTGTGCAGGGCTCCGAGCGCCAGCGAGTCGGTGAAGGCCACGATCGCGTCGAACGCGACTCCGCGGGCGAGCAGGGTGCGCGCGGCATCCGCTCCTCCCGACATCGACCAGGGCAGGCGGTTCACCTCGAGCGCCGGGTCCCGCGGGATGCCGGCTTCACGCAGGGCGTCGTGCACGCCTTCGAGTCGGAGCCGGCTGGTCGCCGTCGCGACGGACGGGTCGTCATCGGCGCCGACGACCGCGATCCTCGTGGCGCCGCGCGAGAGCACATGTCGGGTGGCATCCGCGGCGGCCACGCGACTGTCGATGCGCACGTGGTCGGCCCTGTTCTGCTCGACCTCGCCGATCACGACCAGGGGCGGGAGGCGGTCGGCGTACTTGATCACGCTGTCCTCGAGGCGGATGGGGTTGAGGATCAGCCCGTCGACGAGGTGCGCCCTGGCACGCGAGACGAGCTCCTTCTCGCGCTCGGGCTCCGACGCGGTCTCCTCGATCTGCACGGCCAGGCCCCGCTCGTGCGCGGCCTCCACGATGCGGTGCATGAGCTCGGCGGAGAAGGCGGTGGCGAGATCGGGAAGAGCCACCGCGATGATGCCGGACCGACCCTTGCGGAGTCCGCGCGCGCTCAGATTCGGGACGAAGTCGAGCTGCGTCATCGCGGACTCGACCCTGGCGCGCGTCTCCTCGCGCACGGCCACGGTTCCGGTGACGACGTTCGAGACCGTCTTGATCGACACCCCGGCGAGGGCGGCGACGTCTTTCATCGTCGCGCGTGGCGGGGGCGTCGCTGTCATCCGGTCAGCCTAGTGGGGACCGTCTCCGGCGGGGGAGTACAACGATGTAGCCGGATGGCTCGCGGCTATCATGGCGCCATGGGCAACGAACGCAACTGGGCGGGCAACCTCACGTATCGCGCATCCCGTGTGGAGCATCCTTCGTCGACGGAGGAGCTGGCCGCGCTGCTCGCACAGGGCGGCGCCCTTCGGATGCTGGGATCACGGCACAGCTTCAACGACCTCGCCGACACCGACGGTCTGCTCGTGGCCCTCGACGCCCTGCCCGCGGTGTTCGAGGTGAACGAGGCGCGCGATGCCGTCCGCGTCTCGGGGGGTCTCCGCTACGGCGACATCGCGCCGCTGCTCCAGGCGGAGGGGCTCGCGCTGGCGAACCTCGCCTCGCTCCCGCACATCTCGGTGGCCGGCGCGATCATCACCGGCACGCACGGCTCCGGAGACGCGATCGGCTCGCTGTCGAGCGCGGTGCGGGCGCTCACGATCATCACGCCGGCAGGCGAGACCCGCACGCTGCGCCGAGGTGACGACGACTTCGACGGTGCGGTGGTGAGTCTCGGCGCGCTCGGAGCCGTCGTCGACCTGACCCTCGACGTCGAGCCCACCTACGAGGTCGCGCAGCACGTGTTCGAGCATCCGGACTGGGACGCGATCCTCCGCGACTTCGACGATGCGACCGCGGCCGGCACGAGCGTGAGCATCTTCTCCACCTGGCAGCGCACCGACATCGCCGACCAGATCTGGGTCAAGCAGCGCCTCCCCGAGGCGCACGAGGCCGCGCGGGAGTCGCTGTTCGACCGCCTCGGCGCGGCGGCCGCCGTGAGCAAGCGGCATCCGATCCTCGGTGTCGATCCGGTGGCCTGCACGGATCAGCTGGGCGTGCCGGGACCCTGGTCCGAACGGCTGGCCCACTTCAAGCTCGAGTTCACGCCCTCGGCCGGTGCCGAGATCCAGAGTGAGTACCTCGTCCCTCGCGCCGACGCGGTCGCCGCGATCCAGGCCGTGCGCACGCTCGCCGGCCAGATCGCTCCGCTGCTGCTGGTCAACGAGATCCGCACCGTGCGGGCCGACAGCCTCTGGCTGAGCTCATCGTTCGAGACGGATGCCGTCGGCATCCACTTCACGTGGAAGCCCGAGGAGGCCGCGGTCCGGGCGCTCCTCCCGGCGATCGAGGCGGCCCTGCCGCCGACGGCCCGCCCGCACTGGGGCAAGGTGTTCACGCTCGACGGCGCCGAGGTGCGCTCGCGCTACCCGCGGTTCGACGACTTCGCCGCCCTCGCCGCCCGCTTCGATCCCGAGAGCCGCCTGGTGAACCCGTACCTGGAGCGCCTCGGGCTGTAGCGGCCCTTCGACAGGCCCAGGGACCCAGGACAACCTGGGTTGCTGAGCTTGTCGAGGCATCGGATGCCGTTGCACCTGCAGGGTTGTTCTCGGTAACATCGCCGGAGCAGCCGACGGAGGTGCGCATGGTGAACGTCGGCTCGGACAAGCCCAACATCCGGCAGGTCGCGACGATCGCCGGGGTCTCGCACATGACCGTCTCCCGGGTGCTCAACGATCACCCGAACATCAAGCCCGACACCCGGCGGCGCGTGCTCGAGGCGATCGAGGAGCTCGACTACCGTCCGAACCTCGTCGCGCGGGCGCTGGCGACCCAGCGCACGCGTCGCATCGGCGTGATCGTCGAGAGCGCGGTGGCGCACGGCCCGACCAGCATCCTGCGGGCGATCGAGCTGTCCGCCCGCGCGGCGGGATATTCCGTCACACCCATCGCGCTGCACGAAGGCGATGCCCTCTCGCCCCAGGAGGCGGTCGACAACCTCGTCACGCAGGGTGTCGACGCGCTCTGCGTGATCGCTCCGCGGTCGTCGTCGGTCGCGGCGCTGCGCAGGATCGCCATCACGGTCCCCATGCTGGTCGTCAAGGCGGATGCGGACCCGACGTTTCTCACGGTGTCGATCGATCAGCACGCCGGGACGACCCTCGTGGTCGACCATCTCGTCGCCCTCGGCCACCGCGACATCCTGCACATGTCCGGCCCTCTGGACTGGCTCGACGCGCGCGCCAGGGAGCGGGCTTTCCACTCGCGGGCGAAGTCGTGGGGCATCCGCGAACGGCCGATCGTGGTGGGGGACTGGACCGCCGACTTCGCGTACGACTTCGCCAAGGGCCTGCAGCGCCTGCCCGACTACACGGCCATCTTCGCCGCCAACGACGACATGGCGATCGGCCTCATCCACGGTCTGCACGACAAGGGCTTCGATGTGCCGAACGACCTCAGCGTCGTCGGCTTCGACGACGTGCCGCTGGCCCGGCACTTCCTGCCTCCGCTGACGACCGTGCGTCAGGACTTCGGCGCGCTGGGAATCGCCGTGGTCGAGATGCTCCGTGCCGCGATCGAAGGCAGGGAGATCCCGCCGCTCACCCGCATCCCCACCGAGCTGGTCGCCCGTGCGTCGTCCGCCGCTCCGCGGGAGGTGCGGTGATCGCCGAGTCCGCCCTCGAGCCGCTGATCCGGCTCGAGGGCATCACGGTCGACTATCCGGGGGTGCGGGCGCTCGACGGCGTCGACTTCCGGATGTTCCCGGGCGAGGTGCACGCCGTGATGGGGGAGAACGCGGCGGGCAAGTCGACGCTGGTGGCCGTGCTCACCGGCACGCGGGCACCCGACGCCGGGACCGTCGTCGTCGCCGGGGAGCCCCGCCGGTTCGGCGGCGTCGCGGACAGCCGCGCCGCGGGCATCGCCACCGTGTTCCAGGAGACGCAGCTCAGCCCGAACCTCAGCGTCGCCGAGAACGTCATGCTGGGGCGCGAGCGCCGGGGACGTCTCGGCATCGACTGGAAGAGGACGCGCGCGGCCGCCGCCGAGGCGCTCGGCAGGCTCGGTCTCGACGACCTCGACCCGAAGACGCCGCTGTCGATGCTGACGCCCGCGCAGAAGCAGCTCGTCGCCCTGGCGCGGGCCGTGGTCGACGACCCGCGGGTCCTGGTGCTCGATGAGCCGACGTCGAGTCTCGACCAGGCGGAGGTCGCGACGCTCATGCGCGTCATCCGCGGTCTGCGCGAGCGCGGGGTCGCGATCCTCTTCGTCTCCCACTTCCTCGAGCAGGCGTTCGCGATCAGCGACCGGATGACGGTGCTGCGCGGCGGGAAGCGCATCGGCGAGTACGCGACGCGGGATCTCGAGCGGGCGGACCTCATCTCCAAGATGCTCGGCAAGGACATCGACGGGCTGAGGGCGCTGGGCTCCGAGCGCAAGGCCCATCACTACGCCTCGGACGGCGAGCCGGCGATGCGGGCGACGTCCTTCGGGCGACGCGGAGCGATCGAGCGGACGGACATCGACGTGCAGCGCGGCGAGATCGTCGGGCTCGCCGGCCTCCGGGGGTCCGGCCGCTCCGAACTCGCCTCGCTGCTGAGCGGATCGGTGCGGGCCGACAGCGGGGAGCTGTGGGTCGACGGCGAACGCGTGGAGCTGCGGAGTCCCTCGGCCGCCCTCCGCCATCGCATCGCCCTGTCCGCGGAGAGCAGGCGCACGCAGGGGATCATCGGCGATCTCACCGCCCGGGAGAACATGATCCTCTCGCTGCAGGCGCTGCGCGGCTGGACGCGTCCGCTCTCGACGGCGGAGGAGGCGGCGCTCGTCGACACCTACGTCGAGGCCCTGCACCTCGCGCCGTCCGATCTGGACCGGCCCGTCAGGATGCTGTCCGGTGGGACGCAGCAGAAGGTGCTGCTCGCCCGCGCGCTCGCCGTGCGCCCGCACGTGCTGATCCTCGACGAGCCGACGCGGGGGATCGACATCGCGGCGAAGCTGGAGGTGCAGCGCCGCATCAGTCAGCTCGCGGGCGACGGGGTCGCCGTCGTGTTCATCTCCTCCGAACTCGAAGAGGTCGTGCGCCTGAGCGATCGCATCATCGTGCTCAAGGACCGCGAGAAGATCGGCGAACTCAGCAACGGACCCGGTGTGACGGTGGACACCGTGGTCGAGATGATCGCCGCGGATCCCGGTCCTGACGCGGGACTGTGAGCGGTAACAAAGATCCCGGCGTGGAACATTCCTGATTTTTGGAACATTGCTTGTGTTCCAGATTTTGTTCCCGGTAACATCGCCGCAGGTCACGACGACAGTGACCTGCAATCACGCAAGGGACCACGTCTGGTCCACCCATTGCCGGGCTGACGGCCGGCGTCTCAAGGAGGAGAACATGTCCGCGAAGAAGCGCATCCGCGTCGCGCTCGGTCTGGCAGCAGCCGGCGCACTCACCATCGGCCTTGCGGCCTGCTCGGCCGGCGGCTCCGGTGGCTCCGGCGGTGACGCCGGTGGTTCCGACGAACTCACCACCGTCGGCTTCGTCGCCGTCGGCCCCGAGGGCGCCTGGCGAGAGGCCAACGAGCAGAACATCCAGGACACCTTCACGGAGGATGCCGGATACGACCTCAAGTACGCACCGGCCACCAACCTCGACCAGAAGTCGCAGATCGACGCGTTCACGTCGTTCGTCGACGAAGGCGTCGACGTGATCCTGCTGTCGGCCACCGAGGCCTCCGGCTGGGAGGACTCCCTCAAGCGGGCACAGGAAGCCGAGATCCCGGTCATCCTGCTCGACCGCGGCATCGAGCCCGACGACGACAGCCTGTACGTCACCCGCATCGCGCCCGACAACGTCGAGGTCGCGAAAGAGGTCGGCACGTGGGCTGCGGCCACCTTCCCGGACGGCGGCAACTACGTCGTCCTCGAGGGTCCCGCCGGCGTCGGCGTCGTGAACGAGCGCAACGAGGGCTTCGACGAGGGCCTTGGCGGCTCGTCGCTCACCAAGCTCGACGCGCAGACCGCGAACTGGTCGGCGGAGGAGGGCAAGAGCGTCTTCGAGACGATGCTCAAGTCGGCGAACAACGACATCCAGCTCGTGTTCGCCCAGAACGACGAGATGGGACTCGGAGCCGCCCAGGCAGCGGAAGAGGCCGGCCTCGTCGTGGGCACGGACGTGAAGATCGCCACGATCGACGGCACCAAGAACGCCATGCAGGCGCTCGCCGACGGTCAGCTCAGCTACGTCCACGAGTACAACCCGCTGTTCGGTGAGACCGCCATGGAGGTCGTCGAGAAGACGCTCGCCGGGGAGAAGGTCGAGTCGTACATCGTCGTGCCGAGCGAGGCCTTCGACTCCGCGGAGGCGGCCAAGGCCGTGCTCGCAGACCGCAAGTACTGAGCCAGGCGTACGGAACCAGGCGCCGGAGCGATCCGGCGACGAACCCGGGTGGCGCGGAACACCGCGTCACCCGGGTCGCCCAGACGGGAAAGACAGCGATGAACGAAGAACTCCCCCTCGTCGAGATGCGTGGGATCACGATCGAGTTCCCCGGGGTGAAGGCCCTCGACGGAGTCGGCTTCCGCCTGTTCCCCGGTGAGGTGCACGCGCTCATGGGCGAGAACGGCGCCGGGAAATCGACCCTGATCAAGGCTCTGACCGGCGTCTACCGGATCGACTCCGGATCGATCGTCGTCACCGGCCAGGAGCGCAGCTTCGCGGGTGCCGGCGATGCGCAGGATGCCGGGATCTCGACGGTGTACCAGGAGGTCAACCTCGCGCCGAACCTCTCCATCGGGGAGAACGTGATGCTCGGGCACGAGGTCCGCGGCGCGTTCGGCATCAACTGGGCGGCGACGCACCGCGCGGCGACTCATGCCCTCACCCGCCTCGGACTCGGCCACCTCGACACCCGCAAGCCGCTCTCCACCCTCTCGATCGCCCTGCAGCAGCTCGTCGCGATCAGCCGGGCGATGGCCATCAAGGCCAAGGTGCTGATCCTCGACGAGCCGACGTCGAGCCTCGACGCCGCCGAAGTCGACGGACTGTTCACGGTGATCCGCTCCCTCCGCGACGAGGGCATCGCGATCCTCTTCGTCTCGCACTTCCTCGATCAGGTCTACGCGATCAGCGACCGGCTCACGGTGCTCCGCAACGGACAGTACGTCGGCGAATACCTCACCCGCGACCTCGACCGCCACGCCCTGATCTCGAAGATGATCGGCAAGGACCTCGACGCCCTGAAGTCGCTCGGCGGCAACCGTCGGCGCGCGCCGCGTGCGGCCGACGAGGAGCCGCTGCTGTCGGCATCCGGCATCGCCCGCCGCGGCGCCGTCGAGGCGACCGACCTCGACATCCGCCCCGGTGAGATCGTCGGGTTCGCGGGGCTCCTCGGCTCCGGCCGCACCGAGCTCGCCCGTCTGCTCTACGGCGCCGACCGCGCCGACGAGGGCGCGATCGAGCTCCACGGCCGCCGTGTCGACCTGCGCTCGCCGGCGGATGCCCTCCCGCGGCGCATCGCGTTCTCGACCGAGAACCGGCGTGACGAGGGGATCATCGGCGACCTCACCGTCCGCGAGAACATCATCCTCGCCGTCCAGGCGGAACGCGGATGGGCCAGACCCATGTCGCGCAAGGAGCAGGACGCGATCGTGGAGAAATACATCGCCCAGTTCAACGTCCGACCGGCCGATCCGGAGCGGATGATCAAGAACCTCTCCGGCGGGAACCAGCAGAAGGTGCTCCTCGGGCGCTGGCTGGCCACCAAGCCCGAACTTCTCATCCTCGACGAGCCCACGCGCGGCATCGACGTCGGCGCCAAGGCCGAGATCCAGGAGGCCGTCGCCGAACTCGCCGAGGAAGGCGTCGCCGTCGTCTTCATCTCGTCCGAGCTCGAGGAGGTGGTGCGACTCTCCGAGCGCATCGTCGTCCTCAAGGACCACCGCAAGATCGGCGAGCTCCAGAACGGACCGGATGTCACGGCGCAGGCGATCGTCGACGTGATCGCCGCGCACGGCGTGGAGGCCGCGGCCGAGACCCTCGACGACGCCGACGGCGCCCTGCCGGATAGCATCGCCCTCACGACCGACAAGGAGGCAGCGCGATGACCGCCGCAGCCGGCACCAGCTTCTGGCGCGATCTGATCCACAAGCCCTTCTTCTGGGGGATCGTGGCGATCGTCGCACTCCTCGCGCTGAACGTGCTGAAGGACCCGACGTACCTGGCCCTCACGATCAACCCGAACAACGGCAACCTCGTCGGCAACCTCATCGACATCCTGCGCCAGGCGGCGCCGGTGATGATGATCGCGATCGGCATGTCCCTCGTGATCGCGACCGGTGGCATCGACCTCTCGGTCGGATCGCTGATGGCGGTCTCGGGCGCGGTGGCGATGGAGTTCCTCAGCGCCGCCGGGGACTCGGGAAGCGTCGGTGCGGCGCTCGGCGCGATCGGGCTCGCGCTCGTCATCACCGGCATCCTCGGGGCGGTCAACGGCATCCTCGTCGCCTATGTCGGCCTGCAGCCCTTCATCGCGACCCTCGTGCTGATGCTGGCAGGGCGCGGCATCGCCAAGGTGATCACCGGGGGACAGAACACGACCGCGTCGAACGACCCGTTCCGGTGGATCGCGAACGGCTTCGTGATCGGCATCCCGGTGGTGTTCATCCTCGCGGTGCTGCTCGTGCTCATCGTCGGCTGGGTCGTGCGCAAGAGCGCTCTCGGCCTCATGATCGAGGCGATCGGCATCAACCCGCGGGCCAGCCGGATGGCGGGCATCAAGCCCAAGGGGCTGCTGCTGACCACGTACATCCTCAGCGGCATCCTGGCCGGGATCGCCGGCATCATGTCGGTCGGCACCGTCATGACGGTCGACATCTCGCGTACCGGATACCAGCTGGAGCTCGACGCGATCCTCGCGGTCGTCATCGGCGGGGCGTCTCTCGCGGGCGGCAAGTTCTCCCTCAGCGGGGCGTTCGTCGGAGCGCTGCTGATCGCGACGCTCGACAAGACCGTGCTCTATCTCGGCATCTCGTCGTCGGCGACACCCGCGTTCAAGGCCATCGTGATCGTCGCGCTGTGCCTGCTGCAGTCCGAGCGCGTGCGGAGCTGGTTCCGCCGTCGACGCCAGGCGCCGCCTGTCGAACAGCTCACCGCGAAAGAGGAGGTGACGGCATGAGCGTCGTGACAGAGGCGCGAGCGCCGCAGATCCAGGAGACCGTGCTCGATCGCGTGCGCCGCATGATCGGAGCGAATCCCTCCGTGCTGCCGACCATCGCGTCTGTGGTCATCTTCGTGGGCATGATCGTGTTCGGCGAGGTCGCGTACGGCCGCATCGTGCAGGCCAACACGCTCTCGAACCTGCTGATCAACAACGCGCACCTGATCGTGCTCGCCGTGGCGCTGACCTTCGTGATCCTCACCGGCGGCATCGACCTGTCGGTCGGCTCGATCATCGCGCTGTCGTCGGTGGCCGGCGTGATGCTGTCCAACGCCGGATGGAACGCGATCGCGGTGATCGTCGCGATGATCGGCATCGGATCGCTGTTCGGCGTGATCTCCGGAGTGCTGATCCGCTACTTCGGCGTGCAGCCGTTCATCGCGACGCTGGCGATGATGTTCCTCGGACGCGGTCTCGCCTCTCTGCTCAGCACCAAGCCGGAGCGCCTGGGTGAGGACTCGCCCATCCGCTGGATCGGGGTGCAGCTCAAGATCGTCGACGGGCCGAAGGTCAACGACCTCGTGATCACGCCGGCCGTGGTGATCGCGGTGATCGTGGTCGCGGTGGCCTTCTTCGTCCTGCACCGCACGCGCACCGGCCGCACGGTCTATGCGATCGGCGGCTCGGAGAGCTCGGCGCTGCTGATGGGGCTTCCGGTGCACCGCACGAAGGTGCTCGTGTACGTGATCAGCGGTTCGCTCGCCGGTCTCGCGGCCGTGCTCTACACGGCTCGGCTCGGCACGGCGCAGAACATCACCGGTATCGGGTGGGAGCTCGACGCGATCGCCGCGGCGGTCATCGGCGGGACGGTGCTCACCGGCGCCTACGGCTACGTGCTCGGCTCGGTGATCGGCGCCCTCGTGCTGGGGCTGATGAACGTCCTGATCACGCGCGACGGCGGCATCCCGCCCGAGATGACCACGATCATCACCGGCGGCATCCTGCTCGTGTTCGTGCTGCTGCAGCGGGCGGTGACCCGGAAGCGGGAGTAGCCGGGGGTCCTTCGACAGGTCCAGGGACCCAGCAGCCGAGGGCCCAGGAACCTGGGTTGCTGAGCCTGTCGAAGCACCCCGACGCGGCTCAGCTCGTCGGGATCCAGACGCGCATCGTCGACGGACCGCGGTGGGCCCAGTCGTGGTACGGCACCAGCACGGCGTCCGTGACCTGGCCGGACGTGCGGTTGCGCACCGGGAGCCGCACGCTGCCGTCGTGCTCGACCGGGGCTCCGGCGACCACCGCGTCGACGACATCCGCTCCGAAGTCGATCGACTCCAGCGCGAGCACCTCGGGGCCGCGTTCGACGACGACCGTTCCGCGCACGGCATCCACGCGAGGATCGGCGCTGCTCACCCGGGCGACCAGCGGCAGGGTCAGCTCGACGACGTCGCCGGCGCGGAACGCCCGGCGGATTTCGATCGTGCCGGGCTCGGCCGGATGCTGCGCGCTCTCGCCACCGGCATCCACGCGCACCGTCGCCCCCTCGGCCCACGACGGCACGCGAAGGGTCAGCGTGAACTCCGCATCCTCGGCGATCGTCACGCGGATGCCGCCATCGACCGGGTATCCGGTCACGACGTCGAAGGACACCGCGCGGTCGTCGGGGAGCGTCGTGCGAACGGATGCCGGCGCGTACTGGTGCACCTGCACGCCGTCGTCGTCGGCGGTCGCGACGTAGGCGGCGAGGCTCGCGAAGGTGCGTGCCACGTTCGGCGGGCAGCACGAGACCTCGAACCAGGGGGCGCGCAGCGACGACGAGGCGCGCGGGGACGTGCCCTCGGGATCGGCCTCGACCCCCGGCACGCGCTGATGCAGCGTGTTGGCGTAGTAGAACGCTCGTCCGTCTGGCGCGGGTGATGTCGCCACCACGTTGAACAGCGTCCGCTCGATGAGGTCTGCGTGCCGGGTGTCGCCGGTCGCGAGCAGCAGGCGCCACGAGAACATGATCGAGCCCACGCCGGCGCAGGTCTCGGAGTAGGCGCGGTCGCTCGGCAGCTCCCAGTCGGCGCCGAACGCCTCGTCCTGGTGATGCGAGCCCTGTCCGCCGGTCACATACGTGCGACGCTCGACCGTGCGGTCCCACTGACCGCGCAGCGCGTCGAGCAGGCCGTCGTCGGAGAGCTCGATCGCGACGTCCGTCGCCCCGGACGCGAGGTAGTTGGCGCGCACGGAATGCCCGCGCAGTGCCACGGCGTCGCGCACGGGAACGTCGTCCTGGAAGTACTCCTGGCCCCACTCGATCTCGGCGAGCGACCCGTGCCCGTGCCGCTCGACGAACAGGGCGGCCTGATCGATGTAGCGCTGCTCGCCGAGTGCGCGTCCGAGTTCCGCGAGGCCGACCTCGACCTCGGCGTGGCCGCAGATCGCATCGCGCCCGTCGGGGCCGAACACGCGGCAGACGAGGTCCGCGGCGCGTCGGGCGATCGTGACGAGCCCGTCGTCGGCATCCGGTCGCGTGCGGTGCCTGGCGACCGCCGCCTGGAACAGATGCCCGAGGCAGTACAGCTCGTGCCCCCACTCCAGATCCGACCAGCGGTCGCCCTGGCCCGGGCGGCCGAACATCGTGTTCACGTAGCCGTCGGCCTCCTGCGCGGCAGCGACGCGCGCCACGACCGACCGGAACCGCTGCTCGAGCGCGGCGTCTGCCGCGGCATCCGTCCGTCCGATCTCCCAGGCGAGCGCCTCGAGGTACTTGTAGACCTCGGAGTCGGCGAACTCCCGGCCGCGGCGCCCGGCGGGAAGCGTGCCGGCGGCAGCGAGATCGAAGTTCGGCAGCCAGCCCTCCGACTCGAGGCGCGATTCGATGTGATCGAGCGTCGCCGTGCCGTTGACGGCCTGGCGATCGCCCCAGAAGCCTCCGGTGATGCGCACCTCGGAGACGCCGAGCGGGCGCAGGCGACCGCGCGTGGGGACCACCGGCGCCGCCGGTGCAGTGAAGTCGTACATCGTCATCCCTTGAAGGCGCCGGACATGAAGCCGCGCACGTAGTGTCGTTGGAGGATCAGGAAGAGCACGATGCAGGGGAGTGCCAGCACGACCACCCCGGCCTCGGTCGCGCCGTAGTCGACCACGCCCTGCACCTGCCCGCGGAGGTTCGCGACCGCGAGCGGCAGCGTCATCCGGTTGGAGTCGTTGATGAGGATCAGCGGGGCCATGAAGTCGTTCCACGCTGTGAGGAACGCGAACAGCCCGACCGTCACGAGGCCCGGCTTGACCGCCGGCAGCAGCACCCGCCACAGGGCGCCCCAGCTGGAGCATCCGTCGACCATCGCGGCCTCGTCCATCTCCTTCGGGATCGACTCGAACGAGATGCGCATCATGAACATCGAGAACGGCAGCTGGAACATCGTGATCACCAGTGCCACGCCCACCAGCGAGTTCTGCAGGCCGACCGCGTTGAGGATCACGTAGAGCGGGATCAGCAGCGTCGCGTACGGCACCATGAGGATCGCGAGGGTGAGCAGGAACAGCGCGTTCTTGCCGGGGAACGAGAACCGGGCGAACGCGTAGCCGCCGAGCAGCGAGATGAACAGGGTGAGAGCGACCGTGAGCACCGAGACGAAGAGCGAGTTGCCCAGGTACACCCAGATGCCCGCCTGGTAGTCGGCGAGGGCGATGTAGTTGCCGAAGCCCCAGCCGTCGGTCTGGCTCGTGCCCGCCACCGGGCTGAGCGACGAGACCCCGGTCCAGATGAGCGGGTAGAGGAAGATCACCGCGAGGGCGGTCGTGAACACCCAGTACGGGATGCCGAAGACGATGCGCGCCGCCTTCGAGCGGTATCGCGGGGTCGTGGGCTGGTGGTCCGGGGCGACGATCGTGCGCGTCAGTGTCTGGGACATGGCTTCAGCTCTCATCCGGACGCCGGAAGGCGCGCAACTGGAAGACGTTGATGACGATGAGCGCGAGCAGCACGATCACCGAGAGGGCACCGGCGATGCCGAGGCTGTTCTGACCTTGGAAGGCCACGTTGTAGATGAGCTGCACGACGGTCATGGTGCTGTTGTCGGGGCCGCCCTTGGTGAGGATGTAGAACTGCTCGAACGCGAGCAGCGACCCGGTCACGCACATCACGGTCGTGAGGGCGAAGGTCGGCTTGAGGAGGGGCACCGTGATGTAGCGGAACGTCTGCCAGCGGCTCGAGCCATCGATGCGCGCTGCTTCGTAGATGTCGTCCGGGATGCCCTGCAGGCCCACGAGCATGAGCAGCATGTAGAAGCCGGCGAAGCGCCACACGATGAGGAAGATCGTCGACCAGAGTGCGCCTTCGGGGGTGCCGAGGAACGTGATGCCCCACGACTTCATCAGGCCCGCGAAGGGGCCGGCGATGGGGGAGTACAGCACGTAGAACAGCAGCGAGGCGGATGCCAGCCCCAGCGCGCTCGGGATCAGGAAGGCCGTGCGCAGGAGGCCCTTCCAGCGGGTCGACTCCTGCACGAGGAGGGCGAGGCCGAGGCCCAGGCCGATGAGGATCACGGTCGTGATGACGGTGTACAGCAGGGTGAAGCGGATGCTGTCCCAGAAGAGCCGATGGCTGACGGCATCCACGTAGTTCTCGGGGAAGTTCGGGCCGCGGTTGCCGCTGAGCAGCGGCCAGTCGGAGCCCGACATCTGCAGCACGAGCACCAGCGGCACCACGAACAGCAGGGCCACGAAGATCGCGGTCGGGGCGGCGTAGAGCCAGCCCTGCACGGGGCCGCCGAATCCGGTGCGCGCGCGGCGGCGGCGCAGCGGGGGTGCGGTCGAGGTCATCTCAGTCTCTTTCGATCGGGGGCGAGCGGGCGGTGGGGCGGCGCGACGTGCGCCGCCCCACCGGAGGTCACTGCGAGAGGATCGCGGTGATCTCCTCGTTGTCGGCCTCGACGGCGTCCTCGCCGTTCAGCACCCTGTTGCGCACCAGCGTGAGCCACGGGCTGCCCGGTGCGTTGAACGCCTGCTGGAAGTTCAGGGCGACGGGCGTGCTGCCCTGCGCTGCGACCTCGTTGATCGTGACCAGGCGCGGGTCGGCGGCGGCGTACTCGTTGTCGGCGAGATCGCCGCGTGAGACCGCGTTGCCGTCCTTCGCGAGCACCTCGACCTGCGCCTCTTCGGACATCATCCAGTTGAGGAAGTTCCAGGCCTGCGCCGACTGCTTCGAGTCCTTCGAGATGCCGATGCCGTCGCCGCCGACGAACGTGGAGACGCCGCCGTCGACACCGGGGATGCCGGCAACGCCCGCGTCGAACTCGAGGGACGGCAGCAGCGTCGCCGGGAACGGCATGACGCCGACCTTGCCCTCGCTGAACGCCGCGGTCCAGGTGGGACCGGCCTCATCCGTGGAGCTGGGCAGCACGGCGCCGGCCTTCTCGAGCTCCGCCCAGGTGTCGTACACGGCCTGCGCGGCGTCGCCGTCGAGCAGCGCCTCGGAGCCGTCATTGGTCATGACCTCTTCGCCGGATGCCCAGACCGAGGGGAACCACGTGAAGACGAGGCATCCGCCGCAGTTCAGACCGGTGGCGGTGCCGTAGGTGTCGGGCTTGTTCAGGGCCTGCACGGCCTGCGCTGCTTCGGAGAACTCCTCGAGCGTGGCCGGCGCCTTCTCGGGGTCGAGCCCGGCCTCGGCGAACAGCTCCTTGTTCCAGAACAGCATCGAGAGGTCGAGGGCGAAGGGCAGCACGTACTCCTTGTCGTCGACGGTTCCGGCGGAGAGGTGGCCCTGGTTGATGTCGTCCTTGAAGTCGAGGCCGTCGATCTGCTCGGAGATGTCGGCGAAGAGACCCTGCTGCGCCCAGTTGGGCACGTAGACGATGTCGGCGGCGAAGAGGTCGGGGAGTCCGCCGGAGCCTGCGGCGGCGCCGACCTTGGCGACGTAGTCGTCGTTGGGGACCACGGTGAGCTCGACCTGGTTCTCGTGCGAGTCGTTGTATGCGTCGACGAGCAGCTTCGCCTGGCGCTCGATGGGTGCGCGGGTCCAGAGCGTCAGGGTCGAACCGTCGTCGACACCCTCCGCGGTGATGGGCTCGTCGGAGCCGGTGTCCGTCCCGCCGGCGGCGCAGGCCGCGAGCGGGCCGAGCAGCAGGCCGGTGACGGCGAGGGCGGTGACGGTGCGTCGGAGCGCACGGCGTCGGGTGGTGTGCATGGAATGCCTCCAGGACTCTTCGGTGAGCGGATGCTGTCGTCGGGCGACGGCGCTGTCTAGCGAGGATGGACGGTTCCGAAAACTCCGAAACCCCTTTCGAAAAGGTATATCGTGAATGTTGCGCAGCGGTCAAGGACTGCTCCGATAACCTTTCAGCAACGTTCAGGGGGCGAGATGGCAAACGGCGAGCCAGCGGGCAAGGCGGCGACGCTCAGTGATGTGGCCCGTCTCGCGGGCGTCTCGATCGCGACGGCATCCAAGGCGCTCAACGATCGAGGGGACGTCGCCGCGGCGACGCGGGCCCGTGTCCTCGCGATCGCCGACGAGCTCTCCTTCACGCCGAACGCGATGGCGCGGGGGCTGCTGGCCGGACGCACGGGCACGGTGGGTCTGCTCACGAGCGACCTCGAGGGCCGCTTCATGATCCCGATCCTGATGGGAGCCGAGGATGCCTTCGGGGCCGGCCGCATCAACGTGTTCCTGTGCGATGCCCGGGGCGACGCCATCCGCGAGCAGCACCACCTGAAGGAGCTGCTGAGTCGGCGGGTCGACGGCATCATCGTGGTGGGGCGGCAGACCGATCCGCGCCCCTCGCTCGGGCAGGACCTGCCCGTGCCGGTCGTCTACGCGTACGCGCCGTCGGACGACCCGCGCGACCTCTCGCTCACCCCCGACAACTACGCCGGAGGGCGTCTCGCGATAGAGCACCTGCTGGCCTGCGGCCGGCGACGCATCGCGCACGTCTCAGGCGAGCCGTCATACGCTGCGGCCCAGGATCGTCTCGCCGGCGCACGCGCCGCCCTCGGCGAGGCCGGACTCGAGCTCGTCGGCGAGCCGATGTTCTCGGAGTGGACCGAGCACTGGGGCAGGGACGCCGGCGCGCTGCTGCTGCAGCGGCATCCCGACATCGACGCGGTGTTCTGCGGCTCCGATCAGATCGCGCGCGGCGTGCTCGACTCGGCGCGCGACCTCGGCCGCTCGGTGCCCGACGACCTCGCCGTGATCGGCTACGACAACTGGGAGGTGCTCGCGACCAACGCCCGTCCCGAGCTCACCAGCATCGACGCGAACCTGCAGCAGCTCGGGCGCCAGGCCGCCCAGCGCGTGTTCGACGCGATCGACGGCGTCGACATCGGCGAGGGCTCGCACCACCTGCCCGTGCGGCTGGTCATCCGCGGATCGACGATCGCCCGGCGGTAGCCCGGGGGTGCTTCGACAGGCTCAGCAACCCAAGTACCTGGGTCCCTGAGCTTGTCGAAGGGCCGCGGGTCACACGTGGTCGCGCCAGGAGTGCTGCGGATCGAATCCCAGCACGCGTCGGGCCTTGTCGATCGAGAGCAGGGTCTCGTTCGGGCCGAACTCGCCCTTCACCGGGACGTCGGGGAAGACCTCGGCGAGCAGCTCGGCGTTCGGCCGCGTCATCACCGTGTCGGCGGCGGCGATGATGAACCGATCGAAGCCCGGAGCCGCGTTCTCGAGCGCCCGCTGCACGGCCTGCGCCCCGTCGCGGGCGTCGATGTAGCCCCAGAGGTTCCACTTGCGCAGCAGTGCGTCGGCGTCGAACGACGGGAAGGCGGCGTAGTCCTCGGGGTCCATGACGTTCGAGAAGCGCAGCGCCGTGATCGACAGATCGGGATGCCAGCGCACCAGCTCGGTCGCCAGATGCTCCTCGAGGGTCTTGACCAGCGAATAGACGGATTCCGGACGTGCCGGGTAGTCCTCGTCGACGGGCACATAGGGCGGGGGCACGTCGAACGGCAGCCCGAGCACGGTCTCGCTCGACGCGTAGACGATCCGGCGGATGCCGAGTCGCACGGCGGCCCAGAACACGTTGAACGTCGCCGGCATGTTGTTGTGGAACGTCGCGACATCGCTGCGGATGCCGGGAGCCGGGATCGCCCCCAGGTGCACCACGGCGTCGATGCCGTCGTGCGTGTCGCCCACCGCGGTGAAGGCGTCGACGACCTGGCCGTAATCGGTGAGGTCGACCTGGACGAAGTCCGGTCCGCGGACGCCGGCGACGTCCATGCCGATGACGTCGTAGCCGTTCGCGCGCAGTTCGCGAGCGACGACGCGGCCGAGCTTGCCCGATGATCCCGTGAGAGCGATGCGCATGTCTCCAGAGTGGCACGGCTGCGAGCAAGGAGGGTCGGGCGTCGTACACTCGTCGGCGTGACTGAGTCCCCCCGCACATCGAATCGCACGGTCGGTGTCCGCGATGTCGCGGCGCTCGCCGGTGTGTCCAGGCAGACCGTCTCGCGGGTGCTCAACGATCACCCCGACGTCGCCGCCGACACGCAGCTGCGTGTGCAGGCCGCAATGGCAGAGCTCGGGTACCGGATGAACAACGCCGCCCGCGCGCTGGGCACGCGCCGGTCGCGCACGCTCGGCGTGCTGGCCTCCGACGCGCTGCAGTACGGTCCCTCGCGCAGCATCGCCGCGCTCGAGGCATCCGCTCGCGCCGCGGGCTACTGGGTCAGCGCGGCCTTCGCGGATGCGGGCGATGCCGACGCGGTCGTGGCGGCGGTGGATCATCTGATCGCCCAGGGCGTGGAGGGGATCGTCGTGGTGGCTCCGCACTCGCAGACCCTCGAGGCGCTCGCCGCTCTGCGGATCGACGTGCCGGTGGTCACGCTGCACTCCGCGGGACTCGGCGCTGCCGGCCTGTCGGTCGACCAGGCCGCCGGCGCCCGACTGGCGGTTGCGGCCCTCGCCGACGCCGGACATACCCGCATCGCGCACCTCGCCGGACCGGCGGACTGGCTCGAGGCCGAGTCGCGGGCCGAGGGCTTCGCCGCGGAGCTCTCCGCACGGGGGCTGACCCCGGGGCCGGTCATCGCGGGGGACTGGTCCGCGGGGTCGGGCTACGCCGCCGTCGATGCCGTGCGGAGTTCCGGCGCCACCGCGGTGTTCGCGGCGAACGACCAGATGGCACTCGGACTGCTGAGCGCGCTGCACGAGGCGGGTATCGCGGTGCCGGGGGATGTGAGCGTGGTCGGGTTCGACGACACGCCCGACGCCGCGTACTACTGGCCGGCGCTGACGACGGTCCGCCAGGACTTCGAGGAGCTCGCCCGACGGGCCGTCGCCGTCGTGATCGGCGGTGACAGTGCGGCCTCCGCCCTCGCGCCGGTCGCCCCCGTGCTGGTCGCGCGCGCGTCGGTCGCGCCGCCGCGCTGACCGTCGAGCCGCCCGGTCAGGGGCGTGCGGGAGGTCGGCCTCACGGATCGGCTGTGCACAATTCCGCAAGAACACCGCCTGGCGGGTCGTTGGCCCCCGCGCTTCCGCGAGTCGCGCCCACTGCCCCGAGCGTTCTTGCTGAATTGTGCACCGCCCGCCGCCGCGCCCGCTCCTCTTGACGCCCGCAACCCGACCGTGACACACTGCTGTGACCGGTCACAGCGGCCGGCCGCGAACCATCCGAGGTCCTTGTGAGCAACGACGCCCCCGCCTTCGACCCCGCCGTCGAAGCAGCCATCGCCACCGTGCGCGCCGATGTCGCCCTGCTCCACGGCGAGCTCGTGCGCTACGGGCTGGTCGTCTGGACCGGCGGCAACGTCTCCGGACGGGTTCCCGGTGCCGACCTGTTCGTGATCAAGCCGTCCGGCGTCTCCTACGACGACCTGACCGCGGAGAACATGATCCTCTGCGATCTCGACGGAAACGTCATCCCCGGCACTCCCGGCAGCGACCGCTCGCCGTCGAGCGACACGGCCGCGCATGCCTACGTGTACCGGAACATGCCGGCGGTCGGCGGGGTGGTGCACACGCACTCGACCTACGCCGTCGCCTGGGCCGCGCGCGGCGAGGAGATCCCGTGCGTCATCACCGCCATGGCCGATGAGTTCGGCGGGCCGATCCCGATCGGCCCCTTCGCGATCATCGGCGACGACTCGATCGGCCGGGGGGTCGTCGAGACCCTCAGCGGCCACCGCTCGCGGGCCGTGCTCATGCAGAACCACGGCCCGTTCACGATCGGCGTCGACGCGAAGGATGCCGTGAAGGCCGCGGTCATGGTCGAGGACGTCGCCCGCACCGTGCACCTCGCGCGCGAGGCCGGTCCGCTGGTCCCGATCCCGCAGGCGGCGATCGACAGCCTCTTCGACCGATACCAGAACGTCTACGGCCAGAGTGCGGACGCCCGCCGATGAGCGCCGAAGACATCCGCGCGGGCCGGACGAGCCTCGGCATCGAACTGGGCTCCACGCGCATCAAGGCCTGCCTGATCGGGGCCGACCCCACCGAGGTGCTCGCCACCGGCTCGTTCTCCTGGGAGAACCGCCTCGAGGACGGCCTGTGGACCTACGCGATCGACGAGGTCTGGGCCGGGCTGCAGGCCGCCTACGCCGCACTGGTCGCCGACGCGGAGCAGCAGCACGGCATCCGCCCCGAGTCCTTCGGTGCGATCGGCATCTCGGCCATGATGCACGGCTACCTCGCGTTCGACGCGGCGGGCGAGCTGCTCGTGCCGTTCCGCACCTGGCGCAACACGAACACCGGCGTGGCATCCGCGGAGCTCACCGAGCTTCTCGGCGTCAACATCCCGCTGCGCTGGTCGATCGCGCACCTGCATCAGGCCGTCGTCGACGGCGAGGGGCACGTGCCGCGGATCGCGAGCGTGAACACGCTCGCCGGCCACGTGCACGAGAGGCTCACCGGTCGGCGCGTGCTGGGCGTCGGCGACGCCTCGGGCATGTTCCCGATCGACTCCTCCACCCATGACTACGACGAGCGGATGCTCGGCGCCTACGACGCGCTCGCCGCCGACCGTCTTCCCCGGCCGCTCGCCGAGATTCTGCCGGCCGTGCTCCCCGCGGGTGCCGACGCCGGCGCTCTCACGGCGGAGGGCGCGGCGCTGCTCGACCCGAGCGGGACCCTGCAGCCCGGCATCCCGCTGTGCCCGCCCGAGGGCGACGCGGGGACCGGCATGGTCGCCACGAACTCGGTCGCCCCGCGCACCGGCAACGTCTCGGCGGGCACGAGCATCTTCGCGATGGTCGTGCTGGAGCGTCCGCTGGCCGAGGTGCATCACGAGCTCGATCTCGTGACCACGCCGGCCGGCGATGCCGTCGCGATGGTGCACTGCAACAACGGCGCCAGCGAGCTCGCGGCCTGGGCCGGGCTGTTCACCCGCTTCTCGGCCGCCGCGGGGCAGCCGCTCGGCGACGACGCCGTGTTCGACGCCCTGTTCCGCGAGGCACTCGAGGGCGAAGCGGATGCCGGCGGCCTGATCGCCTACAACCATCTCGCCGGAGAGCCCATCGCCGGGCTCGATGCCGGCCGGCCGCTGTTCGTGCGCACGCCCGACAGCGCCTTCACGCTCGCGAACTTCATGCGCTCGCAGCTCTACGGCGTGTTCGGCACGCTCGCGCTCGGAATGCAGGTGCTGACCGACGAGGGCGTCGAGCTGGATCGGATGTTCGCGCACGGCGGCATGTTCCGCACCGCCGGAGTCGCCCAGCGCTTCCTCGCCGGTGCCCTGGGGGCGCCGGTGGCCGTCGGCGAGCTGGCCTCCGAGGGGGGAGCCTGGGGCATCGCGGTGCTCGCCTCCTACCTGGCGCATGCCGACTCGCTGTCGTTGGGGGATTACCTCGAGCAGCAGGTGTTCGCCACGGCATCCCTGTCCACGACCGCACCCGATCCGGCGGACGTCGCCGGCTTCGCGGCCTACCTCGACCGGTACCGGGCGGGACTGGCCGTCGAGGCCGCCGCCGTCGCATCCCTCCCCTAGCCTCACACCGCTCGTTGAGCGAGCGCAGCGAGACGAAACGTCAGCGACCGATCCGCCTCCGAAAGGTATAACCCATGGCCCTCACCACCTCCCTCGACGGCTACGAGGTCTGGTTCCTCACCGGCAGCCAGCACCTCTACGGGCCCGAGACGCTCGCGCAGGTCGCCGACCAGTCGCAGGAGATCGCGCGTCTGCTCGATTCCGCCGACGAGGTGCCGGTGAAGATCGTCTGGAAGCCCGTGCTGACGGATGCCGCCGCCATCAAGCGCACCGCCCTCGAGGCGAACGCCGACGACCGCGTGATCGGGCTCGTCGCCTGGATGCACACGTTCAGCCCCGCGAAGATGTGGATCGCCGGTCTCGATGCTCTGCGCAAGCCCCTCGCGCACCTGCACACGCAGGCCAACGTCGAGCTGCCGTGGGCCGACATCGACTTCGACTTCATGAACCTCAACCAGGCCGCGCACGGCGACCGGGAGTTCGGGTACATCCAGACGCGCCTCGGTGTGCCGCGCAAGACCATCGTCGGACACGCCTCCGACCCGCGCGTGCGCCGTGAACTCGGCACCTGGCAGCGCGCCGCCGCGGGACTCGCCGCGTCACGCGACCTCAAGCTCGCCCGCTTCGGCGACAACATGCGCTTCGTCGCGGTGACCGAGGGCGACAAGACCGAGGCCGAGCTGCGGTTCGGCGTGCAGGTGAACACCTGGGGCGTGAACGAGCTGGCGGATGCCGTCGCCGCGGCATCCGACTCCGACATCGACGCGCTGGTCGCGGAGTACGAGGAGCTGTACGAGGTCGTCCCCGAGCTGCGGAAGGGCGGCGACCGTCACCAGTCGCTGCGCGACGGCGCCGCGATCGAGCTCGGACTGCGGTCGTTCCTGGAGGAGGGCGGCTTCGGCGCCTTCACCACCTCGTTCGAGGACCTCGGCGCGCTGAAGCAGCTGCCTGGCCTCGCGGTGCAGCGCCTGATGGCCGAGGGCTACGGGTTCGGCGCCGAGGGTGACTGGAAGACGGCTATCCTCGTGCGCATCGCGAACGTCATGGGCGCAGGCCTCCCCGGCGGCGCGAGCCTCATGGAGGACTACACCTACGACATGACGCCGGGCGACGAGCTGATCCTCGGCGCCCACATGCTCGAGGTCTCGCCGTCGCTCACGACCGCGAAGCCCACGCTCGAGATCCACCCGCTCGGCATCGGCGGCAAGGACGACCCGGTGCGCCTCGTCTTCACCGCCGACCCCGGAACCGCCGTCGTGGTCGCGCTGAGCGACATGCGCGACCGCTTCCGGCTCACCGCGAACGTGGTCGAGAACGTGCCCCCGCGGGCGTCCCTCCCTAAGCTGCCGGTCGGTCGCGCCGTGTGGAAGCCGCAGCCGGAGTTCAACACGAGCGCCGCCGCCTGGCTGACCGCCGGCGCCGCGCACCACACCGTCATGTCGACCGCCGTCGGCATCGAGGCGTTCCGCGACTTCGCCGAGATGGCAGAGGTCGAGCTGCTCGTGATCGACGACAGCACCACGCTGCCGGAGTTCCAGAAGCAGGTGCGCTGGAACCAGGCGTACTACCGTCTCGCGCAGGGACTGTGATGACGGTCGGACCGCGTTCCGGACACCAGCTGCGCCTCGCCGGCCACGGGTACGAGGCGATCATCGCGAGCGTCGGCGCCTCGTTGCGCACGCTGACCTTCGACGGCCGCGACCTCGTCGTGCCGTTCGATGCCGACGAGGTGCGGCCCGGGTACCGCGGCGCGACGCTCGCCCCGTGGCCGAACCGCATCGTCGACGGTCGCTACCGCTTCGGCGGCGCCGTCCACCAGCTCCCGCTGACCGAGCCCGCGCGCGGACAGGCCCTGCACGGTCTGCTCGCCTGGGCGGAGTTCTCCGACCGCCTCGTGGTCGACGACCGCGTCGTGCTCGCCGCGGTCATCGAACCGCAGTCCGGGTATCCGTTCCGCATCGAGGTCGAGGTCGAGTACCGCCTCGACGCCGACGGTCTGCGGCAGACGGTCTCCGCGCACAACATCGGAGCGGATGCCGCGCCCTGGGGCACCGGACCGCATCCGTACCTCATGGCAGAGTCCCGGTCGTTGAGCGACAAGCGCAGCGACGAGACGAAACGCGTCGACTCCTGGACCCTCACCCTCCCGGCATCCGAGGTTCTGACGGTCACTCCCGATCGTCTGAGCCCGGTCGCCGTCGAGCCGGTGGCGGAGCATCCCGAGTGGGACTTCCGCACGGCCCGCCCGATCGGCGACGTCTTCATCGACCACGCCTTCACGGGTCTCGCCCGCACCGACGGCGTGGCCGAGGTGCGGCTCACGAGCGAGGGCGGAACCGGGGTGGCGATCAGCTTCGACGAGCGCTGCCCGTGGGTGCAGGTGCACACGGCCGACAACCCGGGACTCGACGGCATCCACCGCATCGGTCTCGCGGTCGAGCCGATGACCTGCCCGCCCGACGCCTTCAACTCCGGCACCGACCTCGTGACGCTCGCCCCCGGTCAGTCGCACGCCGCATCCTGGCGCATCCGGGCTCTGTAGGTCGCGCACACCTGCTCCGGTCGCATTTCCAGCCGTCTCCGGCACCGCCAAGCGGCAGCAACTGCGACCGGAGCCGGGGGAACCGGCAACAACCGCGACCGCAAGCCGAGAGACCGGAGCCGGTCAGACAGTGAGAACGGATGCCGCCTGGCGCGCAGCGCCGAGGGCGACGTACTCCTCGGACGCGGGAACCTCGACCGGGATGCCGAGCACCTCGGGGGCGATGGCGCGCACCGCCTCCGACTGCGCGCCGCCGCCGATGAGCAGTGCGCGCCGCAGCGGCACACCCTCTTCGCGCAGCGCGTCGAGGCCGGCGCCGAGGCCTGACAGCATCCCCTCGACCGCGGCCCGCGCGAGGTTCTCCCGCGTGGTCGAGGCGAGGGTCATGCCGCTGAGCGTCGCGGTCGCATCGGGCAGGTTCGGGGTGCGCTCCCCCTCGAAGTAGGGGACGAGTGCGAGGCCGGCCGCGCCCGACGGCGCCGCCAGCGCGAGCCGGCTCAGCTCGTCGTGATCCACTCCGAGGAGGGATGCCGTCACGTCGAGAACCCGCGCCGCATTGAGCGTGCAGACCAACGGGAGGAAATGCCCGTCGGCGGAGGCGAACCCGGCGATGATCCCTGAGGCATCGGCCGACGGCGTCTCGCTCACCGCGAAGACCGTGCCGCTGGTGCCGATCGACACGACGACGTCGCCGGGCCCCGCACCGAGACCGAGGGCGGCCGCGGCGTTGTCGCCGGCTCCTGGCGCGACCAGGCGCCCCGCGGCATCCGTCACCGACTCGTGCGCGCCGAGCACCCGCGGCAGCACCGCGTCGTGTCCGAGCGCGGCGATGAAGAGCTCGCGGTCGTACTCGCCGGTCGCGGGGTTCCAGTACCCGGTGCCCGAGGCGTCGGAGCGGTCGGTGACCAGCTCGTCGAGCACGGGTCCGCGCGGCGCCTCGCCTGCCGGACCGAAGCCGCGCAGCCGCCAGGTCAGCCAGTCGTGCGGCAGAGCGATCGCGGCCACTCGCGCCGCGTTGTCGGGTTCGTGGTCGCGGAGCCAGCGCACCTTCGAGATCGTGAAGGATGCCACGGGCACGAGTCCCGTGCGGTCTGCCAGCTTCTGCGCCCCGAACTCGGCGACGAGCGCCGTCGCGGCATCCGCCGATCGGGTGTCGTTCCACAGCAGCGCATCGCGGATGACCCGGCCGTCGGCGTCGAGCGCGACCATGCCGTGCTGCTGCCCGCCGATGGCCCACGCCGCGATGTCGTCGAGTCCGTCCGCACCGGCGATCGCCGTCTGGAGCGCGGTCCACCACGCCTCGGGATCGACCGAGGTCCCGTCGGGGTGCGATGCCCGACCGGTGCGCACGACGGCACCGATCGAGCTGTCGACGACGACGACCTTGCACGACTGCGTCGAGGAGTCGACGCCGAGGACGAGGGTCATCGCCGTGCTCAGCGCGCGCCGAGCAGGTGCTCGGTCGCCAGCTGCTGCAGGCGCACGAACCCGAAGCCGTGACCGCCGAGGTACGCGTCGGCGTCGAAGTCCTCGTAGGCGCTCCGGTCGGCGAGGAAGTCGTCGTAGCTCTCGCCGGGGTTGAGCGTCGGCGTCGAGAGCTCGGCGACCTTGGCGGCGGCCAGCGCCTCCTGCACCTCGGGGTCGGCGCGGAAGGCCGCGGCGCGCTCCTTCAGCAGCAGGTAGGTGCGCATGTTCGCGGCGGCCGAGTCCCAGACGCCGTTCTCGTCCTCGGTACGGCTCGGCTTGTAGTCGAAGTGCCGGGGGCCCTCGTACGCCGGGACGCCGTTCGGTCCGCCGTTCTCGAGCAGGTCGACCAGCGAGAAGGCGTTGTGCAGGTCGCCGTGTCCGAACACGAGGTCCTGGTCGTACTTGATGCCGCGCTGGCCGTTGAGGTCGATGTGGAACAGCTTGCCGTGGTACAGCGCCTGAGCGATGCCGGCCGTGAAGTTCAGACCCGCCATCTGCTCGTGCCCGACCTCGGGGTTCACGCCGACGAGTTCGGGGCGCTCGAGGGAGTCGATGAACGCGATCGCGTGCCCGAGCGTCGGCAGCAGGATGTCGCCGCGGGGCTCGTTGGGCTTGGGCTCGATCGCGAAGCGGATGTCGTAACCCTTGTCGGTCACGTAGTCGCCGAGCAGGTTCACGGCCTCGCGGTAGCGCTCGAGCGCCGCCCGGATGTCCTTGGCGGAGTCGTACTCGGCGCCCTCGCGGCCGCCCCACATGACGAAGGTCTTGGCGCCCAGCTCTGCGCCGAGGTCGAGCTGACGGAAGACCTTGCGCAGCGCGTAGCGGCGCACGTCGCGGTCGTTCGAGGTGAAGCCGCCGTCCTTGAAGACCGGTGCGCTGAAGAGGTTGGTGGTGACCATCGGCACGATCAGCCCGGTGTCGGCGAGCGCGCCCTTGAGGCGGTCGATCTGGTTCTGCCGCTCGGCATCGGTCGATCCGAACGCGAACAGGTCGTCGTCGTGGAAGGTGAGCCCGTAGGCGCCGAGCTCGGCGAGCTTCTCGACCGCGTGCACGACGTCGAGGGCCGGACGCGTGGGGCCGCCGAACGGATCGGTGCCGTTGTAGCCGATGGTCCAGAGGCCGAACGAGAACTTGTCGTCGCGGGTCGGGGTGAGGCTCATGATGCTCCTTCGCATGGTGCCGGACAGCGGCGCGGCAGAAAATGTTGTGAGCAACAACATATAACCTGGAGGAGCGGATGTCCAGCCTCCTAGACTGAGACGCCGGACCGAATGCGAGGACGATGTGACGGACGCTTCGACGGGGCGCAGCGGAACCGCTGTGCTCAAGGACTCGGGCGACGGCGTGCGTGCGCGCAACCTCGCACGGGTCCTGCGGCTCGTCCACCTCGGCGGCGCCCAGTCCCGGGCGCAGCTGACGACGGCGACCGGCTTGAACCGCTCGACGATCGCCGATCTGGTCGCCGAGCTCGTCGGCGAGGGGTGGGTCGTCGAGCGCGATCCCGATCCCGTCGGACGCGTGGGGCGACCATCGCCCGTCGTCGCGGCCTCGCCGCGCTCGGTCGTGATCGCGGTGAATCCCGAGATCGACGCGGTCGAGATCGCCGCGATCGACCTCTCGCGGACGATCGCGGTCCGTGAGCGCATCGAGTCCTCGACCCTGCTCACCGCCGTCGATGTCGCCGACCTCGTCGCGGATGTCGTCGATCGCTGGCGTGCCGGTCCGCTGGAAGATGCGCGGCTCGTCGCCGTCGGCGTGGCGGTGCCCGGACTCGTGCGCGCGGCCGACGGCCTCGTCCGCAACGCCCCGCACCTCGGATGGACGGATGCCCCGGTGCGGGCGCTGATCGCCGAGGCCACGGGCCTCCCGGCCGCCGTCGGGAACGACGCGAGTCTCGGCGCGCTCGCCGAGCACCTGTTCGGCGCGGCGCAGGGAGCCGACGACATCGTGTACCTCAACGGCGGGCCGTCCGGCATCGGCGGCGGCATCATCGTTCACGGCTCACCGGTCGGCGGCGTGGGCGGCTACGCCGGCGAGTTCGGTCAGAACCGGGTCGACGCCGTGCGTGCGACCGTGCTCGAGGACGACGTCAGCCGCGCCCGGCTCCTGGCCGTGCTCGGCCTGGCGGCGGCGGACGACGCGACCCTCGCGGATGCTCTCGCCGCGGCATCCGACGACGACCCGGTCCGTGAGGAGTGCGCGCGCCAGCGGGGACTGCTGGCGCAGGCGATCGCGGATGCCGTGAACATCCTCAACCCCTCCGTGGTGGTGCTGGGCGGTTTCCTCGCCCAGTTGGAGGAGCTCGACCCGGAGGGCTTCGCCGCCGCCGTGGCGGAGCGTGCGATGTCGGAGAATGCGGAGGGTCTCCGCATCCTCCCGGCATCGCTCGCCGCCGACCGGCTGCTGCTCGGCGCTGCGGAACTCGCCTTCACCTCGGTCGGCGTGATCTGACGAGCCCCGCCGGTGGGCGGATCAGGCGAGCGCGGCCACGAGCGCCCGCGCTGCCGACTCCGACGACTGCGGGTTCTGCCCCGTGATGAGCAGTCCGTCGACGATCGTGTGATCGCTCCAGGCCTCGGAGACCTCGACCTCGGCACCCTGTGCGCGCAGCGCGCTCTCGAGCAGGAACGGCGCGCGGTCGGCCAGACCGCCCAGGCGCTCCTCCTCGTCGGAGAAGCCGGTGATCCGTCGTCCGGAGACGACCGGGTCGCCGGAGGCCGTGCGGGCGGGGAGGAGGGCAGCCAGGCCGTGGCACACCGCGGCGAGGGGGCGGCCGGCGGCGAGGGTCGCCGTGATGAGCCTCGCCGAGTCGTCGTCTTCGGCGAGGTCCTGCATCGGTCCATGGCCGCCCGGGTAGTACACGGCGTCGTAGGCCGCGGGGTCGACATCGGCCAGCACCAGGGGTGTGGTGAGCGCGGAGATCTCCGCGAGCGCTGCGGCGTCGCCGTCGGCCAGGCTCGCGGCGTCGGCGACCGGGGACGCCCCAGCCGGAGTGGCGAACGCGATGTCGTGACCGGCCGCGGTCAGTAGTCGGTAGGGGGCGAGCAGTTCTTCGGCCCAGAACCCGGTGGGGTGCGCAGTGCCGTCGGTGAGTGTCCAGGTGCGGGCGGCGGTGACGACGAAGAGGACGGTGGACATGGATGCTCCTTCAAGGGACGACGTGTGCCGAGCGGATGCCGGTATCGAGGACAACGGTTCACCGTCGCGCACTCTTCCGATAGATTCGCGATATGAGCGATCGGAATTCCGATGGACTGAGGGATGTCGCGCTGTGGCGGACGTTCCTCGCGGCGTATCGGTCGGGGTCGGTGTCGGCAGCGGCGCGGATGCTGGGACTGGCGCAGTCGAGCGTGACGGCGCAGCTGCAGGCGCTGGAGGTGCGCATCGGCGAACCGCTGTTCGACCGTCACGCCCGCGGCATCCGTCCGACGCTCCGGGCTGACGATCTCGCCGAGCGGCTGGCCGGTCCGCTCGACGCTCTCGCGACCGCGCTCCGTTCACCGCCGCCCGCGGATGCGCCGCCGGTCCGACTCGGCGGCGCGGGTGATCTGCTCGCGGCGGTCGCTGCTCCCGCACTCGCCCCGGCCGTGGCGGGAGGGCTGCGGATCACGATGATGCCGGGGCTCGCGGCCGACCTGCTCGACAGCATCGCGGCGGGGAGCCTCGATCTCGTGATCTCGGCGGTGCGGCCACGCGGGCGCGCGCTCCCGACCGCTGCGCTCTTCGACGAGGAGTTCGTCCTCGTCGCGTCGTCCTCGCTCGGGATCGAGTCGTCCGTCGACCTGCGGCCCGATGCGCTGGCGTCGACGCCGCTTCTTGCCTTCGCCCAGGACGTGCCGATCCTCCGCCGCTACTGGCGGCACGTGTTCGGGATCCGGCTCGAGCGCACGCCCGCTCTCGTCGCGCCCGACCTGCGCACGCTGGTCGCCGCGGCGGTGGCCGGTGCGGGAGTCACGGTGCTGCCCACCTACCTGATCGCCGACGAGCTGGCCGACGGGCGTCTGACCGTCCTCCGTGAGACCGACGACCCGCCGATCAACACCCTCTATCTGGTGCGGCGTCCGGGGCCGCTCGCCGACGGAGTCGCCGTGGTCGAGCGCGCGCTGCGCGACGCCGTCGCGGACCTCTGAATCAGCGCGCGAACCAGTTCCGCAGCGAACGGGTCACGAAGGGCAGCACCCAGTACGTCATGATCGGCGTGAGCACCAGGGTCGTGGCGAGCACGCGCAGCCAGATCGGCAGAGCGTCCCAGCCGGGGACAGGGCCCATGGCGTAGGTGAACGCGACGTTCACGGGGAAGAAGCCGAGCCAGATCGAGACCGCCTGCTTCCAGCGGGGCGGGGCGGGCGCGACGGTGACGGTGGTGGTCCCGCCCTCGCTGGTCGGCAGGGTGATCGTCCCGGTGGTCGGCTCGTCGAACCAGCCCTCGATGCCCGTCCGGCGCTTGGAGCGCTCGCTGCGGATGAAGCCCTCGCCCATCGAGAGCCACCACTCGCGCTCCCCGGACTTCTCCCATGCGACGAGAGACTCCTCGTTCGCGAAGCGGTAGAGCATGTGCCAGATCTGGGAATCCTCGCCGGCGCGCACCCAGCCGGAGCCGAGGAATCCCGGATACTTCGTCGCGAGGTTGACGCCCGTCTGCACCCAGACGGTCGCCTCGGTGATGCGACCGGGGTCGACCTCGCGGCGGATGGACACGGTGATGGGTTCGGACACGGCGAAGTCCTCGTGACGGGGAGCCCGGATCGCGGGCTGCCGGAGCGGTCGCGCCGGGGTGTGGGCGCACGTCGATTCTATTTCGGCTCGGCGGGCACGCGGAATCAGGCGATCGCGCCGATTCAGGCCGATCGGCTGCGAAACGGCCTGAATCCACGCGATCCCCTGATCTCGCGCGTCCGCGTGAGGCTCCCAGGAAAGAGAGGACCCCCGCCGACCCGATTCGGCGGGGGTCTCGCGGCGTGGGCACCGCGACGGGAGCGAGAGTGCTCACCGAGTGCGCGGATGATGTGACTACCCGATCCGGTCTGAGTCTCCTTGCCCGCGCATCTGCAGTTGTAATCGACCGAGGTGGCCGGATGGTGAACGCGGCGCGAACATCCGCTCGCAGGCGCCGTTCATCATTTACAAGGATGTCCTAGTAAATGGTCGGATGCCGGAGTAAACTCCCAATGTGCCAATGATGGCTCGGAGGGATGTCACACAATGACTCGTACTATCCCGCACTTCGTGGGCGGATCGCTTCTCACCCCGGACACCGGTCGCTTCGCCGACGTGTTCGATCCGAGCTCGGGCGCCGTGCAGGCGCGAGTGCCCCTGGCGTCGGCCGACGAGGTGCGCGAGGTGATCGCGAACGCCGAGGCGGCGCAGGTCGCCTGGGCCGCGACGAACCCGCAGAAGCGCGCCCGCGTGCTCCTGCGCTTCCTCGATCTCGTGCAGCGCGAGATGCAGTCGCTCGCCGAGCTCCTCGCCAGCGAGCACGGCAAGACCGTCGACGACGCGAAGGGCGACATCCAGCGCGGCCTCGAGGTCATCGAGTTCTCGGCCGGTGCCCCGCACCTCCTCAAGGGCGAGTACTCGACGGGCGCCGGCGCCGGCATCGACGTCTACTCGATGCGGCAGCCGCTCGGCGTGGTCGCCGCGATCACCCCGTTCAACTTCCCCGCCATGATCCCGCTGTGGAAGGCGGGGCCGGCGCTCGCCGCGGGCAACGCCGTGGTGCTCAAGCCCAGCGAGCGCGACCCCTCCGTGCCGGTGCGCATCGCCGAGCTGTTCCTCGAAGCGGGTCTCCCCGCCGGTGTGCTCAACGTCGTGCACGGCGACAAGGAAGCCGTCGACGCGCTGCTCACCGACGACCGCATCCGCGCGGTCGGCTTCGTCGGCTCCACGCCGATCGCCGAGTACATCTACTCGACCGCCGCGGCGCACGGCAAGCGTGCCCAGTGCTTCGGCGGCGCCAAGAACCACATGATCGTGATGCCGGATGCCGACCTCGATCAGACCGTCGACGCTCTCATCGGCTCGGGGTACGGCTCGGCGGGGGAGCGCTGCATGGCCATCTCCGTGGCCGTCCCGGTCGGGCAGGAGACCGCCGACGCGCTGGCGGCGAAGCTCCTCGAGCGCGTCGCACAGCTCCGCATCGGTCCGTCGCTCGCGAAGGATGTCGACTACGGGCCTCTCGTGACCCGCGCCGCGGTCGAGCGCGTCGAGGGATACATCCAGCAGGGCATCGACGAGGGAGCCACGCTTCTCGCCGACGGCCGCGGATTCACCGTCGACGGCTACGAGGAGGGCTTCTACCTCGGCCCGACGCTGTTCGACCATGTCACGACCGACATGGCGATCTACCGCGAGGAGATCTTCGGGCCGGTGCTCGTGATCGCGCGGGCCGCCGACTACGAAGAGGCGCTGCGGATGGCGTCGGAGCACGAGTACGGCAACGGCGTCGCGATCTTCACCCGTGACGGCGATGCGGCCCGCGACTTCGCCGCCCGGGTGCAGGTCGGGATGGTCGGCGTTAACGTGCCGATCCCGGTGCCGATCGCGTACTACACGTTCGGCGGCTGGAAGCGCAGCGGCTTCGGCGACCTGAACCAGCACGGCGCCGACGCGTTCCGCTTCTACACGAAGACCAAGACCGTGACGAGCCGCTGGCCTTCGGGCATCAAGGACGGCGCCAGCTTCGTCATCCCCACCATGCACTGACCCACCCTTCGACAAGGAACTCTGATGACAATGACCACCGTCACCACCACCGCCGAAGAGCGCGAAGCCATTCTCGACGCGGTCCGCGAGTTCGCGGAGACCGAGCTCGCACCGTTCGCCGCAGAGCGCGACGAGAAGCACATCTTCCCGCGGGAGTCGCTGAACCGGGCCGGCGAGCTCGGGCTCGGCGGCATCTACGTCGACGAGGAGTTCGGGGGAAGCGGTCTGAGCCGCACCGACACCGTCGCGATCTTCGAGGAGCTCGCGAAGGGCGATCCCGCGGTCGCCGCCTACATCTCGATCCACAACATGGTCGTGTGGATGATCGACACCTACGGCGACGACGCGCAGCGGAGCGCATGGCTGCCGCAACTCACCGCGATGCAGGAGTTCGGCGGCTACTGCCTCACCGAACCCGGAGCAGGATCGGATGCCGCGAACATCGCCGCGAGTGCGGTCCGCGACGGCGATGACTACGTGCTCACCGGCGTGAAGCAGTTCATCTCCGGCGCGGGAGAGGCGGCGGTGTACGTCGTGATGGCGCGCACCGGGGAGCCGGGCGCCCGTGGCATCAGCGCGTTCCTGGTCGCCGGTGACGCGGACGGTCTCAGCTTCGGAGCGCCGGAGAAGAAGATGGGCTGGCATGCCCAGCCCACGCGGCAGGTGATCCTCGACGGCGTGCGCGTTCCGGCATCCGCTCTTCTGGGCGAGGAGGGTCGCGGCTTCGCGATCGCGATGTCGGCCCTCAACGGCGGCCGGCTCAACATCGCCGCGTGCTCGCTCGGCGGTGCGCAGTGGGCGCTAGACAGGGCGGTGCAGTACGTGCACGAGCGGGTCGCCTTCGGAGAGCCCCTCGCCGAGAAGCAGTCGATCATGTTCGCGATCGCCGACATGCGCACCGACCTGCAGGCCGCCCGCCTGATGGTGCGCGACGGCGCGGAGGCCGTCGACCAGCACGCACCCGACGCGACCATGCGCTGCGCGATGGCCAAGCGCTTCGCCACCGACGCCGGCTTCGACGTCGCGAACCGTGCGCTCCAGCTGCACGGCGGATACGGCTACCTGCAGGACTACGGGATCGAGAAGGTCGTGCGCGATCTGCGCGTGCACCAGATCCTCGAGGGGACGAATGAGATCATGCGCCTGATCGTCGGCCGCGAGATGCTGCGACCCGCGGGGTCGTCGTCGATGCGGAGCGCATCATGACCACGGCGCCGGCCGTCGTCGCCTTCCTCGGTCTCGGCCACATGGGCCTTCCGATGGCGAAGAACCTCGTCGCCGCGGGCCATGAGGTGCGCGGCTTCGACCTGGTTCCGGCGGCGATCGAGGCGGCACAGGCAGCCGGGATCACGGTGGCTTCGAGCGGGGCGGATGCCGTGGTCGACGCGGATGTCGTCATCACGATGTTCCCCGCGGGGAAGCACGTGATCGAGGCGTACCGCACCGAGCTGCTCGCCGCCGCGCGCCCTGGCACCCTCTTCATCGAGTCGTCGACGATCGCGGTCGACGAAGCCCGTGCCGCACACGCGCTGGCGCTCGCCGCCGGCCACCGCAACGTCGACGCCCCCGTCTCGGGCGGCGTCGTCGGGGCCGAGAACGGCACTCTGGCCTTCATGGTCGGCGGCTCCGACGAGGACTTCGCCGCCGCCCTTCCGCTGCTCGAGGTGATGGGCAAGCGGATCGTGCACTGCGGCGGTCCGGGCCTCGGTCAGGCGGCGAAGGTGTGCAACAACATGGTGCTCGCGGTGTCGCAGATCGCCGTCGCCGAGGCGTTCGTGCTGGGGGAGCGCCTGGGCCTGGAACATCAGGCGCTGTTCGACGTCGTGTCGCAGGCCTCCGGCCAGTGCTGGTCGATCACGACCAACTGCCCGGTGCCCGGTCCGGTGCCGACCAGTCCCGCGAACCGGGACTACCAGCCGGGGTTCGCCGGAGCCCTGATGGCGAAGGACCTGGGGCTCGCGCTGCAGGCGATCGAGCAGACGTCGACGGATGCCCAGATGGGCAGGCTCGCGCAGCAGATCTACGCCGCGTTCGCCGCGGGAGACGGTGCCGGCCGTGACTTCTCCGGCATCATCACCGACATCCGTGAGGCGGGCTCCTGACCGGTGTCGGACGCCTGCAGGCCGGAAACACATGTGCAGGTCGTATCCGCGCATCCGGACCTGCAACTGTCTTCTCGACCTGCAAGCGGCGGGTCGGGGGAACGCGACGAGACGACACGCAGGGCGATACTGGGATGACCACGACGGAGAGGGCGACATGACGGAGTACGAGACGATCCTGGTCGAGCAGCGCGGACGCGTCGGATGGATCACGCTGAACCGGCCGCAGGCGCTCAACGCCCTCAACAGCCGGCTCGCGGAAGAGGTCACCGCGGCCGCTGTCGCCTTCGACGAGGATGACGGCGTCGGCGCGATCGTGGTGACCGGGTCCGAGAAGGCGTTCGCCGCGGGTGCCGACATCAAGGAGATGGAGGGCATGTCCGCCGCGGAGATGCTCGAGACCGACCACTTCGGTGTGTGGCACGAGTTCGCGGCCGTGCGCACACCGGTGATCGCCGCCGTCTCCGGCTTCGCCCTGGGCGGCGGATGCGAGCTGGCGATGATGTGCGACATCATCCTCGCCGCCGACACCGCGAAGTTCGGGCAGCCGGAGATCAACCTCGGCGTCATTCCCGGCATGGGAGGGACGCAGCGTCTGATCCGCGCCGTCGGCTACTACAAGGCCGCGGAGCTGGTCCTCTCCGGACGCCTCATGGGTGCCGAGGAGGCGGAACGCGCGGGTCTCGTCTCGCGGGTGGTTCCGGCATCCGATCTCCTCGCCGAGACTTCGACGCTCGCCGAGACGATCGCCTCGAAGTCGCTGCCGTCGCTGTTCGCCGCGAAGGCGGCTCTGGATGCGGCGATGGAGACGTCCCTCGCCGAGGGGCTGGCGCACGAGAAGCAGGCCTTCGCGGCGTTGTTCGACACCGCGGATCAGAAAGAGGGCATGGCCGCGTTCCGGGAGAAGAGGACGCCCGCCTTTGAGAACCGCTGACCGGTCAGCCGCGCAGCGCCTCGACGATCTTCGCGATCCGACGCTCGCGCGTCGCGTCCTGCTTCGCGTCGGCCACCATCCGGGCGTGCTCCTTGCGGGCGGAGTAGCTGAGGGCGTCGAAGGCGGCGCACCGCGGGATCGGCGTCGAGCGCCGCGGCCAGCTCCGCCGGCACGTCGACCGTCCGCTCGGCGGAATCCACCCGGATGACGGCGTCGATCTCCTGGCCGGCCTCCAGCCCGAGGTCGGCGCGCACGGCCTTCGTGAAGCCGATCAGGTTCTCGCCACCCATGCGCGCCAGACGCAGCCGCGCCGTGCGTCCGCCGATCGTGACCGCGACCGGGAACACCTTGCCCGCGCCGAGGGACGCGACCTGCTCGTCACTGAGCACGATCGCCGCAGCGGGACCGCGGCCGATGAGGACGGTGTGCAGCCTGAGTTCGCTCATGCCGACAGGCTACGCCCGGGATCGTCGATCTCGGCGACGAGAACCTCGTTGCGCTGCGCGATCAGCCGGCGCATGTACGCGCGCAGGAAGACGGCGTCGACGAATCGGCCGAGCGGACCGAACGGCGAGCGGAAGGTCACGGTGTCGCGCATGAGGGTGCCGGCCGGATGCTCGTCGAACCTGTGCTCGTGCAGGAAGGCGCCGAACGGTCCGGCGATCTGCCGATCGGAGAACCCGCGCGGCGGATCGATGTCGAAGACCACCGAGCGCAGACGGAAGGGGATGCCGAAGTGGCGCGCCCGCCAGGTCACCGTCGAGCCCTCGGTGAACACTCCGCCCGCGGGCGGCTCGACCATCGTCTCGCCGTATCGGGACATGGAGCGCACGTGCAGGCCCGGATCGAGCGAGACGCGGAACACCTCGGCAGGGCCGGCGGCGACGATCGTCTCGAGAACGAACCTGGCCACGTCAGAGCGCTTCGGGCTGCGGGCGCGGGTCGGTGAAGTCGCCGGCGTCCTTGCGCATCCTGGCCACGATCGCGACGAGCTCGGCGGCGTCGTCGCGGCTGAGACCCGGATCGGCGAAGACGTCGGCGTTGAGGGCCTCGGTCGCCCGTTCGACGAGCTCTCGACCGGCATCCGTCAGGGCGAGGAGCGCGGCGCGGCCGTCGTAGGGGTGCGGCGCACGCACGATCAGACCGTCCCGCACGAGGCGCTCGGCCGTGCTCGTCACGGTCGTCGCATGCACCTGGAGTCGGGCGACCACGCTCGACAGCGGCAGGCTTCCCGCGCGGCTGAACGCGAGAAGCCGCAGCACCTCGTAGCGGGCGAAGCTCAGTGCGAACGGCTTGAGCGTGGCGTCGACGCGGGCGAGCAGCAGCTGCTGCGCACGCATGACCGAGGTGACGACGGTCATGCCGTCAGCGGCATCCGTCCATCCGTGCGCGAGCCACTGCCGCTTCGCCTCGGCGAGCGGGTCAACGGGGAGCGGTCGGGATTGGGCCACATCCCTACGGTAGCGGCGGGAGGGCGGTGCGGCGGGACGGCGCGCGACGCGCCCGCTGCCGAGGCTTCTGGGTCTGAGTCGCAGGTGGACTGGGACTCAGTATCGCGGTCTAGAATTGCAGCAGTCGTGAGGAGCAATCGATGAAGATCTTCGTCCTGGTCAAAGAGGTGCCCGACACCTATGGCGATCGCAAGCTGAATCTCGAGACCGGCCTGGCTGATCGTGGCGCCGGCGACGTGGTCCTCGACGAGATCACGGAGCGGGCGCTCGAGGTCGCGCTGAGCTACGCCGACAAGAACGAGGGCACCGAGGTGGTGGCTCTCTCCATGGCGCCGGCCGGGTCGACGGCATCCGTCCGACGGGCGCTCGCGATCGGCGCCGGCTCCGCCGTGCACGTCGCCGACGAGCAGCTGGCCGGTGCGGATCTCGGACTCACGGCAGAGGTGCTCGCCGCGGCCATCCGCCGCGGAGCCCCCGAACTGGTGATCACCGGGAACCTGTCGACCGACGGCTCCGGCGGCGTGATCCCGGCGATGCTCGCCGAGCATCTCGGCTTCGCGCAGGTCACGGCCCTCAGCTCCGTGGAGATCACCGCCGACGGCGTCTCCGGCACGCGCGCCGCGGATGCCGGCGGCCAGCAGGTCTCGGCTCCGCTGCCCGCCGTCGTCTCGATCACCGAGGCGCTCCCTGACGCGCGGTTCCCGAACTTCAAGGGCATCATGGCGGCCAAGAAGAAGCCGCTCGACGTGCTCTCGCTCGCCGACCTCGACGTCTCGGCGGACCCTGCCGCAGCGCCCCGCACCATCATGACCGCGGTGTCGGAGAAGCCGCCGCGGGCGGCAGGCGTGAAGATCACCGACGAGGGCGATGCCGCCGAGAAGCTCGTCGAGTACCTCGTGCAGAACAGGCTGGTGTGAGATGACCTATCCCGAGAACCCCATCCTCGTCCTCGTCGACGTCGACCCATCGGGCGGCGCCGCGAGCAGCACCGCGGCTCTTGTCGGCGCGGCCTCGACGATCGGCGCTCCTGTGGCCCTGATCGTCGGCGGCAGCCAGGCCGCGGTGGATGCCGCGGCGGCAGCCGGTGCGGCGGTCGTGCTGACCGCCGAGGGCGATTCCGCATCGCTCACGGTGCCGATCGTCGACGCCCTGCAGGCCGCCTTCGACCAGGTGAAGCCGGATGCCGTGCTCATCTCCAACTCGATCGCGGGCCGCGACGTCGCCGGTCGCTTCGCCGTGCGTACCAGGAGCGCGCTCGCGGTGGACGCGGTGGGCGTCTCCCGCGATGACGAGGGCATCGTCGCGCAGCACTCGGTGTACGGCGGCTCGTACCTCGTCGATGCGGCGGCGACCTTCGGGGCGCCGGTCATCACGGTGCGTCAGGGCGCGGTCGACGCGCGTGCCGAGGCCGTGGCTTCGCCGCAGGTCGAGGTGCTGCAGGTCGCGGCATCCGGTGCGGTCGCCGCGACCGCCGGTGCGGTCGAGGCGGTGGAGGTCGCCTCCTCCCGGCCCGAGCTCCGAGGGGCGACGCGCGTCGTCTCGGGCGGACGCGGTCTCGCGTCGAAGGAGAAGTTCGTGCTCGTCGAGGAGCTCGCCGATGCGCTCGGCGCCGCGGTCGGCGCCTCGCGTGCGGCGGTGGATGCCGGATACATCCCGCAGTCGCACCAGGTCGGACAGACGGGAGTCTCGGTGTCTCCGCAGCTGTATGTCGCTCTCGGCATATCCGGGGCGATCCAGCACCGCGCGGGCATGCAGACCTCGAAGAACATCGTCGCGATCAACAAGGACGGCGAGGCGCCGATCTTCGACGTCGCCGACTTCGGCATCGTCGGCGACGTCTTCTCCGTCGTGCCGCAGGTCATCGCCGCGCTCGAGGCGCGGAAGAAGTAGCCATGGCCACACGGATGCTGCGGCGCGGACTCCCGCGCGTGCCCGGCGGCGAGCCGTGGCCGCCGGCGGATGCCGCGGGAGTGGTCGCTGAGCCTGTCGAAGCGTCCTCGGTCGTTGGCCCTTCGACAAGCTCGGGGACCCAGGTCGCGAGCAGTGCAGAGGCGACTCCCGGTTGGGTCGCTGAGCCTGTCGAAGCGTCTTCCGCCGTGGGCCCTTCGTCAAGCTCAGGGACCCAGGTCGCGGAGACCCAGGTCGCGGAAGGTCCGGTCGCGCGCATGCGCCGCGGTCTGCCTCGCGTCGTCGGCGGCGAGCCCTGGCCGCCCGCCGCCACGGCTGCGGTTGGTCCCGCGTCTGACCGTGGTTCCGCGTCAGCAGAGGGGGCCGACACGCCAGATGTCGGACATTCGTCTCCATCCGGTCCGACATCTGGCGTGTCGACCCCCGCTGTGGCGCCGGCGGCGCCCGAGGCGGTGACGACGCCCGTGGCTGCGGCAGCCGCCGTGGCGCCGGCATCTGGCGAGTCGTCGGTCCGCCGAGGCCTCCCGCGCGTCGCCGGTGGTGAGCCCTGGCCGCCGGCCGGAACGGCGCCGGTGCTGAGCGCGAGCGCGAGCCCGGCGACGGGTGCGGAGACTCCGGCCGATGGCGCGCCGGAGCAGACCGGTGCCGCCGTCGTCCAGGCCGAAGCCGCGGCCCCGGTCGCGATCCTCTCCGCCGACCTCGACACCCCGCTGCCGTGGACGCGCACCGTCTGGAACGGCCGCGCTCCCCGGCATGTGGCTGCGGCTCCGGCATCCGCTCGTCGTCTTCCGTCGTGGCCGCAGGCGATCGCCGGTCTGCTGGGCGCCGCGGCGCTTGGGCTGGTCGCAGGCGCGGCGATCGCGTTCGTTCGCACCCTCCTCAGCTTCCCCTTCATGCAGGACTTCCTCGCCGCATTCCCCGGGGAGTACGAACCGGCCATCGCGGTCGCACCGGGATTCGCGCCGTGGATCGGCTGGCAGCACTTCTTCAACATGTTCCTGATCGTGCTGATCATCCGCTCGGGGCTGCGCGTGCGCAGCGAGAAGCGGCCGACGGTGTTCTGGACACCGCGCGGCAGTCAGAAGGGCAAGATCAGCCTGACGCTCTGGTTCCACCAGGCGCTCGACCTCCTGTGGATCATCAACGGCGTGATCTTCGTCGTGCTGATCTTCGTCACCGGGCACTGGGTGCGGATCGTGCCGACGAGCTGGGAGGTCTTCCCGAACGCTCTCTCCGCCGCGCTGCAGTACGTGTCGTTCGACTGGCCGCATGAGAACGGCTGGAACAACTACAACAGCCTGCAGCAGCTCGCGTACTTCACGACTGTCTTCGTCGCCGCGCCGCTGGCGGTGGCGACCGGATTCCGGATGTCGGGGCTGTGGCCGAAGAAGGCCGAGAAGCTGTCGAAGGCGTACCCGGTCGAGTGGGCCAGGGCGCTGCACTTCCCGATCATGCTGTACTTCGTGGCGTTCATCATCGCCCACGTCGCGCTCGTGATGCTCACCGGGTTCCTGCGCAACCTGAACCACATGTACGCAGCGCAGGATGCCGTGACCTGGACGGGCTTCTGGGTGTTCCTCGCCTCGCTGGCCGTGCTCGCGGTCGGCTGGTTCTCGGCGCGGCCGCTCGTGCTCGCGCCGATCGCGAAGCTCTTCGGCCAGGTGTCGGGCCGGTGAGTCCGGAGAGCGACGACGCGCATATCGCCGATTACTGGCGCGATGCGCGAACAGCGCTGCCGGAGCTGCCGGAGACCCCACCCGAGGCATGGGGATTCGGCGCGACCCCCCAGCAGGCCGATGAGCTCCTTGCGCTCGTGGTCACCGGACTGAAGGACGGAACCGCGTCGTCCCTGTGGGACTACGAGGCGAACCGGGACCCGCTGCCGACGGTCGGAGAGCTGAGCATCATCCTCGACGGGGCGGGTGCACCGCGAGCGGTGATCGAGACCACGGCGGTCGAGATCGTCCCCTTCGATGAGGTCGACGAGGCGCATGCCCACGCCGAGGGTGAGGGCGACCGCACGCTCGCGCACTGGCGTGCAGTTCACGAGCGGTATTGGCGTGAGCACTCCGAGAACCCCCGCGGCTATGCGCCCGACATGCCCGTCGTGTGCGAGAGGTTCCGGTTGATCCACGCCGCGTGAACCCGCGAACGTGCACGCGCGCGACGAGGGAGAGGAAGAGGAACATGGCAGAGGCATACATCGTCGACGCGGTCCGCTCGCCGGTCGGCAGGCGCGGCGGATCGCTCTCCGGCATCCATCCCGCCGACCTGGGCGCGCACAGTCTGCGGGCGCTGGTCGACCGGGTCGACATCGATCCGGGACTGATCGACGACGTGATCCTCGGCACGATCGACGCGATCGGCGGGCAGGCCGGCAACGTCGCCCGCACTGCCCTGCTCGTCGCCGGATTCCCCGAGCATGTGCCCGGCGTCACGATCGACCGTCAGTGCGGGTCGAGTCAGCAGGCCGTGCACTTCGCCGCGCAGGCCGTGATGAGCGGCACGACCGACCTCGTGATCGCGGGCGGAATGCAGAGCATGTCGCAGGTGCCGCTGACGTCGTCGGCCCTCGTGGGGGAGGCGTTCGGGTTCACGACGCCCTACGCGGAGTCGCCCGGATGGCAGGCTCGCTACGGCGACCAGGAGATCTCGCAGTTCGTCGGCGCCGAGCTGATCGCCGAGAAGTGGGACATCACCCGCGAGGAGATGGAGCAGTTCGCGCTGGAGAGTCACCGCCGAGCAGCGCTCGCGCAGGACGAAGGGCGCTTCGCCCGTCAGATCGCGCCGCAGAACGGGCTCGACCACGACGAGGGCGTGCGCCGCGACACGACGCTCGAGCGGATGGCGGGGCTGCAGCCGTTGCGACCCGGCGGGCGCATCACGGCCGCCGTCTCATCGCAGATCAGCGATGCGTCGAGTGCCGTTCTCGTCGCGAGCGAACGGGCTGTCAAGGAGCACGGGCTGGTTCCCCGGGCGCGCGTGCATCATCTGTCCGTGCGCGGCGACGATCCCGTGCTCATGCTCACCGCGCCGATCCCCGCCACCCGGCATGCGCTCGAGCGGACGCGACTGACCGTCGCCGACATCGACCTGTTCGAGATCAACGAGGCGTTCGCCTCCGTCGTGCTCGCCTGGATGCGCGAGCTCGACGTCCCGTACGAGAAGGTCAACGTCAACGGTGGAGCGATCGCTCTCGGTCACCCGATCGGCGCGACGGGCACCCGACTCATGACCACGTTGCTCGCGGAACTCGAGCGCACCGGCGGCCGCTACGGACTGCAGACGATGTGCGAGGGCGGTGGCGTCGCCAACGTCACGATCATCGAGCGCCTCTGACGGTCGCTGCGCGTGCAGAATTCAGCCAGAAAGTCGGACTCGGCGGTGTGAAAGTCCGATTCGTGGGCTCCGGCGCGAAATCTTGCTGAATCGTGCACGGGCAGCCGCTCGGACTGCGGGCGACGCCGCCCGCCCGACCCAGTCCGAGCCGGTGAATTCAGGAGCGGACGAAGCGGACTTCGGTCAGCGTCTCGCCGAGGAAGGGCTCGGTGTGCGTGGCGCCGTCGAGCGTGAAGCCGTTGCGCGTGTAGAACCGGTGTGCGCGAGGGTTGTCCTCGGCGACCCAGAGGTACAGCGGCTCCTCCTTCTCCACCGCGGCATCGAAGAGCTTCTGGCCGATGCCCGTGCCGTGCAGCGCGTCGAGCAGGTAGATGAAGTACAGCTCGCGGAACGCCGGGGCATCCTTGTCGCGGGCGGGGCCGGAGCCGACGAACCCGACGATCTCGCCGTCCACCAGCGCGGCACGCATGGTGAACTCGGGGCCCTGGGCCGCCCAGTGCGTCCACAGCTCCGCCATGCGTCGGGGTGAGACCCGTTCGAGCGCGGCCTTGCTGATCAGGTGGTCGTAGGTCTCGTGCCAGCACTGGGCGTGCACGCGACCGAGCGCCTCCGCGTCCACATCACGGACCGGACGGACGATGACTTCAGGCTGGGCTTCGGCGCTCATGCCGCGACTCTA